>JAUYGX010000124.1 GCA_030690365.1 Bacteroidales bacterium | reverse complement strand
GAAATTACCATCGGTAATGGTTGTATTCAGCGTACCCATAAAATCAACCCATCCATAATTATCAACCAATACGACAGTTGAATCAAGTACAGTTCCGGGTAATCCGTTTGCACCATCATCATCTATTACTCCTACGGCCATCACTGAGCCCAGGAAGTTGGTTCCGGCAGGGAAACTACCATCACCTACGTTCAAACGACCACCAATTACTTTTGCAGGATATCCTTCGGGGGTAAATTTAACAGCTACAGCACCACCGGCGGAGGCCCAAATGGTATATTCTTCAGCATTACCATCATCGTATGCAATTTCGTAAGGTCCCATAGGCAGTACCCAGGTTACAAGACACTGCGTGTCTTCTTCGTTTGGATCGGCAAAGACATTCGAAACAGGATAAGGAACTTCGCAAAGCTCGGCATCTACAACCACTTCAGTACCTGAAAGGGCTACAACTCCGGCAACGCTGGTGCCTAAGAATCCTACTTTGTTAAATTCAAGGTCGTAGGTACCATCGTCAACTAACAGGGTATAATTACCTGAAGTGTTGGTTTCGGCTACGAACTCGGTTCCAACAGCGGTAACAGTTACTCCGGCCATTGGTGATCCATCAGCACAGTTGGTGACTGTACCTGTTATGGTTCCTGGCAATACAACATTCATTGTATTTGGGATATACCATTCGTTGGCGGGTTGCTCATTGGTGGTAATATACAGATCTTCGTTGTAAGATCCTACTTCAAAATCTAGTGAGCTGTATGTCAGTGTTACATCCACTGATCCACCTTCTTCGATTAAACCATAGAATGGATTTACGTCAACGATGAAATGTGTAGGAACAGAAAATACAATTGCAAGACCTTCATGAATATAGTTAGTATTGTATGCCACTTGTAAACCATCTGTACCGGTAGCATTTTCAATTCCTACTGTATTACTATTTAATGTTGTAGAGTGAATGGTCTTATATTGTATCATGATGCGACCATTTCTATAAAGAATCACCTGATAGGTATCATAAACACCTGATTCACCAAGTCTGCGTGCATCCTGATATTGGATAACAAAATAAGTTCCTCCGTCATATGTATATAATTTGGATGTTCCGGCGAGAAAATAACCATCATCCCAGAAAGCAGCAATAAAGTCATTAGGAAGAGCAGCCGTTGGAATTTGTGCATTGGAATAGGCTGTTCCGTTTGTACCAAATGTTACAAATCCATTAGTAGAAGCCTTAATTTCTGTTTTAATACTTCCATAAAATTCAAATTCAAATGGTAAAGGAATAGTTACATAAGCATCATCACCTGATAAGGTCTGCTCAGTACCAATGCCTGAAATTTCAATCCAATTATATACTGGACCACCAGCTTCATCGCTGTCAATCCATTCATATCCATAAGTATCCGGACCACCGGCACCTCTGATAACAGGGTGTCCATTTCCATCGCGTGGGTCGAGTTCACCTTTTGCAGGATCAGCCATTTTGGCGAATTCTTCAATAGGACTAACGTCGTTAGGTACAAATGTAGGATCGCTTAACAATTTCTTTACAGCATAATCCGGGAATGAAAATTCCAGAACACCATTACCACAGTTGCTCATATCAAGCATCACTTCACGCTCAACGTTTGGCCATTGTGTGTTTTCAGGGGCAGCAGGTGCATAGCACAATACAGGTTCAAACCAATTAATTACCTCAGGACCAGCTTTAACACCAGCAGCTCCGTCAACAAAAATAGGTTGTACTTCGTAAGCATATGAGCCAAAACCAGGCAACATATCCGTGTAAGTAGTATTGGTAGTTGTACCAAGTACTGAACCATTGCGGAAAACTTTATAATAATCAAACAAAGGATCTGTCATAGCATCCCAAGCCAGTGCAACCTGACCAGTAACAGGATTTGACAATACAGCGGTAAATCCTGAAATTACAGGGTAAGCACTACCGGCAACTGTCATGGTAACAGGGATAGTAAATGTACCCACGAAAGGATTGGTATTTACAACGATACTGGCTGTATATACTTCACCTGCCAGGAGGCCATCAGCATTAAAATTAACACCAATACTTTGGCTTCCACCATTGGCATTAACAACACCTGATGTTGCAGACAAAGATAACCAGGTCAGTGAACAAGTTCCGTATATTACACCTTCGGGCATACTTACGTTTGCGGAGGTATAAATCAGGTTACCATCACCATCATAAAATTTATATGAGTTCTCGTAAGTATAGCTGCCGGCAGTATAAACAGTTGAAATGTTATCACCACCTACAACAGGGAATGAATGATATTCAGGACCACTACCACTAGCCAGTGTAAGGCCTGAAAGAACAGGTGTTCCATTAACCAATACTGTTAATGTTCCACCATTCCATCCATCGCCATAGCTATCAATTAAAGCCACTTGCATATCGCAGGTAGTTTCAGCAACAATAGAGGCTGTCCAGTCGGCAGCTCCGGTACCTGTATTCAAAAGGCTCAGGTAACTTGTGAGATACTCATTTGGATGTAAGGTCTCATCAAAAATCAAAGGTGTAACAGTGACGTTAGGTTGTGTTAAGGTAAAATCCTGAGCAACAACTCCGCTGGGAGGAATAACTACACTATAGGTAATGGTATTATAACCAGCTTTACCGGCCGACACATCATAAGTACCACCGGGAACACCAAGCAGTTCATAATATCCACTTGCATTTGTATGAGTAGAAATGCTTTCGCTTTCTATTCCAACAATGGCATTACTGATAGCAATACCAGCGCTATTGAATACATAACCATTTACATCACCAATAGGTAATACTGAATTAACGGTTACATCATCAACATACCATTCGTCTGCATACCAGCCATAATAATGGAAACCGATATAAACGGTAGCTTGACCAGCATAAGCAGATAAATCAAACGACTTCAATTCATAAGCGTCCTCAGGAGCAACACCAGTATAAATCTGAGTCCAGGTAGTACCATCAGTTGAGACGGCTACTTCGTGGAATTCATAATAACCGGACCAATTGTTCATTTGATAAAAATTCAGCTCATAACCCATGGAAACATCTGAAAAATCCATGGCAGGTGTAATAAGCCAGTCCTGTAAGGCACTACTACTGTTATTATCATTATGATAAGCAGCGTAGGATCCGGTATAACCACTGCCCGCAGTAGTTTGGACAAACCCGGTACCCTCTGATTGCAAAGACCAACCCGTTGGAGGGAAAGTACCTTCGAAGCCTTCATCCAGGATGACGCTTCTGTCGCCCATACGAGAGACATATTCAGGGGCATTCGGATTGCGATACTCTTTGGTATCACCACTCTTCATGCTCTCCCTATTTGTCTGCCCAAAGGCAATTGTTGTCGACAGTGAAAACACCATCAGCAACAAAAACAATTTTGTAAAAGATTTCATGTGTTAATAGATTTAATTAATAATAAATTATAATGTATAATTGTGATTCAATTAAAAAAAATTCAAAATGTGATTACCTTCTATTTGATTTCTTCATAGGGTGTTAATTTAGTTAATATTCACTTTATATTTTTTCTTGATAGAATAAAATCATTTTCAAATTGCGCAGCGACAATAAAGAATCCATTTGAAACCTTAAAACCGACTTGTGCATGAAAATTGAACTCTATTTACAAGTTAACTTACGCTTTATCAAAAAACATCAGAACAACAAAATCTCATTACAACACAATGTATTATAATGAGTTAAAAATAACTCTCCGTCTTCTACCTAAAAAATGATTCACCAAATTGGCTTTTATTACTCATTAGAATGGTTAATTATCACTATGTATGACAAATAAAAAGTGGTTTACCCCTACTTGTTACTGCTATTATTTATGAGGTATTCTGAAAAAAGACCTGATTGTTTTCTCAAGGGTATTGGGAAGGAATGAAAATCAATTGGTATAAAGAAAATGGGAGGAAATGATCATCCTAAAATTGCAAACATTTAACGAATAATGAATGAAAATTTTTGTGGTGTCTCTCCGCCGGTTATCTTGCCAAAATAAATCCCGGAAGATAAATTACCCAAATCCAGGGTTAGTACAAAATTTTGCTGAGATTTTGGTGAATCAAAATTCTTTTTGATCATTTTTCTTCCGAATGTATCAAAAACAATTAAAGTATAATATCCTTTTTTTAATGTGCTCACGGATACAGTTATAAAACCGGATGCAGGGTTTGGGTAAACATAAATTTCAGGTAAATCGTATGCGCCTTCATCATCATTTATTGCAATAATTACCTCTTTTAAGTTGCTTGACAAAATTACGTTGCTTTCACCGGGAGAGTCAGGTGTTAAGCTGATAACAGGAGAAACAACAGTATGGTAACCAGCCCTTTCGGCATCGATGATATAATCACCCATCGGAAGGTTGTTAAAAAAGAAATGGCCATCAGGATCGGTAAGGGTATATTGTAGCACTTTCTCCTGACTTGAATTCTTCAAAAGAACAGTAATATTCGACTGTCCGTTTCTGCATACGGAGATTGCTGAATCGGCACTAAACCACGACTGGCAATAAATGGGTTCATCATCAGGAGATAATATACTGAATATATAGGTTCCTGATATACTACCATTGCCCTGAGGCAATGTATAATTTAACGCGGGCAGTTGAATATCCACATCATAAATGTCTGCATCCAGTTTTAACGAATAAGCCTGAGGCCACTTTGCTGAGTTAACATAGTAGCCGGGGTAAAAATTGGCTATACTTAAGGTATCAGGTACTGCATATAGCAAGTATTTTGAAGGAATAAGATCGTCAAATAAGAAATTTCCGTTCACATTGGTAGTCACCACGCTTCGGGCACTTACAGCAGACGAACCCGATTGTTCAAAGGCCACCACCGCACAGAGATGAGCTGGCAGGCCATTCTGCCATACTGAACCCCGGATCGTAAATCTTGAAACGATTGTCAGTCGTATTGAATCCACATGGCTACTACAGGAATTGATCCCTGATAATATCAAAGTTACATATCCGGTATTTCTATCTGCTTCTCCTGGAATGTAGATTGCATTCAGAATTGTGTCGGCAATAAATACACCGTCCCCTGTGCTTTCCCAATTCGTGACAGTAGCATTCAATTCAGAAGCCTCCGAGAGCAGGATTTCTTCATCATTAAATATGGTGGTGTCATTTCCGGCATATACCACAACATAATCAACAATATCTAGAAGCAGGCTATCAGAAAACCACCTGTCTTTTCGTAGGGTATGTATAGAAAGCACCACATTTCCCAGAGTAATATCTTCTTCTCCGGGAAAATAAACCGGGTGTAAAGTAGTCTCATCATTAAAGGTACCATCGCCTGAGGTTTTCCAGATAAGTTCTTCATAGCTAAAAGGAGCGGTACTATTAGAAAGTAAGAACATGGATACATTCTTACAAATCTCACTATTCTCGCCGGCGTATGGAAAATATTCTGCGAAAGCAAATGGGCTTTCGAAGCCTAATAGTTGTGCATTTTCTGAAACACCGTTTCCATCATATGCCGTAACTGCAACTGAATCGTTGAAATATATATTATCAACCACCAGAGATTCTACTAGCCCGGCATCCGTGGATTTCTCAAAATGATAGTATTGAAACTCTCCATAATAAACATAATAGCCAGCAAGATCGCTTTCCTGATTGGTGTTCCAGGAAATCCTGGCCTGCCCGTTGATCATTTGTTTTTTAACACCCGAGGGTGGTGAAATGGGTAAGTTGGTATCTGGCTCAGTAAGATAAGGTATATAGAAAAAATTTCCGGTATTCGGGTCGTCCTGATGATCCCAAATAAGTGAATCGATCAAATTTTGCTGATCCGTTCCCCAAAACATCTGATCAACCAACAAATCGCCAGAAGTACTATTAATAACCAAAGGAGAATTAAAATGATCAGGAAAAATATTATTATTTGAGAAGGTTACCCCTGCTACTTCTTTTGTGTCAAAATCGGCTGTAACCTGATGAGAAAACGTATTACGTGAAATTGAATTATCCACGCAGCCATCACGCAGCTGAATACTTATTACATTTTGATAGTAACTGTTGTTTGAAACATTTCCTTTTCTCGCAAGGGGATCAAAAGTCAGGGCCATATTGTTCAACCAAAAGATATTGTTTTTTACTTCAGTAGAATCGAAAGCCAGTAAAATACCAAAGCCAAAGCCAGATCCGTTGCTTACAATGTAGTTATTAGATATCACATTATAAGCTGAAGACCCGCCACCGCTATTATCCATCCAAATTCCATTATTCGCATCCTGAATCAGGTTGTAACTTATTAAATTTTCATTTAACTGACCTTCAGACTCTTTTAACAGATAAATATTATGGTTGATATTCATGATACGGTTGCTCCGAATTTCATTATTGGAATTGGAATTTGATTTTGTAGCAGATATTTCAATACCATTGTAATTATCAACCACAGCACAGGATTGAATCGTACAATAGGAACAATCCATGAGCTGTATACCAATGTTTTGATTTTGCGATATTGTTGAGTTTTGCAATAAAACGCCTACACTCTGAACAATACCAATACCAATTTCAGCATCATGGATATTGGCATGAGATATAATCACACTGCTTTCTTCAGTAGCACCTTGAATTGTAATTCCTTTCCATTTCCAGCCTTCACGTGCTCCAGGATAATCTCCCTGAAAATACACAGAATCTGTATTAATACCCTGGGGATCACCAACAATCAGATTGCCTCTCCATATTTGAATACCTCTGCCCTGATCAATTTTTACTGTCACTCCAGGGAGGATAGTTAAGGTTACGCCTTGTCCAACCCTTAAGTCTAAAACAACAATATAGGTGTTATCAGGAGTCCAGGTTTGATTTTCGGTTATAATGCCGCCAACGATCACATCGTCGGCAAAAGAAGTTGAAAACACCAGAAACAACAATGCAACCACGGCAACCAGTCGATGTGCGAGTGGCTTTATTCTATATTTATTCAGAAGGTGTATTTTTTTCAACAATTTTAATTCTGATTAAAAATAATACCTGATGCCTACGCTCAAACCAACGGCAGTTAATGTGCTGAATTGAGTCTGATCAGGAATAGTCCCGGAAGTGTATTGTAAATATGATGCATCAATCAGCAAATCGAATTTTTCACCTAAACGATGTCTGGTTCCTATACCTACCATCATTCCAAAGACCGGGGATGAAAAAGTTAAATCACCAAAATCGACTCCCAACGGGTAATTATCCTCATTAATCATCAGCCCTTTGCGGTAAACCACCAAACTCATCAGCAAGCCAACCTTGCCATGCATACTAAACGCCGGTCGACTAAAGAAAGTATATTCTGCTTCGCCGGTTAAACTAAGATAGCCTATTCGGTTCACCCGGTCGAAATTATAAGATTGACTGTTAAGCGGCAACCACACCGAATCGATTACATAATACCAGGATGTATCCACATCCACTACCGTGTAGTACCTATCCAGGGTGTCCTGTCTGAAATATCCCCCGGTAGTTATATCGTATTGGTGGTTAAATTTTTGTGCGTACTGAGTCATTTGTAATCCAAACGAAAACGCCCACCGTTTCTGATTGCGCACCAGGTTGGCACCAATACCATAATTATTTAATGACCAATCGTTTTGAAAGCTCACCAACGAAAAATCGGTGGCCAGACCTGAAACAGATAATCCTACTGCCCAGCCCGGTTTTCGGAATGTACTGTTTTGAAAATGATCGGCAGGAAGTACGGGTAAAGACTGAATTCCACCGGAGGAATTTTGTTTAGAAACGTAAACAGTATCCACCAGACGAATGGTATCAATCCTGAAAATAGTATCCTGTATAAAAACAGTATCGATTTCAATTAAACCCAACTGAACCAATCGGGGTTCAACTTCAGGTATTACACGCTCCGTGGTTATGTGTTGTTCGTAGTTATTATTTAACTGATCATCGGTGCTTACAGATAAATCCAATTTATAAATAACTACCTGATTTCCTATTTGCTTAAAGCTGTGCTTTGTGTTGATGAGCAAGTCATTAAGTATAGTGTACGGCGATTTATCACTGGCCTCAAAAGTAACAACCTCATTCATCAATGGATCGTTTGCATCATAGGTAAAATTTAACTTGCTTTTTTTTGAGAGTAGGTCGATTACATCGTACATGGGCAGGTTGGCGACCGAAAAGTGCTCAATCACACCCATTTCATTCTCCTGAGCCCGGATTGGGTGTAAACCAAATAAACAAAATAAAATGAGCCACCTGAAATTGGTAATTACATTCCTAAAAACAGGCAATGTATTTTTTACCATAAACGAATATTGCTTGAAACCAGTCTCAACCTTCATATACAATTAGCAGATGGAATAAATATTTTAGAGTGCTAAAGTATAAAAAAAGACACCTGATAAGACAAAAGAAGAGGCAATTATTGCAGGACTACTTGTTTTCCTTCTATCTTGAAATCGATTCCATAAATTACCCTGATTGATTCAAAAATGCTTTCAATGGTTTCGTTGTGGTAAGTGGCGGTTAACAACTCCTGGTTGCATTTTTTAGTGGATGTAATTTGAATGTCGTATGCTTTTTCCAATACATCAAATACATCGGATAACGGAGTTTTAACGAATTCAAGCTCACCTGATTTCCAGGCCATAAAGTTATTGCCGGTAAAGCTTTCTTTTGAAATAGACCCGGTAACTTTATTATATACGCCTTTCTGCCCGGGGACAAGTATTATTTGCTCCACCACTGATCCATCATCCGGATTTATGGAATAGAACAACACTTTACCCGTTTGTAAAAAGCAGAATACTTCATCGCTTTCGTCGTAATTTATCAAATCGAAAGTAGTCCCTAAAACTTTCACCCGCAAGTTGCCGGTTTCAATAATCATAGGTTTTTCAGGATTGTGGGCTACTTCAAAAAATCCTTCTCCTTTAAAGTCAAGCAGGCGCTCATTGGAGGCGAATACTTCAGGGTAGGAGACTTTGGTATTTTGGTTTAAAAATATTTTTGTTCCATCAGGCAGAATAGTTTGAGCATCTATCGCTTCCAAAGAGGCAACAGTTAAAATTTCTGCCTGGGGTTTCTGATTCAACAGGTAAAACATCCCAAATGCGATCACCAGTACGGCTGCAATGCGTTTTAAATAAAATCCGAACCTTTGCCTGGAAGCGACAACGGGTTCAATATCTTTTGTGTTGATAATCTGGTCTCCTTCAAAACACAAGATAGTTGAATTCAGCTTATCCCAGGAGGCATTCACATCGAAATTCACTTTTGGAGCAACACTCCCTGCCAGGTTCCAGGTACTTTCGTAAGATAAAAAAGTGTTCTTGTTTTCGTTTGACATGCCAATCCACTGCATCAAAGTTTCCTTTTCGGAGGCAGTGTAGTTTCCGGATAGAACCCGGGAAATTAAATCGATATGTTCAAACTCTTTATTCACAACTCAATGTTACTTGTGTTCATGAGACAATCAAAACTGCATCTACCCCTACTTCAAAAGTAAAATAATTTAACTTTAGGTGTGCAAGATAATAAAAAACATGATTCCAAGCATAGGGAGATAATCTTTTAGAGTTTCCCGAAGGCTCTGCAATGCTTTAGCCATCTGTGCTTCTACCGTTTTTACTGATATTTCGAGCTGGTCGGCAATCTGATGATACTTTAAATCGCTGAATCTGCTGAGTTCAAAAATAATACGGCGACGTTCCGGGAGACGTGCTATTGCCTCCTTGATTCGTGTGTTTAGCTCATCTTCTTCAAGCATTTCCAGGCCATTGATGTTGGGTTCTTCCGTTTCTGTGTAATCATCCAAATGATACCTTCCCCTGGATTTTTGAAGATTAAGGTGATTTATAGCATAATTCTGAACCGATCGGTATAAATAAGACTTTAAAGAGGAATTGATATTTAATTCCTCACGTTTAAGCCAGATCTTAAAAAAAACACCCTGAACAATTTCTTCAGCTTCTTCGTGTTTGCCAACAAAACGAAGACAGTAGAAGCACAATGGCGTATAATATTCGCGGTATAATTCCTCAAATATTTTCTTATCACCGGCTTTTAGTCCGGTTATAAACCTAAACTGTGCTTCCTCCATGAATGCAGTGGTTACTATTTTTTACAGCTAAACTATTTTTTACCTACCAGAAGCCGTTCAAAAAAAAATCCGCCACCACAAAAGTAGAAGATAATTTTAAATGAAGACCATTTATTAAGTTGCTGGTTTGGATTAGAACTGAAAGAAAAGACAAAATTTTTTGCCATTAAGGTGTACCATCCCGAAGCAGATATTCAGGTCATCTGATAAATCAATATTTTACTAGCTTTGCTGCCATATAAAAATGCAAATGAAAGGTATTAGCAATCAGTTGTTTTCATGGATAATTCTGGTAGGTCTGGTGCTAACATGGGGAAGTTCATTCATTCTCATCAAAAAATCGCTGCTTTATTTTTCAGGATTTGAAGTGGGATTGCTCCGCATTGGCATTACCTTTTTATTTTTAAGCCCGTTGGCTTTACAGAGGTTTCGAAAAATTTCCCGCCAAACGGGATTTAAGCTTTTTATAGCTGGTTTAATAGGGAGTTTCATTCCTGCATTTATGTTTGCCATTGCCCAAACAGGTATCAACAGTTCGCTGGCCGGAACCCTGAATTCGTTAACCCCCTTATTTACCCTTATTCTTGGTTTGTTGTTCTTCAAACAAAAAGCCAAATGGTATAATGTGATTGGAGTTATGATCGGATTGGTCGGCGCCTTAGGACTTATCAACGCCAGTGGCGATATGGGATTTACATTCAACATGAAATATGCTTCACTCATCATTATTGCCACACTGTGTTATGCCTTTAATGTAAATTTTATCAAACAATACTTAAAGGAAACCGACTCGCTGACCATTACAGCCTTCTCCTTCTTTTTTATCGGGGTGCCCACCTTTATATATATTCTAATATTTACAGGCATCCCTTCCAAAATTATTCATCAGCCAGATTCCTTAACCGGATTGGCCTATGTGGGTACACTTTCGATTGTCGGTACCGGATTGGCTCTCATTGCATTTAACAAACTTATCAAAATCAACAGCCCGCTGTTTGCTTCTTCGGTTACCTATATGATACCGGTAGTAGCACTTATTTGGGGAGTTTTCGATGGTGAAACCCTGAAGTGGTGGGACATCCTTTGGTTTGTCCTTATATTACTAGGTGTATTTTTGGTAAATGCCCATCCCGGCAGGCCATTTAATGTCAGTAGCCGGGTGTTGTTAAGAAGAAAAAAATAATATTTAACAACAATTGCTTGTTAATTAGTTTTTTTTCCTATTTTTGCACCTCCAAAATCGTAAGCATTTTTATAATTAAAGATTTTAAGCGCATGTATGTAATTGTTGATATAGCCGGACAGCAGTTCAAAGTTGAACAAGGGCAGGAAGTTTTTGTAAACAGACTAGAGGGAGAAAAAGGCGCCAGTGTTGAATTCGACAAAGTGCTTTTATCAGATACTGATGGAAATGTAAAGATTGGAACTCCCGTTCTCGAAGGAGCCAAAATTAACGCAACTATCGTTGAGCACCTCAGAGGCGATAAAGTAACCGTTTTTCACAAAAAAAGAAGAAAAGGTTACCAAAAGTCAAACGGTTTCCGTGCTGACTTAAGCAAAGTATTGATTGAAAAAATCACTGTATAACTGTAAAAATCTAAAGAAATGGCACATAAAAAAGGAATGGGTAGCTCCCATAACGGTCGCGAATCAGAAAGCAAACGCCTTGGTGTAAAAATATACGGTGGACAGGTAGCCAACTCAGGTAATATCATCATTCGTCAGCGTGGAACACAGCACCATCCCGGTTTAAATGTAGGTATTGGCAGAGACCATACCCTGTATGCACTGATCGACGGTATTGTAGAATTCAGAAAAAAAGCTAACAACCGCTCTTATGTGAGTGTTGTTATGCCTGAAGCAGAAAAAAATTAAGAAGATAAATTCAGATTTGATATTAAAACCCGGTTTTCGACCGGGTTTTTTTGTTATAATATTTAGGCTGTAAAAACTTTACTCAAGTTTCGCGGTTAAACCTATTTAGTGGAAATCAGATAATTAAATTTTTTATCCAACATAAATAACATTGATATTCTGTTAATTACAGATTGCATTCCTATTCATAAATTCTCTTTGTGAATCTCTGTGGCTTCTTTGTGCAGCTCTGTGTAACAACTTATTAGCTATTACACAAAGAACCACAAAGAAGCCACAAAGTGACACAGAGGTCAAATATTAAATTATATATTATTAACTATCAGATATAAGAACTCGAAAAATTACACGCGAAACTTGCGTACTTTAGTATAAGACCTATATAATTTAGACAAATTTATCACTCCTCACCTTTGGGGAGGAGCATGGAGGAGGGGTATTAAACCAACCCTTTTTATTTACTATTACCCCCCTAAATCAAGATAGAGTCGTTTCATTTCATCCACATGATTTTTAACTTCCCCATGATTTCATTTACTCATTTAAGCTAAATTTGCACAAAATAAAATCGCATGCTTCAACTACAATTTATCCGTGAAAACAGAGACGAAGTTATTGATCGTCTGGCTGTAAAAAATTTCAAGGCTGCCACACTTGTGGACGAAATCATTGAACTCGACAATACCCGCCGCAGCGCACAAAAAGAATTGGACGATATACTGGCGCAGAGCAACCAACTGGCAAAGGAAATAGGCAACTACTTTAAACAAGGTGAAAGCGAGAAAGCTGCCCGGGCTAAATCTGAATCTATCCAACTTAAAGCCAAAGCCAAAGAACTCGAACCTGTACTGACAGAAACCATCGAATTACTGAACTCAAAACTGATTGAGTTGCCTAACCTGCCCCACAGCTCGGTTCCCAAAGGTAGAACTCCTGAAGACAATGAAATAGTACACTCAGAAGGCACCATTCCACAATTGTTCGACGGCGCCGTTCCGCACTGGGATTTGGCATCTACCTACCAAATCGTGGACTTCGAGTTGGGAAACAAAGTTACGGGTGCCGGATTTCCTTTTTACCGTGGAAAAGGTGCCAGACTGCAACGTGCACTGATCAACTTTTTCCTGGATGAAGCCATTGAAGCCGGATACCTCGAATACCAAACTCCTTTGCTTGTAAATGCAGCCTCTGGTCATGGTACAGGGCAACTACCCGATAAAGAAGGACAAATGTATTTTGCCCCCGAAGATAACCTGTACCTCATTCCCACCGCTGAAGTGCCACTTACCAACATCTACCGCGATGTTATTTTAAAGGACACTGATTTCCCGGTAAAAAACGTTGCCTACTCCAACTGCTTCCGTCGTGAAGCCGGTTCCTACGGCAAGGATGTACGCGGACTAAACCGTTTGCATCAATTCGACAAAGTGGAAATCGTTCAGATTCAGCATCCTGATAAATCCTACGCTACTTTGGACGAAATGAAAGAACATGTGGCCGGATTGCTCCGCAAGCTGGAATTACCATTTAGAATTCTGCGGCTCTGTGGTGGCGACATGAGTTTTACCTCTGCCCTGACCTATGACTTTGAAGTGTTTTCGGCGGCACAACAACGCTGGCTGGAAGTTAGTTCTGTCTCGAATTTCGAAGATTTTCAGGCCAACAGGATGAAACTCAGGTTTAAAGATAAAGAAGGCAAAACCAGGCTGGCACACACACTCAACGGAAGTGCCCTGGCCTTGCCACGCATTGTGGCGGCCCTTCTCGAAAACAACCAAACTGAGGATGGAATCAAAATTCCAGAAGCTTTACAAAGCTATACCGGATTTAAGTTCATCGACTGATGAAACTTTTCAGGCTGACGTTTGTACTGACTTTCATCATTTCCCTGGTTGGTTGTAACCAATACGGGAAACACTTTGTTGATAAAATCAATGCCAGCGACAGTCTTTCATCGCAACTTGAGTGCTCGTTTGTTCGTTATAACCAAATAGATACCAGCGCTTTGCTGCAAATGTACCGGCAACTGCTCAAGACTGATCAATACGCCGGACTGGCTTTCAACTATCAAAAAATCAATACGCTTAAAGCGGAAATAAAGAGGGTACTGATCAACAACCAACAAATCAGGAAGGATGTCAGGATGACAAAAGGCCGGTTACAATTGCTTAAACAATCGCTTCGGCATAATGAATACGATAGTCTGACGTTTACATCCTATCTGGTTACAGAACGAAACCATGTTAAAAATTTGATCAATATCATGGATTCAACCGGAAACAAAATGCAGAATTGGATTGTTCACTCCGATTCCCTATTTTCGTCGTTGCATAAATAACTATTTTAGCATGCCCCATAAAACCAACATAAAACCCTTGTTAAAAAAATCCGGTTGTACTCAATTCGGCCAGATTGCTTTGATTTTGTTGGTCATGTTGGTTGGTGAAAATACTTCCGTCGCACAGGTCGTACAGCCTTTACATCTGCAAAAAAGTGAGGCACAAAAAAAGCAGGGTGAGGAGCAACTGGCCATCAATTACTTTCGCGAACGCCAGTTCGACAAAGCTGCCGTACTTTTAAAACCCATGTTTGAAGCCAAACGGTCGCAATACTTGTATATGTATTATCTCAACTGTTTGATTGAGCTAAAAGAGTTTAAGGAAGCTGAAAAGGTTGTAAAAAAACAGCGCCGCGAATTTCCGGATAATTTTCGGTACCTGATCGACCAGGCTTATATCTTCGATCAGGAAGGTGAATCGAAAAAATCCAATAAACTATTTAACGAATTGATGTCGGAATTGCCCTCCGACAGAAACAACATTGTTCAAATAGCTTCGGCCCTGCAAGCAAGAGGATACAACGACCTAGCCATCACTGTCTATAAAAGAGCCAGACAAAATCCAGATTTGCAATACACCTTTAACATCGAAATGGCCAATGTATATTTGTACAATGGCGATTATGGCAAGGTGTTCGATAGTTACCTCGATCAATTGGAATCGAATCCGAACGATGCACAAAACATCAGGAATCAGTTACAAAACCTGATGCGGATGGACGTTGATGACAATTTATCGGATGATTTCAGGCAAAAATTGCTCGAGCGGGCCCAAAAAAATACAGATAGCGAGGCCCTGGCAGAGATGCTCCTCTGGTATTCTATCCAGATAAAGGATTTTCAATTGGCACTTCGCCAGGCCAAAGCCATCGACAAACGATTTGGTTTCAGAGAAGAGGCGGTGATGGAACTGGCTCAGATAGCCTCCGAAAACCACCAATACGCCATCTGTAAAGAGGCTTATCTGTACATTAAAGAAAAAAAAGACAAAACACCGTACTATCTGGAGGCCTGTGCCGGATATTACGAGGCCCTGATCAACGAAGCAGAAGCAGATCCGGCAACGTCCAACGAAGTATACAATAAATACAGCAAAGAAGGTAAAGGGTATCTGAAGGAACTGGGGATGAATTCAGTAACCATTACCATTGCCAAACTGGTGGCACACATCGAAGCATTCGAGCTGGGTAATTTCCCGGAGGCCATCAACATGCTGAATCAAGCCATTGGACTAAAAAACCTCCGTCCCGAACAAACCGCCAATCTGAAACTCGAATTGGCTGACATTCTGCTGGCCTCAGGCCAGATATGGGATGCCACCCTGCTTTATTCACAGGTTGAATCCGATATGAAAAACGAACCTGTTGGTCACGAAGCCAAGCTAAAGAATGCAAGGGTGTTTTATTATGTGGGCGAATTTGGATGGGCACAAGCCAATCTCGACATTCTGAAATCGGCCACCTCCAAACTGATTTCCAACGATGCCATCGACCTTTCACTGTTTATTACCGACATCATGGATGAAGATACGCTGGGACTCACTTTACGTAAATTTGCCACCGCCGATTTATATACTTACCAGCACCACTATGATTCGGCCCTGATGATACTGAGTAAAATTGAAACTTCAAATCCGGGCGAAGTTACCCGTCCGTATGTGCTGTATCAAAAAGCAAAACTTCTGGTTTATAAAAGGAATTTTGAAGCGGCTGATTCGGTGTATTCAACGCTTATCAATCAATTTCCCGAAAGCATCAAAACGGATAATGCACTCTTTCAACAGGCTGAGTTGTACCGGATAAATTTGAATAACCCT
Source organism: Bacteroidales bacterium (assembly GCA_030690365.1). Classification (GTDB taxonomy): domain Bacteria; phylum Bacteroidota; class Bacteroidia; order Bacteroidales; family F082; genus UBA6244. The sequence goes on along the minus strand of JAUYGX010000124.1, from coordinate 52,988 downwards.
TCAGTCGCTCTTGAACGCTATCTACAACTAATGACAGACTATCCTGAAAGTTTGTATTCAGGTGAAGCGCGCATCCGTTACCGGGAACTAAAACAGCAGATCAACGAATAGATTTGCCACAATTATCCTAAAACATCATGGTTAAACCAAAAAAACACCTGGGTCAGCATTTTTTAACTGACAATAACATCGCCGAAAAAATTGTTGGTTGCCTCTCGATGAAAAATACTACGGTTTGTGAAATTGGTCCGGGAACTGGTGTTTTAACCACTTTCCTGCTAAAGGATGAGCACATCACCAACCTGCATCTCATTGAAATTGATGACGAATCGGTTGAATATCTTCGCGAAAACTTTCACGATCCACGGATCACCATCCATCAGGCTGATTTTTTAAAAATCCCTTTCGGGGAAATTACCGAATCCAAGACAGCCATCATCGGAAATTTTCCATACAACATTGGAAGTCAGATATTTTTCAAAGCATTGCAACACCGGAACCAGATTCCGGAAATGGTGTGCATGATCCAAAAAGAAGTGGCCGAACGCCTGGCTGCCGGGCCGGGAAGCAAAACTTATGGTATTCTCAGCGTTTTACTTCAAACCTGGTTTAATATTGAGTATTGTTTTACTGTACATGAACATGTTTTCTACCCGCCCCCAAAGGTTAAATCAGGCGTAATCAGGTTGACGCGGAACGAAACCCAACAAATCGACTGCGACGAATCCCTGTATTTTAGTGTGGTGAAGACGGCTTTCAACCAACGGCGCAAAACCCTTCGCAATGCACTTAAACCACTTGCAGTAGTTGGTTTGCCTGATCACCCGCTATTGTCGCAGCGTGCCGAGCAACTCAGCATCGAAGAGTTCATTACGCTGACCAACCTGGTTTCGCAAACACTCCGGTAAATTAACATTTGTCACGGATTTTCCCTTTTAAATAAAAAGTCTTAATTTCACGCGCTTTATTTGGCGTGGAATGATAAGATCAATTGGGAGAATCCTTGTTTTTTTGCTGCTTAGCCTTTGCATCCACCAGGTGCAGGCTGAGAATAATGTCATTTCAGGCTCCGGCTTCCGGGTTAAACTCCCCGACATCATTGTTGCCAACATCACCCAGGATATTCGGATTGATTTCAATGAACAGTTTCTACCCGCAAACACCGATTCGGCAACGGTTATCATCAATGGCAAGGCTGCCCGGTATGCCATCATGACAAATGAAATAAAAGTTTCGTATTCATTCTCAAAGAAGGAAGAGCTTACCATTTCCATACAAAACACCACTGAAAAAATCCCTGTGTCGCCAATCCCTTTGTGGATGTCAATTCTTCCTCCCTTGTTCGCGATTGTATTTGCCCTGGTGTTGCGTGAAGTATATAGTGCCTTGATTATCGGCTTGTGGGTGGGTACCGGCATTATTTTTTACTTCAAAGGAGTCACTTTCGTGGTGGCCATTTTTCAGGGTTTCCTCTCTATAATAGATACTTATATTGTTGAATCGCTCAACGACAGAGGTCATTTGTCCATTATACTTTTCTCCATGATTATTGCTGCCACAGTAAGTCTGATTACTAAAAATGGAGGCATGAAGGGCGTTGTAAATGTATTGTCAAGGTACGTTACCGGAGCCAGGTCGGCTTCGTTTATTACGTGGCTACTGGGTATTTTAATCTTTTTTGACGATTATGCCAACACACTGGTGGTGGGCAATACCATGCGACCCTTAACCGACAGGATGAAGGTTTCGCGCGAAAAGCTGGCTTATCTCATCGACTCAACGGCTGCACCTGTAGCTTCCATCGCTTTTGTAACCACCTGGATTGGTGCCGAATTAAGCTACATACAGGATGGGATTAATCAGCTAAATCTGGATGAATCGGCTTATGGGGTATTTTTTTATTCGCTGGCCTATTCATTTTATCCGATTTTCACTCTGGTTTTCATCCTGTTCCTTATTTGGAAAGACGTGGATTACGGTCCCATGCTCAAGGCTGAGCGTGAAGCCCGAAATTCAACCCAAAACATGGATGACGACACTATTGACGAACAGTTTAACAGGGATATGCAGGAAGAAATACAGGTTAAACCCGGAGTTAAAGCCCGAAGTTTTAATGCCATCATTCCGGTTTTGATTATTGTATTTGGAACATTAACCGGATTGTTCTACACAGGCTATCAGCAAACAGTCTGGGAAAATCAGGCATTGGGTTTTATTGATAAAATGAGTGAAACCATCGGGGGTGCCGACTCTTACCTTGCACTGCTTTGGGCTTCATCGGGAAGTATGATGGTGGCCTTGTTGTTGTCTTTCTCGCAAAAAATTCTCACCATCAAAGAAGCCATGGAAAGCATTATTCAGGGATTTAAAACCATGCTTCCTGCCGTCATGATACTCACCCTGGCCTGGTCGATTGCATTGGTTACCAAGCACATGCATACGGCTGACTTCATTTCACAGAGCCTGATTGAAGCTTCTATATCGCCCTATTTGCTACCGATGCTGACTTTTCTGATTGCAGCATTGATTTCATTCTCCACCGGAAGTTCCTGGGGTACCATGGCCATTCTCTATCCGTTGATGCTGCCTTCCGCCTGGTTACTATCGAATCATGCCCACCTGGATTACGCCACCTCCATGTCGATTTTTCACAATATTGCTGCGGCAGTCCTTACCGGAAGCGTATTTGGTGATCATTGTTCACCCATCTCCGACACAACCATTCTCAGCTCGCTAGCCAGTGCCTGTCCTCATATCGAACATGTGCGCACCCAGTTGCCCTATGCCATGACCGCAGGCTTTGTCGCTGTATTTATCGGGACTTTGCCCGCTTCTTTTGGGATAAGCCCTTTCATTCTATTTCCTGTCGGGATTCTGATACTTTACTTCATCATTCGGAAATTTGGTAAATCGCATAAAATAATTGCATGATATGCTACCAACAATAAGCTACCACGATGTCCGGGACATTATTGTAGTCATTTTTAATATGGCAGAATAATGCGGTGTATCAGGCTACGATTAACTTGCCAAATCATTTCTTACTTTTGTGCTTTCATTCTTAATCAGGCATGTCGATAAAACAACTCATCAGTACCATTCCCAACAATCCCGGAGTATATCAATATTTTGACGATTCCGGGAAAATTATTTATGTTGGAAAAGCCAAAGACCTGAAAAAGAGAGTATCAAGTTATTTTACCAAAACCCATCAATCGGGAAAGCTGAAGGTTCTGGTAAAAAAAATTCACGATATCCGTGTAATCATTACCAACAGTGAATTTGATGCCCTTTTATTGGAGAATAACCTGATTAAAAAACATCAACCACGCTATAACATCCTTTTAAAAGATGACAAAACATTTCCATGGATATGTATAAAAAATGAGCGCTTTCCTCGCGTGATGCCTACCAGAAATGTTATTCACGACGGCTCTGAGTATTTCGGTCCCTATGCGTCAGTGAGGATGATGAAAACAATCCTGGAGATTATACGGCAGCTATTTCAGCTGCGCAGTTGCTCGCTGAAATTGTTGCAAAGCGAAATCGACACAGGCAAATACAAGGTTTGTCTGGAATATCACCTGGGCAACTGCAAAGCTCCTTGTATTGGTGAGCAAACGGTTGACGATTACAACGAAACCATCCGCCAAATCAAGAGCATCATCAAAGGGAATATCGTTTCGGTGATCCAGGATTTGAAACTGAAGATGCATCATTATGCTGAACTTCAAGAGTTTGAAAAGGCTCAGATTGTTAAAGAGAAAATTGAAATCCTCGAAAAATACAAGAGCAAATCCACCATCGTTAATCCCCATATTCACGATGTGGATGTGATTTCGCTGATCAACGCTGAAAAAAGAGCCTATTCAAATTATTTGAAAGTGATAAATGGTGCTATTGTTCAGGCACACACCATCGAAATTATTAAACGGCTCAATGAATCGGAAGATGAATTACTTACCATGGCGTTGATGGATTTTCGTCAGCGCTTTGAAAGCACCTCCAGGGAAGTTATTGTTCCGTTTGCTCCTGCGGTGGAAATACCGGAGGTGGCATTTACAATCCCACAGCGCGGTGACAAAAGGCATTTGCTCGATCTCAGTGAGCGCAATGCACGACTTTATAAACTCGACCGACAAAAACAACGCGATTTAGTAGATCCTGACCGCCATAAGAACAGAATTCTCAATCAGTTAAAAAGCGATTTGCATCTGGCAGAACTGCCTGTACAAATAGAGTGTTTCGACAATTCCAATTTTCAGGGCGACTATCCGGTAGCGGCCATGGTTCAGTTTATAAATGCCAAACCCAACAAAAAAGGATACCGGCATTTTATCATTAAAACGGTGGAAGGTCCCAACGACTTTGCCTCCATGGAGGAGATTATCAGCCGCCGTTACAGCCGCCTGATGAATGAGGAACAGGCGCTTCCGCAACTGATTGTGGTAGATGGTGGCAAAGGGCAGCTAAGCGCTGCTGTTAAGGCACTCAAGAGCATCAATTTATATGGCAAAGTGGCGATTATCGGGATTGCCAAACGGCTGGAAGAGATTTATTTCCCCAACGATTCAATTCCCATTTACCTGGATAAAACCTCCGAATCGCTAAAAATAATTCAGCAGCTTCGTGACGAAGCCCATCGGTTTGGGATTACACACCACCGCAAACGATTGGAAAAAGGAACCATCAAGTCGGAGCTTACCGAAATAAAAGGCATCGGAAAATCCACCACCAAAACGCTGCTTCTGGAATTAAAATCGGTTAAAAACATTCAACAAGCCACATTGGAAAAGCTATCCGAAATGATTGGCCCGGCCAAAGCGGCTATTGTTTGGAATCATTTCCATGGAAGTAACAGCGAGGAAAACTCTGATCAAGATGAAAATCCGGGAATTTAGTAATGAATGTATTGCAAATAGTTTAATGAAATAAGTTCCTCAACGTTTTTATTGATCCGAAAATACTTTCAAATAACATTGCATAAAAAAAGCCGTCTTTTCAAAACGGCTTTAAAGATTTTTATGATCCCTTATTGAAGTGTAAACTTCACAGGAAGGTTGTACGAAACCCTTACCGGTTTACCACGTTGCATTCCGGGTTTCCATTTGGGCATGGCTTGTACCACCCTTACGGCTTCCTCGTCGCAACCGCCGCCAATTCCACGAAGTACTTTCACTTGTGAAATGGATCCATCGGGCTCAACCACAAAGTTGATAAATACACGACCTTGTATTCCGCTTTCCTTGGCCAATGGAGGATATTTGATGTTGCTGGCCAGATAGCTCATAAGCTTACCCATTCCTCCCGGAAAATCAGGCATTGATTCAACAACTGTAAAAATTTCCTGTTCTACAATCTCTTCATCACCCATATCCTGCGGAATATATGCTTCCATCTCTGTTTCAGCATCTGCATCCACGTCAATTTCGATATCATCTTCCACTTCCACATCATCTTCCACAATGGTAATCTTGGTTACCTGTTTTGGAGGTGGTGGTGGTGGTGGTTTTACTTTCTGTTCGGTGATAGGAATGATTTCTTCCGGTGTATCATCTACAGCACGTGAGGCCAGATCGACGGTAATTTTGTCGTAACTTTTGTATTCAAAAGCAAACAACACAACTACCAGGGCGAAAACAAGTCCTATCTGAAAGAACAATGACTTCTTATTTTCCAGATCAGCCTTCTCTGTTTTTTTAGTTTCCATCTCTAAAATAGTGTTTAGTTAAGATATGAAAGTGCTAAAATAGCAATTTCTATCATTCTATATTCATTTTTGCCACAGTATTTCTGATTTTTAACAAATAGTATGCCAACAAACCCAGTAATGCACCCGCCGCATCTGCCAAAAAGTCGAACATGTTTCCGTCGCGACCAATAAACACAAAGTGTTGTAACAACTCGGTAATCAATCCATATAAAATGGTTACAATTGCAGCACCAATTACAACAACATAACGATTTTTACCTGCTAAATATTGTGGGTCGAAGCCCAGGAGTATCAGAAATACCTGAACCCCGAAAATACCCATATGCACTATTTTATCAGGGGTAAGCCATTCCCAAAAGGTTTCAACCTCAGGAAAATACGTACCAGGGACACCGGTAAGTATCAAAATGAGGATCGCCCAGGCAACGGCTGGCCAAAATCGTTTGATAGCGCCTTGCAAATTTATTCTTCTATTAAAGCTTTATAAGCATCAGCATCAAGCAACTGATCCAATTCAGAGGCATCGGAAATAGAGATCTTAATAATCCATCCCTTTCCATAAGGATCTTTATTGATGGTCTCAGGTTCATCTTCAAGCAACTCGTTTAACTCGAGAACAGTACCTCCTACAGGCATAAACATATCAGAAACAGTTTTAACGGCTTCAATAGTTCCGAAAGCTTCAGCCTTGTCAAGGGTTTCGTCCAGGGTTTCAACTTCTACAAAAACAACATCGCCCAATTCTTTTTGAGCAAAATCGGTAACACCAACAAAAGCTTCATTACCTTCAACTCTTAACCATTCGTGGTCTTCGGTGTACAATAAATTCTTAGGAATATTCATGTGATTCAGGTTTTAAATAATTGCCAAATTTAGGGTAAATTCACCATAGGAAAACACCCTGGTATGTAATTTAGTTGCAAAATAAATAACTATTGCGCCAGATTAAACCTCAGACTGAAACCTCCTTTGGTGGTTGCATTTGGTATTTGCGACGATACATAAGGTTTACTACTGGTCCAATTGTAATAAAGCCGGAGTTGCACACTTTGACTGAGCATGTAATCACCTGAGAAGTCAAGTGTGTATTGTCGCGATCCGGCAGAAATCTGATTGTTTACCTCGTCGATACGACGCAACGTAGTGATATTATTGATGATGCTGAAATCAAGTTTTAAGTTCAGGTCGCTGCTGTATTTTTTTGAAGGCGCAGCGCCACTCATCGAACCGATGGAGAATTTAAGGTTTTTAATGCGGTATCCTAATCCAATAGTGACTTCGTTACCAACCACTTCTGTAAGCTGGTTGTTTACAAAACTCAAGTCGAGCTTACGCGATTTCTTCAGGGCAAATTTCGCCGACATGCTGTTGTGCATGGTTACATCAACCCCGATCAACGGGCTAAACTGCTCGGAGATTGAAACAATACCAATATCATATTCAGGCACATAGTTGGAAGAAGATTCCTGGCGTTTTCCAGGATTGGCCGGATCGTAATTCATGTTGCTTGACCAGGAAGCTACTGTCAGCATCGACCGATATCCATGGTTGATGTTCACCGTTCTGAACAATTTACCTATGAAATTTAGTTTGGTCAACCCATTAAAAGTGATCAGCCAATTGGGCAATGGTATGCTCGGAAAGGGTGTTCTGGTTTTAATCTTGCTTTCGCTTTTACCTGAATAGGCACTTAAAAACGAGTAATACAGTACCGACTGCGAATTGGATCCGTATCCCACCGGAAACTCTTCTTTGGCCAATGTGTCATAATAGTATTCCTGGTTGAGCATCCAATCGGGATTCTCATGTGCCAGCTTATCAGCAACAGTCCTTCGGGTGGCCAGGAAATTCATAAATACCTGCGAAACCTCCTTACCATTCGATTTATCGAAGGCTGTGTTGATGGCCAGATAAGAGATATTAAAGTTGCCCGAACGCGTCAGTGCAGATACACTAAAATCACTGATGGCGTTGTCGTATCTGAAATACGACTGACTGTTTTCAGCATAAATCCTATCTCCATTAATGGTGATACTAATAGCACCAAACAACTCGCCGTTTACCTTGTACGACAACGACTCGGTAAACTTGGTCATATAAGGGTTGTTAAAGGCAGAATCGGTAACTAACCAGCCATTTTTGGCGGCATCCCAGCGGATGTCGTGCTGATCGCCAAATACAAATCCCATGGTTGGTGCCGAGGTAGTCAGATTTACACCCATCAGTTCGGGTTCATATTTAAATCCCGGAAGCAGCATCCCGTTGGTTTGACTATAGGTTACATTGGCTTTGGTAATGGAAGTCAGAAATTTCAGCAATCCATCACCTATAATTTTGGGTACATTCACGCTGGGCTTGGTGGTGTCCTCGGCCTGTGCAGGAGGCTGCGGTCCTCCTCCCCGGATTCTGGTCGCCGGACCAGGTGACCGCCTGGAGGTTTTATTCAATTTTTTTATGTAAGGAACCTTGTTATACAGATTAGATAAATCCAAATTTCCGTTTAACTGCTTCTGACTGGAATTTTCGATGGAATTACCAAACCTGGCTCTGGTGGAGGTAGATGAACCGGCCCAATTGTACAAAGCCTGATAGCTCAAGGCCATTGATATCCAATCGAGTTCGGGGATTTTCTTTAATGGCACATTGTAGGTCACCCTGAAGGATTGATTATAACGGTTCATCGTTCCAAAATTCGCGATAGAATCCCAAATAGCACGTTTGTAAGCATCCCACTCCGGAGTTCCTTTATCAGGATAAATGGTAGGTTCATTAATAAATGCATTGGCACCAGCATTGAATTCAAGTGCCAGCGATTTTGAAAGATCAAATTTTAAATCATAGATTCTGTTCCAGTTCCATTGCCTTTCAATAGTTGGTTTGATGATGATGTCACCCAAACTTTTATCGCGGTAAAGCACCTTTCGGATATTTCGGTCCATGTCGGTCCTAAAACTCAATACCTTTGGTAAGAGGTAGAAGTTAAAGTCTTTGATCAACGCCAGGTGACGTGCTTTTGCCAGGAACTTGACGCTGTTAAACGGTTGATAATTTTTAGGCTTTGGATTGAAGTTATATCCAAAACCACCCCGATATTGATCCTGGTTATCATACTCAAAATCAATGTTTTGATGCCTGAATTTTGAATAGGCAAACGAAACATCAAAGTTTTCCACGTCATAAATCCGGGGTTTCTTTTTGGAATCCACACGGTCCTTACGAACATTCATAAAGTTTATGTTCTGGTTGGTGGTATGGTCCACTACAAGTGCTTCCAACGAATCGCGTTTTGATTTGTTGGTATACGAATCGAGGTCGTCTTTCAATTTGATATCCGGATCCAGCGGATTGTATTCGGGTGTAATTTCCTGTATAGCATAATCATAGTGCATGGGAAGCCGGACACCTGCCTTTTCACCTGCAAATTTTCCCAGATCCAGATCCGTTGAAACCATAAAATTGGTGGTCGCCTCCAGCGGTATCTGACTTATTTTGGTGTCGAGGCTGGCAAACCCTGCTGAGGAATGCGATCCGGAAACCGAAATTCGTCCTAAGTCAGCCAGATTGGCTTCAATTCTTCCGGTAGCTGCCCATCCGTTCTTATCATTAAAATCGGTGAGCCTCAACTCATCAAACCAGATGATGGCGCTTTCCGGATTACCATCATCAGCCTGGTGAAGGTTTTGCTTTGGATTTCTAACCCCCAGCATAATTCCTTTTACATCGCTTATCGACGGACTTCCAAAAACAGTGACTTTTCGGTTTCCAATATACTCCACATAGGGTTTGCTTAACGACAGGACGGAACCAGGTTGCCGCATGGCCACATTCCGATTGTGCTTTACATTAACAAGCTCATCGAGGACGATATCAAAATTGTTGGCTTCAGGCCAAACAGAATCCTGGCTGTTTTGATACCACTTTGTAAACTCAAGTGGCACTTCATACTCATAATAATTATCCGTAAAGTCGCTGCCAATCCTCACGAAGGCCGTTAAATCGCCATAGGCCAGGTTATCTGTCTCTTTCATCTTCTCGGCATGCACGTACATTTTAATTCGTTTATACTGCCGGAAATCAAAGTCGGTGGTTTTATAAACTGCATTGGCATAGCCATCTTCCAAATTGGCTACTTTTAACTCAAGCGACTGTTCGTTTTGTTGATAATTTGAAGTGGTTCCGAACATCAATTCACGGTCGACGCCCGGAGGGGTTACATAATTGATCGGTGTACGCTTCCCGTTCTCTTCAATGCTAACGGTTGAAACCGTGAAATCGCCAACGTTTCCGGTACCTCCTGAAGGATAAACACCAGGCCCGCGAATCACCTGATCGTACCGGCGCCACTCTCCTCTGACCAATTCAAAAGTCGCAAAACGGGCCACAATCGGTCGTTCGAATCCACGCATAAATACACGCATAAACCTGACGGACCTGAAATCGCTGATGTTTCCTATGACTTTGTCGGGGCTGTGAACGGGTATTTTAAATTGGTACCAGTATGTTTTATGATTTTCCTCTCCATTTGGAAGTTTGCCTTCCACTGTACCTTCAAAAACATCCGTAATATAATTTTCGCCCACTTTCATCTTGTTGCGATCCAACAAAATTTTATACTGAAAATACCTCTCCGATTCGCTTAAGGTATTGTCACGGTTGATATCTTCTACATCCGGATAATTGGTGGCCGAGGTTATATAGCTTTCGGGATCGATGTCATCGGTGGGTGAGTTTCCTTCCGATTGGTTGAAATTCTTGTACCTTTCGAGTACACTCGAATATTTTGCTTCAATATCATAATCGCTACCTAGGAAATAATGATAATTATCGGCCGACGGGTCCCCGATGGCATTTGAATAGGCAACAGAATTGGCACCGTACTCTTGTCGGATAATATCCAGGTAGCTATTGTTATAGAATGACTTCTCATCCTCCGTGATTAATCCGTCGTAACCCACATCCTGGTGGATGCGCGTAGCACCGGTATTGCTGGTAAACGCTTCTACCAAAGCTTGTAATTTTGGTACACGTCCCCATGCAGTGGTATCTACATTTTCGGCCACTTCAGTCGTAGGCAATCCATTTTCATAACTTTTTCGGCCATCGCGGAGGATGTCTTCCGAAACTTCACCCAGGTTAATGTACAATTCGCCCTTATTATCAGGATCTTCCGTAAAGGGATCCATCAACCAAAACTCAATATATTCAATGTTGGAGGCTTCAAAATCAGTGGACTCTATTTGGCGCATCATACCGCTCCAGCGTGATGCCGGATCGTTGAGATTGCCATTTTCATCAATACCAGCAGAATAAGAATTATTGCTCACATCAAAATTATAAGGCCCCCTTTCGCTTGGGTAATGAGCGAGATTAAGCACGGCAATATTGGTAGGGATGTTATTCCTGTTGTTGTCTCTGTTGGGAAAAACCTCGTTTTCATAAACCTGACGAACGGAGTTTTTTGAAAGCTCCTCTTTGTCAACATTTTTAGGCTTGGTGCCACCTCTCATGTCATAAAAAAGCGGAGCGATAATATACCAGGCCAACTTAGATCTGTTTTTTCCATATGTATAAGCACTCTCAGGAGTAGATCCACCCATCATGGCTTCGGGGAACATATCCGGCTGGCCCTGCGGGGTAGATGCCATCGTCCAGTTAATAATGTTTTTAAGGTCGATGGTCGATTTGGCGCCTTCAAAGTCGTCGATATAGGAGGTTCCTGTATTTCCAATGGCCTTGGAATGTCCTGGTATAAACTGCGCAAATTCGCCATCCACACTAATCTTCGATACTTCCTTGGTGGAAATTCCGGGTAACTTATCAACCATTTTGGTTAGCCACCTCGACTCGGTGCGGTAACTTAAATCCAACCCCCACATGGTATTCGAAATGGGGTCGTCGCCATAATTTACTTTTTGGGTTAAGGGTCGCTCATGCAAATTGAGCAAAGTACCACCAATATGAAAATCTTTGTTGATTTCATGATCAACATGGATACCCATCATGCGTTTTTGTTGCACGTTGAACATGGAATTACTTTCGAGTGACACGTTGATCGGAACTCCCGAGTTCATAATTCCCTCGTTGATAATGCTCACCCGGCCCAGAGTATAATCTACGGTGTAATCAACATTTTCGGTAAGAGGTACACCACCGGCAGTAACTTTTACTGACCCCTGAGGTACGTTCAGGGCATTCAGGCTGATATCGGCTCCCGATTGCGAGCGGTACATGCCTTCGAGGATGTATTTATTTTTGTCGGGATACTGTTCTGCCCCGGCTTTGGTCAGTGTGTAAAGTGAATCAAACGCATATTTCTCAGCCAGTTCCGGATTATTCGGAAAAATGGAATCATGAACGAACTTGCCGAAAGGTTCAAGCTTTGTAAAGAAAATGCGTCCGTTGGAAGCCTGGATGGTTCCTCCAATAGTTGTGGCATTGTCGATATAGTCGAACATACCATCGCCACCGGGGATGGGGTTCAACTGGCTATTCAGGTTATCGAGTCCGAAAAGATGAATCAATGGCACGCCCACCACCTTGTCGGGACCATCGGTAAAATATCCTGTTGGTACACCCTGGCTATTTCCAGAGTACAGGATATTGAACATAAAATTATCGCGTTGCACCTGATAGGCTCCGATGGAATAGACGTTTTTCATCATCAGGTTCCACATGGGCATTTTGGTGTTCAGGTTATTGCTTTTCAGCAACTTAACTACCAAACACTTGGGGGCAGTGATGCCCTGGTCAGAAAATTCACCCACCTGGTATACACTGTCGCTGCCAATTAGCGTGTACTGTATGGCCACCGCCAACACCTGATCGGTGCTTAAGGTGGTGTTTAGCGAAATGAATCCTAGCTTCTTATTGACGGAGTACTCTGTTGTCTTAAGTTTTCTGGCATTCTCAAGTTTCACAAAGTCTTCACCTGCCACCATGTAGTTTATTTTTCCTATTCCCAAAGGGTCGCCTGTGAGGTAGCTGGTTACCTGGTTGATATCACGAATGCGAAGGGTATCCATGCGCCTCATCATATCGTTTGAATAATTGGAAGGTACCGACCCACCCTGCATGGGATGAATATTAGGATTGTGAATCCATTGCTGCCTGCCTTCACCCAAATCGGTAAACGCCACAATGCTTCTGTTTTCCTCGGTAGCCGCACCAATGTTGGTAACCCAAACCTCTATTTTTGTAATGTTAATATCGGAGGTAACCACAGGCAGATCGCTCAATGCACTTTCATAATGGCTCCTTAAATACTGAGTGAAGAAAAAGTGTTTATTGGCCTCATAATCAAGTGCTGTAATTTTAAACCGGCTGGTTTGAGCTCCTCCCTGAACGGTAATATTTTTTGTTTCGCTTTGCTGTTGCGAAAAAACGGCCGTAACATGGGTTTTGCCAAATTGTAACTCCGTCTTTACACCAAAAAGGCTTTGACTACCACTAATTAAAGTGGACCTGAGGGGTAGGCTGACATTACCAGCTTCAATCAATTGGATGATTTCGTCTTCGTTACCTTCGTATTTTAGCTTGAGTGTATTTTCAAAATCAAAGGAGGACTCGGTATTGTAATTGGCTTTAAACTCAATTTTATCTCCGATTTTAGCCAACACATTCATTTGAATCTTCATGTTGAAATCGAAGTTGGTGGCTCTACGCTGACGCACATCCAAAGCAGGGTCGTCGCGTTTTGTATGTAGCACGCCAAAGCTGACTTCGGCAGATCCCTGAGGACGTATATCGATGGTGTTGCTTCCAAATATCCGGTCGAAAGCTTCACCGCCCACATAAATTTTGGGGATTAGCCTGGAGCCTTCGGCGGTACCGGCAGTTTGTGCACGTTCTTTCCAATAATTATTAACATCGTGCTGCATTTCATAATCCTGATAATCATCAAAATCCATGACCGTGGGCGGACGATAAGTAAAATCGCCTATTTTACTTTGAAACTCATAGGTGTTGGTTTCGGGGTTGTAAATGATCTCACGCTGAATATTGGCCGGAGGATTTAAAAATAAGGGACTTTGGCCTTGTTGATCGAGGTAGGGATTGCCCGTAAAGTCGGGAAAGGGATAAATGAGATCTACTTTTGTGGTGTCAGGATTGAGCGAATCGGGGACAATCACTCCCTGAAAAAAATATTTGGGCAGTCGATTTGCTATAGCTGTGGATGATTGTAGAACAAACCCGCCAGCAATAAAAACAAGTAGTAAGATGTGTATCGATTTCCGTCTCAATGCTCTTCTATTTTAATCTCATCTAACAGTTGCATGGCAGCTTACTATAATGCTTTCAGGGCCTCTTTAATTAACCCCTCCACATCTACAACCAAACCTTTATCTAAAATTTTGTCAATTACTTTCTCTGCATTTAACTTATTAAATCCCAAGATCAACATCCCTGATAACGCTTCTTCCCGAATCGTATTGTGGAGTTTACTTACTTTTTCAACAGTTATTCCTGATTTCGGAAGTTTATCCTTTAAATCGAGAATAATCCGCTGGGCGGTTTTACCTCCGACGCCTTTTACCGATTGCAATTGCTTAACATCCTCCCTCGAAATAGCGGTATAAACTTCTTCTGTTGATAGTGAAGACAGAATTAAACGGGCTGTATTTGCGCCAACGCCTGAAACTTTTAATAAATTTTCGAACATGGTCCTTTCGTTCTTGTCGGCAAAACCAAATAACAGGTGGGCATCTTCGCGCACGAGCAAATGTGTATACAACTGAATGTTTTCCTGATCTTTAACAACCGAATAGGTGGTAAGCGTTATGTGAACAATATAGCCAATGCCATTCACATCAATCACTACAAAAGTCGGATTTTTTTCAACCAACCGGCCTTTCAAATAATCATACATACAGATTGTGCTTCATGAATAGATTGTTATCGGATCAGGTATCGAAATGCCATAATTATTACTTTGTCACCAAGTCGCAAACAGGCAAAAATACAATTTTTAGGTTAGGAACAGGCTTTTATAAGATTGAATTTTGAAATTCTAAAATGTGCGGAAATTTGATCTTAGAGCAGAATTAATGTATTACTTTTTTTCAGCCTCTTTGGATGAATTAACAAGGTAAAGCATTTGAACGGTGTCTTTTATGCCGGGAGCTGAAATTCCACACGCATCATAGAGGTCGGCGAGTGAACCATGCTCAATAAATTTTTCAGGAATCCCCATGTGTGTAACCACCCCGGCGTATCCTTGTTTGTTCTTAAATCTGAGTACAGCATCTCCCAGACCTCCTTTTACCGCTCCATCTTCGATGGTGACGATGGACTGATATTGTGCAAAAACCTCTTGCAGGAGTGCCTCATCAATCGGTTGGAGAAATTGCATATCGAAATGACCCACCAGAATTCCTTCCTGTGCCAGCTGATCACAAACCAGCTTAACGGTGTTTCCTACATCACCAATGGAAAGCACAGCCACGTATTTCCCGGAACGCAATGAACGACCTTTGCCAATTTCAACTTTTTTAAGGGGATGCTCCCATTCTTTTACGACACCTCGTTTCCGTGGATAACGAATAGAAAACGGACCCTTCTGATAGTGGGCGGCAGTAAACATCAGGTTTCGCAAAGCCACCTCGTCCATGGGAGCCGAAACCACCATGTTAGGTATTCCACTCATATAGGCCAAATCGAAAACACCGTGGTGGGTGGCTCCATCTTCACCCACCAACCCGGCCCGGTCGATACAAAAAACCACCGGTAGATTTTGCAAGGCTACATCATGAATAATTTGATCATAGGCACGTTGCAAAAACGTAGAATAGATAGTACAAAACGGAATCAGCCCTTCGGCGGCCATTCCTGCCGCAAAGGTAACCGCATGTTCTTCTGCAATCCCCACATCAAACACCCGGTCAGGGAATACATCCATCATAAAATTCAGTGCCGACCCCGAAGGCATGGCAGGTGTAATGGCCACAATCTTATCATCCTGCTGCGCCAGGTAGAGGAGTGTTCTACCAAAAACCTGCTGATAGGTGAGAAAAACGCTTTCGCCGGAACCATGAATTAAATCGCCGGTTTCGCGGTTAAACAATCCGGGTGCATGGTAAATGGTTTGCTCTTCCTCGGCACGTTTAAATCCTTTGCCTTTGGTGGTAATTACGTGAAGGATTTTGGGACCACCGATTTCACGGATGTCTGACAATATCCTGACAAGTTTTTCTACGTCATGGCCATCCACAGGTCCGAAATACCTGAAATTCATGGCCTCGAACAAATTGCTTCGACGCAGAATAGTGCCCTTAATGGCATTTTCAATTCGTTGGGCAAAACGCTGTGTGTTAGGCCCATACCTGCTTGCTTTCCCCAAAAAATCCCAGACAGCATTTTTAAATTTGTTGTAAGTTCTGGAAGTGGCCATCAGTGTGAGGTACTCCTTGATAGCTCCCACATTTTTATCAATGGAAATGCCATTGTCGTTTAGTACCACCAGAATATCTGCATTTGAAACACCTGCGTTGTTCATTCCTTCGAGCGCAAGACCTCCGGTCATGGCTCCATCACCAATTACGGCGATGTGCTTTTTTCCGTTTTTACCTGTCAATTTTGAAGCTACGGCCATGCCCAGTGCTGCTGAAACAGAAGTGGATGCATGGCCCACACCAAAAGCATCAAATTCGCTTTCGGCACGGCTTGGAAATCCGCTAATGCCTTTGTACTGGCGGTTGGTGTGAAACAGATCGCGGCGGCCTGTTAGTATCTTATGACCATAGGCCTGGTGACCCACATCCCAAATCAGCTTGTCGTTGGGAGTGTTATACACATAATGTAAAGCAACCGTCAATTCTACAGCCCCCAAACTTGAGCCTAAATGACCGGGATGCACCGAAACCACGTCCAGAATAAAATTACGCAGTTCGTTGCACAGTTCATTCAACTGACTTTTGTCGAGTTTGCGTAAATCGTGGGGTGAATTTATTGAGGCCAACAGAGGTCCCGGTTCAGGCTTCATGGTACCAAATTTTATATTGGCAAAATTAACGAAATAAACGGTGAACCAGGTGGTGGATTGCACACGATTGAAATCCAATTACATCCGTTGCGATTTCTTCCTGAACAAACCCCATGGAATCAACGCAGTACGCTCCGTAGGGTAATCCGGGAAACGCTGTTTGTACCAGCGATGGTGATCGAGGGCGCGTGGTATCAGGTTGGCCAACGTCCACCAGGCAAAGGCAGCCGCAGGCAAACACCAGCTCATCACCGCCCAGCCGGTCCATTCTATCATCTCACCCAACAGGTTTGGAGACGACACGTGTTTAAACAATCCCTTGTGAGGAATAAAATATCCGCTTTTGTTGCCTTTGCGCAGGTTAATTAACTGATAATCTGAAGATATATTCAAATACATGCCTAAGAAGAACAATACTGCACCAATGATAAAACGGGGATCGGTAAACCAGGTAAGTTCGTAACCACCGCTCAACCAGCCAAACCAATATCCATTGAAGAACCCATTGATCAGGTTAAAAACAAAGGCCAGCACCACAATCAAAACCGGCATCCTTTTGCCAGAGGATTTAATGGCCAGTGGGAAAACAAATACCCGGTGCACATAGTGTAGCATAAATGCAGAATAAATAAACATCATTGGAGCGGTTTTCACCACATCTCCCCAAAAAAACAACACCGAAAAAACAATGATTACCGGAAGTTCCATCACAAACCAGCCAATTCGGTTGGAGATGGTGGGTCCCCAGGAGGTTTTTGTATGTCGCCCGTAAGGCACGGTAACCCGCAACAACAATGGAAAGATCAGCACTGCCAACACCAACCAGGCAACCAACAACAGGTAAAACTGTTCGCGTGTAAGTATCATACCAAATAATTGTTTTGTTTAAACCAGTGGATGGTTTCGGTAACTGTTTCCTCTAACGGACGTGGATTAAACCCAAATACCCGGGTGGCTTTCGCCGAAGACAAATTCCTGCATCCCTTTTGAAGAATGTACAAAGAGTCGTGGGTGTAAAGAGGTTGCGTTTTTGAAAGTGCCGTCCAGGCCTTTATGAAAGGAACGCCCAAATAAGCCAACCAGAATGGAACCATCCCCACGAAAACCTTTTTTGAAGTATGTATTTGAACCAAACCTGCAATTTCAACCAGACTGGCCCATTGTCCGATAACAAGATATTTTTCTCCACTGGCTCCCAGGTGAATGGCATTGATGGCCGCCTGGCAGACATCGCGCACATCCACCCAAAAATAACCACCAGGCACCAATACCGGCAACTGTCCCAGATACATCCGGGTAATCATTTTTCCAATCAGGGAGGTTTTAAAATCGTATGGCCCGATGATAGCTGAAGGCGCCAGAACTATCACTTCAAAATCATCCGAAGCCGCAGCCAGTGCTATTTGTTCACCCAAAGCCTTGGTACGTTTATAAATTTGCCCCGAATTCACATCCAATGGCGTTTCCTCATCCACTATTTCGTCATTGCAGTCGGTAATCAATGCATCCACCGAACTAAAGTGAATCAACCTGCGTACACCTTCGTGACGGCAGGCCTCAATGAGGTTTTTAGTGCCAGTAACGTTGGTATTATAAACACTTTCTGCGGGTTGGTCGCCAATGGAAATAACCGCCGCTGTATGAATCACCACCTCAATACCCTGACAAAAATGTTTCAGTGAGTCCACATCAAGTAAGTCGCCAATAACAATTTCCAAAGGAATTTTGGGATGGGTTTCAGAAGGGTTTCTGAGCAATGCCCGTACCTGAAAGCCTTGTTCAATCAGCATCCTGACCAGATTAGCCCCAACATGCCCGGTAGCTCCGGTAACGCCGATGGTTGTTTTCAATACCCGAGGTTATTCGTTTTCATTACACTCGAAACCTGTCATCAACGAACGGGTTAACGAATCCTGATTTACCTGGCTATTGTTCAATCCAAGATTTTGCGACCAGGCACCATACCCAGGATTGGGCAGCACAATATATTTTGCTCCGAACAGGTCGCGTTGACTCATGGCAATTGAGTTTCGTTCGGTATTGTCGGTAATTTCGAAATCGGCCGAAAAATCCGACAGGTTATCACCAAACAGCAACATGATTTTGTATCCTTCATCCATCAGTTTCTGCCTGCGCGATTCCTTTTCGTTGCTGGTGGTTTTCAGCATCACGTGAAGGCTGTCGGCCTGTGGAAGGCCAAACTTTTGCAGATTGGCAATGGTGGCCTTCAACACTGTTGTTTTTCGGTTTGAAATATAAAAGATGGACACCCCCAGATCGTTGGCCATGGCAAGGAATTCCTTAACGCCTGGCACTGGCTCTGCCGATTCGAGGTTGCACCAGGCATTCCAACAGGTGGGGTAGCCGATGGTATCCAGCACTTGTTTGGCCTGGAAAGGAATGTTATTTAATACGGTTTCATCAATGTCGAGAACAACGGCCGATTTTTCATTGGCTTGTTTGTTCTTTACCATTTCCTTGAGCTGATACCCGGCCAGGTTGTAAGCCTGATAGCACAAAGCCTTGTATTCAGGAGCATGTTCAACAAAAATGGTGGCCATGGCAAGCCGCTCATTTGGATTGGTTTTTACTGTTGCAGGTTGTTGCATGCATCCCACCATGAGGATGACGACCAGAGAGAATAATGTTGCTTTTTTCATGTATCTGTAGGTTTAAAATGGATATAATCTTTTATGTGTAGATCTCTTTGCGGAAATGGAATTTGGATTATCAATACACATCACTGTGTCAAAGGTACATATTCCGAATTTTAATTACAAAGTTTAACCAACTATTACTGTTTAATTTTTAATCTCTGGTTGTTGTTATTCCCTTTTTACAATGTAACTGTTGATTAAATAAATGGGGGGCAGTCGGCTAAAGCCAGACTGTAATCATCCGCTTGATAGGGATCCTCCTGAATCCATTGGGTTGCAGTCGGTTTGATGGATGGTGTTGACTCTCCTAAAATATAAAGATTCTGAACCCATTGGGTTGCAGTCGGCTAAAGCCAGACTGCAATGGATTGATTCTATTCAGTTTTATTCAACTACAAGGAACATGTTAAAAGTATATCCTTTGCAGTGGGATTTATCCGACTGCAAGTCGATCGGATACCTTTCTTTATTTCCAGGTAGTTAATACTAATGGAATATCCAAATGCCGGAGGCATGGCCGATATTGTAACCCGGGATTTTAATCCCGGATGGCTCAGATCCATTGCTTTAACAGAAGGCGATTTTTTGCAGTCGGCTAAAGCCAGACTGCAATGGATTGATTCTATTCAGTTTTATCCATCTACAACGAACATGTTAAAAGTACATCCATTCCAGCCGGATCTATCCGACTGCAAGTCGATCAGGTTTATTCCTTCATTTCCAGGTATTTATTACTTACGGGAGATGATCGGATACACCATATTAGTTAATTGCCACCAGCCATTATCACCAGTAATCTCATAGAAAATCACACTTATCCTAAGACAATAATTGCTATTATTGTAACTTGCAAAATAGTGAATGACCTATCTGCTAAAAATACTCAACATCCTCTTACTTTCAACAGTAAAATACTTCTATACACCCATTTATGCCCACATGATCGGGGTCGATCTTCTGACTACTGTGCTTACTATGATCCCGGGTGGCATTGCCGGTTTCCTGATTTTCTATCATTTTAGCAACCTTTTGCTTCTCACCAATCTTCATCTAAAGCCCAGGTTGAAGCATGCTTTCCCCAAAATAATGATCCGTTGGTACCAACAATTCAGGGCCAGAAGAAGAATCAGAAGAAAAAACAAAAGTAAGTTCACCCGAAAAAACCGTTTTCTGGTCAAGATGAGCCATCGCTACGGAATGATGACCATCATCCTATTGACACCTATTTTAATTTCATTGATATTGGGGGCTTTTCTCCTGCGCAAATATTATCCCAACCGCAAAGAGGCCATTCCGCTGATGATTGTATCTATCGCATTGGAAGGACTTTTACTTTGTGTGGGATATTGGTATTTTATGGGATCTCTTTTTTAAAAAGTGGTTCCTTATGGAATCAATCATTACTTTTGATTGTCAAATCTCAAAACGGTTTTGTTGGAAAAAGTGTCAACGACATATGCGGATGATCTCCTGTTGGTTCAACAGGCCCTCTCGGGAAGTAAACCGGCTTTCGAGCGCATCGTGCATCAGCACCGACAAACCGTTGCACGTACCGTGAAAGGAATGCTTGGCGACGGTGGCGATGCAGAAGATGTGGGCCAGGATACCTTTATCAGGTTTTATCATGCCATGAACCAGTATAAAGGGGAAGCAGCTTTGGGTACCTACCTCACACGCATTGCTATCAACTTATCGCTCAACGCTTTAAAAAAAAGGGGCAAGAGGCGGTGGCTAGTTTTGGATTATAAAACTGATATGGTGGTTCAGGAAGATAACTTCCAGCATAAAAAAGAAGTAAAGGAAGAAATTGAATATGCACTGAAACAACTTGAACCCGAATTCAGAAGCGTAGTGGTCATCAGGCTTCTACAGGGATATTCCACCAAGGAAACTGCCGACATTCTCGGGATACCGCAAGGAACCGTACTTTCGCGATTATCGCGTGCCCAACAAAAACTGAAAGAAATGTTCAATTTAACAACACATACCCATGGACAACGCTAAAAAATTACTACACCGGTCTTACGACGAAGATCTATCACCTGAAGAACAAAAGGTGCTTGAAGTAGCATTAATGGCTGATCCTCGTTTACAACAGGAAAAAGTACATCTGGACCAATTAAGGGTCAGACTTTCAAGCTATCAGGCTGATTTTTCATCCGATTTTAGCAACAAAATCATCTCAAGAATATACGGTTTTAACCAACCTGACGATTTTATTAAGTTGTTCAGGACCATCGCGCTAAGCGGTGTAGCCGCCATCCTGCTTATTTTGATAACCATTTATTTCACTGATGGTTCACTTGGATTGGACGCCCTTTACGGCCTCACCGGATATTCACCCAACGAAGAACTCTTTAGTTACTTAAACTAATCGCCATGAACCAAAAAATAAGAAATACAATCCTTCTGGTCATTACACTGCTCATTGGCTTTGCCATTGGATTTTTAGTCAGTGGCCGGATGATTAAGTCGAAGGTGGAAGATATGCGCAGCTACTATACCACCATGGGTTTTCACCACCATCTCCTTCGGGTGATTGCTCCTACACCGGAGCAAAGCAATGAAATCGAACCCATCCTGACAAAATACGCTGAGTTAAATCACGACCTGCTTTTTGATTACAAGAGCAATCAGCATGATCTTTTTCTGGAACTACAAGATGAGCTGGAACCTTTGCTCAATGCAGATCAGAATGAAAGAATAAGTCAATGGCCAGAGAACCGGTTTTTTAGAAATCAGCAAATGCCCAACGACGACAGAAGACACCGGAACGGTCCACGAAACCAAGGCCGACACCGCCGCAATATGAATTAGGCAGGGATTAAAAAATATCCTACATTTGGACAGTTAATTTTTCACAAGTAATTTGTTCATATGACAGAAATCACCCGTACCTTCGATTTACTGACTTATGCCGAAGCGCATTTTCCTAAGGAGATTGCCCTTGCGGTAAAAAGAAACGACCGCTGGGAATCATTCAGCACCGCCGACTTCAGAAAACATGTTGACGAATTTAGTCTGGGTTTGCTGGCCCTGGGCTTCGAAAAGGGCGACAAAATCGCCACCATTTCGAACAACCGGCCCGAATGGAATTTCATCGACTTTGGCATGTCGCAAATCGGTTGCGTTCATGTAGGTATTTACCCGACCATCAGCGACAACGATTATCTGCACATTTTGGCTCATTCTGATTCGAAAATAATCATCGTCTCCAGCGAAGAAATGTTTACCAAAATCAAACCCCTGTTCGACCAAACTCCCACACTGAAAGAAATCTACACCATCGACGAGGTGAACGGTGTTAAAAATTGGAATGAGATTAAAGCGCTGGGTGTAAAGAGAGAAGATGAATTGCGCCCGGTGTTAACAGAACGAAGGAAAGCAGTCGATCCCGAAGATTTACTCACCCTGATTTATACTTCCGGCACCACGGGTTTGTCCAAAGGCGTCATGCTTACACACCACAATGTGGTGAGTAATTTTCTGTTGGCCCATCAGTTTGTAACCTACCTGAACCCCGGCGATCGCGCTTTGAGTTTTTTGCCCTTGTCGCATGTACTTGAGCGTGTAGGCAATTATTTATGGCAATCCAAAGGGTTGAGTATTTACTATGCGGAAAATATTGATACCATCGGCAAAAATATGTCCGAAATAAAGGCCAATACCTTTATCACCGTGCCACGTGTTTTCGAGAAGGTTTACGATAAAATCATCAACAAAGGACGAGAGTTAACAGGAGCTAAAAAAGCAATTTTCTTCTGGGCTGTGAAAGTAGGCGACAAATACGATCCCAATCCCAAAAAACGCAGCCTGGTGTACAATATGAAACTGGCACTGGCCAACAAACTTGTTTTCAGTAAATGGAGGGAAGCCCTTGGCGGTGAACTCAAGGGTGTGATTTCGGGTGGTGCGGCGTTGCAACCCCGTTTGGCGCGTATTTTCTGGGCCGCCAAAATCTTTGTTCAGGAAGGTTTTGGCCTTACAGAAATGTCGCCAATTGTTTCGGCTACCAATTCATTTTACCCACAGGTAAAATTCGGTTCAACCGGTATTGTACCCATCGGAGTAGAGGTAAAGATTGCCGAGGACGGTGAAATTCTTTGTAAAGGCGAAAACCTGATGAAAGGGTATTATAAAGAGCCTGAACTTACGGCAGAAGCCATTGACAAAGATGGTTGGTTTCATACCGGCGATATTGGAGAAATAGACGAAAACCGCATGTTGCGCATCACCGACAGAAAAAAAGAAATTTTCAAGCTATCGGGAGGAAAATATGTGGCCCCACAGGTGGTTGAAAACAAATTTAAAGAATCGCAGTTTATCGATCAACTGATTGTGATTGGTGAAAACGAACGTTTTACCGGCGCACTCATCGTTCCTGATTTTATTTTTCTTCACAACTGGTGTTCTCTTCACAAAGTGAAATATGTGGACAACGTTGATTTGGTACGACATCCAAAGGTGATTGCACGCTATGAAAAAGAAGTTGAAAAATACAATACAGAGTTTGAAAAAGTAGCTCAGGTAAAGGTTTTTAAACTCATCTGCGAAAGCTGGACGCCTGAAAGTGGCGACCTCTCTCCTACCCAAAAGCTCAAACGAAAACCCATTATGGCTAAATATAAACACCTGATTGAGGAGATTTATAGAGGTGACCAGAATAATTAAAGGTCAGGAGGGGTAAGAAGTCAGACCCCGATGGCTATCGGGGGAAGTCGGAATTCGGAAGACAGACCCCGATAACCATCGGGGGAAGCCACAAGCTTAAAGCACCCGAAAAACCCATATCATTTAAAAAAAATCCATTACATGAAGGAATATGCCGCGACAGTTTCCCCTTTAGGTGAATAAGGGGTAGAAAGGTTAAGAGGTTGGGGCAAATAGCATAATTCCCTGAAAAGTGATTGTCCTAAAATCAGAAATGTAACTTATGATAATCAAAGGTCTGGTCGCCCATAAAATGCCTGATCTTTTGGGCAATACGCAAAAACATTTCAAGATTATTGTTTTTAAACCAGGCCAAAGCCTGTGGTTTTCCATGAACGGCTTCCGCCAACATAATGAGCAACGGGAAATCATGTTTATTCAACCACTCGTAGGCCTGTGGCTTGTTGTCGATAGCCCCATCCAAAGCCGCAAATTGAGGAAATTTATGTATTAGCAGCCACTGTATGGCCTCATGGCTGCCCCTAATTCCACTGCTTAAAGCAGCCAGCTCCGGATAACCGTTTTCCAGCAACCAGGTGTAAAATTCATCTCCTTCGGGTTCAAATGTTTCGCCGAAAGCCAACAATATTTTCGGTTCATAGTTTTGCATCACCGTAACTGATTGGTTCATCCACACAAAACTAACTAAAAACAGGGCATAAAAAAACCGTGGGTGATTTTGATTCAGAAAAAATCAAAATCACCCACGGCAAGTCTTCATTATCAACCAAATCTAATAACGGTCGATACAGTTTAAATCGGTAAATGCCTGGTGCAGACGCGCGATCATCGATTCTTCTGCACTCCTGAGCCATTTGCGTGGGTCATAATACTTTTTGTTGGGAACATCCTCGCCTTCAGGATTTCCAATTTGCGACTGCAAATAATTATGGTACTTGGCATCATACAATCTTACACCATCCCATGCAGCCCATTGGGTATCAGTATCAATATTCATCTTCACCACACCATACGAAATGGCTTCTTTAATTTTTTCAGGTTCAGAACCCGATCCGCCATGAAATACAAAGTTCACCGGGTTGACAGAAGTTTGGTATTTTTCCTGAATATATTTCTGTGAATTGTGCAGAATAACGGGTTCCAATTTCACATTTCCGGGTTTGTAAACACCATGAACATTTCCAAAAGCGGCAGCGATGGTAAACCGGTCGCTCACTTCCGAAAGTACTTGAAAGGCACGGGCTACTTCTTCGGGTTGAGTGTATAGCTTTGAGCTGTCGACACTAGAGTTATCAATTCCATCTTCTTCACCTCCGGTGATGCCCAGCTCGATTTCGAGGGTCATTCCCATTTTGCTCATGCGGGTAAGATATTTTTTGCAAATTTCCAGGTTTTCTTCGAGAGGTTCTTCCGAAAGGTCCAGCATATGCGAGCTAAACAAAGGTTTTCCGGTATTTTTAAAATATTCTTCACCGGCATCGAGCAGGCCATCAATCCAGGGCAAAAGTTTTTTAGCTGCATGGTCGGTATGCAGAATGACAGGAATTCCATACATAGCCGCCAGGTTGTGGACATGCATAGCACCAGATACCGATCCGGCAATAGCGGCCTTTTCACCTTCGTTTGAAAGTCCTTTACCAGCATAAAACGCACCGCCACCGTTCGAAAACTGGATGATAACAGGAGAATTTACTTTTTTTGCCGCTTCCATTACCGCATTCACAGAGTTTGTTCCTACTACATTTACGGCAGGCAAAGCAAACTGATTGGCACGGGCAAAACCAAAAATGGCTTGTACATCATCGCCAACGGCTACACCGGGGGCAACTTTCTGAGATATTTTTTGTGACATGATTGTTGTATTTAGTGCAAATTTTCAGGTTACAAAAGTAACGGTAATTAATGTTTTTGCAAGTTGGTTTTAGTTAAAAAACACGTTTTTATTTATCATTTACTGGCGCAAACGATTGCATTTGTGTACATTATCATTTTTTTAACTGAATATGTTTTTGAATCATGGTTAAAAGCTCTGTTTTATTGATTGGCTTCGAAATATAGTCGTCGAAACCGGCAGAAATGTAATGGTCCTTATCGCCACTCATAGCGAAAGCGGTTTGAACGATAAACGGAACGGAGTTGTATTCCGGAATACGTTCTTTCACGGTTTTCATTAATGTAATTCCATCCCATGGAGGGGGCAATTGCATATCGAAAAGCATCACCTGGAAGATGTTTCCCTGGATATGGGCACTTTCAATTTGATTTAAGGCATCGTCACCATTCACAGCCAATGTAATTTTCCCGGCCGACCTAAGCATTTTTTCGAGCACCATACGGTTCATACGGTCGTCTTCCACAATAAAAATACTGAGACGACCCAGTTCGGGTGCGGCTGTAAGAGATACGTTCTCAAAATCATTCACATTGGATTCCACCTGATCGCCTTCACAAGGAATAGTCAGAACAATGGTGGTGCCGGCCTGAGGGGCAGATGTAATGGAAAAATCGCCTCCCAACAACCTGACAAAACGATGAGCCAGCGTAATACCAATGCCCTTCCCCTGATAAATCTGGGCTTTTCCCTGCGGTCCGTATTGAAATGAGGCCAACAAGGCTTTTAATATGTCCGATTCAATTCCCGGGCCTGTATCCTTGATTTGTATTACCGCCCTGTTTTTCTGTTGGTTATACGATGCACTGATGGTAACAAATCCCTTATCAGTAAATTTAACGGCGTTGTCGATCAACAAACTCATCACTTTGGTAAGCTTTTTTCCATCCACTTTTAACTCGGGTAAATCGGGATCTATCTTAACCTTAAACACAAGTCCTTTGTCCTTGGCCCGCCTGGCATAGGTTTCTTCCACCTCTTTCACAATCTGGTCAAACCTCTCCAACTGCCATGCTACTTCAACCATGTTGGCCTCGATGCTGCTGATATCAATAATATTGTCCAGCAGGTTGGTAAGCTGAATACCGCTTTGTTCAATATTGCTGGTAAATTCATACAACTGAGTGTTTCCCATCACCGCCAGTTCGGTTTCCAACAAACTTGAGAATCCGAGAATTCCGTTTAACGGTGTTCTGATATCATGGCTCATACTGCCCAGAAAGGCATTTTTGAGGTAATCAGATTCCTCCAGTTGTTTAAGTTTCTTCCTTAAATCCAGATCGCGTTGCCGTGCTTTTATGAGTTTTTGATTTAACGGATCAATCTGTTTTGCAACTTCTGCGTCAACCTGTTGGCTAAATTCTTCAACCTTGTCGCTGAGAAGTTTAAGGTTTGTTTGGTATTCATTCAGCTTTTTCTTTAACAACCGGTTTCGGCTTGTACCGCGTAGCCAAACTCCCAGAACGATCAGAAATAATGTCAACAGGATACCCAAAACTATTTTGGTGAACAGCATATTTTGGCTCCCGGTTTCACTGTTGGCAAGTTTTTTGGCTTGATACCCGGCGAAAAGAACGTCCTGTTTAGCTTTTCCCTCGGCTCCTGCCTGTTGGATGGCTTTTTGACGATAAATCAGGGTACTGTCAGGTCTGTTATCCTTTTTAAAGAAATCGGCCAGCATGTGGTAAGCCTCTGATATAGGGACAGTTTTGTCGGCATCGTTCCTGAAATGGATCGCCATGCGACAATATTCAATCGATCGGCTTTGGTTGAAAGTGTGGTACAAATGTGCCAGCTGAAGGTAAAATTCAGGCTTTTCGCTCACAGAAGCTTTTTTTGCCAGATTCTCGAGGCTGTCGATGGTCAACGTCACAGAGGATAGTGATTTCATTTCCCTGGCTTCGCTTTGGGCGAAACCAACATTCCCTTGCAGGATAAGTGAAAACACAAAAACTAAGATATAAAACCGCATCCTGTGATTATTTGCAATTCCAAAGATAGAAGAAATCCTTGAATTGAAAGACCCATCGTTTGGAATATAACCGAATATCAAGCTGCTTTACACACAGTGCCCATTAAATGCCTTACAGATTGAATTGTTCAGGATATCTGGCGGTTTTCCCCCGGTAGAAATCCTGAATCACTTTCAAATCTGCTTCATAATCTCCGGTTGGAT
Organism: Bacteroidales bacterium; assembly: GCA_030690365.1. Taxonomy (GTDB): domain Bacteria; phylum Bacteroidota; class Bacteroidia; order Bacteroidales; family F082; genus UBA6244. The sequence continues at coordinate 24,902 of JAUYGX010000124.1, read as the reverse complement.
AAAATATCGGGCCGATTCCTGCTTCCTTTTTTCCATAATCAAGGTACGACATAATCAGCGGGACTTTGGCTTCCATGGCAATGTAATAAAACCCACGCTTCCATTCGTCTCTTTTTTTTCTGGTTCCTTCGGGGGTTATCCCCAGAAAAAAAGGATTGTGTACCTTAAACAGAGCTGCAATCTGGCCAACAGTATTGCCTTTTTTGTCTCTATCGATGGGAATACCGCCCACCTTCTTCAACAAACCTCCGGTAGGCCAAAAAAAAGCCTCTTTTTTAATAATAATTGAAACCGGGATTTGTTTGATCCAGACGTAAAGTTTCCCATACATGAAATCCCAATTGCTGGTATGCGGTGCGATGATCATAACAGCTTTTGTAATTCCCTCCGGCAAACCACCAACATAGGTCCAGCCCAGTAACTTGTATATAACTTTTGAAATTTCTTTCATGAGCGATCTTAAAGGATACAAAACTACACATATTATTTCTAAAAAATAACTTTCTATCATACAATATATCAGTAATATAGCAAATGTTGAACAGATTGGAAGATCCCTGTTCGGGTTTTGGGTCGGTTAATTTAAAAAATCATATTTTTGACCCCGATACCAATACGCCCCGAACTTACTTACCTATTACCAACGAACCATGGATAAACCTCACGACACTTTCGGAATAAAAAAATACATCAACGAAGAATCCATTGGTGGCATCATTCTGATTATTTCAACCCTGGTGGCGCTTATCTGGTCCAACTCGGCCTGGTACGACCGCTACCATTATATCTGGCATGAGTTACAGGCAGGATTCGGTATTGGCGAGTTTAAAATGGTTTATTCCATTGGTCACTGGATAAACGATGGATTGATGGCCTTATTCTTTTTCACGGTGGGGCTCGAAATAAAACGGGAGATCATGGGTGGAGAATTGTCCTCCGTAAAAAAAGCCAGTCTGCCCATTTTTGCAGCATTGGGAGGCATGTTGATGCCTGCAGTGTTTTATGCCATAACCGTTTCTTCGTACCCTGAGTTTTTACATGGATGGGGAATTCCTATGGCCACCGACATTGCGTTTGCATTGGGATTATTGGCCTTATTGGGAAAACGGATCAACATCAACCTGAAGATATTTCTAACCGCCTTGGCTATTGCCGACGATTTGGGAGCGGTGCTGGTGATTGCGATTTTTTATACAGAGGCTATCAATTATACTGAATTGCTGACGGCAGCCTTCTTTATGGGTGTACTGATAGTGGCCAATATTGCCGGAGTCCGGCGTACCGTATTCTATGCCCTGGTTGGTTTTGTAGGCGTTTGGATTGCTTTTGTATTTTCAGGAGTCCATGCCACCATTGCCGGTGTACTCATTGCCTTAACCATTCCTGCCAGAACCAAAATATCGGAAAATCAATATGTAGCGCGGCTTTTCGCCCTGACCAAAAAATTTGAAAATGAACCGGCCACAGACCATGTGTTACTCTCTGAAAATCAGGTACACCTGCTTACTGAAATTGAAGAACTAAACGACAAAGCACATACACCCCTGCAAAAACTGGAACATGCCATGCACCCGCTTACCACCTACTTTATTCTCCCGTTATTTGCTTTAAGCAATGCCGGAGTACACATTGAAGGGAGCGTTCTGGATTTGGTTTTTCATCCCATCAGCCTGGGGATTGTGGTTGGATTACTGTTTGGTAAATTTCTGGGGATTTCGATCTTCTCGCATTTGGTGGTCAGGTTGGGATGGGCTACGTTACCTCAAGGGGTTACCTGGCAACAAATGTATGGAGTTGCACTTTTGGCTGGTATCGGGTTTACCATGTCGATGTTTATCGCCGATCTGGCTTTTGTTCCGGAAGAATATAAACAAATAGCCAAAGTGGGTATCATGACCGCTTCGGTGGTGGCTGCCTTCGCAGGAATGGCTTTACTGATCTTTGCGACCAGAACCAAAGCGGTGAAGCAATAACCTGTTAAACAAAGGTGTTAAAACCATTTCGGTGATGGATATTTCCGGCAGGCTGAATGCAGGTTTGTACGTAACTGAATGGCAGCAAACTTTTAGCTCACCACCAGTTTAAAACCCACTCCATGTACGTTGATCAACTCCACAGTGGGGTCATCTTTCAGGTACTTCCGTAACTTCGTGATATATACATCCATCGATCGTGCATTGAAATAGCTGTCGTCGAACCAGATTTTGTTCAAAGCCACAGTACGGTCGAGCACATTGTTCATGTTTTCGCTCAACAATTTGAGCAATTCTGCCTCTTTGGAAGTTAATTTCTGCTGTTGACCATTGGCATCCAGAATCTGTCGGTTATAATCGAAAGTAAATGAGCCGAACCTGAAAATTGTTTTTTCGGTGGTACTGGTGGCAGCATTGCTTCTGCGGATAATGGCCTTGATACGCACCAGCAACTCTTCCATGCTGAAAGGTTTTGTGAGATAGTCGTCAGCACCCACCTCAAAACCATGAAGTTTATCTTCCTGCATGGCTTTGGCCGACAGAAACAGGATTGGAATTTCCTTGTCCAGTTTCCTTACCTTTTCAGCCAGGGTAAAACCATCCATCACCGGCATCATGATGTCGAACACACAAAAATCAAACTGATTATGTTTGAAATTCTCCAGGGCGATTTTCCCGTCTTCGCTCAAAACAGTAGGATAACCTTTGGCTTCGAGATAGGTTTTAAGGATATTTCCCAGATTTTTGTCGTCTTCTGCTAATAGAATTTTTACTTTCTTTTCCATAGTTCTTATTATTTAATTGAGCGGAAACTGGATGGTAAAGGTACTGCCTTTACCCGGTTCTGAATCCACATAAACCTGTCCATCGTGCAGTTCAACAATGGCTTTAACATAACTCAGTCCCAATCCAAAACCTTTAAAATTATGAATATTTCCGGTTGGAACACGGTACAATTTTTCAAATATTTTTTTTCTGTCTGCTTTGCCAATTCCAATGCCATTGTCCTGAACCGTGATCAACAGCAAATCGCCCCTGTTGATGGTGTTGATAACGATGTGAGGTGCCTCAAGACAATATTTAATGGCATTGTCGAGCAGGTTGATAATGATGTTGGTAAGATGCACTTTGTCGCCCATCATGATGGTACCATTGGCCTGCGGTTGGTAATCGATGGTGCCGTTTTTACTGTTTACGGCCATCGACTTACTACCCATGGCCACCTTGATAACATCGTCCATGTTCAGTGGTTCTTTGCGCAAATGCAACTGCCCTTTATCGATGACGGCCGTTTGCAAAATTTGTTCTGCCATGGTGGCAAGACGCGAATTTTCTTCATAAATCATGCCCACATACATATCATAAAACGACAGGGTTTTAGGCATATCGCTATCCTGAAGTGCTTCACACGCCAGTGAGATGGTCGAAATGGGTGTTTTGAACTCATGGGTCATATTGTTGATGAAATCGTTTTTCATCTCCGATAACCTTTTCTGTTGGAAAATGGTGTATGTGCTAAACGAAAAGGCTGCGATAATCACCAAAAACAAAACCACCGACACAATCAGCATCACCCACAACTGACTGAGAATAAATGTTTTTTCATGTGGAAAATAGAGAAGAAGCTGATTTGGATAGGCAAACATGGAACCGATGGGAGCCAAATCGAATACAAAACTTTCGTACAGCAACTCGTCGGGATATTGTCCTGTTTTCTGCAATATCATCGACTTGGTTGCCGGACTATAAATCCCAAATTCGAAGGTGGTTTTAATTTGCTTCTCTTTTAAAGACCATGTTATCAGCGAATCGATGCGCGATTTGTTGTTATAATAAAAGTTGCCGGGTTCGTGCTTATTATACGTAAATGTGAGTTGACTTATCTCCTTCGAGGCCATGTCGGAGTTTCGCATAAACCGATCGATATCGTTGATGGTACGCAGGTTTTTAAAATTCTGATACAGTACGCGGTTGATGGAGTCATAGGCGCGGAAGCTATTCCGGTTTTCCTCGTAGTACCTCCGTTGTTCTTTTACACGCTCCTCAAGTTGAATTTTATTGATCTCAAATACCACTTTATCAATGGATTGCTTAACATCGCGAACAAAAACAGCCTGCTTTAATTTTACTGCATCCCTGATCCAATACACCTGAATCACCATTAGTCCGATGGTGGCCGCTGTTACCAGCGCAATAAATATCATGGTGGGCCATTTGTTCATGAAGCAAAAATACCTGTTCAATGCTTTGATTTTCAGTATTTAACTTTTATTAACACATGGCAGTCCCGGTTAACATCAGCCTTCAAGGTTGAAAAAAACCTGAAAGGTTTTCCGACAATGAATAGAGTTTTAACAAACTGCCGGCATTTCCAGTAATAGATTAATTTTGCTGAAACTTGAATATCATGAAGCATCCTTTTGTCATTATTTTTTTGGTTGCCATTTTCATGGCGAAAATGCTGCCTGCCCAACAGTTTTCCAACAAGGGATTTACCGGCGACGAAACCACGCTCTATGCGATGAACAAACAGGTGGGTCAGTTTATCAAGCGGTTCAACATGGAAGAGGATCAGTTTGGAAAACCGCTTGACCTCAAAGATCCAAAATACAGAAATGAAGATCTCAGAAAAAAATTGTTGCCCAGTTTATTCGACCAGTACAATCCGCGCACCGCAGGAAATTTAAAAACCTTTTTTATTGAGGATGTAACCAAAAATGACAATCCGGTTTTCCTGCAATTCCTCGACACCAATTGGTTTGCCGAAGTTTCAGCACAGTTTTCTTACAATGGCGAATCGGTGGATCTGGTCTTGTTTCTTACGCTCGAAAAAGAGAACCTGGGTTCGAAATGGGTACTGAGCAATGCCTATTTCAATAAATTAAGCAGTCTGTTTCCGTTTGAGGATTCTATCCTGCAAAAGCGGTACTTTCTCCATCCCCAAAGTCACGAACTTGATTTTATGAACCTTCACAAGGCATTGGAAGACCCGGCACACATCGAATACTACGCCTCCCAAAAATATCAACCCGATTACCTGACCTTGTTTTTCTATCTGATGAAAAACAAACAACTCACCTTTGAAAAAATCAAATCAGTGAAATTTCATTTTCTACAAATCGATCACTGGTATTTTGAATTAAGCTATTATAACCGGGATGACATGAATTCGGGTTGGCTGATTTCCAATTTGATTTATACAGATGAAAAAGATAAAAAAGAACTGCTGAAGACGTTTAGGATATGCACGGCTAATTAGGCTGGGAGTCCGGAGCATGGCCCCGATCCCAGAAGCCCCGATATCCATCGGGGGGGTTCGGGATCCAACTGTCCGCAGGCGTTACCGTTTAGTTAATAATGAGTTTATGGTAAGAAGTAACATGATGCGTCTTCATCCTGACAAGGTACATTCCCGCGGATAACCCGGAAATATTTATTAGTTGTGTATTAGTTCCACTATGGCAATTGTCCTGGTTAAATGATCTGATTACGCTTCCGTCAAGGTTGAGCAGATCAATGTTGACATCTCCTGCTTTTTTCAAAGTATATCGAATTTCAACCTGGTGATTTGCCGGATTGGGGAATAAACCCACCCTTACTAGATCGGGGTTTGAATTGTTGAACACAGAAGTTGGCCCGATTACACCATCAACACTTATATTCTGGGCATAAATACCAAAGTCAAAATAATCATCGGGGTTGGAAATATTGTCGTTCCAGGCCAGCACAAACTGATCATCGACAAGATTGCTCAAGAATGACTGATATTTATTACTTTTTGTGATTGACAGGGGAACAACGGGAGGCGACCATATCATTTCACCACCTAGATCCAACGACAAAGCAAATACATTGGATACCAGGCTGGAGTCTGTACCTTCAATCGAAAAGTAATCTTTTTGAAACGCTAAAACAGCATTATTATGAGTGGATTTACCCAAACGAATTGCTGAATAGGACGTATCTTCAGAGCAGAGCAAGGGTATAATTTCATGACCATTTTCTTCCCACTGATACTGGCCTTGGGAATCAAATAACTGGCCGTAAATTCCCCAACAATCAGCCTGGTTAATTTCATCGAAATGGTATTCCTGCCAGCAAACCATGAGTTTTTCAACATCTTCTATAAATTGCATTTGGGCTTCGGCATGGTAGTTACCCGTAGATTGAGACACACTATATCCGCCCGGAAACCAAATTGTTCCATCTGCAAACAGTCTGTTGATGTATGTTGTTGGCCTTCCTCCTGTTTCAGATACAAAAAATGACTGCCACATCACATAAGCACCCCCGTTTCTATCGCTTGTCAGAAATGGAGTGGTGTAAAGCGATCCAAAGGTCATCAAATCAAGACTATCAATTTGGACATTGTGTTCCCATACCGGAAGACCCTCGCTGTTTAGCATTTGAGCAAACACATGCATCCAGTTTTCTTCTCCCGGTGCCGTATCTGTTTTATGGGTTTTGGTAATCCATGATACAATTAGATTTTCGTTGGTATAAAGCATTTGCGGAAGCATAAAATCTATTGTGTCTGCAAGAGTGCTTTCCCAAAGCTTGTTTCCGCTGGATGAATAACGGGCTATAAAAAGCATGGAGTTCATTGTGCTGTCAACAGGTTCTTCACCCCATAAAAATATCAGGTCGTTGTTATCAGTTACTGTTACCTGTGGTGATGGATCGAACCCTGTTGTGTTGCTTAATTGTATTCCGTCATTGCCCCAAATGAATTCTCCGTCGGGCGATATTTTATAGGCAAATACATCACTGTTACCGGTACGTTTATCCTGGGTAACCAGAATAACGTTTTCATCCTGGTCAAGAATCATATCGTAATTAGTTACCCAGGTTTTGGTTTGATGATCGCTTATTAACACACCTTCTTCGTTCCACAGTTTCAATCCGTTTTTGTCCATTTTTTGAAGATAGACATCATAATTCAGGTTATCAAACTCAGAGTACCACGAAATATAAGACTCTCCAAGGCTGTTTGTTACCACCACCGGGACTATCTGGGATCCTGTTGTATCCACAATCAGTGTGTTTTCATTCGGGTTGTTCGACCATTGTGCATTTGAAATAAAAGGCAAAAGGCAAACCAACAGGTAAAATACGACTAACTTTTTCATGTTTTCTAAATTTAGAATCTATTTAATAAATGACACTTTATGCATTTGAGCATGAGTTTCTAATGTCAATTCCCAAAGCTGCCCACCGTTTGCTGTTTTTATTATTTTCCCTGTATTCGACATGGAGCTTTCCCCCACAATAACACTTAGCTGATTATCAAAGTAATCGATACCAACCAGCCACATACCCTTTGGCCCCGGGGCACTTCCCTGACTCAACCAATTGTCGCCTGCATCTTTTGTTTCATAAATACCATCATAGTCAAACGCGCCCCACCAGGTTTGTGAATCAAGCATTTTCAGGCAGTTAATATCTGCCCCATCTGTGCCCCCCGTACCTTTTATTGAATCATTTGTCCAACTTTGTCCTCCGTCAGCACTATAAATATAATGTGAGGTTCCTCCATAAATGACAATATTACTGGCATTTGAAGAGGTTACCCCTATCCAGCGGTTTTTGTTAAAATTGTTGGCTGGCACAATAGATTCCCAGGTAATGCCGGCATCAATGGTTCTGGCAATAAACCCGGTACTGGATAAAGTGGGGCCCCCTGCAACATAAACAATATTGGGGTCAATTACATGAATTCCCTGTAAATAATTATTAACAAGAACATCTGAATGAACAGAATTCCAGGAATTTCCACCATCTTTAGAATTGTAAACTGTTGCATCAGATCCGGATATCCAAATATTGGTCGCATTAATTATGGAAATAGAAGTAAGCTCAACTTCAGATCGCTTTGATGGAGCAGCAATCCTGTTCCATGTGATTCCGCCATCCGTTGTTTTGATGATCACATTGTTATTACCTACTGCCCAAACAGTATTTTCATCAACTGCCCACACATCAAAAAGGTTTACCCCTTGTATCGAGGCAGCCCCCTCACCCTGGCGAATCCAGTGATCACCTCCGTTATCTGAAAAATAAATGGTGCCGTATCCGGTGCTGTCTGCACTTCCAACAGCCCACACATACTTCTTTTTTATTGGATTCTCTTTGTCTTTTTTGCACCCCGATAGAATTAAAAGGGTGGTTAGCAGTAAAACTGAAACTAATAATCCGCAATTCTTTATAGCTTTCATTTTTGATATGGTTTTAATTGTTGATTTGATTTGGATTTTTTATGATGAATTTTTGTTTTGTCGATATCTGTTTTTGAATCCTCTTTCGAGATACTCATAGAAATCTTATCAATGGCTGACTTTCTCCTTTTATTCAATTGATAGATTACGTTAAGCTCGGCTTTGATGCCATCAGGTGTTTCGTTACTATTTTTAAGTTTGTCACTCATTGTAGGAATTCAATAATAGGTAGGATCGAAATGATACGCCATACATTAAGTTCTCTCCTGGTTATTAACACAAGTTCAACTAAACAAATACATAGTACTGGTTTTCAATGGGCTAATTTACTTTTCAGGAACTGATTTGTCAAAGAAAACACTACAACAATACTACGATAGTTTATTTTTTTATGAGTATCCGGTTGTTTACCTAATCGATAAAAACAATGCAAAAGATTTTACAAATTCATCCGAAGCTTTAACTGACACACCTTACCCTCTTAATATTCGAGCCGTCTCTCCTCTCTATGCGAAGTGAAGTGGCTGGGGCGAGTTGAGTGAAGTCAAATTCAAATAATTAGGTATTAAAACGAATACTCATATTATTTATATACTTATAGGTTTTTATAATGGCTTTACGACCCCTATCCCCCGCCTTTCCCCAAAAGGGAAAGGTGATAATTTATTCTAATTTAAACCATTAGACCTTAATAAAATACACTCATAAGCTTAATATACAATGGTTTATCACTCCTCACCTTTGGGGAGGAGCGGGGAGGAGGGGTTATAAACCAGCATAATTTTTATTGAATGAGTATCGGTTCTGTACCTAATCGATAAAAACAATACAAAAGATTTTACAAATTCATCCGAAGCTTTAACTGACACACCTTACCCTCTTAATATTCGAGCCATCTCTCCTCTCTATGCGAAGTGAAGTGGCTGGGGCGAGTTGAGTAAAGTCAAATTCAAATAATTAGGTATTAAAACGGATACTCATATTATTTTTTTTTCATTTACAGCAGAAAGATTCGTACCTGCAAGGCTTAGTATTTCTGTAAAAACATGCTCAGGTTTTCACAACTTGTAATGTTTAGTTTTTTTCTCAATCTAAGCCTGGAAGCTTCTATCGCGCGAACATTTTGGAAAGTAAGGGAACAGATTTCTTTGGTATTCATTCCCAATTTCAAAAAGGCACATAACTTTACTTCACTTTGTGTCAGGGTGGGATATTCTTCCAGTAGCCTGGAATAAAAGTTACTATGGATCTCGGAAAATCGCTTCTCAAATTCTTTCCAACAGCTATTCGACTGCTGCCGGCCGAGTTTTTTAACAATATTGTTGAGCGGACGCATTCCTCCAGTTGTAACAAAACCTGATAGCTCACTGAGCTCATTTATCAAACTATTGATAAATTCCAGATTTCGCGATAATGACAATGCTCCCAGGGTAAGTTCGCGCTTTTGTCCTTCCAGTTTAGCTTCAAGAGCGGTTGCTTTCGATTCTGCCAGTTGCTTTCTGGTAAGTGCGTTTTTTCTGATAAAATAAAAAAGGATAAGGCTTACAATTCCTGTAAAAGTCAAAAACAAAGCCAGTATTAGCAGATAATATGATTTCCCCTTTTCATATTCAATGTCTTTTTTGAGTAGTTTGATTTCCAGAGAAGTACAAATGATTGAATCCTGGTGTTGCGTCCAATGTTGTCTGGCTATATTGATATAGTATAGAGCAGAATCAGTAAAGCCATGTTCAAGATAAGTGAGGCTTAATCCAATGTAGTCAGAAGTTAACTCTATACTCTCAGGTTGCGGTTTGATATTCAGCACTTTTTTGTAATAAAGCCGTGCACTGTCAAACTCATTTAAATAATAATAGTGATTGGCCATTTGTCGATATACCAATGCTTTGGATTTTTCATCCTTGGTGCTATCTGCGAAATAAATGGCCAGGTTGAGAAACATCAAACTGCTGTCATAGTCTCTGCATTCCTGATATTTATTTGCCTGATCACAATAGGTTTGAACTACTGAATCGGGGTTTGCACTCAAACCAACAGACATCTTAAAAAAAAGAGAAATCAACAGCAATAGGAATCTACCTTGCCTACAACAACCAAAATGTAACCTGGCTCCTTGATATTGTAAGTTCCTAATGCACATCTGTTAACAGGGTTGGTAAGCTTATGCTGTAAAATTAATAAAAAGTTCCAATTTGCATCAGGTCGTTTACTATTGGTTAACTTTGCATCCGATTTTTCGCGTTCTGCGAATAAAAATAAAATAACGAATGGCTAAAAACCTTCAGAATATGTACCTCAAACCAGCTACCCTTTTTTTCTGCCTCCTGCTCCTGGCAAGTCCTGTGCTGTCGCAGGAAAGCACGATTTCAGCCGAAGATATGGCCACCTACAAGGTGGATGCCGAACAGTTGGTTTCTTACCTGGAAGGAACTTTAAACTTTCTGGGCGATCCCAATGAAGTGATTGCGGAAAAAGACATCATCTTTAATGAAAGCTACCTGAAGATTTTTCAGGATGCAGAAACACAAGTTGAAGACGATTTGGACGATAAGCGCAAAACCCCTTTAAACAAAGATGTCCAGGCCTATCTAAAGGATGTCATGTTTTTCTATAAAAAAGTGACGTTTTCGTTTCATATCAATTCCATCGATCAGTTGATCAACCAAAACGGACAGGTTTTTTTTAAAGTCACAACCAACCGGAACTTGCAGGGCATCATGGTAAATGGCGACACCGTAAACAATAACCTGGTACGGTATTTTGAGATGAACCTGAACCAGCAAAAAAAAGACCTGAAAATTGTTAGCATGTACACCACCAAGCTCAATGAAAGGGAAGAAATGAGACATTGGTGGAACAACATGAGTACAGCCTGGAAACAGACCTTTGGCCGGTCGGTGTTGGTTTACGACACCTTGCCGTTTATGAACATCCTCAGTTTTACCGATAGTGCTCTGGTAACCATTAAATGGGTTAAAAAGCCAACGGATGATACCTTGAAAGTACCATCCGATTCATTTGAGGGATTTGAAGATTCTACCTATTACAAAACCACCCCGAACTTGCCGGTTTACGAGCAAGTTCCTGACACCATTCAAGTTGATGTAAGCACCCTGTACCGAATTCTGCGGGCATTCAGATCTCAAAAAAGTATAGATATATCCCACAACCACCTGATACGGAATCTGGAACCCCTTTCGGAACTTACTGACCTGGTGGATTTAAACATGAGTTTCACCCTAATTGGCGATCTTACACCCATCAGAAACCTCAACAAACTGGAGAACCTGAACATGGAAGGCAGTGCAGTTAGTTCACTGGATGCCATCAGGTACCTCTCCGCATTAAAAGAACTCAACCTGGCCAATAATCAGGTAAGTTCGCTGGAGGTGCTGCAATATCTCCCCTCACTGATCGAATTAGATTTAACCGGCATCCCTTTCGGTGAAAGTGATCCACTCTCATTTCTTTCCAACCTTAAGCACCTGAATCTGAAAAATACCCGTCCCTACGATTTTCACGGGATTTCAGGGTTAACCGCTCTTTCCGATTTAAACCTCTCCACCTCGTCGATAAAAGATCTCAGGGATTTAGCCACACTTACCAACCTTAAATCGCTGAACATCGACAGTACTGAGGTTAACAACCTGGTTCCCATCTCAACCTTAACAGGACTTTCGGTATTACAGGCCAATTCAACACAAATAAATAGTCTGGAAGCACTTATGAACATCCCCGACCTAAAAACTGTTTATTGCGACAATTCGGGAATTACCATGGAAAAAGCCACCGCCTTTATGGATAAAAAGCCGGGGTGCCTGGTAATTTATAATTCGCAAAATCTGGTTAATTGGTGGTCGTTGCTGGATGATTCCTGGAAAAAGATTTTTATACGAACCTATCAACTTACCGAACCTTTAACCAAAGAGCAACTCCACCTGCTCATCGATCAGCAGGAAATCTCACTTGCTCACAACCAGGAAATTCAAAATATTGAACCTCTCAGCATGTTGCACCGGCTCGAAAAAGTAGATTTATCTCATACTTCCATCACGGATTTAAGCCCACTGTCCGGTTTGAACAACCTGGAAATGCTGAATTTAAGCACTACGCCTGTTGAAAGTCTGGAATCATTGTCGGGTCTGCAAAATTTAATGGAAGTTGACATCACTAAAACAGCCATTGGCAACCTGATGCCGTTGGTAAATAACCAGGATTTATCAAAAATTTATTGCGATAATTCACAAGTAAATCAAGAACAGGTGTTCGATTTCCGCCAAGTGATTCGCGGTTGTGTGGTTATTTTTCAAACGGAATACTTATCCATCTGGTGGAACCAATTGAGTCCTGAATGGAAATCTGCATTTTATCGGCAGCTAAAAGTAAGTGAAAAACCTTCGGCCATTGAACTTCAACAACTGGCCAATCTAATCAGTTTTGAGGAAAGCAACAATCCTGAACTCAACGAAATTTCACCGCTGAACGTGCTGGTGTGGCTCGAAAAATTAACACTCATCAACACGGGTGTCAGCAATTTGAGCCCGGTTGCCGATTTAAAAATGCTGGTTGAACTTCAGATTCCACAAAATCCCATAACGGATATCAGCATGCTTTCCAAATTGCAAACGCTTGAAGTTCTAAACCTGGAGAACACTCCTATCGACGACATCGAACCCTTGAGCAAATTGATTCACCTGAAAAAACTGAATATTTCCGGAACCCGCGTCAGGAACCTCAAATACCTTAGCCAACTGGTTACCCTGGAGGATTTAAGCATTAACAATACCAAAATCAAAAACCTGAACCCGCTGGAAGGGCTAACCAATATCAAGTCGTTCAAATGCTACAATACATCACTTAAAAAATCAAAAGTCGATGAGTTTACACGACAGCATCCGGGAGCAGAAGTTGTTTACTACTGATAAACTTCTGGAGATAAGAGAAGCAACTATTGCAGATTATGATTTGCTGACCGATTTATGGCAAAAAGCAGGTTTACCGTATAAGCCCACAGGTCGCGACAGCTATGAACGCATTGCAAAAGAAATGAAAGCCGGGCATGGGGTTTTTCTTATCGGATTCATTGATAAAAATCCGGTTGCTGCTGTGTTGGTGACCCAGGATGGCCGAAAGGGATGGATCAACCGACTGGCAGTGCTTCCTGAATTTCAGAAAATGGGCATTGGAAAACAGTTGGTGGTTAAAGGTGAAAATTGGCTCATGGAACAAGGTATAGGAATTTTTGCCTGTATGATTGAGGAATACAATGCCAATTCGTATGCTGCATTTCAAAAGATGGGATACCTTCCGTTTGAAGGCATCCACTATCTCACAAAGCGTTTAGATCCGGATATTTAGTATTATTCTACCGTTACCGATTTGGCCAGGTTTCGGGGCATATCCACATTACAACCTCTCATCACAGCGATGTAATAAGCCAATTTCTGTAAGGGAATGGTGGCCAGCATGGGAATAAGCATTTCTTCGGTTTCAGGGATTTCGATGACATAGTCGGCCAGTTCCCTGACAGTTGTGTCGCCTTCGGTTACAACCGCAATAATCTTCCCACTGCGCGCTTTCACTTCCATAATATTGCTAACCACCTTATCGTAGATTCCCTTGCTGGTTGCTATAAAAACCACCGGCATATTTTCATCAATCAGGGCAATGGGGCCGTGTTTCATCTCGGCAGCCGGATAGCCTTCGGCATGGATATAGCTAATTTCCTTTAATTTAAGAGCGCCTTCGAGTGCCACTGGGAAATTATATCCCCTGCCAAGGTAAAGGAAGTTGTGCACATCCTTAAATTGACTGGCAATAAATTTGGTGGCTCCTTTATCGTCGAGGACTCTTTCAATTTTGTTGGGGAGATCCTCCAGTTCGTGCAAAAGACGGATAAATCTGGAACGGGGTATAGTACCTTTAAGTTCTGCCAATCGCAAGGCCATCAGGGTGAGTACTGTAACCTGAGCAGTAAATGCCTTGGTGGAAGCTACTCCGATTTCAGGACCGGCATGGGTATATGAACCTGCATGGGTTGCACGTGCTATGGACGAACCTACCACATTGCAAATTCCAAGGATGATGGCCCCTTTTGACTTGGCTAATTCGATGGCTGCTAATGTATCGGCTGTTTCACCCGACTGCGAAATGGCCAATACCACATCGCCTTCGTTAATGATGGGGTTTCGGTATCTGAATTCGGAGGCATACTCAACTTCAACCGGGATTCGGGCCAGATCTTCGAATAAATATTCTCCAACCAAACCTGCATGCCACGAAGTGCCACAGGCCACGATGACGATGCGGTTTGCAGCCAGGATTGTTTGTTCGTAATCAACAATTCCGCCCAACGACACAAGTGCTTTGCTTGCATTTAATCGGCCACGCATGCTGTCTTTTACCGATCGGGATTGCTCATTGATTTCTTTAAGCATAAAATGCTCGTAACCACCCTTTTCCAACTCACTTAGGTTCATTTCAAGCTGCTGAATATAAGGTGTTTTTTCATGGTTCTTTATATCGCGCAATTTCAGTTTTTCGCCCCTGGTGAGTACGGCCACTTCCTCATCCTCGAGGTACACCACATTTTTTGTGTATTCAACAATGGGAGTGGCATCCGATGCCACATAAAAATCATCATCACCTATACCAATCACCAACGGACTGCCTTTACGCGCAGCAATGATGGTATTTGGAGAATCTGCCGAAAGTATCACAATGGCGTAGGCACCCACTACCTGATTTAATGCGATGCGTACTGCTTCATCGAGTAGTACCTGCTCGTTAAGTTGAATATCTTCGATAAGGTTAACAAGTACTTCGGTATCTGTATCAGAATTAAAGGTATACCCCCGTTTGATGAGTTCCTCTTTGAGCAAGGCATAATTCTCGATGATGCCGTTGTGAATAATCGACAACGATTTGGTCTGTGAATAGTGAGGATGCGCATTGGTGAAATTAGGTTCACCATGTGTAGCCCACCTTGTATGGGCAATACCCAAATTGCCATCCAGATCCTTATCTTCCAGAAATCTTTTTAATTCAGCTACTTTGCCTGGTATTTTATAGGTTTTTAATCCGTGATTAAGCAGGGCCACTCCGGCACTGTCGTATCCACGGTATTCAAGTCGTTCAAGTCCTTTTATGAGTATAGGATATGCTTGTTTGTATCCAACATAAGCTACAATTCCGCACATAGTTTTGTATATAGGTTATGAAAATAAAAGTACAAAAGTAATTGATTGTTGATAGAATAATCCCAATTTGGAATACAATCTTAATCCAGATCGGTATAAAGAATTTCAAGTTTCATACGGGCAGTGGAATCAGCATTGGGTTGAATTCCATTAAATATAAAACTTTCCGGATTTACAGATCCCGCATTTACCAGGAGATACAATCCATAATTAGCAGTGGTGCTGTCGCTTATAATCGACTGAATATATCTTGTGATCCGAAATTCGTACCTGTTTGATGACGATATATAGGTGCCTCCAAAATAAGAAATACCTGCATTATAATCAGATAGCACTTCATAACTCCCATCTGCAAGCCGCTGAACAAGAACAAGTTGTGATGGAGCGCCATAAAACTGAGGATTATCGCCACCCGGAAGAATTAATTTTGCTTCGTTCACAGCCACATTGACCAAATTGGTCCATGATTTGGGATTTGGTACCTTAATAATGGTTTTTACCCCGGCAAAACCCTGAATATAAAACTTATGGTTCCCCAGCGTTGTATCACCATCCACAACCTGAGATCGAAAATCGGAACTAACATTGTCGTAAAAATGGTCATAATGTCCAACCCGTGCAGCCGAAGTGCTGATAAAATAATTATACTGCAAGGAATCATATATGGTGTCGTTTACGGTGGTGCTATAGTATAAAGTCAATCGTGTACCACTTGATATCAGATTAAAGTACGCCAGGGCACCCGCTGAAGCCACAGCAGAAGGCGTTAGATAAAGTCCTTTAAAATATTCAAGAAATCCTTCGTTATCTATCATGTCGTTTGCAGAATCTGCCGCCAGTAAATACTCGCCCAGTTGGGTGCTGTACTTAGAAAGATTTATCCTGATCAAAGGAGGTAAAGTGTCTCCATCAAAATAAACACTATCATTAGGCCGGGGTTGAAATGAATAGTTACTGAAATCATTTTCTCCAACGGCAAAAGTTCGTCTATTGTAGTAAGCACTGTCTACATATATATCACCTGTCATTTGGTAAGTATGTAATGTTAGCGATGTATTGGTATCGGCATAAGCACCTGAATAAACCAATTGCAGAACCAACGAATCCAGTTGAGGAGTATCACCAAAATTATGGCCATTGGTAGAAAGTACAAACTGTGTATAAAATGAGGCCTTTGTTGCGCCGAATACCGGATCGTTCACATAACCGATTGCATTGCGGGTAAGTTCATCCGTGCGAACCGAATCATCGATAACCGAATAGGCAACAACCGAAGTGGTATCGGTATAGCGAACCTTTAAAAAACTGCTGCCTGGCTGAAGAATGGTGCCTATTTTTCCCGGGTCTTTGGCACAGGATGGTAAAATCAGTGTAATGGCAACCAGAACAAAGCTGGCCGCTATCAAATACAATCCGGTTTTGTTAACCTTCAATAATCTGGTCATAAAAATCATTATAAGCATTAAAATAGTCTTCTTCTCCCTGATAGTCAAGCATTGGTTTACCGGAGGCTTTGGCATATTCCAAAACTTCCTGGTTGATTACAGGACTGGCTATCATCAGTGCATCTGAATGATCGATGGCACCTTTCATCAAGGAAACGTAAGAACCATTTTTATAGTGTTCGAGTTGATTGTTTTCGATACCATTCATTTTTATTTTATCCACAAACCCCGATTTAAACGACTCGCTGAACTCATCGTCGTAGAGGCTGCAGATTATTTTTAAATCACCAAAGATGGGATTGTCCTTGTAAGCTGTACGAACGTAAAAAGGCAACAGGCTCGAAAACCACCCATGGGTATGAATGAGATCGGGTGCCCAGCCCAGTTTCTTGACCGTTTCGAGTACTCCTTTGGAAAAAAAGACGGTACGTTCATCGTTGTCGTCGAAGAATTTCCTGGCTTTATCGCGGAACAAAAACTTTCGGTGAAAGAAATCTTCATTGTCAATAAAATAAACCTGCATTCGCGCTTGTTGTATGGAAGCAACTTTTATGATGAGTGGATGGTCGATGTCATCAATAATTAGGTTCATACCTGAAAGACGAATTACTTCGTGCAGTTGATTCCTTCTTTCGTTAACGAGGCCATATCTTGGCATAAAGGTGCGGATTTCTTTTCCTTTTTCCTGAGTCTTTTGGGGAAGAAACCGACCAATTTTGCTTAGAGGAGTCTCAGGGAGATATGGAGTTATCTCCTGATTTACAAAAAGCACCCTCTTCTTTTCCATAAGTAAATTTGTTATACGATACTGATGTGCAAAGGTAGTAAAAAAAACCGAAGTGATGTGAATATTCCTAAGTATCAGGTCGCAATGTGGATGGTTTAGGTTTTTTTAACGATTGGGCGCCCTGAACACGTACCTCAGGCCCAGCACCAATGCATCGTTGTACTGGCCATAATCCCAAAACCGAAAAACACCTTTGTAATCTTTACCCCTGACACTCATCATCGAATTGTTGGTACGTAGAAAAGCCTGCCATTGATCACTCACCAACAACACCATCCCCAGATTGATTTGTAAGGTGAAACGGGCGGGTTTTGGATATCCTGACACGTTACTTACAATCTCATAGGTGTTTTCTTCATAAAAACTGGTGAGTACGCCAACCGAAGGCCCGCCTTCAAACATAAAACTACCCATCTGATGTTGATAAAGGATGGCCATCTCAACATAATTCAAGCGGAGCAGGAAAAACCGATAATTGTTTTCTTCAATCGGATTTTCGCGGCTTCCTTTTTGAAAATAAGTAAGTTCCATCTGTGCGGAAGACATTCCTCCCAGGCCAATGGTAACAAATCCCCCTCCAAAAATCCCGCCTTTATGGTATCCCGATAACGAGTCGCCGGCCACCTGTGAACCTACCACACCGGCCGTTATTCCGCCTCCAAAACGCTGCTGCGAAAGAGCCGAAAAGGAAACAGTAAAACCAATAAACAAGAGCACATATCGTAAAGTAATTTGCATCATTCTTTTTTCATCAAAGTTAAAAAATGTTCCCGAAATTGAACTTAAATTCAATAACTAAGCCATATTACAGATTATTAGTCTGTTGCAGATAGAATTAACTTAAAAATAATACACTAATTTCACCAGTCACTAAAATTGTAGTACTTTGGTCAGATGGAAAAATTAATCTGATGGACCAAACAAAGTATAAAATTCTGTTGGTCGACGACGAAGAAGATATTGTTGAGTTTTTGTCGTACAACCTTGAAAAGGAAGGTTTTAACGTGGTTACTGCCTTTAACGGAATGGAAGCCATTCAAAAAGCAAAAAAAGAAATTCCTGACCTGATTATCATGGATGTGATGATGCCAAAAATGGATGGCATGACTGCTGTGCAGGAAATCAGGAAAATTCAGGCTCTGCAAGAAACCATTATCGTATTTTTAACAGCCCGGTCGGAGGATTATTCACAAATCGCAGGCTTTGAAGCCGGAGCCGACGATTATGTGTCGAAACCGATTAAGCCAAAAGTGTTGATGAGCCGGATAAATGCCTTGTTGCGCCGGACCTCCAAAAAAGAGAAAGTAAATTCGGTGATCGAAATCAATGATCTGATAATTGATTCTGAACGTTTTATGGTCATCAAAGAGGGTGAGAAAATCATCCTGCCCAACAAAGAGTTTAAAATTCTGGCGTTGCTGGCAGCCTCGCCCAACAAAGTGTTTTCGCGCGAAGACATTTTTGCCAGGGTGTGGGGAAACGACGTCATTGTTGGCGACCGTACCATTGATGTGCATATGCGCAAAATCCGCGAAAAAATAGGACTCGACAACATCCGTACTATTAAAGGTGTGGGGTACACTTTCAGTACATAAGTCCTCATCAGAGCAATCCTATTGCTGATGCCAAAATCTGCCTCCAAAAATATCGCCCTTATCAATTCAGCACTTACAACGGCGCTGTTTGGCATTGTTTATTTCCTCATTTTTTTACTTTTTTTCAGCTTCCGGTTAATCCCTCTGCTGATTTTTTTGCCCCTTGTTTTTGTTTTTACCTTCTTCATCAGCAACTACCTGTTCGATCAGTATATCAAGGAAAAACTTAAGGTTATTTATAAAACCATTGGATTGCTGAAATCGGAGACCGAGCGAAAAGGGTTTAAAAAGGGCAAGAACGACGAACTGGAGATTGTAAACAATGTGGTGTTAAAATGGAGTGAGGAAAAAAAGAAGGAAATTGAAGAACTGAAAGAACTTGCTGTTTACAGACGTGAATTTTTAGGCAATATTTCGCACGAACTCAAAACCCCGATTTTTAACATTCAGGGCTATGTACTTACTTTGCTCGAGGGTGGCCTGGAAGATAAATCGGTGAACGAAAAGTTTTTAAAAAAGACTGAAAAAAGTATCAACCGAATGATTGTGCTGGTTGAAGAACTGGAAGAAATTGCCCGGCTCGAATCAGGTGAACTGGTGCTGAAGGAAGAAACCTTTAACTTGTACGATCTTACCCGCGAAGTGATGGATTACATGGAAATGAAAGCTACAAACCACAATACAAAAATTGTGTTACATTCTTCCATGAACCGTTCTATGAAAGCACGTGCCGACAAAAAGCGTATCAGGCAGGTGCTTATTAACCTGATTGATAATGCCATAAAATATGGTGATCAAAAAGGGGGCATCATCAAAATATCCTGCTACAATTTTCACAACAATTATCTGGTGGAGGTGCAGGACAATGGTATCGGTATACCTGAAGAAAATATGCACCGCGTTTTTGAACGGTTTTACCGGACAGAAATAAGTCGCTCGCGCGATACCGGTGGCTCGGGACTGGGATTGGCCATTGTAAAACACATCATCGAAGCCCACCGGCAAACCATCAGTGTAAGAAGTAAAGAAGGCGAAGGGACTACATTTTCGTTTACCTTAAAGATGGCATAAAGTTATTTACTTCTTTCGATTGAGAAAACCACCAACTGCTCCAAAGCCGTTCGGGCCTGGTTTTCAGGAAAAGTATTTAACAAGTCGAGCGATTGCTTTTTAAACTCATTCATCTTGTTTTCGGCATAAGCCAGACCGCCACTTTGCTCTACAAAGTCCATCAACCAGCCCACTTTGTTTTCATTGGTATTGTGGTTTTTTACAATGTTGATGATTTTTCTCTTTTCTAAAAATGTAGCCTTACTAAGTGCGAAAATCAACGGCAGGGTCATTTTTTTTTCTTTGATGTCGATGCCGCTGGGCTTGCCGGTTTGGTTGTTTTTCTGAAAATCGAACAAGTCGTCTTTTATTTGAAAAGCCATACCTGCCAATTCTCCTATTTGCCACATGCGATTAATTGATTCCTGATCGGAACAGGTGGAAGCGGCTCCAGAAGCAAAGCAAGAAGCCAGTAAGGAAGCCGTTTTCTTGCGAATTACATCATAATACACTTGTTCATTTATATCCAGCTTACGGGCTTTTTCCATCTGTAACAGCTCGCCCTCGCTCATTTCCTTAACGGCTTCCGATACAATTTCAAGAATAGCATAATCCTTTGATTTCAAAGCCAGTAACATGCCCCTCGAAAGCAGATAATCTCCTGCCAGTACCGCAATTTTGTTGCGCCACAACGCATTGATCGAAAACCTTCCACGTCGGTGACTGGCATCATCAACCACATCATCGTGCACCAGGGTAGCGGTATGTAAAAGTTCAATCAGGGAAGCTGCCCTGTAAGTTTCTTCATTGGGTTTGGCAAACAAAGCCGCACTATAAACCACAATTACCGGACGCAACTGCTTGCCCTTTGCCTTGAGCAGATACCTCATAATAATGTCCAGCAAAGGCACTTTCGACTTAACAGAATTTTTAAAAACCTCCTGAAACAAATCAAGATCGGCTTCGATTGGTTTTTTTAACTGACTGAGCGTGTTCATCGGTTTTGGTAGATGGAACTTCGGTAAAAAAATCAAAATTAAGGCTATTTTTGCACAAACTTCCATTTTATGGCTGGCATTTTATTCGACGAGTTAATTTTTGGTCCTGTTCGCAGCAGGAGATTGGGTATCTCTTTGGGAATCAATTTACTCCCAGTACACAACAAGTTCTGTAACTTTAATTGTGTTTACTGCGAATGCGGGTGGACCGACAACAGTACCACAAAGATTGAGCTTCCAAAACGCACAGATTTTAAACGGTTGCTGTCCGAAAAACTGCAATCGCTTCAGAACACCCCAAACCAACCCGATGCCATTACGTTTGCCGGAAACGGAGAACCTACAACCCACCCTGAATTTGCCGGAATTATTGACGATGCCATCGAAGCACGTGATGTATATGCACCAAAGGCAGTGATAAGTGTGCTGTCGAATGCCAGCATGCTACACAAAAAACAGGTAAGAGACGCTTTGTTGAAGATTGATAAAAACATTCAAAAACTGGATGCCGGAACCGAAATCATGTTTCAACGCATCAACCAACCACTTGGCAACCTGACATTGGAAAAGATTGTAGAAAATCTGTTACTCATCAAGGAAAACCTGACCATTCAAACCCTGTTTTTGCGTGGCGAAAACAATGGAGAACGCATCGATAACACTTCACCGGAGGAAATTTCGGCATGGCTGAAACTGATCGACAAAATCCGACCTGCTGAAGTGATGCTCTACAGCATCGAACGCGAAACCCCGGCCGCCGGAGTGGAAAAAGTAACGAGAAGAGAGTTGGAACTTATTGCCCGGCAGGTGCAGGAGCTAGGCGTAAAGGCTGTTGTATTTGATTAATTGAGTAAACTATTTCGACCTTCCGGGTTTTTTCCAACCCGGAAGGTCAAATCCTTCCCGGAAGGTCGTCATTATTCCACTACCTCCACTCCACCACCGTACCCCTTGTTTTGGCAAGCAATCCCTCTGGTACCGACTGCTTTATTTGCTCTGCAAGGTGCTGAAGCATATTCGTTTTGGCAAACCGACGGTTAACAACCAGACTCACCCCCTCTGGCGCGCGAATGTTTCGCGTGCCTTGATTTGCTCATGATTTTGTGAATACTTCATTATTTTATGATCAGTTTTAGTTTAGTTTTCAAAATCCACGGAATGAATTCCAGGGTTACAAAGTCGATCGTGACTATCCCGATCGCCCCGATAACCATCGTGGGGGACTTGGATGTCGTAACTTTTCCAAAGTTTCAAACTTTTGAAAAGTTGAATATAATCTACTCCCCACCCAACACCAATTTTCCCGCCACCATTTTGCCATCCTGCTCCGCATGATAGAAATAAAGTCCGCGTGGCAAACTACCAATATTCCATTGTGTACGTGCTGCATTAAGCACCAACTTTTCCACCAACTGCCCGGTGTGGCTATAAATGGTGACGGTCGTGAGTTTATTGCCCAATGTTTCAAATAACACAAGCTCATTGGCAGGATTAGGATACACCCTCAACCCAAGCCCATTGGCCGCGTTTTCTTCCACCCCCACACAGGTGTAAACAAAGGTGGTTTTAGCCTCCGAGTATGCCGACTGCCCACAGTCGTTGTAGCTGGCGGTGGAAATTTGTACCTCACCCTGATAGCCGGTGTTCCAGGTGATGGTGGCCGACAGGCTGTCTTGTACCAGCGTACCTGCTTCTTCGGGTTGTAGTTGCCATATATAGCCCCAGGCTCCGGCTGCCGGTGCAAGGGTATAAACCGAGGTTGTGTCTGTTGTGTGGCACAGGGTATCCGGCCCGGTGGGGCCTTGGGGTGTGACGGGTTGATAGTTGGAGCAGTTTTTTATTTCAAATACCCAGGCATCGTAAGTGGAATTTGTGGGATTTAAATCACATTGCACATCTTCACTTAGCATAAAAGTTTGAGCTGCCATTGCATAATGATCATCACTTATCTGACATATCGAGTGTGGTGCTAACCATTCATAACTAATCCCACCAATGCATTGTTGCCATTGAAGTTGACCCAATGAATCGAGCTTAGCTACCCATATATCAGGATTACCTAAATCGAAATGGTCTCCGGAAACGTCTCCGTCATCTGAATAGGAAACGCCAAATAGCAAGTAGTCCCCGTCACTAAAATGATAAATTGAAACTGGAGAATCTATTCGGCTGCCGCCCAAGCAGTTTTGCCATTTTATATTTCCAATACTGTCAATTTGGACAACCCATATATCCGAATTATAGGAACTATTGACCGATCCGTGCAATCCACTTACATCCTGATCGTCAGAGTCGGTTTGTGCTAAAAAAACAAAACCGCTTCCCACTTCAATAATATCAAACCCTTCATCCCAATAACTGCCCCCGTAGCAATATTGTTGAAGCAAATTGCCCAGCGTGTCGATCTCCACTACCCACACATCTTTCTCGATGGCTGAACTATCCTTTTGGCAATCGATCAGTCCTTCGCTGGTGTAAAAATCACCAACCATCATATAGGTATCGCGTGAGGTAGGGATGACCTTCATGAGGCGTTCGTCACCGGGTCCGCCATAGGTATGTTCCCACAATATATTGCCCGAGGAATCCAGCCGGCACAGCCAGGCATCGGTACCACCATAATGTTGGCCGATATCTCCGCCGGGATAGGTTATTTGGCCAAGTACCAATATTCCTCCATCCGGTGTGGCTATGGCATCATTGGGAGAATCGTGTGACGGGCCTCCTACACATCTTTCCCAAATTATTTCTTTCGCACTGTCAATTTTAACAACCCATATATCAAAGCTGTCGTGATTCCAGGATTGTGCGTCTCCGTCACTAGAATTGGTGCCACCTAAAAGGAAGTACTCATTGTTTGGAAGGTTAATTATTTTACTAAAACTCTCACCCCCACTGCCCCCATAACATTTTTCCCATATCACATTGCCAAGGGTATCAAGGTTAACAAGCCAGGCATCGCCCAATCCATGGTAGTTCGAAATTTCCACACCTCCCTTTGGAACTAAAACACTAACCAAAACCCCATTGTTTGCTTTTGCCACTGCCATAGGATAATCGCTCTCATCCGTTCCCAAGCACTGCTGCCAAGTGATATCCATTTGTTGTGCATGTATAAGTGGCGTTATAAATATAAAACAAAGAAAAATTAGAAATTGTTTTTTCATATTTTAAAACTAATAGTAAAACAGGTTGTAAGCTGCTTGCTTACAACCTGTTTGTTAAATATTTATCTACTAATTACAACCTTCCCTGTTTCAGATAAGCCTACTGACTTCAGGGTGTATAAATAAACTCCTATTGGCAGTTTACGGGTATCCCATAACTTGCTGCCTTGATTACTTTGCAAAACGAGTGTTTCTATTTTTTCGCCGATGATGTCGGTAATAACAATAGAGCCTCCGCTTGCATTGTAGGGTAGTGTGTAATTAAATTGAGCCCCCCACTCAGCGTAGTTTGCAACTACGCTGCTATATCCACTTCTCCCACTTTCAAATATGTTTTTCATCTATCAATCATTTTAAAAAAAAACTCACTCCCCAAGCAATACCACTTTACCAGTAACTGTATTTCCATCCTGCTCTGCACGATAGAAATACAAGCCTCGCGGTAAGTTACCCACATTCCAGTTTGTGCTTAA
>JAUYGX010000120.1 GCA_030690365.1 Bacteroidales bacterium | reverse complement strand
TGGAATGGACCGCAGTGAACTGTATTACAAAGATTTCCTCACGGATGCCATCCACAAAACCCATATTGATACCCACCATGCCGGCAACAGCACCGAAATGATTGCCGATGACCTCAACATTCACGATTATTTAACCACCATCAGTACGGCCTGTTCTTCCTCGTTGAACAGCATCATGTTTGGAGCCCGCTTGCTCAAACACAACCTGTTGGATGCGGTAATTGTTGGAGGTACCGACGCGTTGAGCCGGTTTACACTGAATGGCTTTAACACCCTCATGATCCTGGATCATGAACATTGCCGACCCTTTGATGCCACCCGCCGCGGACTCAACCTGGGGGAAGGGGCAGGATATCTGGTACTGGAACGTACATCGGATGCCCTCGCCGGAAAAAAACGGATGATCGCTCAGGTTGCCGGGTATGCCAATGCCAACGATGCTTTTCACCAAACGGCCTCCTCGGATAATGGCGAAGGTCCTTTTTTGGCCATGCAACGTGCGGTCGCAAAAGCAGGAATAACCCCTCAGGACATTGATTACATCAATGTTCACGGTACCGGAACCGACAACAACGACCTCACCGAAGGCGTGGCCATGAAACGTCTTTTTGGCGACCATGTTCCTCTTTTTAGTTCAACCAAAGCCTTCACCGGACATACATTGGGAGCTACAGGTGTGATTGAGTCCATTATCTCCATACTGTCAATGAACAACAACAAAGTCTTTCCGAACATCAATTTTAAGGAAGTGATTGAAGAAATCAATCTTGTGCCTGTGAGCCAACTTACCGACCTGCACATCAACCACGTGTTAACGAATAGCTTTGGATTTGGCGGAAACGATTCCTCCGTGGTTTTTTCAAAAGTTCCATCTAATATCTCCAGGTCATGATGTTAGCTCCCGCCTATATCGATGGAAGTGGCGCAGTTGTTCCACAACCCACTGTGAATCAGGATAAGTTCCTTGAAGAGATTTTGGAATACAACGAACGGTTTTTGCAAGTGGTTTCTCCGGTTTACAAGGATTATATCGATGTAAAGCTATTGCGACGGATGAGCAAAATTGTGAAAATGAGCCTGGTTAGCGCCCGGGTGGCCATGCAGCAAGCCGGTGTTGATCAGGTGGATGCCATCATGACAGGAACAGGAATGGGTTGCCAGATTGATACCGAGAAATTCCTGAATGCCATGATTGAGAATGGAGAAACTTTACTCACTCCCACCTCATTTATTCAATCGACCCACAACACCATGGGTGGACAAATTGCACTCATGCTGGGCAATAAAAACCACAACCTGGCTTATGTACACCGTACTTTTTCGTTCGAAAGTGCCCTGTTAGATGCCATGATGATGATTGCTGAGAAAGAAGCACAAAAGGTTCTGGTGGGCGGTATTGATGAAATTACGGATGAAAGCTGGCTCATTAAAACACAAATCGATTATTACAAAAAACACGCCTGTAAAAATTCAGCAGTGTACAACGACCTGAAACCCGGAGCCCTTTCGGGAGAAGGAAGCGCCTTTTTTGTTTTGTCGGCCGACCGTTCCGAAAAAACCTATGCGCAACTCAAAGGAGTGAGCACCCTTTACAAACCCGGATCAAATAAGGAGTTGGAGGATTTCATTAAACGTTTTCTTGTGACCAGTGAACTCGAATTATCAGATATTGATTTGGTCATCATGGGGAATAATGGAGATCCTGTTTTTGATCGCGTTTATGAAGATTTGGCCACCGGTCTATTGAAAACCATCCCAACCGGACGTTTCAAACACCTGTGTGGCGAATACGACACCGCCAGCAGTTTTGCCATGTGGGTGGCTTCAAACATTTTAAAAATGAAACAGGTTCCATCGACAATCTGCCATCATGATTTTGGAAAACACACTCCAAAAAACATTCTGATTTACAACCATTTCAGGAACATTAATCACAGTTTAATCCTGCTTTCGGCACGCTGATGTTAGTTAAAAATTTCTATACCATCCTTTCGTTTGATGCTTCAGATCAGCACCTCGAAGCCACGCTCTTATTCAACCCGGATCATGAAGTGTATCTTGGTCATTTCCCAGGTCAACCGGTGGTTCCCGGAGTGATCCAGTTACAAATAGTAAAGGAATTATTCGAACAACATCTAAAGCGAAAACTAAAACTGGTCAGCATGGCACAAGCCAAGTTTTTGATGATCATCGTCCCGGATAAGCAGGTAGCGTTGATCAGCATCTCCTACAAACAAACTGATGAAGGCTCTTTTCAAGTGGATGCTTCAATCAGTTCTCACCAAGAAACGGCAACCAAACTGAAAGCCATTTATCGTCTGAGTGAATCATCGTAAGGTTTGCTGCCTCGTAGCAGTATGCATTGAACAGGTTTTCGCCGGAAGAGTCAATTAGCCGACTCAGGCTCTGGCTGTAAAAACGGATGTTGTCAGGTAAATTAACCAATAATGCTTAAATTTGCAACAATCGAATCCGTTGCTACCATGACACAAGAAACATTTTATTATAAACCACGTTCTTATCAAACCATTAAGCGTTGGAAAAACGTATCATCGGAAGAATGGCAAAACCCGTTATGGCAAGACAGAAATTCCATCCGGGATGTGGAAGCCTTATCACAAGTGATCACCCTAACCGATTATCAAAAAAGTGAAATTCAACGTACCATTGATACTTTGAGGGCCGAAGGTAAAGAATCGATGCGCATTACGCCTTATTATGCCACGTTGATGCAGGAAGATGTTTTTCATCCCAAGATGCTGGAAGGGGAAAAAGCTTCACACCGATTGGATCCCATTTTTTGGCAAAGCGTTCCCACTCCGGCCCACCTCCTATTTCCTGATGCAGGGAAGGAAGAAGCTATGGAGGAAGGTAGCAGAAGTTACGGTGCTGTTTATCAACGATATCCAAACAGGGTCGCTTTTTTTGTAAGTGACAATTCAGCCTGTGCGGCTTATTGTACACATTGTCAACGGACCAAATCTCTCGATTCAGCCAGTTTCATTAGTGATCAAGACATTCAAAAAGGACTGTTTTATATTGCCCACAATCCGAATATAGACGAGGTTTTGGTAACAGGAGGCGATGCACTGAGAATTGGTAAGAAAAGCTTAGGATATATCCTCGGAGAGCTTAGCCGTGTTCCTCATCTCCGCAGCATCCGTATTGCAACCCGGGTACCAGTGGTAATGCCAATGGGAGTTACCGAAGAACTACTCAACGTCATCGATCACTCTGTTAACAAATACAATAAAGGCCCTGAAAAACTGGTGTATTTCATGACCCATATCAACCATTATCAGGAAATTACCGAAGAAATGCACGCTGCCATCAAACGCATCAGGAGCCATGGATATTCGGTAAGAAACCAGACAGTCCTGCTGAAGCATGTAAATGCCTATTACAAAACATTGGCCACTACTTTCAGGCGAATGTTCTGGGCAGGCGTGGAACCCTATTACCTGTTACAATGTCACAAAGAAAAAGGGCTGATGCATTTTATCACACCCATTCAAATTGGCAAAATCTTTATCAAGCATTTGCAAGGTTGGATATCCGGCATCTACAAACCCATGTTCGCTTCAAACATTGAAGGCGGTGGGGGAAAAGTACTGCTGATGCCATCGGGTCACGATACAGTACATTCAGGCCTGACGATCGAAGACAATATCTATGATGGTTCGGCTAAGGTAATGACATGGGATGGACGTATCATTTTTGATTATGAAGCCCTGGGCAGGGCATCGCGTAAGGAATATGCGAATGCTGTAAAAATCATGGATCAGTTTATTGGCAGAAAAGATTGTTTTCTTCCCTGTTTGAACATCGTTAACAAAAAAGGTGAATATATCGAAACCACCAACCGGGGATGGAGTTTAATTCCGCTGCTAACCAACGAAGGCAAAGCAAAGTTGCTTGAATACGAGGTACAGAATGATCAAATGCCCATCACCAATCCATCACTGAACGAAGATAAGTTGGATGCATTGTTTGCCCGATCGAAGTATGTAAAGAAGAAAAATAAATAAACCCTTCCTTAATTAACCTCATTTAGAATGATAAAGCTCGCCATAATTTGCTCCACATGTCAATCCCTTTAGCTCCCAATAATAGCCCATTTCGCGATTTTACTCCCGAATGGACTTTTAGTGCCAGCCGCAGCAGCGGGCCGGGTGGACAGAACGTGAACAAAGTGAGTTCCAAAATAGAGTTGCGGTTCCACATCATGGATTCGAAATTGCTTTCGGAAAGTGAAAAAGAAATGTTGACCGAAAAACTCGCCAACAAAATCAACAACGAAGGGTTTCTTGTACTTACCTGTCAGACTTCCCGGTCGCAATTGGCCAACAAGGAAGAGGTGATTGAGAAATTTTACGCACTCATAACCAAAGCACTAAAGCCGCGCAAGAAACGTGTGCCCACAAAGCCAGGCAAAGGCAGCATTGAACGAAAACTGAAAGAAAAAAAAATGGTTGCTGAAAAAAAACAACTGCGTAAACGACCGGATGAGGAATAAATCATGTAAGAAATCAAAACGTGCAGGCAGACATTCTCAAAATCTAATCTTTTACTGTCTACATTCAGAAAATATTTTATCTTTACAACCTGTATTATCTGCTTACATCACTGCTTTTACTGACTGGGACAACCCAACATGAACTGATCTGTTCACCTCCTTATTTGCGCAAATATACAGTTAACAATAACCAAATGGCCGAAACCGAAAAGCATGACGAATAGGTAATTTATTAAAACAATTGATATGGAAGTATTTGAAAACAAATCCCTGAACGAGAACCCTATTTTTTCGTATGAAGAAATTAATGGGTATTTAAAAGAAACCTCAACCTGGGGAAAATTTCTGGCCTTTGTAGGCTATGTCACTGTTGGGATTTTTGTTCTGTTGGCTCTTTTTATGATGTTTGGTGCCTCGCAGCTAAGCAATTACACTCAATCGCCTATGCCCATGCCCTTTGGATTTCTTGGATTTATTTATCTGGTGTTGGCCGGTCTTTATCTTATCCCGATTAACTATTTGCACAAGTTCGCCATACGTATGAAAGGTGGCATTCTACAACAGGACAAGGCCATGGTTATTTCAGGATTCGAGAACCTGAAATCCTTGTTTAAATTCATGGGGGTATTCACCATAGTTTTATTATCGATGTATGCGCTAATTTTGATTGTGGCTGTTCCAATGGCCATTTTCCTTGCTCCATAACTTAAGATTTCAGTGTATTTAATATAAACCTTCGTGCCGTTCAGGCTGATCCCCCCCTTGGCATGCGAATGTTTCACGTGTCTATTGCCTGTCATTACATCTACATTAAAACCTACAGCAACTCAGTAAGCATTGCCTATGCTGGTAACAACCTGAATTTTTGCATTATGTGAATCAGAATATTATTTGTATTGTAAATAAGCTGTGCTTTGTGCTTATTTTCCCAAGTTGAAAGTCTGGAAGTAAGAGCTGTAAGCTGTATACATACGCTTAAAAATATATTAGGGTCTATTTTTTGCTTTTACCTAGTTTCAATATTAAAGAGTAGCTAAAGCAGAAGGAACTTTTTATTCCAGTCGGCTAAAGCCAGACTGCAATGGATGGATTCTATGAAGTATTGTTCATTAACTCTGAATGTGCTAATTGGACATTCCTTGCAGTCCGGATTTATCCGACTGCCCTACATTTGTAATCTACTCTCTTTTTTCTATCCTTACTTTTTTCTGCAACTAACTGTTGCTAAAGCAGAAGGAACTTTTTATTCCAGTCGGCTAAAGCCAGACTGCAATGGATGGATTCTATGAAGTCTTGTTCAGTTACTCTGAATGTGTTTGATGGACATCCATTGCAGACCCTCCCTCGCCCTCGTTTGAGCGTAGCGGTAACGAGCTTGCCTGCGGCAGGCAGGGATGCACTTTCGCATGACAACTTGGTAGTTGTAATGAAATTTGATGGAGTGATAAAAGTCACGTGATATGCTGAAGCTAAACGCGCGCCAGAGCTGGAGGTCTAAAAGTTATTTCCTGTTCTGTAGGAGTAAAATAAAATATCATAACTTTGCCTAAATCTTGTCCAACGATTGGGGAGTACCTTAAACATTTAGTCTGAATTTAAAGAAGTGAAAAGATACATTTTCTCGCTTAGTAAATGAAAAACAAGTAAAATCAAAACTTTCCGATGAATCAAGCAATCATTTTAATAGTTCAAATACTAAATATTAAAAGTCCAAATACAATGATACTGCATCCTAACATCAAGAATATGAAGATAATATTTTTCATTATTTTATCGCTATTTTCTCAACTTGCCATGGCAGATTGGGTAAATTTAAATACTGGTATAAACGATGATTTAACTGGGGTGGTTTTCAAGGGAGATTACGGATTGGCATCTGGAAAGGCTGGCTTGTATTATACTACTAACGGAGGTATGGGGCCAGATAGCTGGTACCGTTTTAATTATTCAGGAAACACCCAGGATTCAATCATATACAATAACACCCGATTTACACATTGTTATTCGGACAGTCACATTGAAGAGAACCGGGTCTATGCCTGTGGTAAAGACACAGTAAATAACACGTACATTATCATGCAGGTTATATTCCCCTCATTAAACTTTTCAATAATTCATATCGGATCCAGCAATAGTGCTTTAAATAAAATAGATTTCAACAATGGTAATGACAAATATTATGCAGTAGGTGATCATGGATTAATTATCAATTTTACCCCCTTCTCAGTAACTATTCTGGATAGCATAATGCCTTATGATCTCTATTCAATAGACTTTTTTTTAAACGAGTTTTGGATTGCTGCGGATAGTGTAAATATATTAGGTGAACATAATTTAAATGGTTTTAACTATATTGTAACTCCATCAGATTCAAATTGCTATAAAGATGTAACGTATGGTTATGGCTACTCTGCATTCGGTGTTGGCAAGGCTTACTATAAGTTATCTATTGACATAATAAGCGAGTATACAGAATATGATTTTGGGTCGCTTAACGGGCGTGGTATAATCTATCATAATGGTTATATTTTCGTTGGAACCGATCATGGTATTTTTCGCCCATTTTGGAATTCAGGCTCTTACATTCTGGAATGGCAACCCTCCTCCATGACATATGCTATCAATGAATTTTGGTCGGAACATAATTCTACATTCTTATACGCCTGTGGTGACAATGGTGTTTTACTTAAAACCGATGCTTTGGGAGGTGCAACAAAACCTTATACAAAACTAACTCTGGAAGGCGGATGTGAGGGTAGCTATATTGAAATGTCTGCAATTACAGGCTCATCAACAACCTGCAAATGGTATATTAACAATGAATATGTGCACCTTGGATGCAATAACTTTACTTATCTTTTTAATTCGACCGGTACTTACCCAGTCGAACTGCAAGTATTGAACGATGATGGTGAAAGAGATACTGCCACTCAGGAAATTACCGTCTCTATGATTCCGGATATCAATAAACCCGTAACTATCAGCGATAATATGCTCTGTCACAAGGAAGTTATAAATATTACAATTGATTCATCTCAAAATGAAGTTTACTACAGATTGATGAAATTTGGTGATAATAATGAATATGGACATTCTGACTCAGGAAACGGAGGCAGCATAAGTTTCATGTCAGATTCATTAAATACGACCGGGAATTACTATATACAGGCCATGAACTCCACTGCTATGTGCTTCAATAATTTTACTGACACTCTTTCAATAGATGTTGAACAAACACATGCGCAGTTTCATATAGGCAAATCAAACGTAATCCCCGGTGAGGAGGTTAACTTCTACCAAAATTGTGCCGAAGCTGAAAATTATCAATGGTTATTTTCGGACAATGCCCATATACAAGTAAGCGATATACCAGATGTAGTGAATTATTTTACGAATACAGACAGCACTTATATTAAACTGATTTGCTGGTCTGATCATGCTTGTTACGATTCTCTTGTAGATATTGGCCCTACGATCTATACAAAACCCTCTGAACCGGACAGCTGCTGGACAAATGTAGATGATAGCAATGATCCTCCCTGGAGTGGATATTACACGCACGATATTGCGCATTTGGCAAAATCACAAAACGGGTATTTAACTTGTGGATACTATCACGACATGACATTTGCAACACAATTCGGAAGCAGAATTGAAATGAACGATAAATCAGGTGGATATATGATGAAGCACAATACAGAAGGGGTTGCCAAATGGATGGTTCAAACAGTGCAAACATCAGATACCAGAGAGACTGTTAAATATGCAGTTGAGGACCATTCTGGAAACATTTACATCGGCGGTTTTGCCAATACTATATTTATTGATAATCAAGGTGATACCACCTTTATCGGGACAGGTTACCCTCCACATTGGGGATATATTGTCAAACTAGATTCGTTGGGAAGAAAACAATGGATATTAACAGGAAATGACTTTACCCCTACAAAACTTATCATTGATTACTCAGATAATTTAATTGTTGCATCTTTAACTTCATCTTCTAATATACCTATCCTACTCAATGGTATCGTTATAGATACTATCGCAAAAATTGCACCTTCGTGTAACTATTCCATTATGAAAATTCAACCAGAGGGAAACATAGTTTGGGATGCCGGGGTAGAAATTAACGCAATTAATGGACATGAAATAACAAAAATTGGTGTAGATACATTAAACCGCATCTATTTTACAGGCATTTATGAACAGAACGTCACTTTTTACTCGGCTAACAGCAACATCGAACACTATTTGGCCGGGCTTGGCAACTATGGAGGGAAATTATTCTTAGCTAATTATGACGGTGACGGCCTCTTTCAATGGTCAATATTAAGTTACACAGAAGGCCATCCCAATGACATAACGATTCCGATGGACATGGTTACTGACAAAGCAGGTAATTGTTATATATCTGGAAGAAACAATTGCACAAATTATACTTATAGCCAGAAATTTATAAGTCCACGTGGTAGCATTACTTCAGCCAATGTAGGTGAATATTATATTGCAAAGATCAATTCTGAAGGTGATTGTATGTGGATTCAGGGAAACAGCAATTCATATTACGGATTTGGTCACAATGTGACACTTTGCAATAATACAATAAGTGTGCTTGGCCAGGTTAAGAACAATGAAGGAACTCCTGAATCAACATTATTCACAAGTTCAGATGGTTCAACGATAGAAATGATCATTCAACCTTGGGATTATTTTGTTGCAGTTTACGATACATCAGGTAGTTTATTAAAAATGATTACTAATGGAAACAATAGCAACGGAGTGTTGGATTATGGCTTTACCGGATTGTTTACAAAGGATAATGAGGAATACTATTCGGCGCGTAATATGAGATTCTATAATGGCTGCAGCAACTACAATAATTTTGGCACAATAATAGATGACTTAAATGAAATAGACGCAGTAGTAACCAAGTTTACAGGGAGTTGCGGTCTCGTCTTCTATCCTTCACCTGTGGGTATTAACTCAAAAGAACCTAAGCTGGTCACCATATGCCCAAACCCCACTCATGATCAATTGAAGGTTAACTCAGATCAAAAAATTTACAAAATTGAAATTATCGATATAAATGGCCAAAGATTAAAGGTCATTAACACCAATTTTGAAAAGATTGATCTTCATAACATCAATACAGGTATGTATTTTATTAAAATTATTTTTGAATCAACCACAGCAATTCAAAAGATAATAAAACAATAAGAAATTTCATTGATTACATTACTGTATTGGATCAGGATCAAAATTATGCTTGATTTGAAATATTGTTTATTCTGTACGCAACAAAAAAAAACCGACCTAATAAAAGATCGGCTTTCCGTACTCGAGGCGGGACTTGAACCCGCACGACCGCAATGGTCATTGGATTTTAAGTCCAACGTGTCTACCAATTCCACCACTCGAGCCTATGTCAAAGAAAAATCCCGTGCCTTGACCCGATATCCATCGGGGTGGGTCCGGGATTTTGAGCGGGAAACGAGACTCGAACTCGCGACCCCGACCTTGGCAAGGTCGTGCTCTACCAACTGAGCTATTCCCGCATTTCCATCATAGTTACCAACACGTGGTATCGTTTTTGGAGGTGCAAATGTAAAACAATTTTTATAAATCCTGCAAATAAAAAAGAGATTTTTTTCATTCCTTTATTTTTGTCCACTTCCCAACAACTTTTTTATCTCATTCAACTTCATTAAGGCTTCCACGGGCGTCAGGACATCAATATTGGTGTTCAGGATGTCTGCTTTTATTTGTAGCAGCAACGGATCGTCCAACTGAATAAAACTCAATTGCATGTGATCAGGGTTGCTGGTCTTTTTTATGGCTTGGTTTAATGCTTCACTGCTGTGGTTTTTTTCCAGAATGGTCAGCATCTGCCTCGCCCGTTCCAACACCTTTCGTGGCATACCGGCCATTTCGGCCACATGGATACCAAAGCTGTGCTCACTTCCCCCTTTTTTCAACTTCCTCAAAAAAATCACCCGATTGCCCATTTCCTTTACCGTAACATGGTAGTTTTTAATTCGCGACAAAGTAGTACTCATCTCATTCAGCTCATGATAATGTGTAGCGAATAACACTTTTGCCCGGTAAGCAGGGTGGTTATGCAGGTATTCGGCAATGCTCCACGCGATGGAGATACCATCATAAGTACTTGTCCCTCTGCCAATTTCGTCCAGCAAAATCAGGCTTCTGTTCGAAATATTGTTCAGGATACTGGCAGTTTCGTTCATCTCCACCATAAAAGTCGATTCGCCCGATGAAATATTATCCGACGCCCCCACCCGGGTAAACAGCTTATCCACAACCCCCATTTTTGCTGAGGCTGCAGGAACGAAGCATCCCATTTGTGCCAACAACACAATCAAGGCCGTTTGCCGCAACAAAGCCGACTTACCCGACATGTTAGGCCCGGTAATCATGATGATTTGCTGTTTGGCATGGTCCAGAAATACATCGTTGGCAATGTAGCTTTCGCCCGGAGGCAGGTTTTTTTCGATTACCGGATGACGCCCGTCTTTAATATCAATGGCCAATTCGTCATTGAGTTCCGGTTTATTATAATTATTTTCAATGGAAATACGTGCAAACGAATCCAGGCAATCAAGTCCGGCAATGAGGTTCGCATTGAGCTGAACGGGATCTACAAACCTGATACAAAAATGCACAAGCTCCTCATAATGTTTCTGTTCCAGCACGGCAATTTTCTCCTCCGCACCCAATATCTTTTGTTCGTACTCCTTAAGTTCCTCCGTTATATAACGTTCTCCACTGGTAAGTGTCTGTTTGCGGTGCCACTCGGCAGGCACTTTATCCTTGTGCGTATTGGTTACTTCCAGGTAATATCCAAAAACATTGTTAAAGCCGATTTTTAAAGAAGAAATCCCGGTTTGTTCAATTTCCTTTTTAACCAGATTTTTGAGAAAGTCTTTACCACTAAAAGCCAGATTTCGCAGTTCATCCAGCTCATCTGAAACTCCGGAGGCAATCACATTTCCCTTTGCCAGTACAGCGGGTGGATCATCGGTGAGTTGGCTGTTTAATTTTCCGATTAACACCGGACATTGGTTGAGCTGATCAGCAATTGATCTCAGAGCATCATTCTCTATCTTCGAGCATAAATTCTTTAGCTTTTCCACAGCCTGTAAGGCACGTTTCAACTGTATTAACTCGCGTGGATTCACCCGATTGGTCGATACTTTGGAGATTAGCCTTTCCAAATCACCTGTCTGGGCAATTTCATCATGGATCTGATGTTCAAAATCAGGTTTATGAATTAAAAAACCAACCACATCCAACCGATCGTTAATTGACTTTAAATCCTTTAAGGGAAGTGTAATCCACCGGCGCATCATCCTGGCTCCCATGGGGGAAGCGGTGTGATCGATAATATTGAGCAGCGTAGTAGCTCCGGGACTTAAAGGCTCAACAAGTTCAAGGTTTCGTATGGTGAATTTATCCAGCCATACATACCGGCCTTCGTCGATGCGGCTTAGCTTATTGATGTGGTCAATTTTATCGTGGTGAGTTTCGAGCAGATAATGGATGCAGGCACCTGCGGCCACAATTCCTTTATCAAGCGACTCCACGCCAAATCCTTTTAGCGATGTAGTGCGAAAATGCTTTAGAAGAACCGTCTCAGCAAAATCGTCACTGAAAACCCAATCATCAAAGTAGGCCAAATAATATCCGTTTCCAAAATGCTGTTGGAACTGATCGCGAAACTGCCGTTGGACGACCACCTCGCTGGGGCTAAAACTCTGAAGCATCTTATCGACATACTCAATGCTGCCTTCGGCAAGAAAGAACTCCCCTGTACTAATATCCACAAAGCTTACACCCACTTTTCCTGTGGTGAGATGAACGGCGGCGAGAAAATTATTTTCCTTTTGCTCAAGTACATTATCATTGAGTGTAACACCGGGAGTCACCAATTCGGTAACACCCCTTTTTACAATGGTTTTGGTCAGTTTTGGATCTTCAAGCTGATCGCAGATGGCCACCCTGTGACCGGCACGAACCAGCTTGGGCAGGTAGGTATCGAGTGAATGATGTGGAAATCCCGCCAGTTCGACAAAAGAGGCTGCCCCATTTCGCCTTTTGGTGAGTACAATTCCTAACACGGCCGAAGTTCGGATGGCATCGGCTCCAAAGGTTTCATAAAAGTCGCCCACCCGAAAAAGCAACAACGCATCAGGATATTTTCCTTTAATCTGATTAAATTGCTTCATCAGAGGAGTTTCAACATATTTTGTTTCCTTACTCAACTTATTTTTTAAAACAAAGATAACAATTGACGCGTATTGTTCGGAAGAACCTCCGTATTTTTGCTCACAGAAGGTATGCTTATGAGAAAATTGAAAAATGAAGAATTGAACAGAATTTCAGTGGAAGACTTTAAAAAAGCCGACAAACTACCCCTGGTAGTGGTTCTGGATAATATTCGCAGCCAAAGCAATATTGGATCGGTATTTCGCACCTCCGATGCCTTTGCCATCGAGCAGGTTTATTTGTGTGGAATTACGGCCACTCCTCCTCATCGTGAAATACACAAAACCGCTCTGGGTGCCACCGACTCAGTCGATTGGGAATATAAATCCAGTACGCTGGAGGCCATCACCGAGCTTAAAAACCGGGGATACCAGATAATTTCAATCGAACAAACTGAAAAAGCAATCTCATTGCCACACTTTATGCCACAAAAAAACAAAAAATATGCGCTTGTGTTCGGCAATGAAGTAAATGGCGTTGAAGATGCTGTAATTCAACAATCTGACTCGTGTATCGAAATACCTCAATGGGGGACAAAACACTCCTTAAATATAAGTGTAAGCGCCGGAATTGTTCTATGGGACATCTTATTAAAATTGAAATAGTTAACAAATACTGTAACAAAATAATTATTTGCACGTAAAATCATCCAATATACTTATCTTTGTAAACATATTTTAGTATTTTTGCTCTGATAACAAGTCGTTCTTTATATTTTAGCATAAATAAAACCCAAAAATCCTCATCAATTTAGAAATTTTGAAAAAATTAATACCTACAATAAACTTTACTAACATGAAAAAAGCTTATTCTTTATTTAACAAAGCACTGATCTTAAGCATGATCATGGCTTTACCCTTATCATTCTTTGCTCAGGAAGCCGGGGATGCCACAGTTGAAAAAAAGGAAAAGAAAACATCTTCTTTTTCGCCATTCTGGTTCATCGAAGCTGAAATCGGCCCCAGCTGGTCGCATGCCGACTTAAGTCGCTACAATTTTGCACCGGATTTTGGTCATACCAATATCAATGGAGCGTTGGGATTAGGTCGTCAACTAAACTCTGTTTTTAGTGTTTACGGGCATATTAACAGAGGTTTTTTTGAAGGTGAAAAAAAGAATGTGGCTACCACAACTATTCCTGATGCTCAATGGGGTCGCGATATGAAATTTAATACCGATTATTACGGTGGCAACTTAAATGTGGGAATCAACATGTCAAATGTGATCAGTGGTTATCATGATCGCCTTGTTGATTGGGGTATTCATTTAGGTGTTGGACAAGCACAGTGGATTTCGAAAACCGACGACCTGAACACCGGTGCCAGATTGCGTACCAATGGTGCCAAAGGAACAAAATCAGGTGGTACAGGAAGTGGTATCAGCGACAGAAATATCGACCTTACTGTTCCTGTTGGATTCAATGTTGATTTTAACGTAAGTGATAAATGGGTTGTTTATGGTGATTATACCTATACCTGGATGTCGACTGACTATGCTGACGGTGTATTACATGGTGCATCAGAAGTGAAAAACGACGTATTTTCACACGTCAATATTGGTGCCCGCTACAAATTTGGCGGAAACAACACCAAGAAAATGGCTTCCAACTTCGAAAAGGTAGAACTCAAAGCAGTTCCTGATCCAATGGAAGAAAGAGGTGACAGCATCGAAGTAACCATTAAAGGAACCTTCCCTCCAAAATATTTTGGTAAGAAAGCAGTTATGTGTTTTACTCCTGTTTATACTTACGAAGGTGGTCAAACGGCATTCCCATCCAAAACCTTTAAAGGTGAAGATGTAGCCGGTGAAGGAGAATTGGTAAGCTACAACAATGGTGGATCGTTTACCTACACTGGTAAAATTCCTTACACCCCGGCCATGGACGTTGCTGAATTAAGTGTAGCTCCGGTTATTTATACCTACACAGGCGAAAGCTATGAGTCGTGTGAAGCTGCTGCCGAGAACGGAAAAGGTGCTAATATAGCCCAGGCAAGAAAAATTGCCGATGGTACTATCCATACTTCAAACTGGTACAGAGATACCGAAGTGTTGGCATGGGCACCAGATGCTTACGAGAAAGAAACAATCGTTACCCAAAAATCAGATCTGTTCTTCCAGGTTAACCTGGCTCAGTTGAACATGAAGCTTCCGTTAAACAAAAATGATGAAAACTTCAACGCCTTAAGCAACAACCTCACCGATGTTGAAAAAGGATGGGTCATTAAAGATGTTACCATCAATGGTTGGGCTTCACCCGAAGGAGAAGAAACCTTTAACGAAGGACTTTCGCAGCGCCGTGCTGAAACTGCACAGAAGTTTATGGATGGTAAATTCAAAAAAGCGGCCAAAAACAATAAGGAAATTGATCCTAAGTCAGTAAATTATGTTGTGAAATCAAATGGACCTGATTGGAATGGTTTCATGAAAGCTGTTGAGAATTCAGGCATTCAGGATAAGAGTGCTATCCTCAACGTTGTAAATTCTGCCGATCAAACTAAAAAAGAAGAAGAAATCAGAAATATGATCCTGATTTATCCTGAAATCGAACGCGATATCCTTCCTCCGCTGCGTCGTGCAAACATACTGGTTAACACCTATATGCCAAAGAAAACTGATGAGCAAATCGCCAGCCTTTCTACTACAGATCCTAAATCACTGGATATGGAAGAACTATTCTACGCTGCCACACTCACCGACGACAATGGTAACAAGAGATTGATTTATGGTTACATTATTGAGGCTTATCCAAAATGCTGGAGAGCTGTAAACAATGCTGCCGCTGTTGAACTTGCCGACGGAAATCTTGAAATCGCCAACGCTCTGTTGACCAAAGCCATTGAAATGAATGAAAATTCTTTCGAGGCTCACAACAACATGGGTGTCTATTATATGATGAACGGCGATTACCTGAGTGCTGAGAAGAGCTATACAAAAGCCCAAAGTTTGGGTGGTGACGAAAACTACAACTTAGGAATCGTTAACATTGCAAAGGGTGATTATGCAAAAGCTGAAATGCTACTGAAAGCTGCCAACTGTGATTTCAACAAAGGATTGGCTCAACTCTTAAATGGCAACAACGCTGGTGCTGAAGCTACTTTCAAATGTGCTCCTCAGGATGCAGAAACCATGTACTTACTCGCTATTACCGGCGCACGCACCGGAAATAAAGCCATGATGCTCGACTACCTCGGACAGTCCATCAAAGCTGATCCTGCAGTGGCTGCGGTTGCCGGTACAGACAGAGAATTCATCAAATTCTATAGCGATCCTGACTTCCAGGCCGTTGTAAATATGAAATAATAAATTGCTTTTTTCATAATAATAAAAAGCCCCGGCTCATTGGCCGGGGCTTTTTTTATGCTCCCTAAAAAGTAATCCGGTGTATTCCCGGTTTATGGTCTTGTTTTATCACCTCGATGATTTTGTCGTAGTCAGCTTTTTTTTGAACAAAATCAAGGTTATTGGTGTCGAGAATTAAGGTGGTGAGATTGGTTTGCTGTTTGATAAATTCAAAATATCCGTCCTGGATTTTATCCAGATAATCATCCTGAATTTCCTGCTCATACGAACGTCCGCGCTTTTTGATATTTTGTTGCAATTTGGGTGTCTTTACATACAGATAAACGAACAAATCGGGTTTTGGGAGCTGGTTATTTACGATATTAAAAAATCTCACATAAAGCGCCAGCTCTGCCGGAGGCAGTGTTTTTTGAGCGAAAATCAACGACTTTACAATGAAATAGTCAGAAATGGTAAATGTTTTAAACAGATCCTGAGTCCCCAACTGATCGGTAAGCTGCTGAAATCGGGAAGCCAGAAACGACATCTCCAGTGGAAAGGCATATTTTTCCTGGTCTTTGTAAAACTTAGGGAGGAAGGCGTTGTCTTCAAATTGTTCGAGGATCAATTTTGCATTGTATTCCTCCGCAATCATGGTGGCCAGACTGGTTTTGCCAGCGCCAATATTTCCTTCAATGGCAATAAAATTATATTTCATGATTGCTCTGTTTGATAGATCCGGACTGTTCCCCGATCGGTACACTTTTCCAACAATTCGCGTTGACTCACCTTAAACACCGGATGCTTAAACTCCGGTGCAATTTCAACCAGAGGAATCAGGGTGAACTTCCTTTGTTGCAACCGGGGATGCGGAATTGTTAATTCATCGGAATGAAATACCTCCTGATTGAAATACAATATATCAATGTCAATGTTTCGGGAGGCATACCCTGGACCCGGCACCTTTACCCTGCCCATTTCAAGCTCAATTTGCCGGGTTTGTGAGTGAATTTTGGTGACAGAACATATAGTTTGCACTTCAATTACCTGATTTAAAAATTGGGAGGCTGATTCAAAGCCCCACGGCTCTGTTTCGTATAAATGCGATTTATTTAAAATTATACCAATCTGTTTTTCAATCCGTTCAATCGATTCACGAATGAAATCCAACCTGGGATTAATATTGCTACCCAGTAAAAGAAAAACCTGATTTTTTTTTGGCATAACATCGTTTGACAGGAATGCAAAACTAGCAAATCTTCCTCCTTATACCAAGCGCAAAAAAACAGAAATCGAATACTAATGAACAAAAACCTGTATTAATTGGTTTGTCCCAATCTGTTTAGTAAACTACGGATTTTTTTATCATAATGCTTGTCGGAGGCCCATTTCCCGGTGAGATCGCAAATTCCCTGTGCGCTGCCTCGCTTTACAAAGTAAAAACGCTTGTCTACCAGCTCATTTTTAAGCTCC
The DNA here is from genome assembly GCA_030690365.1 of Bacteroidales bacterium. GTDB lineage: Bacteria > Bacteroidota > Bacteroidia > Bacteroidales > F082 > UBA6244. Next base: position 34,060 of record JAUYGX010000120.1, on the reverse strand, counting down.
TGAGTTGATGCATAGGCTTTTAGATGCTGGATGTGGGCACGTACACCTTCACGCGAATTGCGAAACGACAACCCTTTTTCGCCTTTTCCGATTACTCCCAAGCCACAATAATTGTACTGACCTTTGTCAACATCGCCATCAAACCTTAAAAATCCCGTTTCGAGGCACATCTGGGTAAATGCCACATCCGGATTTACGCCTTCATAAGTCGACTCTTCCATATACAAATTAGCCAGTTTATGTGCATCCTCCCTTCCAATATGATGATTGTGCTGTAAAAGAAAGGCTCCCAATTGATCCACATTTTTAACACCAGCACCCATGATTGTTTCGGATGGCATCACCCGTGCAGGTTTTTCCGCCTTTTGATTCAGCGTTGCCAGGTAATAGTCTAATGGTATAATGGCCATCCATCCTTGTCTGTTTACGGTAAACGTAAGGAGCTGCTGATAACCTGTTAAAGTCTGTTGAACGTTAACAGGGTCGGGATTGCTTTCCGAATAAGTGTTGGTAATGGTACACAACATCATCAGCAACAACGTAAGCATTACCGACTTATTGAATATCAACCTCATACAACTAACTTTAGTATCTTACCTGCTGGTGTATAAAGATCAACCAATTGCTTGATTTATTTCAAAATATTGAAGCATTATTATTCACAAAAATTTGTTAATATTGCTACTGAATTAATCCAACCAACTGCTATGAAACAATTTCTTAAATTTATGTTTGCCTCATTTCTGGGCACCATACTTACATTTATCGTTATTTTTCTGCTTTTTGCAGGAATGGTTGCCTCGTTGGTAGCCATGTCGGGCGACAATGAAGTTAAGGTAAAGGACCGTTCAGTACTGAGAATCGACTGGCAAACACCCATTATGGATCGTGCTTCTGAAAATCCCTTTGAAGGCTTTGATTTCGCCACCATGCAATCGAAAAAACCCGTAGGACTAAACGAAATCCTTAAAAATCTGGACAAAGCAGCCTCTGACCCAAAAATTGAAGGTATTTTTCTGGATATGGAATCCATTCCGGCGGGCATCGCCACCTCGCAGGAAATTCGCGACAAGCTACTGGCTTTTAAAGAAACAGGCAAGTTTATTGTGAGTTATGCCAACAATTACGATCAAAAAGCCTATTACCTGGCCAGCGTTGCCAACGAAATTTATCTGAATCCTGAAGGTATGATCCTGTTTAAAGGACTCAATGCCCAGGTAATGTTTTTAAAAGGTCTGCTAAAAAAACTGGATATCGAATTGCAGATTGTCCGCGGACCGGATAATAAATTTAAAAGTGCCGTTGAGCCTTTGATGTATGATCAAATGAGTGATGCCAACCGCATGCAGATAAAAGAGCTGATTGATTCCATGTGGGGTCAGATCCTGATTGCATTATCTGACAACAGAGGAATTTCCATTGCTGACCTCAACACCATTGCCGACAACCTGGAAACCTCAACGGCCGAAAAAGCTCAGGAATTGCATTTTATCGACGGAAGTTTTTACCGCGACCAGGTGATAGATCTTCTGAAAGAGAAAACCGGAAAATCGGCAGATGAAGAATTGAACCTGATTTCGTTCAACTCTTACACCAGCGCCAAAATTACAAAAGAAGAAGGTGTTATCCGTGACCGGATAGCTGTTGTTTACGCTCAGGGCGACATCGTGCAAGGAAAGGGTAAAGAGGACAATATTGGTTCCAAAACAATTGCAAATGCCATTAGCGAAGCCCGCCTGAATAAAAAGGTGAAAGCCATCGTTTTCAGGGTAAACTCCGGAGGTGGCGATGCCCAGGCATCAGAAATTATTCGCCGTGAGGTTGAACTGGCCATCAACGACAAACCCGTTATTGTTTCGATGGGCGATATGGCCGCTTCGGGCGGATACTGGATTTCCACCAATGCCGACTACATCTTTGCGCAACCTACCACACTCACCGGGTCCATTGGTGTGTTTGGCATCATACCCAATATGAAAGGTTTGTTTAACAACAAACTGGGTATCACCTGGGATGAGGTTATGACCAATAAAAACTCAGATTTTATCGATGTGATGAAACCATTAAGTCCGTTTCAACACGATAAAATCAACGAATCGGTGATTGATATTTACCAAAAGTTTACAGCATTGGTAGCCCGCACACGCAAACTGGATGTAACCTATGTGGATAGCATTGCACGAGGTCGTGTGTGGACAGGAGAGGATGCCAAAAAAATCGGACTTATCGATGAATTTGGAGGGTTGGAAGCTGCCATTAAATATGCCGCCGAAAAAGCAGAACTGGGTGATGATTACCGCATTGTTGAATATCCGAAACGCAAAGATTTTGTCCAACAACTGATGGAAGAACTCACCGGACAGGTTAGCTCACGCTTGATTAGTAACGAATTAGGCGAATATGCAAAGTATTATGAGCAACTGCAATCACTGCAAAAAATGCAGGGTATCCAGGCACGCGTTCCATTCTTACTGGAAATAAACTAAAGGATTTCACCCAACAATAAAAAAGTGCAGTCTTCATAAAGGCTGCACTTTTTTTGATTGCTATTCAACCCTTTTTATCATTATAAACTATTTAATACGGAAGTTGTTATTTCCCAAATAAAAACAACACAAAAGCTGAAATTAAGCCAATCGTTTACATGCTTCAGCATGAATTGAGTTTGAAGTTACGAAAAGAGCAATATTGTCAGGGAAACAAGTCAGCTGTGTAATGTGTCAATTCTCTCAGCTTCCTTCAGTAGTCTGACGATCGCTTCCGCATTAATTTCTTCTACTGATTGAAAAATCTTATAGTAAATCTGCTTGTTCGTTCCATGTATTAAATAATTATCCTCATCTAATAACCGATGACCGTACCAAAATCCAAGAAGTACCCCTGATTTTATCCCACCTCTTGGAATCGTTGCAGGCCAAATGATACAAATCCCTTTGTTTCCATAAAAGAAGGGTACATTATAAGATATTTTCTCTTTGCAATATTCAGGCAAGCAGTTAGCAATCAAATTCCTCAACACATCAACAATAATCCGCTCATTTTCAGGCAAAATATCGTACAATTGGGAGACCGACTGAATTTTAAATCCTGGCTTTTGGCTCATTTTAAATCTTTTTATGAAAATTAACCTCCACAAACCTGAAGAGCTTACACAACAAAGGGTTGCTCTTATGAACAACCCTTTGCATACAAATTTGTAACCTCTATTTAGAATAATCCATTTCGGTCATTCTTCTGTAGTTGTTGTATCTCCATTTGGCACTTTCTTCTGCCAGTTTGAACAGTCGTTTGGCTTCTTCAGGGAAGGCTTTCTTCAGTGAAGTGTATCGTACTTCGTTGCCAAGGAAGCTCTGGAATTTAGTCCAGTCGGGTTCTTTTGAGTCCAGGGTAAATGGGTTTTTGCCTTCGGCTTCTAAAAGCGGATTGTAGCGGTAGAGTTGCCAGTAACCGGCTTCAACAGAGAATTTCTCTTCGGCCTGAGCACCACCCATACCCCCTTTAATACCATGAGCGATACAAGGTGAATAAGCGATGATCAACGATGGTCCGGGATAAGCTTCCGCTTCCTTGATGGCTTTGAATGCCTGCGACTGGCTGGCCCCCATAGCGATTTGAGCAACATACACATAACCATAGGTCATGGCCATGGCACCCAGATCTTTTTTGCGGGTTTTCTTACCGGAAGCCGCAAATTTTGCCACTGCCCCGATGGGACTTGCCTTTGAAGCCTGCCCACCGGTATTGGAATATACCTCGGTATCCATCACCAATACATTTACATCTTCTCCCTGGGCCAGCACATGGTCGAGTCCGCCATATCCAATGTCGTAAGCCCAACCGTCACCACCAAAAATCCACTGCGATTTTTTCACCAGATATTGTTTCAGATCAAGAATTTCTTTGGACAAAGGATCGGTCTCGATGGCTAATGCAGCAACAACTTTGGCAGAAGCCAGAATCGATTTGGCTGCATCGTCTTTTCCATCAATCCAATCCTGCATGGCTTCTTTGGAAGCGGGAGAAAATCCATTGTCCATGGCCAATATCATCCGTTCGTGAAGACGCTCGCGCATTTTTGCAGTGGCGATGGCCATTCCAAAACCAAACTCGGCATTGTCTTCAAACAAGGAGTTGGCCCATGCAGGTCCGTGTCCGGTTTTTTGATCAGTACAATAAGGTGTTGAAGGTGCCGAACCACCATAGATTGACGAACATCCGGTAGCATTGGCAACCATCATCCGATCGCCATAAAGCTGGGTAATGGTTTTTATATAAGGAGTTTCACCACAACCGGCACAAGCTCCTGAAAACTCGAACAAAGGTTGCGCGAACTGACTATTCTTTACAGTTTGTTCCTTTGGAACCACATCATCTTTATAACCTACTACCTCGTGCATGTAATTCCAACGGTCGATTTCGTCGAACTGATCGCCAATTGGCTTCATAACCAACGATTTCACTTTGGAAGGACAAACCTCAACACAGGCTTCACAACCAGTACAATCCAAAACACTTACCTGGATACGGTATTTGTACGATTTCAAACCTGCAAGACCTTGAAGAACAGCGGTTCCTTCAGGAGCATTTGCGGCTTCTTCGTCTGTTAACAGGAACGGACGAATACAGGCGTGAGGACAAACGTAGGAACACTGGTTACACTGGATACAATTTTCCTCAACCCATTCAGGCACGTTCACCGCGATACCGCGTTTTTCGTAGGCCGTAGTTCCGGCAGGGAAAGTACCGTCTTCGCGTCCGTTAAAAATGCTCACCGGCAGGCTGTCGCCTTTTTGCAGGTTGATAGGATCGACAACATCGCGGATAAATGCAGGCAATTTATCATTAACAACCGCTTTCTCAGCCACCAGTTTCGACCATTCTGAAGGAATTTCAATTTTTTCGACAGCATCGCCGGCATCAACGGCTGCGTAGTTCATGTTTACAATTTCTTCACCCTTGCGGCCGTAAGATTTGCGAATGGCTTTTTTCATTTCTTCAACAGCGTCCTCGTAAGGGATTACTTCCGAAACTTTAAAGAAAGCCGACTGCATGATGGTATTGGTGCGGTTACCCAGACCAATTTCTTCTGCAATTTTAGTTGCATTGATGATATACATGGTGATATTGTTATCAGTCAGGTACTTTTTAATGCTGTTGGGCAGACGGGTCTTGGTTTCTTCTGTATCCCAGATGCTGTTCAACAGGAAGGTTCCGCCTTTTTTCAAACCGGCAAGCATATCATATTTATTTAGATAGGCGGGTACGTGACAAGCTACAAAGTCGGGCGTGTTTACCAGATAATGTGAGCGGATGGGGAGATCACCAAAACGAAGGTGAGAAACGGTGATACCACCGGATTTTTTCGAGTCGTAGGCAAAATAAGCCTGACAATATTTATCTGTACTGTCGCCGATAATTTTGATTGAGTTTTTATTGGCACCAACAGTACCATCGGCACCCAAACCATAGAATTTGGCAGCGAAAGTTCCTTTTGGAGCTACGTTGATCTCAGGCAACAAAGGCAATGAAGTGTGCATAACATCATCCACAATACCTACAGTAAACTGATTTTTTGGTTCCTCAGCTTCCAGGTTGTTGTACACAGAAACCATCATAGCGGGAGTGGTATCTTTCGAGCTCAATCCATAGCGACCACCAACGATCAAAGGCGCATTTTCCTTGCCATAGAACAATTCCTTGATGTCCATATACAAAGGCTCGCCGTTGGCACCAATTTCCTTGGTACGATCCAGCACGGCGATGCGTTTTACGCTGGCCGGACAAGCTTTCATGAAATATTTTTCTGAGAAGGGTCTGTAAAGATGAACCGTAATTACGCCCACTTTTTCGCCATTGGCCAGTTTGTAATCAACGACTTCTTTAATCACTTCGGTGATAGAGCCCATAGCTACAATTACGTTTTCAGCATCGGGAGAACCATAATAGGTAAATGGGTGGTATTCGCGACCGGTGATTTTCTGCAATTTCTGCATATAATCTTCCACCATATCGGGAATGCCGGTATAAAATTTTGAGGCAGCTTCTCTGGACTGGAAATAAATATCCGGATTTTGAGCCGTTCCTCTGGTAACGGGATGTTCAGGGTTCAGGGCATTATCGCGGAAGCGTTTTAACGCCTCATAATCAACCAGTTTTGCAATTTCGTCCTGGTCCATGGCTTCCACTTTCTGAAGTTCGTGCGAAGTTCTGAAACCATCGAAGAAATGGAGGAAAGGCACCCTGGATTTTATTGCTGCCAGGTGAGCAATACCTGCAATATCCATAATTTCCTGGGCACTGCTCGTGGCCAGCATGGCAAAACCCGACTGGCGTGTACTCATCACATCGCTGTGGTCGCCAAAAATGGAAAGGGCCTGGGCAGCCAAACTGCGAGCACTTACGTGAAAAACACCCGGTAATAATTCACCGGAAATTTTGTACATGTTGGGGATCATCAGTAGCAAACCCTGTGAAGCTGTAAAAGTACTGGTCAACGCACCAGCCTGGAGTGAACCATGAACCGCACCTGACGCACCGCCTTCTGATTGCATTTCGGAAACTTTCACGGTTTCACCAAAAATATTCTTCTTGCCAACAGCCGACCATTGATCGACGTATTCAGCCATGTCGGACGAGGGAGTAATAGGATAAATAGCAGCCACTTCGCTGAACATATAGGCTATATATGCCGCAGCGTAGTTTCCTTCACAAGTAATGAATTTTTTCTTATTTTTCATCTTATATTTAATTAGAAAAAACTAGTTGATAATCGATTTGAAATTTTCTGCGAAATTACTCATTTCAATGGTGAGAAGACTCCTTTACTTGTCAAATACTTAATGCGAAATAACAATTTAAATTCATTATAGATTGCAGCACTACACATAGTAATTTGAAAAAACCGTAATTTTACATTTTTAAAAGGAACTCTAAAATTAATCAGACATGGATCTTTCAACAACCTACCTTGGACTAAAACTAAAAAATCCGATTATCGTTGGGGCCAGCAACCTTGTTACCGACTTATCGATCATAAAGAAACTAGAAGAAGCCGGAGCTGCCGCCATTGTTTATAAATCGCTCTTCGAAGAGCAAATCCACCTTGAAAATCTTGAACTTGATCAGGATTTAACAGATTATGACGACCGCCATGCCGAAATGACAACCATATTCCCAACGGATATGTACGAAGCAGGTCCGGAGGAATTTTTAATGCATTTTAAAGAAGCCAGAGATTCGGTCAACATTCCCATGATTGCCAGCCTGAACTGCGTGTACGACGATACCTGGTACGAATATGCCAAAAAACTGGAAGAGGCCGGTGCCGATGCACTCGAATTGAACTTTTACAACAATCCACGTGACATGGAGATGGAAGGTCGTTCGATTATCAACGAAGAACTCGATACCATCGAAGGTGTGATCAAAGCCGTGAAAATTCCGGTGAGCGTGAAGTTAAGCCCCTTCTATACAAACCCATTGTACACCGTAAACGAAATGGACAAAAGAGGAGCCAATGGTTTTGTATTGTTCAACAAACTCTTTCAACCCGACATCAATATTGATTTGGAGGAATTGCATTTCCCTTACAATCTTAGCTCCGAACACGAGTCCAGACTACCGCTTCGTTATGTTGGCATGTTATATGACAACATCAAAGCCGACCTGTGTGCCAACCGGGGCATTTTTACGGGTGATGATGTGATAAAAATGATCCTGGCGGGAGCCAATGTGGTTCAGGTGGTAAGCACTTTGTACAAACATGGTCCATCTCAAATTACCAAAATGCTCGAAGACATCGAAATTTGGATGGCCAACAAACAGTACAATAACTTAAGTGAATTCCGTGGAAAGATGAGCAAGAAGAACATCAAAGATCCGTTTGCTTACCGTAGAGCACAATATGTAGATATTTTGATGAAATCGAAACAGATTTTCAAGAACTATCCCATATAAATAAAAATACCAGACCCAGAAGCCGCTGCAACTTGTAGCGGCTTTTTTTATTTTCTATTGTTTCAAAACTCACCTCTGCCTGCAACTAATCAATCGGGAAATGGGAAAAGATTTCCGGGAACAGTTTCTCTGGTATTTATAAGTCATTAAAATTCAAACCAATGAAAAAACTATTATTCGCTGTCGCCGTATTAATAATTGGGATGACAGGCACTTGGGCTCAATCTATTAAAGGCCCTGAGTCGATTTCTTATTTTCAGGCTCCATCGCAAGGAGTAAAATTTGCCATGTGCGATGTGTTTATGTCGTTCGACCAGGCATTGGCCGATGTCAAAAAAGAAGAACAAAAGGATAAAAACAGTGCCATGGGTGCCAAATTCGGAGCTCTTGGAAGTGCCGTGGCCAACACAGCCAATCAGGCAATTGACATTGCTTCAGCGACTTCAAAGGCCATCGATGCCTTAAAAGACAAAGAAGGCCGTTTCGACCGGTGGAAGCTTATTCCCGACTACATCATTGCCACTCCTGAGATAGACAAACCAATCATAGTGGAAATTTTTGTGATGAATGAGCAGAATCCCAATCCACTGAGTGCCCCTACAGGCCCGCTACAACCCGATAAGGAAGGAAATTATGATGTGCCTTTTTATGTAAACTGCCGCTACAAAGTCACCACCCCACGTGGTGAAGTGATCACCGAAAAAAACTTTGGCGTTCTTCAGGGTGAGAAAAAATGGTCGCACTACACACAACCTCCTCAAACTGGCGGACTAGGATCAGTTACCGTTACCGAAGGACTCAGTACGGAAGATGAAGTGGGCATCAATGTGGCCTTTAACAAAGTGCGCGAAGATGTATTTGGTCAGTTTGGCTTTGGCGAATTTAGCGCTCCTATTAAACTGGGTGTGATAAAGGAAATTAAAGACTCCAAAAAACTGATTGAACCTACCCTGGCCGTTTTTGAAAACAAAAGAGGACTGTTGTTGAATAAGGATGAAAAAGCTCAGGTTCAGGAATTTGTGGACATTATTGAGGCAGGATTACCCAATTGTACCGAAAAAAGCCGTTGGGTTGCTTACCATAACCTTTCCGTTTGCTATGCATGGCTTGAGCAACCGGAAAAAGCCAAAGAGGCCTACAAAAAATATGGCGAAGAAATTGCCGAAACCATTGACGAAATGGCCAAATGGAACCTTTTGATGCAAGGGAAACTTCCCAAAGAAGACCGCAAGGGATTGGTGATCGGTATGAAAGATTTTAAGAAATTTGATAACTACCGCAATATTGCCAATTTTGTAGAATTCTACGCGGCAGGCGTTGTTAAGTATGAACAATTGTTTACTACCATCAACCGCGACCTGAAACGTTTTGTTGATTTTTATGCAGTAAACGACATCATGTGCCAGCTCTTCGAAATTGATTACCCATTCCAGTTTCTACCGCTGAATGAGTTTGCAGGTCAGCCGAAATCCATGAAAGGCCAGATTGCAAAAGAGGGTATCGAACCTGTTGAATACAGGGTAAAATTTGACAAAAACCGGCGGATAAAAGAGCTGGAAGCCGATCAGGTGGCCCTGCTTGACGATGGTAGCAAAGAAAAAATTGTCACACGCGAGCTACAACCAATCTTCAACGAAGACAATGGCAGGTACATTATGATGTCCACACCAAATGCACGTAACGTATTTGCTGGTGGCAACGATACCCACCGTGGAACACTTCGCCAGATTGAAGAACCACTTGGTGACATGACCAAAGGTGTAGCCAAAAACATCACCAAAGGCACCGGGTTTTTTAGTGATAAAATCACACATGAAGTGGTGCAGTTGAAGGTGGATCTGCAAGGTAAAATATTCTTTGTGGGATCATCAAGCTATTTCAAGGCCAACGCCATTTTTAAGGATATACTCACCAACAATGGAATAGAACCCAAAAGAACCGATACCAGATCTGAATTTTCCACAGAAGCCAACATCAACGAAAATGGCCTCTTCGAAAAATGGTCGTGGGACGGCAATGTATCCACTGATTTCGGAAACACATGGTCGCAGACCAACGGAAAAGTCCAGAACATCTCTGCTAACCGCATGCTACGTGACATTACTGTACTCGAATCGGATGAACACGGCAATCCTACCAAAATTCAATACACCTTTGAAATGAAAGGAAAAGTAAGCGTTTCGCAGAAGATGAACATCAAGGAATGGTTCGTACAGAGCTACGCTCAGGGTGGTGTGCCAAAAGCCAAGGTGAGCAGCGATACCTTTGATCTGGGTTCGACCCAAACCTGGGATTGTACCTTTGTTTACGACGATCAGGGAAACTGGACCGAAATGAAAATCGGACCATATACCGCTACCAGAACATTTAAATATTAGTATTTCCACTTATTTTTTGTTTGGGGAATTGCCATGGCAACTCCCCTAACAAATTTTAATATACTGAATATGAAACCGTTTAAACAATTCATCATACTGCTTTCACTGGCACTTTTTTCCATACCCCTGTTTTCGCAGATGTCATCGGTGGTAACCCGCCCTGAAGATATCCTGAAAAAGAAATTTAAAACCTTCATCATTTTAAATGAAAAAACCGGGTTTGTCATGGCCAAGGATCCCGTAAAATATGAGGTGGGCGGCGAAATGCCACTTTGCTATTTTACCATCGACAATCCTACCAATATTGTCTTTCCGGGAAGTTCACGATTTATGGTAATTCACGATCTGGTTGCGGCTCAGCAGGGTGATGCCTACGACTGGGTACTCGAAAACAATCCGGAGGAAAAGGATGTGTTTTTCTCCAGAACAAGATTTATTAACATCGATACCGGTAAATGGTGGAATGTGTTAGTAAACGATGAAGAAGTTATCTTTCAGAATATGGCAACAGGTGCATTTTTGACCATCGACCCATCCGGTGATTACAAAACCGTTGCCAACAGAAAGGAAGCCTCTCTGTGGAAACTAATCTATATTTATTAATTCCCGCATTACCAAATGAAGATCATGATGATTAAAAAATATTTTGTTGCTATATCGTTGATATTCACGATGCTTGGCAGCATCAGCTTACAGGCTCAAAAAGTGGAGTTTTACACTTATCAGCTTAAACATCCCATTAAACTCAAGGCCGGAAAAGTTTTCTTTAAACCTTTAAAAAATGTTGGAAAAGAGACCCCCATGGATGTAAACGGTTTTGTTCAGCAAGCATTGGATAAATTTTTTGAACCTGTTGGTGGAAACAGCGACAAAAACCCGAAGGTTTGGGCAAAATCACCCTGGTTTGTGAAAACAGAAAATGCCCCCGAAGCGGCCGTTATATTGAGTGGTACTTACAACATCCTGGCCGTTACTAAGGTGGAGCAATATCAGTTTTATGAAACCTCATCTTTGATTTCGAATCCCATCCCCTATTTTGAGGTTCGCCCCAAAAACATTGTAAATGCCGAAGTGATTCTAAATTACCAATATGCCGACAAAACCATGGATTACGATACCATCCGCTACAGCGATGAATCGGAAAGAAAAGCAGGCAGAAAAATGGACGGCCTGGCCGAAATGGTAGCCTCATGCAGCAAATCATTGAATTCGGACATCAGCTCTGTTTTCAGATGGATTGACTATGAAAAAGCCAGTTATCAACTTGAAAAAGTGAAGATTTCTGATAAAGCTTTGAAAGAAGAGTTTAAACAAGCAGGCGAACTGCTTAAAAACCACGAAGTGATGTTACTGGGAAATCTCTGCAAACGCATTTACGAAAACAGCCCATCTAACGAAGCGGCTTTTAATCTGGGTATTTGCTATGAACTGGTTGGCAACTATCCGCAGTCCACTGCATACTACAAGCAGATGCCTGATTTTCATACCATTGCCAGGATGAAAAAAAGTCTGTTGTTTTTCGATTATATCCACGAACTGGGAGTAGAAACGGAGTTGGTTGAATTTTAATGAAAGAACCGGGCCGTATTTGGATCGTACCTGGTTTTAACTCATGTATTTTTCCAATAAATGTAATAATTCATCCTTTTGAATGGGTTTGGTGATATAATCATCAAACCCTGCTTGCAAAATACGTTCTTTGTCCCCGGCTAAAGCATAGGCTGTTTGGGCAATGACAGGTAAATCGGGTCGGATTTGCCGAATGAGTTTTAAGGCATCGAAACCATTCATCACAGGCATTTTTATATCCATCAGGACTAGCTTTATCTCCGGATTTTTTTCACAAATCTGTACCGCTTCAAGGCCATTAACTGCATGGATATAACGATACTTTTCATTCTTGAATATCTCATCAAAGTATTGAAAATTCAGATCGTCATCCTCTACAAGTAATAAATAATCCCGGGTGCCGGATTTAGGTTTCGAACTCCTGACCGATTTTTTTCCGATTAAAACGACGGGTTCTGCTTCTACAAAGGGGATGGTAAACGAGAAGCGCGATCCCTTACCAGGCGAAGATACAATGTCCAAAACTCCGCCCATCATTTCTACATAGGCTTTCGAAATGGCCAGTCCCAAACCAAAACCACCTCTGGCAAATTTAAGTTCCTCATCCACCTGCCTGAAACGGTTGAATATCAACTTGTGATGTTTTTCATCGATACCAATTCCGGTATCTTCTACCCAAAAGCGCAACATCCCGATTCCTTCTGTCTGAAAACCAAATACCACGCTTCCTGCTTCGGTATATTTTATTGCATTGGATATCAGGTTAATCAGTATTTGCCGGAGTTTAACCTCATCCACAACAATAGTGAGATTTTTTTCAGGTTTGTTAAATTTAAGTTGAATGGGCTTAACCGCCGGAATGGTAATTACAAGGGATTGCAGGAGTTCGTCAAACAGGTCATTCAGGCTGACCAGGTTGGAATTTAATTCAGTATATCCGGCCTCGATGCGCGACATTTCGATGATATCATTAATGATCGACAGCAGGTGGTATCCACTTTTATGCACCACATTGATATAGCTTTCTCTCTCAGAGGCCATTAATTCATGCGTTCGGAGCAACTCAGTAAACCCAAGGATGGCATTCATGGGAGTTCTGATTTCGTGCGACAGGTTAGCCAAGAAAGCAGATTTCAGGCGATCGCTTTCTTCTGCCTTCTCCTTGGCGATAACCAATTCCTGATTGAGTGTTTTATATTGCTGATTTTTTATTCCCAGCTTATTGTTGAGTTCATTCAGTTCCGTTTCAATCCGTTTTCTTTCGGTAAGATCCACGCCCAAACAAGCCACACCTATTACTTCATTTTTCTCATTGTATAATCTCGTATTGTACCAGGATATAAAAGAAACAGTTCCGTTTTTACCAACAATTTCATTATCAAAGTTTTTTACAAAATTTTTATTGTTCATAGTAGCCGCAAAAATCTCATCTACATTTTCAGAAATATCCTTTGTAATAAACAATTCCATCCAATTGTGATACAGCACCTCTTTTTTTGAATAGCCCGTAAGGTCGAGTAAATACTGATTACAAAACACAATATTTGCACTGGTATCCAGGATGATGGAGACAATATTCCCGCTTTTCAGGATTTGGCTTAAACGACGTTCCAGCTCATTCAGTTTTTCACGGGCAAATCTATTCTCTACATTTCTGGTCTGGTTCAGCAATAAAATACCCAGCAACATGGTACCGGGAGTATAAATTACGATCAACGGAATTGCTATCGCCTTAATTGTGATCAGAAAAGTGTCACCAGGCAAAAACGAAGTACAACCTAACATAGCCAGATGTACCACCAGTCCCAACAGCAATAAATCGAGGTATTTATTTTTTATTCGGAGCAACTGATGATATTTGCCCCACAGCATGCCAATGGTTCCTGAGCTAATAATGACGGCTATTCCCATCAGCATGCCTCCACCATTCAGCATTATCCTCGCGACCATCGCAATCAGCATGGCAATCAGCGTTGGAATGAAACCAAAAAACATCCCCGAAATGGCGAGTAAAATCGACCGGGTGTCAAAAGTTATACCGGTTATCAATGTCCAGGGGGTGTACATCAGCAAAACCGCAATACTTCCAATGGTTATTCCACTTATCACCTTCGACCACAGACTTTTTGGATCTTCTTTTTTCAACCAAGCTACTTCATACAGCATGGCAAAGCCCAGCAGAATGCCAATATTTTGTAATAAGCCTATAATGATTGATTCCTTCATTCCTGATAAAAGCATCAAATGTAAAACAGGCTAATATAAGGTGAATTTGCTTACCCCCATTCTTATTTGCGATAAATATACTTCCCTTAATATCGATCGGTTCATCCCGAAATGAGCCTAATGCTGATGAGGCCTGATAAAACTCTGTAAGGACCCGAAAAGCCCCTGTGATGGTTATGATGATCATGATTTCGTAACCACACTTAGGATACCGTTTAACATCAGATTTTTAACGCGGTGTTACACCGAGCAACTCTTAGGGTCCTCTGCTGTTAACTTAGTTCATGCGGAGTTATCATGCAGGGGATTACCATTCCGGAGAATATCACTCTTTTGTTGTTTATTTGTCAGTACCCGGCTTTTATTATCCCTACAATCGGTGTGTCGATCGGCAGGCTCTCCCAAACAGTCACATCCGTTGGAGCCATATCCTGACAATTTTGACCGACAGGGGTAGTCATTCCTATTGCTCTTGGTTAAAATACAATTTATAAAAGTTCATCTGTTTTTCATCGTCGCGGCCCTTTTCGATGTAACGCCTGTCGCCATGGATGTACAGACTAAAATTCTTATCCAGTTTTATCACACTCTTAAAGTTCTTTGCCTGTTTTTTGGATGCCCGATCGCTGATATCAAAATGATCGTCGATTTCGATTTTATATTCCTGTTCGTATTGACTTTTATAACTTTTAAAGGTGTTGGCCAGATCAGGATGATCAAGGACTTCCTCCGAAAACACCTCCAGATCGAAGGTATCGTGTTCACGAAAAAATTTGGCAGAATTGTTCAGGATTTCGGCTTCATCGGCCCTATCCATCGAAAAATGATCAGGCAAATAGGAAGTCACGAATTTTTTGGTCATCGCCAGCGCGTTATCTGTCTGATAATACGCATCTTTGCGTTCGGCCAGATGTAGAAATTCATCAAACCAAAAATGTGCTTCAGTCTTATTCAGGTTGTCCACAGCCTCCACAACGAAACCGTTTTCTTCTTCCAAATTATAAATTAAACATCCTTTATCGAGTTTGTTGATGTTGATACCATCCTCGCTGTCGATGGTATAATTATCCTTTACGGGATAAACTTTCAGGTAGGTTTCGCGCGATTCGGATTTAAACAAACCCAACGCTTGCGTTCGGTTTCCTTCCAGAATGCAGTTATCGAACAACACCACATAAAACTCGCCGCTTTTTATTTTTGGATGGTTCGATTGTGCGTAAAGATGTTTCGCCAGGCTTAAGCTGGTTTCAAAAAACTTGTCTGTATCCTCAAAAACCTGTTTGGCAAATGCGTAAACTTCGTTGAGATTTACATCTGATTCGTGTACCAAATGGAAACGCGATCCCGTTTTGAATGGCGACAAAAAATAATGCTTTAGCAAAGCACGGACATCATCTTCCAGGTCAAGTTCATCCTTTGAAAACCGGATACCGTCATCCTTGGTTTTATTACCAACCTTGTGTAAGGCAATATGTTGTATTTCAATTTCGTCCATCATATTCTGTTATTTTGTCCAGATTTCATCTGCAAAAATCCATCCCGGATTACCGGCTCCCACATGCCAATCGGGACAAAGTCCCTGCGATTTTGCTGTAACGTGAATATAGCGTGCTTTTTTATTCACCTGTGCTAAAACAAAATCATGCACAATGCCGCCATTTTGCTTTGGATCGATGGTGTTTTGCACCACGCCTGCATCTATAAATTTCTTGCCATCCACTGAAGTTTGAAACTGCACCGAAGCAGGCATAAAAATCCAGGAGTTTTGATCCTGAAGAAATCCGGCACCCATGCTGTGAATTTGTTGCACTTCTCCCAAATCGACCACCACATCCATGTCGGTATTGTAATATCCCTGCCAGTTTCCGGTCCTGAATTCGTTTCCGCCGCGGATGGTGTTAATCAAAGCCACATCCCCTCCCGCGGTATATTGCTCGCTGTAAGGCGTGTTGATGGTCACCTTCCGGTTGGCCGGAATCAGGAGATATTCAGCAGTTTCAGGAAAGCTGACCACGCGGTTTACCGATGCGGTGGCTGTAAATGTAGTGGTTTTGTTGATTACAACCGGGTTGCTGTAATACATTCCTTCCCCATTTTGCTGTACTTTTAATTTGGAGTCACCGGATAAATCCGTCACGCCTACAGTCAATGTTTTCTCAAAAGTCTTACTCTCTGCATCAAAGTAAGGCACCGGGGTGATGGGAAAATCAGTGATCTGTTGCGAAGGCCTGTCCTCCGGAGCCAGTCCCCATTGTTTGTTGGGTTCACTGCCGAGTTCAATTACCAAATCACCACCATTGGCAATCATATCGAATGTAATATATGATTTGGAATAAATTTCACCATCATAGCTAACCGATTGAATATAATAATCCTCAGCACTGTTGCGCAATGCTTTCACAGTAAATATTTTCCCATTTTCAAGGTTAACCTGAGCATTCTCAAACAAAGGAGTTCCAAGGACGAATTGCAGGCTTCCCGGTGTAACGGGATAAAATCCCAACGAGCTCATCACGTACCACGCCGACATCTGTCCGCAGTCTTCGTTGCCACTCAATCCATCGGGCTGATCGGAGTATAATTCTGTGCAAATCTGATGAATCAGTTTTTGTGTTTTCCAGGGTTTGCCCACATAATTGTACAGGTAAGCCATGTTGTGGCTGGGTTCGTTGCCATGCGCATACTGACCGATCAATCCGGTGATATCCGATTGTTCCCGACCTGATAGTTTTTCGGTGGTGGTAAACAATTCATCCAGTTTCGATTCGTAAGCATCGGCGCCGCCAAGCAGGGCAATGTGGGTATTGATATCCTGTGGCACGAAGAAATTGTATTGCCATGTGTTGGCTTCTGTGAGCATGAAATTTACCTGGGTGGGGTCGAAGGGGATCACAAAACCGCCATTGGTTTTTCCCCTGAAAAATCCGGTGCTCTTATCAAAAATATTTTTGTAATACTGAGCGCGTTGTGTGAATGTTTGATAACCAACCTCATCGCCCAGACCTTTAGCCATTTGTGCAATACACCAGTCGTCATAGGCATATTCCAGCGTTTTACTCACACTCTCGCCTTCCTTGTCGGCGGGAATATAACCTTTGGTCATGTACTCGTTCAAGCCAAATAACCCCGATTGTGCACTTGCTTTCATGGCACTCAGTGCCTTATGCGCATCAAATCCGCGGATACCCTTCATCCATGCATCGGTAATCACGGGCACCGCGTGGTAACCGATCATACAGTTGGTTTCGTTTCCGGCCAGTTCCCAAACAGGTAACAGGCTGTCGCTGGTGTACATGTCGAGCATCGAATTGATGAGGTCGTTGGTCCTTTCCCGTTCGATGAGTGTGAATAAGGGATGTAAGGTTCTGAAGGTATCCCATAATGAAAACACGGTGTACATCGTAAAGGCATTGTCCTGCACTATTTGGCCCGCATGATTGCGATAGCGATGATCGACATCTGAAAAAGTGTTGGGTGCCAGCATGGTGTGATACAAAGCCGTGTAAAACACCGTTTTATTGGCTTCGTTATCGCCTTCTACCTGAATTTTATTGAGTTGATCGTTCCACAAATCGCGGGTTTTTTGCTGAATGGCTTCAAAATCCCAACCCTCTATTTCCTGAAAGCAATTTTCCTGAGCACTGTGATAATCCACCGGTGAAATGCCCACTTTTACCAACAACGGGCCTCCATCCATCATGTTAAAAGTCAAAACTGCTTTCAGATCTGTTCCTCTGGCTTCCTGTTTATTTTGCCAATATTCGCCATCGATGGCAATGCCTGTTTCCTGAAAAGGCCTTGAGAAATCGGCATAAAAATACACTCTCTGATCGGCAGCCCAGCCTTTCGACTGCCGGTATCCCATCACTTCATGGTCGCTGATAATCCGCAATTCCAAGCCTTGGATTTTTTCTGTAACCACTGCTTCCGTCAGGTCGATCACCAATCGCGCCTTGTCGGTTTTTGGATAATGATAACGGTGCATCCCGGCATGCGTTGAGGCCGTCAACTCTACCTTGATATCATCTTCCAGGGTAACCTGATAGAATCCTGGAGTGGCCACTTCGGTGGTGTGTGAAAACCGGGCGGCATAGCCGGAATCCAGATTTTCGGCCGTCCCCGGATTAAACTGAACCGCTCCCACGGTGGGCATCAACCGGATGTCGCCATAATCGCCCACGCCTGTTCCACTGAGGTGGGTATGGCTAAACCCCAATATCACCTGATCGGAATAATGATAACCCGAACAGGCATCCCAATTGTCTTTGCGCGTGTCGGGACTGAGCTGAACCATGCCAAAGGGCGCCGATGCACCCGGGAAAGTATGGCCATGACCGCCTGTGCCGATAAATGGATTTACATAATCGATGGGTGATTTTGGTGTTTCTTCCTTACAGGAAATCAAGGCAATAAGCACAAAAAAAAGCAGACTGATGGGGGTAATTTTCTTCATGGTTTGGCAATTTGGCTTCAAAGTTAACAAGATGGTGATCATCCACCATTACATTCGCTGAAAATGCATCGAAATTTTCCCTCGGTACACCATGATCGAGTCCGGTGCATCTTCCATATATGCTGACATTTTGATGGTCGTTTTACTACCAAAAAACTTATTCTGCTTCATTTGGTCCACCTCACCCGAAACAGGATCGTAATAATAACTTATCCTGCTTCCTTTTTCTTTGTTGATCAGCAAAACTGTTTTTTTGGTCTCATTTACTTTAAGACGGGTATGGGCATTGTAGTTTGCTTCGCTGAACAGCAGGCCCAGACTGCTGATGAGCGCTTCTTTCACCGGTTTGCGGTCGAGTACAGGCATGAGGTATTTAGTTTCAGCAATGGCTGAATCGTCCTGGAAAAATATTTCAAAGTATTTAAGCCCGACTTCCGAAACCATGGCCAGTTGATAACCATCATCCACTTTTTTTATGACGGTGATGCCGGTGATTGTTCTCCCGTAAAGGGATAATTCGGTTTTGTAAAGTGCTTTTGAGAAATCAGGAGAAAAAACGGTTGGTTTCGAAAGTTTGGGAGTGATCTTATGAAAGGCCGTATATCCTGAAAATCGGCATGATCCCGCCAGGAAGGCCTGAATAAGGAATGCGATCAGGAGGTGAAATTTGAATTTCATCCTATTTTCAGTTGGTTAGTTCAAATTTGCTTTCAGGTATTTCTTTGTTCACCTGCACATCGCCAAATGTGATGGACGTAAAATCGCCTCCTGGCTCCGAAAAAACAACCTTAGCCACCTGCATGCCGGATTTATCGAAATAAATATCAATGGTTTCGATCATGCTTAGCACTTGCTCCGAAACCGGCACCAACCGGGCCATGTATTGATTTTCGCTTTCAAAATAGGTGGGATTATAATCAGCATTTCCAACAAAATCGCCCCGGATAGCCGTAATGATCATCTTGTTGATTTCATGAAACATGGGGTTGCTGTTGGTGTTAAACTCGCTCACTTTTCCATCGTTATCGATGGTAAATTTTCCCTGATGGATCAGGATGGTGTATTGGATGGGATCAAGGTATTGCCACCTGACGTTGTTTTCCTTTTTAAAGTAAAACAGCCCGTGGCTGACAAGCACTTCCTCCAGCATTTCCAGGTGCTTTTCCTGCACAAAGGTACTTTGCAGCGATTGAGTGGCCGAAGATTGGTTGACCATGGCCTGTGTCACCGGGCCAATGTCGGTAATGGGTCGAAACCCGGTTTCCTGGGCGACAAGCAACCAGGGAAAGCAAAAAGCTAACAACAGACTACAGCGGATGATATTGGTCATATACATTAATGGATAGAAGTTGATTGAGTGGAACTATTTGATATTGGTTTTTCTGAAGCCATTCCAGATAGTTTCTTGTTATGTTAACGATTTCTGGAGAAGTGTCGTGGAGCAGGACGATGGCCCCCGGATGGGTTTTAGCAATAAGTCTTTCTAACGTTTGGTCGGTCGTCTTCATGGTATCCAGCGAACGCACACTCCAGCCAATGGAAAGATAGCCCAACTGTTTGATAGTACGTGCCAGGATTGGGTTCGACACTCCGTATGGAGGCCTGAATATCAGCGATTTTAGCCCTGTAATTTTATAAATCTGCTCATGTGTCCAAAGCAGTTCGTTGCGCATACGCCACAAATTGAACAAGTCGAAAAAGCGTGAATGGGTATAACTGTGGTTCCCCAGCAAATGTCCTTTTTTATGCATCAGCTTAACTAAATCGGGATTTTTTTTTGCCTTTTGTCCGATAACAAAAAAAGTAGCTTTCACCCCAAATTCATCCAGTAAATCAAGAAGCTGTGCAGTCAGTTTTTCATCCGGGCCATCGTCAAAAGTCAGTGAAATCAGTTTTTGATCTGTTTTTTTGCAACAATAGGAATGCAGGTAAAAGTTATACTGAATAAATACCGATCCCAGAATTTTCAGCATCATCCAAACCACCAGCGGCCAAACCAACCACCACAACGACCATTGCCAAAACCACCATCCGGTTACCAACAACAGCAACACAAAGGCAAAGGTCAGGTTGGCTATTTTGTTGGTGTTCATAACGAGGGTGTTTCAAGTAATTTTTCCAGAAAATGAAATTCGATGCCAAACAACTTCTTCAGCGCCTGCACATTATCCAATTTTTCCTGATTTACAGCATCTTCGCCACTTTTCTTCACCGCAACAATCAACACATTTTTCGGGGTGTGCTCGGTAGAGATAAACTCGAATACTTTGGTAGAGTATCCATAGGCTTCCAAAATCAATGCACGGATGGCATCGGTGAGCATTTCGGCCTGACGTTCTTCCAATATCCCGTACTTGGTAATTTCTGCCAAAGCATTGTCCGGGTTCATTTGCCTGCGGATCTGTTTATGACAGCAGGGAGCAGTGATGATCACCTTTGCTTTTTGCCTGATCCCTCTGAAAATGGCTTCATCGGTAGCGGTATCGCAGGCATGCAGGGCTATGAGCAAATCTAATTCAGGTAAAACAGTTTTCTCGATGGAACCCTGGATAAATTTCAATTTTTCAAACCCTGATTTTTTGGATATCCCATTGCATTGGGCTACCAGATTTGGGCGCAACTCCACTCCTACCACTTCGGGTGAAAGCGACATCTTGTTGGTAAGATAATCGTATAAGGCAAAGGTGAGGTATCCTTTGCCCGAGCCCATGTCGGCAACCGTGAATCCGGCAGGCATATTGGCCTGTTCCACCACATGACTCACTACTTCAACATACTTATTTATCTGACGGAACTTGTCCTCCATGCCTTTCTTTATCTTCCCGTCCACGGTGGTCACTCCCAACAACTGCAAGTACAGGTTGTTTTCAGGGGAAATAAACAGGGTTTTCTGTTTATCATGCAAAAATACCAGCTTCAGTTGCTGGCTGGCTTCCTGCTGTTTAATGGTGCTTTTTCCGTTGGGAAATTGCATAAAATGAACATCCTTGTTAGCGGTGAGAAGAATGGCTTGCATAAAATCCTTTTCGAGCGATGTTTTAATGAGTTCTATTCCTTCATCAAAGGTAAAATTCTTGGTAACATCTTTGGTAGGATAGCGAAACACAATTGACATCAATGTCCCTGCTTTAATGGACACCACTTTTGCATATATATTCTTCACCTCACCAGAGGTATCCTTTTTACTGCTCAGTGTCAGCTTGATAAATTCGGTATTAGACAAACTTTCGTCTATGATCAGGAGCAGCCGTTGGAGATTGGGATCGTTCATGTGCAAAATTTTAGCCTGAAAGCAGTTGCAAAGGTCGTGAAAAAGTGCCGATAATGACCCCAAAAATAGTTATAACCACTTTTTACGTTTGAAGAATAAAATCATTCCAAAGGTGACTACCAATATTACAATCCAAAACACAGGATAGCTATATTCCCAGCGCAGTTCGGGCATAAATTCAAAATTCATCCCATAGACACCGGCCAGAAAAGTGAGTGGAATAAAAATAGCCCCAACAATGGTGAGCACTTTCATGATCTGGTTCATTTTCATGCTCATGCTACTCAGGTAAATATCTTTAAGGCCAGCATTCAACTCCCGGTAGGCCTCAATGGTGTCGATGATTTTGATGGTATGATCGTATACATCGTTAAAGTATTTCACATTATTTTCATCGATAAAATCCATGTCATCCTTTTGAAACCGGTTGATCACTTCGCGTAATGGATAAACAGAACGCCTCACATCGAGCAATATACGCTTGGTACTTTGGATTTTATACAGCGAATCGGAAGTGGGCGTGTTAAACACCTCTTCTTCGAGTTCATCCAGTTGATTTCCCATACCTTCGATGGAGTGGTAGTATTTGTCTACAATCAGGTCGATGAGGGCATATACCAGATAATCGCTGCCTTTGGAACGGATTTTAAATTTGGACTGTTTAATGCGTTCCATTACTTCGGCAAAAGTGTCGTCCGATTGTTCCTGAAAGGTGATAACAATGTCCTTTAACAGGATAATGCTGATTTGCTCAGGGACAATTATTCGGCTCTCTTCGTTGTAAACCAACGACTTAAAAGTAATAAAAATACAATTGTCGTATTCTTCGAGTTTGGGGCGTTGTGAGGTATTGACGATATCTTCAAGAATCAGGGGATGCAGGCTAAATTTTCGTCCAATTTCCTCCACCAGACTTGTTTCGTGTATCCCTTCCACGTTTAGCCACCGAACCATATTATTGTCTGCCGGCTCCTGAATATCGTTTATGCTGGTAAGTTTTCTCTGATTAAAAGTTTCCTGGTTGTACTCAACCAGGTAAAGGTTTGGAATATATTCGCGCTTTTCTCCAATATAAAAAACGCTACCGGGATGCATTCCGGTTTTCTTCATTATTTTATGGGGATGAGGCTTTTTTTTGTCGGCCATACCGATGATCAATTAAATGTTAGCATTTGAAAGCATAAAACTAACAAATAATAATGAATATTATAAAACTGATAATTTTGAGGTACAGCGCACCGAAAAAATTTATTGCCAACTAAATACCAGTAGATTCAAAGTGCGAGAACCGCAATATTGATTATACATTTAAATAAACGGGAAAATAGGACGGTGCGCTGCACCTTTAAAATGTGTTCTTTTCTTTCTACAAATATTATCGGTACTCCGTACCTGTTGATTTGCATCTTTAAATTTTATCCTGGGAGATGATCGGATACCCCATATAGTTCTATTCATCTACAATGAACATGTTAATTGGACATCCATTGCAGTCTGGCTTTAGCCGACTGCCCTACAATTGGAATCCATTCCCTGTTTTTCTATATTGATGTCTTTTTCTGTAGCTAACTGTTACTAAAGCAGAAGGAACTTTTTTTGCAGCTGGCTAAAGCCAAGCTGCAAGGGATGGATTCTATTGAGTTCTATTCATCTACAATGAACGTGTTAATTGAACATCCATTGCAGTCTGGCTTTAGTCGACTGCCCTACAATTGGAATCTATTCCCTGTTTTTTTATCTTCACTTCTTTTTCTGTATCTAACTATTACTAAAGCAGAAGGAACTTTTTATTGCATCTGCTAAAGCCAAGCTGCAAGGAATGAAAACTATTGTGTTCTATTCATCTACAATAAATGCATTTATTAGACATCCATTGCAGTCTGGCTTTAGCCGACTGCCCTACAATTGGAATCTATTCTATGTTTTTGTATATTGATGTATGTTCTGTAGCTAACTGTTAATAAAGCATAAGGAGCTTTTGCAGCTGGCTAAAGCCAAGCTGCAAGGGATGGATTCTATTTGGTTTTATTCATCCACAATGAATGTATGTATTTGACATCCATTGCAGTCTGGCTTTAGCCGACTGCAAGATCAGATATTCCTTAATTTCCAGGTATTTGTTGGATATTTCATCCTACAAAGCCAATTATTATTTACGGAAGATGATCGGATACCCCATTTAAAATTAATTATCTGATTTCCATCAAATAGGTTTAACTGCGAAACATGAACAAATTATCATTTACCGAAGTGGGTTTTCAAATGGAATATCGTCATCCGGATCATGATCGAAGGGACCAACGCCGGGAGGGTTAAAAAGGCCCCATCGGTCGATGATGTAGTCGAATTTATCAAAGCCTGAAACCCATTCAATAAAAAGCAACCGGTATTCTTCGATTAATTCCCTGATAATTGAAAAATATTCAGTGTGCTTGAACCCGAACTCTTTTAGTGAGTGTTGGTGCACCACCAGGTCACGGGCCGCCTTACGGATGATGGTAGCAGCTTCCATTTTCATATCATAAAAACCAACATTGTGTGCCCCGGCAAGTTTTACAGTCAATTGCGCCGCATCATTCAACATCCACCCATTTATATCCTGAAGGTGTTCATTGTCATCCGGTATCAGAAGGCTGATTTGATGTGCCACCTCAAAAATTTCTTTCCCTTTTTTATAAATGGGAAGGTCTCTTACATCGGTTTCTTTTTCTTCGTCGTCGTCAAACATACTTATTGTATTTAAGAGTACTCAAATATAATTAAATTTTCACCTTTGTGTCACTTTGTTGCTTCTTTGCAGTTCTTTGTGTCATAGCAAATAAGTTGTTACACAGAGCTGAACAGAGAAGTCACAGAGATACACAAAGAGAATTTTTGAATTGGTAGTCAGAATCAGGAATGAAAACACCCACAAAAAGCTTTGGTCATTTTTATTCTACCAAACTCCTCATCACATAAACCAAATTGGAAGTCCGTTTGGTATTGTCGATGATGTCGAGTTTCAATTTGTGTTTTAAGGCCACATCAATGACCATCTTGCGCGACACAAAATCAAGTTGGTGGTTTGCCTTGTTGAAGCCAATGTTGGTAGAGAAAAACTCCGTAATCCGGGTTCCCAAATGACGCCTTTTTAAGCTGGCATCGGCATCGCGGATAATCACCATTCCCCCGGCATGTAGTTGACCAATACACTTTTCAACCACCTGAACCTGCGATTCTTCAGGAAGATAATGCAGCACATCGGCCAGCACAAAAACATCTGATTTCTCAGGTTTAAATTGCAAAATATCGGCACACACGAATTGCATTCGATCATTTTTAAGTGCACAGTTTTGTACCACAGCAATTTTCTTGTCATCATAATCCACGCCTGTGATCTTCCGCTGTTGCGATCGCATGGAAAGCATATAAGTCAGAAATCCGTAACCACAGCCCAAATCAGTAATAACGGCCTGTTGGGGAATGATCTGGTCGAACAAAGCATAGTTGTTTTCGAGCCGGAGCTTGATTCGGGTGTACCATTCCAGGATCGGCCCTTTATAAATGTAATTTTTAATGATAAAATCACTGAGGTAATCCGTCGATTGCAACTGATCGCGGCTGATCAGAAACTCTTCACTAAAATAGCTCCGCACTTGTTTGGCCTGTTCGCGGGGCGTTTGACCATATTTTCCTGAAGACAGTTTAATGCGGGGAAGAAACCGGGTAATCTGTCGGCCTCTCTTAAGGAACAGCTCACTTTTCTTCAGGCATTCGCGTTGTCCGAGCAAGACAATGGGCAAAATATCCAGATTTAATTCTGCGGCCAAATAAAACGCACCTTTATGAAATCGCAGAATTTCACCGGTTTCGGTGCGGTGCCCTTCCGGGAAAACGGCGACAGAGTATCCTTCTTCTACCTGTTTACGTACCTGCCCGATGACGCTTGAATAATCACCCGAAACTTCAATAAAACCAGCATATTGCAGGGCCTTTCCATACATGGGATTACTGAAATTACTCGAGTTGGTCAATATCACAATGCGGGGCGTTAGCAACATCAGCATCATCAAATCCACATGGCTTTGGTGATTGGCAATAATGATGGAAGGCTTGCTGAAATCTTCGCCATCGGGATTGATAATATCCTTTTTGGAAAAGAAATTCATATAAATCATAAACCAGGTCAACGCCCTGAACATGCGGTGAATAAACAACTTCTTTTTGCTGTTGGATGCGGGCATAAAAGGCATCAACAACGATAACAGGCTTAAAATCAACGAACCTGACACAAAAACAAACAAGGCCCACATGCTGAAGGTGAAATCCACCAGATTGATGGGCCGGTTGCGCAAGCCACCCGAATACGAAACCAGCCAACGGAAAATCCGTGGCAACAAGGTAAAGGTGATGAAGATGACCGACAAAATTCCAATAATCGACATGAGTGCGATGGACTTCAAAGCCGGATGCTGTGCAAAAATTAATACGCCAATCCCAAGCAGGGTGGTAACTCCGGAAAGGATGACCGAAATTTTATAGGCCGACAGATCGTGATTCCCATATTTATATTCCTGCAACAACCCGCGCATAATAAAAATGCTGTAATCGATGCCCAGTCCGAAAATAAAAGTCAGGATGATGACATTAAAAATACTGAATTCGATGCCAAAAATCCCCATCAGACCTACCGTCCAAACCCAGCTTAATACCATGGGGACCATGGTGATCAGAGTCAGTTCAATGCGTCCGTAAGCCAGAAGCAAAATAATAAATACAAGCGTGATTGAAATCCACACCAGTTTATTAAAGTTATCTTTTAGGATGGTTACAAAATCACTGGTCATTTTTCGTTTGTCGATTACCCAAACATCAGGATTTCCATCAAAGGCATCGTACACTTTTTGAATGGATGCAGCATCGCCGTTTACCTTCAAAACGTTGATAATGGCTGCAATGGTGTCTTTTCGGATAAAATAATTATCCAGGAACAGGGTGTTCAGCATTCCCAGTGAATCCGCACTTACCGTATGGAATGGTTGATTGGTCCAGTCCAGAAATTGATGAAACGCCGAAGGCTTAAAACCCAGTGTTGCCCCTTCATCCTGTAACCTGACGCGCACTGAATCACCATGTTGTTGCCAGAACAGTTGCCATTTTTCCAAAGCCTTTTCCTGAGCCTTTGGAGAAGGAAGCAGGCTGTTGACAATGGTAGCCTGTTGAATAAGTCCCTCCTTTTTCAGCTTTTCAAGTTGGTTGTAGAGTTTTTGGTTGGCTTCCAAAGCCTGTTGTTCATCTTTGCCCGGCGTGACCAGATAAATGGTTTTCTTTGAAATGGAGCTAACCCGCTCCATCTGCTTCTCGGCCGCCTTTACCTTGCTGCTCATGTAGTTGTTTTTCATCATGTCGGAATCGAAACCCACATTTTGCATGGTAAACAAAAATACCACTGTCAACAGGAAAATAGCCCACCCCAGCCCACGCTTCCGGCTTAAATCGAAAGCAGCCATACGGTCGATGATTCCGTACGGAATTTTCTCATTTTCACCCGATTTAGGCATCAGGTGTGGCAACACAACCAACGAGAAAAGTGCTGCTCCCATCACGCTAATGCCGGCAAACAATCCCAGATCGTTGAGTGCTCCGGAGTTGACAAAAAGCAGGGTAAAAAATGCCGACATGGTAGTCACACTGCTTAATAAAATAGGGGTTACCAGATCGCTGAACAAATGCACTCTGGATCGGTTTTGCCGAAAGTGGCTGTAGATGTGAAGGGCATAGTCCACCGAAATGCCCAACAAGACTGAACCTATTCCGAGTGAAATGGCACTCATTTGTCCTTTTATCAGCGAGATGATGGCCAGCGAAAGCAAGGCCCCGAAAATCACCGGAAGAAATATAATAAAAAAGGTACGTTTTCGTCTGAACACCAGCGTAATAACAACCAACAAGGCGATCACGGCCAAGGTAACCGTAATCATGATGTCCTTCTTTATCCTGGTGGCATTGCCCAATGCAACTACCGGGTTGCCAAAATATACCGCTTCAACCTTTTCAAGACCAGACTTTTGTATCGTCTTAATAAAGAAATCAACCCGATCGAAAAGTTTTTGATTGGATGTGGTTTTATTGGTGGTCGATGGTGTGATGAGCATCAGCAAATGCCTTTTGTCGACAGACAGAAAATACTGATTGTACAACTCAAAACCCTCATTAATATTGAAGGATTGGATTTTCTTTAACCCCATCAGGTTAAAGTGCAATGGATCGGAGGAAATCATTTTCTTGGTGGCCAGGCCCACCGGAGAAATTAAGGTGGAATAGTTGGATTCCAGGGTTTTGCGTATCTGATCCCTCGAAATCAGGCTGTCCATGTGCTGATAATCTGCCGAATCGAGTAGCAGGGGCAGGTAGCTGTTCAGGATTCCATACAACTCAAGCATGGATTGATTATCGGGAGCCTTATCGATGGAGGTAAGCAATTCAGGATAACAGGAGCCCATCAACGAATCGGACAACTGGTCTGCAAACCGTGAAAGCTGCTCAGGTTCAGGTTCTGCCAAAGTATCCTTTAGGGAAAAATGAAAAACCACCTTATCCAGAAACCTGGAGTTGGACAGCACAAAGCTCATGTTGTCGATGGACTCACTTTTCGGAAGCACCTGGCTGATGTCTTCTGTGAGTTTCAGGCGGGAGGCCGTAAACGCCAGAAAACCAATCAGAATCAGCAGGATTATCAGCGATATAAGCCTGAATTTACCAATGATTTTATATAGGTTTTGAAAAATCAGGCTCATGATTCGACTTCGATTTTTGAGCGTTTGAAAACAGAAAATATCGCCAGTGAGATAAGCATCACCAACAATCCCATCCCAATGGCCAGCACCACACTTCCCAGCACATATTGAAATATGCTGTAACCAAACTCGTTGAGTGTGCTGTAAAAATGTCCTTTCAT
Source organism: Bacteroidales bacterium (assembly GCA_030690365.1). Lineage (GTDB taxonomy): Bacteria > Bacteroidota > Bacteroidia > Bacteroidales > F082 > UBA6244. The sequence continues at coordinate 5,270 of JAUYGX010000120.1, read as the reverse complement.
CACCTGATCCTTTAAATAATACATCATCTCGGTAGTAAACACTACAGGCTTGTTTACCAACAGTTTACCCAGTTCAAAACTCAGGTACACGATGAAGGGGATGAGCGGCGGGATGCTGATGTTGGAAGCCGTAAGCACCAGTATTTTGTTCAACCGCAGCAAATGGGCCAAAAAGGCGGCCACCAGCATTTGAAATCCCCAAATGGGAATAATGCCCATAAACACGCCAAAACCCAGCGCAATGGATACTTTCAGGTTGCTTTCGTTGTGTTTTGAAAGCTGCTCCTTCACGATGGTGGAAATTTTGTTGTTGGCCAGATACCTAAGGAGCTTGTATGGCCAAACCAGCGTCACGGTTATTAAAACCAACACCGTATTTAACAAACTGATGCGTGTAAAATCGGGCATGGGACGAAAGTGGCTCACCCTTTCGCTTTCGGGCGGATAATAAACGCGGATGGGGATGGGAATTATTCCAACGCCATTCCATTCGGCCCTGACCATGACCTCTATTTCAAACTCATATTTTTTGGTAAAAAAGGTCATGTTTTGAAGCCGCCCGATGGGATAAAGCCGAAAACCCGACTGGGTATCGGGCATCCAAAGTCCCGTTTCGACCCAAAACCAGAAATTGGAAAACTTGTTGGCAAAGGTACTTTTGCCCGACATTCCTTCGGCCTGGATATTTCGGGAACCAAGGATCAGTTCGCCCGGATTTTTCTCACAGGCTTCAATAAACAAAGGCAAATCACCGGCGTAATGCTGTCCATCGGCATCGATGGTAATGGCATTTTGATAACCAAGTTTCAACGCCCGGCGAAACCCTTCGCGCAAAGCCCAACCTTTGCCCACGTTGTTGTTGTAACTGAGTAGCTGGAGGTTGGGGTAATTCGCCAACACGGTAAGTGTCGCATCTGTCGACCCGTCATTTACCACAATCACCTGATCGGTATAATGCATTACCTCATCAATTACCCCGGCCAATGTTTTGGCATTGTTGAAGGTGGGAATGATGACGCAGGTTTGGGTTTTTCTGAACCGCTCACTGACATTGTTAATGCTGATCATTTACCTGGATTTGAGGTGTGGCAAAAATAGGAAAAATGAGGGTTGAAATCCAATGATCTTTGAATTGAACTGCAATGGGTCTGGTTATCGTGATCAGTTGTGATTTTTCGGCCTTCAACATGCGAAATCACCATTGAATTATTTTCAATGAATTGTGTACATTTGACTACTGGCAGTAAAACACAACCTTTTTAAGTATGGTGAAAAAAATCCGGTTTAAAATCCCCTCTCCGCTGGCACTGGCTATTATTCTGAGCTTTGTGGTGTTTGCACTGGCGCTGATATTTACGAAACCCTCCCCCACCCGCGTTTTCTACCCATTACAGCTACTCGATTTTTACCAACGCGGCTTTTGGGATCTGCTCGCCTTTTCGATGCAGATGATGCTGATCCTTGTGTTAGGGAATGTTTTGGCCCTGACCCCCTTGTTTCAAGGCATCATTAAGGTATTGTTGAATAAAATCACAAGCAATGCAACAGCCATTCTGTTTACTGCTTTTTTCAGTCTGTTGCTGGGATTGTTCAACTGGGGACTTGGGCTGATTTTCAGCGCCTTGCTGGCGCGGGCCATTGGTGAACATGCCCGTAAGTCGGGGATGAAACTTAACTATCCATTGCTTGTGGCTGCAGCTTACACAGGAATGATGGTCTGGCACGGTGGTTTCAGCGGGAGTGCACCGTTAAAGGTGGCCGAAAGTGGTCATTTTTTGCAGGATAAAATTGGGGTTATTCCGGTAAGTGAAACCTTGCTTTCATCTTTGAACCTTGGTTTAAACGGTTTTCTACTCGTGGTTATTCCATTGACCCTGATGTTGATTTCAAGATGGAAAAAATCCGTCATTACACTTGCAGATGAATTGCCAGAAGCGAATTTATCTGACTTCAAGCCTTCCAAAAGGCAATACCTGGGTTTTGCATTGGGATTGGCACTTGTGGTCATGGCTGTATATCAATTTTTTCAACAAGGGATTTCGGCTTTGAACATCAACCTGATTAACCTGATTTTGCTGGCTTTGGGATTGTTATTGTACAAAAACCTGCATGATTTTATGAAAGCCGTAAACATGGCCATCGTTAGTTCCAGCGGGATCATGATTCAGTTTCCCATTTACGCGGGTATCATGGGATTGATGAACTACTCTGGTTTGGCAGCCATTTTCACACAAAGTCTGGTGTCCGTTTCGAATGCGTCTACCTTGCCTGTGATGGGATTTATCAGCGCGGCGGTGGTCAACTTTTTTGTCCCCAGCGGAGGCGGACAATGGGCTGTACAAGGTCCGATTTTGATGGATGCAGCCTTGCAACTGGGTGCTTCGGTTCCAAAAACCATCATGGCGCTGGCCTATGGCGATGAACTAACGAACATGATTCAGCCGTTTTGGGCCATTCCGTTGTTGGCCATCACCGGAGTAAAAGCCAGGTCGATACTGCCTTACACCTTTATCATCATGTTGGTTGGCGGAATGAGTATGGCGGTATTTTTGATGGTCTTTTAATCTGAATCTGCACATTGGACAAGCTTTTCATACTTTGCGGGGGGGAAATTAACCGCAAAGTGCCACAGAGGTTTACGCTGAAGGCCACGGAGTATTTTATTGTACCCATATCGACATGCTAATGTACCACTTGAATAACCTTTCAGGTTTTTTCCAACCTGAAAGGTTGAAGTTTTAGTAATCGAAATTCTATAGTGCCACTTCAAACCATTTCCTCTGCGGTTCTCTGCGTGTTCTTAGCGTTCTCTGCGGTAAAATGTTAACCACAAAGTACCGTGGAGGTTTTCGCAGAGGGCCGCAGAGTTTTTACATACTTCTTAATCGAAATTCTATAGTGCCACTTGAACCATTAATTCCAAACAAGGAAAGGAAATTTCAGCAGTTTCAGTAATCGAAATTCTATAGTGCCACTTGAACGAGCTTTTTAATAAATTCATGTCTGAAAATAAAGTTTCAGTAATCGAAATTCTATAGTGCCACTTGAACCTCACTAAAAAAGAAAGGAAATTATGGGACCAGGGTTTCAGTAATCGAAATTCTATAGTGCCACTTGAACTGTCATGCAAATTGAATCAAAACCCCTGTTGTTGGTTTCAGTAATCGAAATTCTATAGTGCCACTTGAACGTAGTTTTATTTCGGCTGCTGTAGCCGTAGTTTGTTTCAGTAATCGAAATTCTATAGTGCCACTTGAACTTTATGGGTATCAGCTATCATGCAGAGTTAACGGTTTCAGTAATCGAAATTCTATAGTGCCACTTGAACAAGCGATGGCGACATTGTGTTGCTGGTACCCAAGTTTCAGTAATCGAAATTCTATATTGCCACTTGAACCTACCGCATGCTTTCTGGTTATGTGAAGAGCGGGGTTTCAGTAATCGAAATTCTATAGTGCCACTTGAACCGTAGTATCCATCCTGAGTAATCTCGATGGATGTGTTTCAGTAATCGAAATTCTATAGTGCCACTTGAACAGTTAGTATTTATGGCTTATACATATTTTGAAAAGGTTTCAGTAATCGAAATTCTATAGTGCCACTTGAACATTGTTCATTAAAAAATAAAGTCATGTTTGTAAAGTTTCAGTAATCGAAATTCTATAGTGCCATTTGAACTAAAATTTAAAAATTTAAAAAATGGAAAAAAATGTTTCAGTAATCGAAATTCTATAGTGCCACTTGAACCTTAAACAATGATTTCTCTGAACTACAGAGCAGTTTCAGTAATCGAAATTCTATAGTGCCACTTGAACCTCTTCGGATCCATCTTATTGTTAGCAATTTTATGTTTCAGTAATCGAAATTCTATAGTGCCACTTGAACCAAATGTGGTCAAAATCAAAGATCTACAAGAAGTTTCAGTAATCGAAATTCTATAGTGCCACTTGAACCGACGAAATTTCTAATTCTTTTTCTTTGTTTTCGTTTCAGTAATCGAAATTCTATAGTGCCACTTGAACGTTGGTATGTGGACGATCGTATGACCGTTAAATGTTTCAGTAATCGAAATTCTATAGTGCCACTTGAACTATGTTCCCTGATGCGAAGCCACACGAAGACTGGTTTCAGTAATCGAAATTCTATAGTGCCACTTGAACCGATTAAAACGTGATATTATGTTTTTGATAAAAGTTTCAGTAATCGAAATTCTATAGTGCCACTTGAACTACTCAATACGCCTGAAATTTCGAGCGTAGTATGTTTCAGTAATCGAAATTCTATAGTGCCACTTGAACTGATCTCGTGGAGTCTCTTAATATCAATGATGGGTTTCAGTAATCGAAATTCTACAGTGCCACTTGAACCCTCTTCACACACGTTCTAACCGAAGGCGTAATAAGTTTCAGTAATCGAAATTCTATAGTGCCACTTGAACACTTTAAATTCTGGTGCTAACAATAAATTAGTGGTTTCAGTAATCGAAATTCTATAGTGCCACTTGAACTATCGCCATGAACAATAATGACGAGCAATTTTGTTTCAGTAATCGAAATTCTATAGTGCCACTTGAACAGCTTGAATTCCACGTCAGAGAAGATGGAAAAAGTTTCAGTAATCGAAATTCTATAGTGCCACTTGAACCGAGCATGTTTACGAGTTCACGCCGGTTGGTCTGTTTCAGTAATCGAAATTCTATAGTGCCACTTGAACCATGTTTACCGGAGGACTTACGTCCTTGGTTTATGTTTCAGTAATCGAAATTCTATAGTGCCACTTGAACCTTAATAGCCATGAAAAGAATTCTGTTTTTTTGGTTTCAGTAATCGAAATTCTATAGTGCCACTTGAACTTGAAAAAGCGATTTCCAATGCCGTTAAAAAAAGTTTCAGTAATCGAAATTCTATAGTGCCACTTGAACAAATTAAAGAAATTTTAAACCCAGAACTTAGAAAGTTTCAGTAATCGAAATTCTATAGTGCCACTTGAACAAGTTAATCCTTATTACCTCTCTTTTTGTTTTTTGTTTCAGTAATCGAAATTCTACAGTGCCACTTGAACTACAACAACCAGCAAAGAAGGTAGATACACCAGGTTTCAGTAATCGAAATTCTATAGTGCCACTTGAACGTAAACCTTCGGCCTCCTACATCTTGACCAGGCTTCAAGATCAATCTATCTTGCGCTCAAAAAAATCATGCACAAGAGCGACAAATATTTTGAACTTATCAGACAGCAAGAGGCATCTGGTTTCAGCGTAAAAGAATTTT
>JAUYGX010000116.1 GCA_030690365.1 Bacteroidales bacterium | reverse complement strand
AGAAGCAGAGGTTTTTTTTAGTCTCGACTATAATGCCCTGAGCCGAATAGGTCCTGTAGCAGAATTTGTACCCTGGCAACCGGCCAAACGTATACTTATTGACCATCATATTGATCCTGAATGTGATAAATTCGATTTTTGTTATTCAAATACGGCTTTTTCATCTACCGGCGAACTCGTTTATTCTTTTATTGAAAGCTTGGGAGATATACAATTTATAGATAAATCGGTAGCCGAAGCCATTTACACTTGTATTGTGACCGATACCGGATCGTTTAGTTTTTCGTGCAACCGGCCCGAAACCTATGAAATCACAGCTAAACTGCTTAAGCTTGGCATTGATGCCGAAAAAATGCACCGGTTGATTTACGATACTTTTTCTGAACAGCGATTGAGGTTGTTGGGGTTTGCCATTAGCAATCGCATGATAGTTTGGGACGAACTTCACACTTCCCTGATTTACCTCACCAAAGCCGACTTAAATAAATTCAAGTTTTCCGTAGGAGATACAGAAGGTTTGGTAAATTACCCTTTGATGATGAAGAAGGTGAACCTCAGTGTTTTAATTACTGAGAAAGACAACAAACTCAGGCTTTCGTTTCGCTCGAAAGGTAATTTTTCGGTGAACGATCTGGCACGAAAGCATTTCAATGGAGGAGGCCATCGAAACGCTTCGGGTGGCAATGTTACCAAAACGGTAGACGAATTAATTGCTGAACTGAAAACAGTATTGAGCGATTATTCAAAAGATCTTGATTATGAATTGGTTTACTAAATAGCAATGAAGAGATTCATCACCAATACTTTATTGTTTTGTTTAATTGTACTTCTATTTTCATGTAAAAATTCTGAAAATCAAAGTGAAAAAAAGGGTACATCATATGCAGAAACCAAGGAATCGCTGGTAGTAGCCAATCGTTACCTGACCAGAACTGAGGAGGAGGAAATTGAACATTACATTAAGCGGCATCATCTGGAAGTGACTGAAACAGGTTCAGGATTGCGTTATTCGGTTGTAAAACAAGGAGATGGATCGTTCCCACAAAAAGGCGATGTGGTTACACTTGAATATAAGGTACGCTTGATTACAGGAGACCGCATATATTCATCAGATGAAAGCGGTCCGCTTGTCTTTCAGGTTGGTAAGGGCGGAGTACCTTCGGGTTTGGAAGAAGCAATTTTGCACTTAAAAGTGGGCGATCAAGCCAATATTATATTACCTTCGCACCTTGCTTATGGATTGCTCGGCGACAACAATAAAGTGCCCAAAAGAGCTACTATTATTTATGAAATTGAATTTAAAAAACTTAGTAAAAAGCAATAAAAAAAATGAAAAAAAACCTACTAACTGTAGCCTTGGTGCTGGTCGCACTGGCTTTTTCTTTGGTCTCTTGTAATCAAGGAAACAATCTGCCCGACGGGTTTAAAAAAAGTGAAACAGGATTGATTTACAAGTACCATAATCATGGAACTGGTGAAGTAAATCCTCAGGAAGGTGACTTCGTTACCCTGGCCATGTCGTATACCGATGGCGACAGCGTGCTGTTTGATAGTGAAAAACTGGGTTATCCCATGAAGTTACCCATGACAAAAGCTACATTTAAAGGTGATGTGTATGATGCACTTTATACCATGAAGGTTGGCGACAGCATTAGCATCAGGTGTGATGCAGATTCTGTGTTTACGAAACTTTTCAGAATGCCGTCAGTTCCACCGGAAATGGATTCTGTTAAATATATCTATTTTAACATCGGCTTGAGCAATATTCAAACTGCTGAACAGGTTGAACAGGATAAAGAGGCTGAGATGAAAGAAATGCAGGAAAAAGAAGCTACTTTGCGCAACGAATACCTGACAGCCAATTATCCAGATGCCAAACCCACCGAGTCAGGGATGTACTTTGTATTGGAGAGTAAGGGAAAAGGTAAAAATGCCGAAGCAGGTAAAAAAGTAAAAGTACACTATACAGGAAAATTCCTGGATGGATCAGTTTTCGACAGTTCTGTTGAAAGGGGCGAGCCCATTGAATTCACCCTTGGTCAGGGACAAGTAATTAAAGGCTGGGATGAAGGCATAGGCATGATGCGCGTTGGTGACAAGGCCGTTCTTGTTATTCCTTCTGATCTGGCTTACGGTCCTGGTGGAAGAGGAAGTATTCCTCCGTCATCTACCTTGGTTTTCGACGTAGAACTGATTGATGTCAACTAATAAAACATTAAAAATTATTTTTTCAATCGTGGTAACCTGTGTTGCCACGATTGTTTTTTTTGTATCCTGTTCATCTGGCAAAAACGCTTCTTCAGATGGCCTAAACCTGGTGGTTCATTATCGTGGAAATGATACTATACATCCGGTAGAAAACGAGATTGTGGCTGTTAATCTCCAATATGGATTAACGGATACAATCCTTTTCGATAGTAAACCGCTGGGCATCCCAATGGAGTTTCCTTTGCTAAAGCCCATGTTTAGAGGCGATTTATATCAGGGATTACAACAACTTGGGTCAGGTGATTCGGCAACCATCACGGTTATTGCGGATTCATTTTTCTTAAAAACGGCGGCTCTCAATGCGATACCTAAATTTGTTGAAGCTGGTGAGCCTTTATTTTATCATGTGAAACTGATCAATCACCAATCAAGAACTGAGTATGATTCGGTTCAAAAGTTCAAGGCCAAAGAGCATCAGGAAAACGAACAAATCCGGATAATTGAATATCTATCAGATAATCAACTAAATATCCAACCCGACAGTTCAGGACTTGTTTTCATTCCCATTCATGGTGGTATAGGAAAGTTGCCCGATACCGGTGATATGTGTCAGGTTTTTCTGGAAGTCAGGATACTGGAGGGGGATACTATGTATTCAAATTTTGGCGATGAGGCCTTTGATATTGAGTTTGGCAAAAAATTCGACAATGCCGGATTTATGTTGGGATTGGGAAAGATGAAGGAGGGGAGTACCGCCCGATTTTTTGTGCCATCAACGATCGGAGTCGGGGTAAATGGCTACGATGGTGTTCCGGGTTTTACCACGCTGGATTATACGGTTAAATTTGTGCAAATCAGACCGCTGGTAGTTGTTCAGGCTGAAAGAAGAAAGAAGAGTGAAGAAAAAAAAATTCAGATATTGAAAAGCAAGCAGGAGGAGCCTGAAATAATTAAGAATTACCTGCAAAAGAATCACATCCTTGTTGATTCCACTACCTCAGGACTCTTTATTCAACAAATTAAGGCGGGTAGCGGAGATTCTCCCACAACAGGCAGTAGTGTTACCGTAAATTATGTTCAATATGATTTCGATGGCCGGGTTATAGCTTCGTCGTATGCCAAAAATGAACTTTTTACTTTTGTCCTGGGAACCAAAACAGTCATTAAAGGTTGGGAAGAGGCGGTCTTAAAGATGTATGAAGGGGAAAAAGTCCACTTGGTGATTCCTTCAAAGCTCGGATATGGGTCACGGGGCCGAGGCAAGAATAATCCTCCCTACAGCCCGTTGTTTTTTGATCTGGAGTTGGTGAACATCAATTGATTACATATATTCCGGAATAACAAAGTGTTTAATATGTCGCGCCACAGTGTTTAATAAATCGATGGGTTTGTAAGGTTTGCTTATGTGGTCGTTCATACCGGCATTCAGGCAATTTTCTTTGTCGAGAGGATAGTTAAAGGTGGTAACTGCAATGATTACTGTTGGATTAGCAACTTGCCGTTTTTTTTCAATATTTCGTATATGCAGGGTGGCTTCAATCCCGGTCATTACCGGCATTTGGATGTCCATTAAAATTAAATCGTAATGTTTAGTTTCGTATAACTCTACCCCAATTTTGCCATTTAACGCCACATCTACCGCATGTCCGATTCGCTTAAAAAGCGTAGATGCAAGCTTTTGGTTAATGAGGTTATCCTCAATTACAAGTATTGATAACGATTTGCCATCGTTCATATTGAAAATATTTATCAGGTTTTCTTAACAACTGCTATGCCATAGGCTGTTAACTACATTTAATCAGTTGGTTATCGCATTTTATCTTTTATTAGGCAATATTACTTTTCCCGAGTTGGGAAAAGCCTTCCAAAGATACGCATTTTTATTTATTGTGAAACAGCAATTTATTCACAATGGAAAGCAGATTTATTTTCATAATTGGTTTTGCAATATATTCACTAAATCCGGCATCCATCAATTTTCGGGGATCGTCTGAGAGCGAATAGGCCGTCATGGCTACTATCGGAATGGAATTTCTACCCGGAAATTCAGATTTTATTTGTTGGATAAAATATATTTCTCTGCTCATTTCACTTAGATTGACAGCCAATAAGATGAGGTCTATATTTTGATTGTTTTTATATAATTCGTTTAAAGTCTCAAAAGCTTCAGTAATATCGTCAACAATATACATCCCAGCCAGTTTCCCTATCATTTTTTTCATAAGAATCTGATTAAGAGGGTCGGGATCAACCAATAGAATGTGCCTGGTATCGGATTTATGGTCGTTTACATCACTCGTTGTTGGATTGTCTGCTTTAAGCGATGTTGATTTTTTAACAGGGATGGTTAAAAATAATGTAGTACCAACACCTTTTTCCGATTCAAGCGATATTGTCCCTCCGATTGCTTCGGCCATTTTTTTTGATAATGGTAAACTGAGACCGGCACCCTGGTACAACGTTGAATATCCGAGTTTTTCTTTTCGATAGGGTTCAAAAACGTCTTGTATGTATGCTTTGTCGATACCAATACCCGTATCGGTTATTTGGATAGTGACCTGGTTTTCAGACTCATTTATTGTTGCACCGACCTTAATATAACCCTTTTCGGTAAATCGTACCGAGTTGTCGAGTACCATCGATAAGATGCTTTCAATGATCATTTTATCCGATTCAATGGTATTTAATTTTCCTGACGACACAACAATCCGAATGCCTTTTTGAGAGGATTGAAGTTCAAATTTTGCCACAACCTCTTGAATTAACTGATTCAGATCAAGTTCTGAAATCGACAGTTTGAACCTGTCAGAATTGATCAGGCTTAGCTCAAACAGGTTATTTAATAAATCTATCAGGCTTTGACCGCTTTGTGTGATAGTGGAGGCATATTCATAAAGTTCCTGATTTTCCATAACGGCCAATTCCGTTTCGAGCAAAGAAGTAAATCCCAGAATGGTAGTTAATGGGCTTCGTACTTCGTGACTTAGCTTGGCGAGAAACATATCTTTCAGGTATTCAGATTGTTTGGCATATTCAATGGCACTTTCAAGCTTTATCACGGCTTCCCGTTTCAACTCCAGCTCTTTGTTTCCCATTTCGATAGATGCTTCAATGCGCTGATCAACAGCCGTTTTAAAATCTATTAATTCTGATTGCAACAAGGCCAGGGTTTCTTTCAGTTTTGAAATATCTTGTAAATTGGAAGTTCTCGTATTTCTGGTTTTACGTATCAGGTAGATGATCATCAGAACGAGGAGTGCTGTAAATATGGATAAGTATAAATAAGCTGAGCTTCTATTAGTCTGATATTCAGGTGTGTTTTTCAGCAGTAAATTGTAAGAACGATCGATTGCGGTAAACTTTTGTTGTGCAATAATTTTTTCCAATTCATTGGCATCTTCAAGATATTGCAACGATTGGGCTGTATCTCCCTGATAGAGCATGCTGTTGCTTAACGCGAATAAAATGGTTGCTTTTTGATTGATATTGTTATGTAAACCAGTTGTTTCCAGTGCCTTTAACAGTAATTCATGACTTTGATTGTGATTTTGAGCCAGTTCAGACAGCTTTGCTCTGTTCAGATAGATTTTTTCGAGGATATCCGGATTCCCCGTTTTGGCGGCTATTATTTGAGTTGTATCAAGGTGCATGCGTATGTCGGTGGTGTCCTCCATTTCAAACAAACAACCTGCCATGTCCAATAGAATGTTGGCACGGAGCGGGTGGTCTTTTTTTATCTGAGCTAATTTTTCGGCTGTTTCGAAGTAGAGCATCGCTTTTCGGAACTCAAGCTGTTTTAGGTTCAATTGTCCAAGTTTGAATAATGTGGTAATCTGGCTCAAAGTATCTTGCATGGTTTCGAAAATCCGCAAGGCATCTTTTAAATTCTTTTCAGCAGGTACTGAACTGTTTAAAGCCATGAAATTTGTAGCTCTGGTCAGCAGGCATGCACCATACAAACTATCGTTTTGCAGTACAATTTGTTGTGAGAGTAGTGATTCAATAATTTCGTTACTTACCGTTGGATCAATGGGTGTGATTTCATTGGCCAGGTTGCACATTAGCTTATTTCTTGATAAGGATGGCTCCAGTTGTTGCAGGTTTTTCCATTGTGGAATCTGTGAGGCTTCTCCTCCCATCAACGAAAACCAGGTGGTTATCCAAATCAAAATACTGTATATGCGCACATCTTTCATTTAGTCGTCTCCAGGATTGGTGGTTTATGCGCCACAAACAAATGCTCTTTTTGGTTGAGGGCGTATTTCGTCAAATTTCCAATTTTCCAGTCCTGCCTGAACGGGCTTGTAATTTCCACCTCAAAACCTGCCTTTTTCAAACGCTTTTGATAATCAGGTCCATAGATGCGAACGTGATCAAACTGCCCGTAGGTTTCGTGGCGTTCTTTTGGATCAACAATCGAAAAGTCTTCTATAGTTTTTTCTATTTTGTACGAAACAGGCACCTGTAGAATGGCATAACCTCCTGGTTTTAATACCCTGAAAAGCTCATGAATGGCTTGAGTATCGTCTTCTATATGTTCAAGGACATGATTACAAACAATTACATCAAACCTATTATCAACATAGGGTACAGACAAAAGATCGAAAAAAGCGATGTCCTTTGGATAATAGGTTCCTTCTTCATATTTGGTGGCGTAGGTATAACCCAGATTGGAATTTTTCTTAAAAATGCGGTACAATGATGGCTCCGGCCCTATATGCAACAGTTCACTTTTTTTATTAAAAAGATACGCCACTTTGTCCAGATAGAGATACACCAACCTGTCGCGGTCGGTACTCAGGCAGTAGGGACAGACATTGTTTAGTCGGTATCCGGCACCTATAATCTCCAGTTCCCGTATAATTTCTACATTAAAACCGCCGGGAATTAGTTTTCTGAAATGGTTTTTGCAAACCGGGCATTCGTATCTGTTGCCAAAATAGAATAACCTTCTACCGTTGAGAAAAACTTTTTTCAGGTTTCTCTTTGTAAAATTGTACAGATTGGCAGAATATTTCATGATTTGGTTCTTCAGTATTATAAAACTAGAAATTTCCGATGAAAAGTAGTGTTTTTTGTAATGACTTCCAAAATATAAGATCCTTTGGTAAGTCCCCGGAGCTGTATAACTAACTTGTTCTGATTGACTTCATATGCAGGGGGCAGTATGTCTTCTAACCGACCTTCTGAATTCAGAACGTTGATTTTCAATACATCATCGCTGGAAAAGGCGGTGATAATACTCAGGTTGGTTTTAACAGGATTTGGAAATATGATGAGTGTTTCATCCTTATTCATATCATCAATAAATGCAAACGGGTCATGGCATTCGTAGGCCCCGATATCATAATAAGTATGAAATGGACGTTCCCGGTCGAGCATGTCAGTTTCTATTCCTTCGTTAAAGAGATTTGTACCCGAATTTACGGCGGGCGAATTGGGCTTTAAGTCGTATAAATCGGGGCTTTGATTTAAAAACCTTACCGCAGCGTTATCGGGGGCATAGTAATTGGTGACTTTTTCGATTGCAGGCTGGGTACCGTTTATATACGCCTGATTGCCTTCTTCCGCCAGCCTGCCCGGATCGGTGATCAGGTTGTTGATGAACCTTGCTTTAACGGCTTCGTTGTTTGAATATTTAATTCCGTCTGATTTAGGGCTGACAATGGTGTTATTGAAAAAATCGAAGGTGGCATTAGGGCTGGTTACAGTTTGTCCAATATAAATTCCATGTTTGAAAGCCAGCGGATCTTGCGGTTTATAGGTTCTTCCTGCATTCACAATCAGGTTGTTATAAATCTTCATGTTACCAAGACCAAAGATGTCGAAGCCATCTCCGTGACCGTCAAATACCTGATTGTTATAACAATCGCATTGGCTGCCGCCACCGATGATAATTCCAGACATTTGATAGAGTGAATCAAGATAAGAATCGTTTCGGACAATGTTGTTGTACACCTCACAATCCATTGAAGATGAACTTACCTGAATACCATCCCATCCCGTGTTTTCGACCACATTGTTATAAATGCGGGTTCCTACCATCAGGTGTGGAAAAAGGAGGGTGTCCTTACCATCGCAGGTAAAGCCTTGCCCTGTATATTTAGTGCTACCGATGTAAAGTCCCTCATTTACAATGTCGTGTAAATAGCAATCGTGCAACAAAAAGTTGTACATGGTAAATTTATCCCGTGTGGAATTGAAATTACAGTCAGGATCGGATTTTGCATAGACACCTCCAATGGGTATGTTGGCAATTTCCATGTGGTCGATCTCCACATTGGTACTCAGATCAGTCACAGATATTCCTGCTCCCTGATTAACTCTCAGAATTTGAATGCCATAATTTACCTCAATATTTCCTGAACCAGTCATTCGAATAAAGGAACAATTAGAAATCTTAACACCATAATTACCTGAGGTTTGAATCAAAACAGGTCCGTTGTAATTTTTTATAACAATTGGATTTTCAGCGGTTCCGTGGATGTTTTTAATCAGTAAAAAATCGCGTCCTCCGCCTTGAAGACAGATGGAATTACCGGGAACCAGATTCATTTGGTTTCCATCAATAATGGTGGCTTCACGTGGAATAATGGTATCGCATTGGCCAAGGACATGGGTGTTGGCAAAAGCAATAATTAAAATACCGATGAGTAGCCACTTTTTCATGATCCCCGTTTTGCCCTTTCCCAATTGACGGATTGCTGACCTTTAAAATAACGGTTAATACCCAGCACAACGGCATAGTTCATGATAAAGAAGTAATAAGGAATAAAAAACAGCTTCGATTTAAGTTCTTTGTTTTCAAGCACCCAACCGATTATGGCCATAAGATAAAAAAGTACCTGTAGCATTAATAACCAAACGTACAGGTTTGAAAAATCCATCCATCCTGCATCAGCAGCCAGAAAGAAGTTAAACATAAGAATTAATGGCAACGACAAAGGTGCGATTGTCCAGCGAAGTACCCTGTGTGAAATAAACTGAAAACTTAACACCCCGTGTTTGAAAGGATTTAATAATGGACTTAACCTGAAAATACTTTGGATACCACCAGCGGCGATACGGACTTTACGCTTTAATTCTTCTTTCACGTTGGCCGAAGCACTTTCGATGGCATAGGCTTCGGGGTCGTATTGAATGGTATATCCATTCATGGCAATGCGCAGTGAAATGATAAAATCATCTAAAAGGGTATCTTTTTCTACCTCCTGAAACAACTCGGTTCGGATGGCAAATAACTCACCGGCAGCTCCCACAACCGAATACAGTTCGGCATCCCATTTTTTTAGGGTAGATTCATATTTCCAATAAATGCCTTCTGATCCAACGGCAGCATCTTTATCTTTACTGAAAATTCTTTTTTCTCCAGACACGCAACCTACTTTTGGATCTTTAAACAAATTTACAATTCGCTGAATGGATTCTTTTCCCAGCATGGTGTTGCCATCAGAAAAAATGACAATGGGTGTATTTACAAAGGCCATTCCTCTGTTCATGGCACCAATTTTTCCACCTCGTTTATCTTCATGATAAACCTCAACACCCTGATTTTTATACTTTTTAAGTATGTCTGGAGTTCCATCATCGGAGCCATCCGTTACCCAAACCTGTTTAACTTTATCTTTAGGATAACTCAGGTTAAACGAATTCTCAACCTTGGCATCTACATAATCCTTCTCATTGTAGGCCGCTACAAACAGGGTTACCTCTGGTTCATAATCAGCATTATTTTTTAACCTGCCTTTTTTCGATGACAACGATCTTTTAATCAACACCAATACGTAGAGCAGGATTCCGTAGCCGAAGTAAGCATAGAAAACGATCAATATCAGCACCCAAAACAAGATTTTTATTGGTTCCATAGTACAAGTTTTATTTTTTTCTGGCAGCCATGTTTAATTCATCAACGTAGAAAATTTCAAAATCACAAATTGAAAGCAATTCCATGGTTAGCTTTTCTTTTCCGCTGTGTATCGATTCCATTACAATAAGGAGATTGGGGTATTGTTCAATAAATCGTTTTGCGCCTCTTAAGACGTCGATTTCCATTCCTTCTACATCTATTTTAACCAGAATCTTTTTGCTATGATCAATATTCAGCGACTCTACCAGGTTATCCAGGGTATTCACCTGAATATCTTCAAATTCAGGATTTACAATGATCTCGGCATCGATGTTGTCGTCGGTTAAATGCGAAGCACCTGTATTTACAGGATCAAAGGTGAAATTGGCAATTTGTTTTGAACTTCCCAAAGCACAAGGCATTATTTTTACCTTATCTTCAATGTGATTTAATTCAATATTTTTGGTCAAGGCTTCCAGATTACTCTTCACAGGTTCAAAGGCAAATCCAGTAAGCCCTTTTCCGGCAAACAGAATCGAATAGGCGCCGATATTGGCGCCAATATCGAGAAACACCTCATAATCATCCACATATTTATAAACAAATTTTTTAACCTCCCATTCGTAGGCGTAATTTCCAAACTGAAAATCAAGGGTTCCTTTCCGGACGTAAAACTTCCCAAGACTACTCTTATAAACCCTTGACTTTCGGGGTGTGGCTCCTTTGACTACATAGGCCATGGAATAATACAAGAACCTGAATTCTCCATGTTTAATATAGTCAAAGAAATATCGTAGGTAGGTAAATACTTTATTCATAGTTAATTGGTTGGTTATTTCTCAAGAACACGTTCCCAGGATTTTGTGGATTGATTATACTGTTTTAACAGCTTCGCAGGATTTCCACCAACGATGGAGTAGGGTGGGACTGATTTTACCACCACCGATCCCGCAGCTACAATACTGTGTTTACCTACAGTTACTCCTGCGGTGATTACCGCGTTGGCACCAATCCACACTTCATCCTGGATAATAATGGGTTTGGTGGTCACTGGTTGATCGCTGATGGGCAGGCTGATATCCTCATACCCATGGTTTAACCCCGAAAGCACGATATTCTGTGCAAACATGATGTCGTTACCGATGGTGATGGGGCCAATGAGCGTATTGCTCAAACCGATGCGAACGTTATTACCAATAGTTACATCACCCACACCGTTGTTGATGGTTGAAAAATCCTCGATGGTGGAGTTATCGCCCAGCGAAAAGTAGTTAAAGGGCATCACATCCATCCGTACGCTATGCCTGATAAGCGACCCTTTGCCTTTATGGTGTTTAAAAGGATTGATAAATAAAGTAACCCAAAGCCTGGGTCGCGCCTGATTTTTAGGCATTAACAAATACAGAGCCAGTTTTTTTAGCTTTGGATTTGATTTAATTTTTGAAATTAGTTCCATGATATTTAAGCTTTTTCAACCTGTTCAATTCTTTTAAAAATTTCATTGGTGTTGGCTTCCCATGTATGGCTTCGGGCAAATTTTTCACGTTCTTTTTCACGTTCCGGTGAATTTTCTTTTAATGCAACTTCAACCAGTTCAAGGTAATCTTCTTTGGTTACAGCCAGATAGGTATAATCAGCAAAAACACTCATAGCCTCAGTTTTGGTAGCCACCGTTGGCTTGCCCATGGCTAGATATTCATCTATTTTACGTGGATAATTGCCAATGGTTACCTCGTTGAGTTTTTGTGGATTCAAGGCCACATCAAAATAGTTTAGATAAGCAGGAAGTTCTTCCATTTGTTTACTTCCCAGAAAAAACACATTGTCCTGCTGGTGGAGTTCACTGGCACTAAATGCTTCGTCTTCAGGACCTACAAATACGAAACTCCAATCCGGGCGGCTCTGGGCCAGAAACTCAAGCACCTGGATGTCTAACCGTAGCTGAAACAAAACTCCGATATATCCGATAATTGGTTTTTTTAGGGATAGGATTGGTTCCATGTCAACTGGTGGTTTTTTGATCAGTGTACTGTCGAAAAGGCTCACATCACAACCCTGACCCACATAATAGGAGTTCTTATTGAATTTCCCGGCCAGTTCGGCCAGATAGGTTGAGTTGGCAACCACCAAATCGGCTTTTGCCATCAAGGCAGCTTCTGTTCTGATGCCCTGAGTCTTCCAAAAATCCACTGCGATCATATTATCGCGTGTATAATAGACGTACGTTTTTGTTCCAATGAGTTCTTTCAGGTAGAAACTGCGGAACATATCCGTGTCATTAAATATTATAATATCTTTAAAATCAAGTGTTTTTATGGCTTTTCTTATTTCTCTGGCCTGGCGATTATTGTTGATTTTATTCAGGATATCGAATAGCCAGTTAACCGGGAGCTGGCTGATTGATTCAAGTACAGTTTCCGGATATAAAGTCCAGAAGTTCTCCTCCAGTTTTACCAGGTTGGGCTCCTTGTTCTTCATCCTGTTCATTCTGTTTTGAATAAGAGGATCGTTTTTCTCGCGCCACAATGTAAATCTGTCGATTGGATAATTTACATAGAGGACCCTGTTGTTTCGTGCAAATTCATGCGCCAGGTTGATTACATTGCTGCCAATGCGACTGTCGAGAGCAGCAAGTCCCACCACGATTATGTCTCTATTTTTTATCATTTCAGATTTATTTAGTGTGATTTTGGTAAACTTCATGATAAAGTTTCAACACATTTTCTGCCATGTGTTTCCACGAAAATTTTTCTGCCTGTAAGAGGCCTTTTGTTCTTAAATCATCTCTTAAAGCATTGTCGGACAGGATTTTTTCGATACCTACAGTTATTTCTTCTGGTTTATACGGATCCACAATGTAGGCTGCATCGCCCGATACTTCAGGCATGGAGGACGTATTGGAAGTAATTACCGGTGTTCCGCAACGCATGGCTTCCAACATAGGTATCCCAAAACTTTCGCGCAACGAGGGATATAAGAATACTTTACACAGGTTGTAAATAGCTGGTAAATCGGTATTTACCACATATCCTGTAAGTAGTATCCGGTCGATCAACGATTTGTTACCAATGTCGGAGAGTATTTTTTCCAGAGAACCACGTTCATAGTCAAGCATCACCAGATAGAGATCCTGATCGTTGGATTTTTTCAGATAATCGGAAAATGCCTTTAAGGTACCAGGAGTATTTTTTTTGGGATCGGTATTTCCCAGAAAGAAAAGAAAACGATCGGGGAGGTGGTATTTGCTTTTTACCCGATCGAGCTCTTTTTGATCGGTAATTGGTTTAAAGTGTTCGCTTACACCATTATAGATGGCTACGAGGCGGTTGTCATCGTGTGAAATTCCAAAGAAATCGGCGATGCGGTTTTTCTCAAAATGTGAAACTGTAATGATCTTGTCACTTTTTCGTACGATGGGTGGCACCACAAATCGACGATACATGTTACCAGCCTTTTGGTACCAGGTGCCGGATTTTTTAAATAAACTGATACTTTCCATGTAAATGATATCGTGCAAGGTTACCACCAGCGGAATATCAGAATATATGGGAGCCGTATTGCTGGTGCAGTGCAAAATGTGGCATCCTTCCTTTTTGGCGGCTCTTGGCAACGCCCATTGTTCCCAGGCAGGGTAAGGACCACCACCCAATTCCACGATTTTAAAATTAGGGGTAGATTTTAGGGTATGGATATCTTTGTCAGGTTTAACAAACACAACGTACTCATTTTCATGATCAAGTTTCTGTAGTTCGTTAATCAATTCCAAAGCTACCATGTCCATGCCATGTTTTTTTGTTCTAAACAACCTTTGACCTTCGATTCCTATTTTCATTGGTTTTGGTATTATTTTTTTTTCTTTTTAATTTGAAAAGCGTTGTACGTGTGCTTTGTGTGAATAAAGCTGTCATTCGCTTTTCGCATTTTTAACAACGATCCCAACATCGACAAAAAACCAAGAGGTAATGCCCACATGGCTTTTAATGTTCTAAAAGTATAAAATTTCCCCGGTATAGCAAATACAAATACTAAAATTAAAAGTATTAGGTCCAACGACCACAACAAATTCCATGGATGTATGTAAAAAATCCAGGTGATGATGGATAGGAAAAACAGCAAACCCAGTAATAATATTCGGGGTAATTGCATGTATTGAAGCGATTTAAAAAAGTATTCGAAATTATTTTCCCTGACCATCATTTTAAATGAAGGCAGCAGGTTTTTTCCAAAAAAATGAAATTGGGCCGAAAGCCAACGACGGCGTTGTTTCCCAAAAACCTGGGCATTTTGCACTTTTTCGTCATAAACAAGGGCATCGGGCAAGTATTCAATGGTTAACTTCTTTGCAAAAATGCGCATCTCTATTTCTTTATCAAAGCCACCTACCACTTCCACCTTGGCAATCATTTCTTTGAAAAACTTGAAATCAAATGCCATGGCACTACCAATCAGGGTAGAAGAAAGCCCCAAAGAACGCTGTCCGTGGCGAAAAATGTTGTTGTTGATTTCCTCGCTGATGGCATCAAGAACGGCAAAGTTGGTATTTGTATTCTTGGCTACCCGATGTCCCTGAACAGCAATAAATCCATTACTCAAGGCGCTGTTTACCTGTGCCAGGAATTTTGGATCCATGATATTGTCAGCATCCAGAATACAGACGGCATCATAGTGATCAGGAAGTTGTTCAAAGGCATAATTGAGGGCCCTTGATTTGGTACTGATTTCAAAATTTCGGGCCAGGATGATGGCCTTTGTTTCTTTTAAATGGTTTAAGGTCTTGGTTTTGAAATGGTCAGCAATCACCACCACATCAAACTTATCTGTGGGATATTGCTGTTTTAATGCTTCAGTAACCACTTCCAAAATGACATCATCTTCCTGATAAGCAGGAATCAAAACTGCAAATTTTCGATAAACTTCGTCTTTTGCGGCGGGTGGTTTGTAGCGGAATAAGCTGGCTACCGAAAAAGCAAGTAACATGAGTATTGTTGATGTAACATACAGAAAAAGAACCAATTGTGCATAAAAGAGGAGCGTTTCCATATCTTAGAGACTTGGGTTTTCGTGGATTTCTGATGAAAAAGCATTTTTTAGGTTCCAACCGATAGCTCTGTAGTAGGCCAGAAAGAGGTCTATTTTTCCCTTTAACAGGAACTTAAACGCATTTTTTGGAATGGCAATAAGTACTTGATATATAACTGCATAAATAAATTCTTTGCCATGTATATTTCGACGCAGGTACACCAGGCGATTCCGGTTTTGATAATAAATTTTCATGGCACTGAGCCGACCGGTAGAAACAGATTCCTTATGTAATACCATCGAATTGTGAACGAAATACATTTTATATCCGGCATTTTTAATGCGGGCACACCAATCTGCTTCCTCGTAGTAGAGGAAGAAAATATACGACATTAGTCCAATTTCTTTAACTATGCGCATGGGTACCATCATGGCCGCTCCATGTGTAAAGGGTATTTCTTTGTCCTCATCGTATTGCCCCTTGTCCTTTTCCCAATAACCAATGGCGGTATTGCGCATGGTAACCGGATGAAAGGGTGTATATCCGGCAAATTGCAGGGTGTCAGGTTGATAATAGAATTTAATTTTAGGACTAACCGCCCCGATTCCATGGTTTTTTTCGAGCTTGTCGATCAGTGGCTCCATAAATCCGGCAGGTACTTCGATGTCGTTGTTCAACAGTAGCACATAATCGCCCTTTGCACGCATGAGTCCAAAATTGTTTCCTGCGGCAAAGCCGTAGTTAATTGGATTTTGAATAAATACAATATTTGGATAACGTTGTTTGATAATCCCTGGATTGTCTTCTGTAGAATTATTGTCAACAACAATGACTTCAAAATTTGGATAGGATATTTTATTCAGGGAGGCTAATAAGGCGCAGGTAACTTCAGATTGATTGAAGTTGACCGTGATGATGGATACAAGTGGATAATATTTCCGGGTTGTAGCCATTACAATCCCTTTTTTGGAGTGGGAGGGCTGTCTGCAGGTCCATGGGTGGTATGAAGGAATTTTTTACTGGCCCCTTTTATTTTTAACAGGCTGATGATCATTAAAATAAACCCTTGTGGTATTCGTAATAAGGCCCTGAAAGTTGGTTTGTTATAGAATTTTTTTGGAATCGAAAAGAGAAGGGCAAGCACCGTAAATGCCAATAACATACTCCAGACAGTAAAATCAGGAACAAAAAACCGGCTTACACGCGCAGTAGTCATCCAATGTATGATGGCCATAAAAACGACAATAATGAAAAGTATTCCGGTAAGCAAAATTCGCGGAGGCTGTATCATTTGAAGCACCTTGTCGAAATAATCAATATTCCCTTTGGTAATCAGTTGGTTTAAACCATCGAAGAAATGGCTTTTAAAATAGTCGAGTTGCGCCGCAATCCAACGGCGACGCTGGTTGACAAACACATCTGATTTCTGGGTTTTTTCATCATAAATGATGGCATCAGCCACATAGTCAATTTTAATGCCATTGCGGATGATTTTTAGTTCTACCTCTTTGTCTTCACCAACTGAATCAACAGTGGCCATTGTTGATTTAAACAAATGGTAATCAAGCCCCATTCCTGATCCAATCAAAGCCGACGACATCCCTAATACCCGGTGTCCTTTACGAAATATGTGGTTGTTTATTTCTTCGCTCATCCCATCCAAAATGGCAAAACTGGCATTCAGGTTCAACGCTGTGCGATGACCTTGTACAGCCATAAAACCCTGATCGAACGCCGCATTTATTTTTGAAAGCACATCCGGTTCCATAATATTATCGGCATCCAGGATAAAAGCCACATCATAGTCATCACCAATCACCTCCATACACTTATTTAGTGCTTTCGATTTCTTACTTACTTCAAAAACTACTTCAACCACCCGGATGGGAAGTTGGTAGAGTTGCTCCAAAGTTTCTTTTGAAAAATGATCAGCAATTACGATTACTTCAAACTGATCAGCCGGATAGTCTTGTTTAAGGGCTTGTTTGGCCACATTTACAATCACTGCATCCTCTTTGTAACCGGGAATGAGTACTGCGAATTTCCTGATTTTACTAACAGGCAGATTGCCTTTTTTTTGATGGTAAAAGAGTCCTGCAGTCGCATAAATAAAAATGTATGCTGTTGCAAGAACAAGATAGGCAAAGATCAGGTATTCAATAATATGAATCAGAAGAAGAAGTATTTCCATATTTATTTTTTAACGAGTTTTGGCATTTCGAATACGATCCCTTTTTGATGTGTGATATTCCAAACCACCGCTTTCCAGTAAGCCCATACAAGATCGGGGCGTCGTTTTAAAATAAAACTGATGGTAATTTTAGGTAAAGTTACAAAATTCAAATATAAAATGCTTAAAAATTTTGTTATACCCCGGGTATTTCTTCTGGCAAACAACATTCTGCCACGTGTGAGATAGTAAATTTGAAACGGACTGTTTTTTACTGTGGAAATACTTTCTTTATGCAGTACCAATGAAGCCCCGCAATAGTAGATCTTGTAGCCTGCTTTTTTAATGTGAGCAGCCCAATCATGTTCTTCATAATACAGAAAATAGACATCCGCCATCATACCAACTTCTTCAATAACTTTCATCGGGACTAGCATGGCTGCACCAAAAATGGATCCAGTTTCACGGGTGTCGTTGTATTGGCCTTTGTCCTGTTCACCAAATCCAACGGCAAAGTTTCGGGTTGTTACCATGTTGAAAGGGGTAAATCCGGCAAATTGCAACACCTTCTCCGAATAGAAATATTGAATTCGGGGGCTTACCATTCCGATTTCCCGGTTTGATTCCAGGAGGTTTACCAAAGGTTCGAGAAATCCCGGTTCAACTTCAGTGTCGTTATTGATAAAGAGTATATATTTTCCTTTGCAAAAAGGCAGAGCCACATTGTTTCCTCCTGCAAAACCAAGATTTTGATCGGTTTTTAATAAGGTAATCCAGGGAAATTGATCTTTAATAAGGTCAGGATTGTCGCTGGGGGAGGCGTTATCTACAACAAAAACCTCATAGCGGGGATAGGTTATTTGTTTGAGGGAATTTAAAAATTCACAGGTTACACCTGATTGGTTGTAGTTAACAGTAACCACAGAAACCAAGGGTAAATTATCGGAGGACGGACTGGTAATTTTCATAGGCAAGTATTAATCAACCTGTTTATAAAACGATCTGGGCGACAATTCTTTGGATTCCAAATAGGTATATTCTCTGTCGAGTTGTTGCGCACAAAAAATAAATACCCAACTAAAGTACACCAGTGCGCCTGTAGGCATTTGTCCCAGTACACCATTCCCATAACTGGCACCCATGATACCGATATACCCTGCAAGCAGGGCGCCCAGTATTCCACTCAGTTCCCGGGTTTTTACCCGTACCATAACCAGATAGAATCCTTTTATGGCGATATAGGAAAGAATGAACAGATGGATAAATAATCCAACAATACCCTGTTCGGCCCATACCTGAACGTACCAACTATCGGTAGCTACGTTTGCCAAAAAACCCTGAGGTGAAAATCTTTGTCCCCAGTTTCCTGCGCTTCCAATACCACCACCAAATGGTTTATCGGCCAGGTAGGTCTTCAGTATTGCCCTGTTTTGGAGCCTGACCTGATAAGAAGCATCGTCAGTTGGACGAAATGCGGTTCTCATTCGCGCAATTTGATAATTGCTTTCTCCGATGTAGGTCATCGCGAAAAAAACATACATCACCGACATAACAAAACCGCCAATCACCAAAATGCGAACGTTTTTACTCAAAATCAGGTAAGTTATTCCACTCAGCATGGGGACAATCATGGCACCACGGGTTCCTGATATCATCATTCCCCATAGGCCCATAAATCCCATGAGAAAGAAAAAGATTTTATTAAACCGACCTTTCATCGTTGTAGCGACAAGAATTCCAACCACCCCAGCAGCACCTTGTGCGGCTCCAAACTGGCCTGCATCGCTGAAAAATGAAAAAACACGAAGTTGTCCTAACACAATATGGGTTACTCCTCCAATGGTATCGATCCAAAACTGCTCTGCATAATCAAGTCCAAGATACAGCTGTTGAAGCCCTTTCAAGGTTCCTATGATGGTGAATACACCCCAGATATATAAGAACAGGTACATGAAGCGTAATCGGTTAAATAACATCAATCCCAATGGAACTATTAAAATAGGATACAACGACATACCCCGCATGGCATAAAACCAGGCTGTGCGGCTGAGCGCTTGTGGATTTGCAATTTCCAAAATAGCGTAAGCGAACCAGAAAACCAACAAATAACTGATATCCCGATTGGCTTGATCGAAATTAATCCCGGCATAAAACATTTTAAAAAACAGTGCGATATAGGTTATAACGATCAATCCATCGATCGACAACCCCAAAGGCACATTTACAATATACCTGGTAAGGCCGATAGCCAGAAACGACATAAACAGCAATGCATAAATTCCAACCTGTGGAATATTAAACAGTCTGTTCAGGAAAATCAAAGCCGGTATTAGCGCAACCAGTGCAACAGCGGTAATAAACCCACCTTTTGCAATGATGAGTGCAAACACCACAGACATCAACAATAAAGTGATGACTACCAACGGGTGTTGTAGCTTTGTAGCTCCGACCATATTTTTTAACCGCGCGAACATAAAGCTAAAAGTACAACTTTTGTTTTTCTTTTGGAACAATAAGTCTTTTTAAAAATTCCCAGTAAAACTGTATTCCTTCCGTAAGGATTTTTCTGTATTGAATTTTTAAATCCTGATTTAAATAGTAAAACCCTACAACGATTCCAAGAATGGTAAAAAGGATGGTAATAATAGCCACCAATTCCAAAATTGTAATGGTTGTAAACGAGGTGGTTAGATGTAACAATGCAGAAGTTTCGTATACACCTGATAACAAAAGTGTGATTATTGTGGAAGAAACAATCAGGTAAGTAAGTCCAAAAACAACAATCGAATCGCCAATGATGTTGGCCAAAGTCATATAAATGACCTTTATAAAGTTTTGCTTTGGTCGATTAATGCTGTCCAGTGCTACGCCAATGAATCGGTCGATTGGAAGTAACAATCCGTACAGACAAAAAATCTGAAAAACTCCTGCCGTATAAGCATATTCCGGTCCTCCCAGTATGGTAACAAACTCTTTGGCAAAAATAAATGAGAACAGCATTACGGGTAACATCATGATAAACATGCCACCTGCATTGCGGTAAAAAATATGTTTCACCAATTCTTTATTCCCTTCAATACTCGCTTTCGACATGTTTGGAAAAGCAGTCATTGCATAACTTCGAATGGGAATTTCAATAATTTCGGTTAGTTTTAAAGGAATGCTGTACAACGCAACACCGGTAGTTCCCAAAAAGGGACTCAATCCTATAATAAAGGTGTCGGCGCTTTTAAGCAAGTTTGAACCGATTAGCGTACCGGAGGTGTATTTACCAAAATTCAGGATGATTTCGTTGGTTCTTTTGGTGGCTTTAAAAAGATACAAAACCCCATCCCAGTTAAACATACTCGCTACAATACTGGTAATCAAATTGGTGATGATATATACCCAGGTAATTTCAAGAAGGCCGTCATGAAAGTAAAAATAGTTCAGTATCAGATAGATCATAAACGAACCTACATTGAGAATGCGGATAAGCAATATCAAATCAAAACGCATGCGGGCCTGCAAAACCGACAATGCATTGTTAAATGGCAGGTTAAGAATAGCTACTACAGGGAACCAGGTAAAGAATAGTGAAAAACCGGAATCCAGAATAGCCTCGTGTGCAAAATAATTTACAAACAGAACGATTACAATGAGTAGCAAAGTACTGCCCAGGTTGATGGCATAATTTGAACCAATAAGTTTTTTACCTTCATCGGGTTCGGCACCGCTTAAGAACCTCACGATGGCGGTTCGGGTAATGCCAAACCTAAGCATATCAATAAAGTTGAGTGTTGTAATAAAAAGCACCCACTCGCCGAAATCATTGGTAGGCAGGATACGTACAAGAAGAAGAAAAGAGAAAAAACCAAGAACTGCGACTAACCCATTATTGGCCAGCGAAAGAAAATTATTGTTCTTGATTATTTTAGCCAATATATTTGCCACACTTTCTTATGCTTCTTTACTAATTTTAATTTTGTATCTTAATGGATAGGTAATAATCTGCCGGATTTTTTGATAAAAATCAGGTTTGGTTCTCTTGGGGATATCGGTAAGCAGTTCATCCAGATTGTAAAGTTCCACTTCATTTAAAATGACCATGGGTGGATTTTTCATCAACTGACTGAAGGTTTCCTGGGCTGTAATATCTGCTTTGTTTAACTTACTGCTGGCCGAAATCACGTAAAGTGCTAAATCAACCTGGTCGATCAGTTTGATGGGGTAGGAGTTTAAAACCAACGAAGGCAATTCGAGGATGATATACCTGTATGGAAGATTTTCCTTTCGCAGATATCTGGAGCTAATCAGTTGTTGCAGGTTCTCAATTTCAATAAAATCTTCATTTATCGGGTATTTATAGAAATAATTGAAATCCAAAACTTCATCATCAACGTCAGTGTCGTTATAATTAAGGTATAGTACCTTGTCGCCAATTTCACGTAAGCGATTGATTATTCTTTGCGAAAGCAATGTTTTACCCACTTTATCCTGTGTGCTGTAAACTAAAATCAAATAGGGCGATTGGTCGGGTTTTGGAACCTGCCTATTCAGAAACAGTTTGATATTTTGAATGATGATGTCAATCAAGCGATTATTGATAAAAACAAGTTCACGCGCCTGACCCCTTGATGTCAACAAAGGAAATGCCCCTGCCAGTTTAAGTTTGGTCTCTTTTACTACCCTGGCCGGATTTTTCATTGATGAATCGAAATATTCGAGTACCAGGATGATAAAGGCCACCAAAAGAAAACCGAAAATGGCAGATGCAAGTACAATTACCTTTGATTTTGAAGGATTGGCCTGTATGGGGAAGAAAGGGGCGTCTACTATTTTAATGTTTGTGGCCATTTCTTCATTTTGTTGTTTCATCTTGGCAATGTTCAAACTGCGCAAGAGTTCGAGATAGGACTGTTCTGCTACCTTAATTTCGCGCTCAATACGTGTCAGCATGGCGCCTAGCGGGGCAAATTTTTGATATGTTCGTACAAAATCAAGTTTGCGTTGCGCTAAAACAACAAGAGCTGATCGGGCTTCAACATAATTCAATGTGTTTTGCAACCATTCATCAAGTAACGATTTAATGGGCATTCCCTGTGTTGAATGGCCATACAAGAAGAGTTGGTCGACATACAATTTTAAATCGTTGCGAAGTTTTAATTGTCTTTGTCTCAGGCTCTCAATTTTATCGGTAATTCTATCATCATAATCCGCTGCAAGCTCATTTACAATAATTTGCTCTGTAACCTCAGAGAGTTCCTTTTTCATCTGATTGATTTCATCGCTTTTCAGGTAAATAGAGTCACGGGCGGTTAAATTTAGTTCCAGCTCCCGCAGTGATGCACTCGAAGCAGAAAGTTTTATTTGTTCATTTTGATATACAAGATCCAGGTCTTCTTTTTGTTCGGCAATAAATTTACTTTGTTCGTTATAATTGATGATGTTGTTCTTTTTATTAAACTTCAACAACCGGTCTTCAGCTGCCTGTAACTTCTTATCAGCCGAATCAACCTGACGTTCGAAATATTTTACAACCAAATTGGTTTCGTTTGCACGCAACGCTTTGTAATTTTTCATGAATACCTTGGACAGAATCTTTAATGTTTGCTGACAAATTCCGGGGTCGTCAGAGGTATAAACGAGTCTCACCAAGTCGCTGTTATTGATGCGGTATATTTGGATTTGAGCGATGCTGTTTTCGCTATAGTGTTTATTTTGACCATAATGCAACAAACCATAAATGAAATTTGTATCGCTCGAAGTATAATATCTGGTCATGTTAAGAACCGTCTTTTCATAATCGATAGGATCTACTCCCGGGGGCACTATTGGGTCCTTTTCGAAAACGGTTAGTGTAGCCATTTGGTTATTATAATAATAATCGTAGTTCTGATCATCTTCTTTTATTTCATCCTGTTTGGTAGTAGTTGTGGATGTCAGACTTGGTGATACTTGTTTAACCGCATAATCGTATGAATAATCATCGTTATTATTCATCAGAGGCTCATCGATTAATAGTGTTTCACCAGGAACCAATTCTCTGTTTGTGATACTGTTAATCTCTCTGAGTTTGGTGATGTTAAGTCCATACTTTTTTGCGATGGAAAATAAGGTTTCGCCAGCCTTTACAACATGGCTTTTAAAATCAGAACTGTTATCAGGTTCAACGGGTGCATTGTTTTTTTCAACGCCCGAATTCATAAGCGTTTCTTTATCTTCAGGAATGTTACTTCTTATTTTCTCCTGTGCAGCTATATTCTTCTTTTTGTTAATTTCTTTTTCAAGAGTATTAATTTCCCGCTCCAGCGAATGAATTTGCTCTTCCTTTTCGCGTTCAACGCCTGACTTATTGTTTTTTATCACCAAATCTTTTATTCGTTTGGGCATATAAACCTGGAGCCTGTCGTAATTCTGATTGCTAATATATTGCGCATTATAATGTTCGAGAGACAAATCCTGACCCAGGAGCCGAAGTGAAGTTTCAATAATGGTTTGTCTCGACTTCAACAAATTGATCATATTATCGAACTGTGCACTTGTGCTAAAAAAGTCTGTGGGGCGTTGTGTTGTCGATTCAATTGAATAACCGGTGGTGATACCTGTATAAATAACAGCTTCTGATTGATAAACCTTGGCTTGGTTTCGGGTAAAGTAATAGGTAAAGCCTGCCAATAAAATGGGTACAACAATTAACATCAATATGTTGCGCTTAAAAAGTGTTAATATTTGAACTAAATCCATTTTAAATCAGTTACCTTAGTACATTAATCAGGTTAAACCGGATACCCGTAATTACCTCCAGAATTTGATAGAGTTTATTAAACTCAGCAATAACCTGTTGGTATTCAACAGCTCCACGTGTTTGAATTTCTTTAAGTCGGGTGTATTCCGCAGTGGTTATTTCACCATTAAGAAATTCATTTTCTGCCATGGCCATTTGCATCATGGTGAAAGTCTGGTAATCGTTATAAATCCGAATCTGGTTTTGAGCACTGACCAAATCGTTATAAACAGTGATCACCCTTTCTTGTATAAACCGACGGTTAATTTCTTTTTGAGTCAATGAAAGCTCAATCCATTTTTTCTGTTTTTTCACTCTGTTCCTTCTGTCGACCAGGGTTGCAATGGGCATTCTGACGTAAAATCCTATGGCATAGTTGTCGCGAATTGATTGTGAATTATAGTACCTGTCCACGCGTGTGATTTCATCCTTATCCCAATAATCCCATTTACCTAAATTCATATCTACATTCAGGCTCAATGCTTCCATCCATTCGCGGGCAGCGGATATTTGTTCGTAGTAATAATAATCCGCTTTCAAATCCTCATACCGAAGATCCGGTGAATTGTATCCTGCTGAATCGACTAATATTCTGAGTGGAGGCAAACGCTTAGTGATGTCATCTGTAATCGGGTTGAAATACGATGAACTGTCAGCCCTACTTGCCTGAGCAAATAAACTGACAGTATTAAATAAGGTATATATGATTAATGTCGTAAAAACTGACATTATTTGTCTATTCATTTTTTTACCCCTGTTTGTAGATATTATATACTTTCTAGCGCGCAAACTACGATTTTTTTTAATGAATTTTTATAGTTTTCTTACGAGTTATCCCTTATTTTTTTAACAAAAATTTCACACATTTTCCTTCTGCAAAAGTGCAGGTATTGTTCTTAATATCAGCTTTATATCTCCCCAAAACGAATAGGTGATGGCGTATTGATTGTCCAAAGCCTTTCTTTCGTCTTCCGACATTACACCTTTTTTACCCCTTAATTCAACCTGCCAAAGGCCTGTGATTCCTGCAGGACCCATGAACCGCGCACTCCAATCATCAGAGGTTAACAGTTCGGCTTCGTACAAAGGCAGGGGACGGTTTCCCACGATGGACATGTCGCCTTTAAGTACATTGATTAATTGAGGAAGTTCATCAATGGACGTATTGCGAATAAAATTGCCCACTTTGGTTACCCTTGGATCATTTTTTATTTTTATAAAAGTGGATGCCGCCTGCTTTTTCTTTTCGAGGTGGTACCAGTATTCGCAAATCCTGCTACCACGATAATAAAGTACAGGAGAGCAATATTCTCCATCGGCTAATTTTGCACACTTCGGACAGGTGGTGGAAATCACTTCATCTTCCACCTTTGATTCTTCCACCTTATATTGATTTAAGTGTTTCAGATCGCCTAATTTAGCATCGGCATCCACACTCATACTTCTGAATTTAAGGAACCCAAAAATTCTGTAAGCAGTTCCCACACGCTGCGATTTGTATATTACAGGACCTTTTGATTCGAGCCGGATGGCAATAATTACGACAATAAACACAGGTGAAAGCAGGATGAGCGCTATCAATGAGGTGAGGATGTCAAAAGCACGTTTGATAAAGGGTATTTTATATTCTTTGAAAGCAGTAACCGGTTTTTTAACCGAATCCATCTCTGCATAATACCTTTTAAAGAATTTAACACGAATTACAATATTTCGTACGTCGAAAGGGAAAATATAGATGTCGTCAACAATGGTTTTTTCCTGGAAAGCCTTCTCAATTATTTTTTCTTCTTTCTCAAACAGAAATAAAATAAAGGGGGTTCTCGATTGATTGGGAAGGCCTTTAATCATTTTACCAATTTCCAGCCCGTTCATGCCAGGCATAATGGCTTCACATACGATTACATCAGGTATGTTTTCCTTGATATAATCCATGGCTTTAAGCCCGCTTGCGGCAAGGGTTACAGCAAAATCGTCAGCATGACTGGTAAGCGCCTTAATGGCTTCCGGGTTCGATCCTATATAGAGCAAGTTAAGCAATGACTGATTTTATTTGATTTATAAACGCCTTCTGATGATCAGATTTTCGATGCGGATAGCCAGTTCTTCAGGATTAAATGGTTTTACCAGGTAATCGTCGGCACCAAGTTTCAAACATTTAACACGTTCCTTGCTACTTTCTATCCCCGACAGCATGATCATAGGGATGTGTTTAAAAAATCCACTGGCCCTGACTTCGGTCACAAATTCGTATCCATCCATGTTTGGCATTTGAATATCTGCCACGATCAGGTCCGGCATATTTCCTTCTTCCAGATATTTAAGTCCCTCAAAACCATCGTTGCGGGTAACCACATGAAAGGTTTTGCTGAGATAATTGTCCAGCAGAAGGCGGATACTCATTTCATCATCAATCACAAGAATTGTATTCTTCATACCATAAATTTTGGTTCTGGTGTCAGTAGTTGGCCTTACATTGGCGTTAAAACAAAAATAGGTAATTATTTCATTCATGCGCAGGCTTCCTATAAAGTTATTTACAGCGGAGGGTTAATAAAATGGTGAAGTCGGATGATATGGTTTTGCTTTTGGATTTTAATATTCTTGAAAACGCGAACTAAAAAATAGTGGACAAAAAAAGCCCGGTCCGAACTAACGAGCCGGGCTTCATAACTAAACCCAATTTCTATTTACAGAGTCCTTAACCTATTGGATAATAACCCTTTTTGTTATAATGCCATTGTTGGTAGACAATTGAATTAAATAAGTACCTGGTTTCAGATTGCTTACATCCATTTGCTGCTGCCGTGTATTTACAAATTGATTTGAAATCAGGGTTCCGTACACGCTATACAGCCGAACCTGGTTAATGGTACCCGATGATTCGATATTAAGGGTGTTGGTTACAGGGTTAGGGTATACCCTGACAGTGTTATCGATTTGATTTTCATCGATCTTTACGATACCTCTGTAAACTTTTGCATAGCTAAACTGATCGAGGCCTGCAGGGAAATTTGTACCCGGATAACAAGCATTATTTACATCCAATATCTCATATACTACACTGTAATCAATTTGTTCAGACGCATCCCATGCAATCAAATCAATGGGGACATTCACACCATAACCGCCCTCCACTGCAACATAAAAAGTATTCAGGTTGTTTTCCCAAGGATCTTCTGAATCTATAACCATAGAACCAACCATCTTTCCATCGCTAAAGGCTGCAATTTCATCTCCAATTTCAAATTCGTTGGTTTCGATGTAGATGGTGTAAGTCCAGTCAGCGGCGTTACCACCACTATAGACAAAATGTTCTGGTTCCATCCTTATCGTCCTGCTTCCAGGTGATTTTGTAGCTGTGGCAGGATAAGTTAGTGTGGCAGCCGCATTCATTTTTATCTTATAACCCTCGGTTGGCGACATAGTACCTATGTTATCAACCCAGTTTCCACCATCGTGATGCAACCTGTTACCCTGGCTGTCCATAACCCAGTCCAGTTTGTCAAAAATACCAGTAAAAGCGGTTATGGCTTCGTCAGGAGTGTTTTCATCATAAGGGAAATAAGGAATATAATAAATTCCTACAGCCGGAAAAGTAATTGGATTACTTGCAGGTTCAGCAAGTGGCCCGACCATATCGAAACTATAACCTTCAGCATGATTATAAAATACCTGATAACCTTCTGATAACTCCCAGTCGAAAGAATTTAACCAGCCACCATCATAATGTATCCGATCAGCAGGAACAGCATCATTTTCGATCCAGCTGTCGCGACGGATGCTGGTAAATGCTTCCGCAGGGGCTTTTCCATAATCCAATAAGGTCAGCATATCTGTGCCATATTCAGTTTCAAGCGCCCTGCCAATGAAATAAAAACCAGGTGACGCAGGAAAGGTATAAGTCAATGTAAGTGGCGGCCTACTCGTAAGTACAATATCTCTTGTGGTAGACTGTCCTCCAGTAACGACAACATCTTCACTTACTTCTGTATTATAGCCTGTCTTTGAAAATCTAACATCATAAGTACTTTGATCAAGTGGTGAGACCGTGTACAGGCCACCTCCGGCAGTTAAATTACTGCTGATCAAATCATGTGTAAATACATTAAGGACTTCTACCAGCACACCATCAACTCCAGATCCTGCACAGGTGACGTGCCCGGTTAATTCACCGGAAACACCTTCCCAGTAAATATTAAGATAACTAACGTGATTGCCTGTTGAATCAGGGAAAGTAGTGCCCGACCAGGTTCCTACACCTGCATTGAACCACCAGTCAATAGGTGCTTCATATATGGCATCATGACTTACATCGTAGGCCCAGAATTCCATATGATGGCCCGTAACAAAACCAAGTGTGCCGTCTGAAAAGCTTGAAAAAGCTTTTAGGACGTTAATACCTGAATTTTGCCAAACTGCGGTGGTGGGCAGGCGTAAGGTGCCAACCCTTTTACCTGGTTCTGTCGCAATGCCTGTTTGATCTGTATCAAAAATAACCAGTTCATCCCATGGTACCAGGCTATTTACACCAAACTTTGCCATTTCAACCCGTATGGACCACATTTTATCCGGATCACCGGTTATGGTATCAAATTCCGGTCCGGTTCCTGTTGGCAGCAAATTAAAATTGACCCCTGCTTCTGTGTAATCAGGATAAAAAACATGGTCATTGACTACCAAAGTATCATAACCTGCACTTATTATTTTAATGTCATAAGTACCTCCAAAATAACTCAATGAGTATGTTCCGTCCGTTGTTGTGATCGTTTTTAAAACAGCCCCGATAGAATCCGCAGTGCAAACTTCCATGGTAACAACATCAATCAAATGAATGGTGGTTGCATCGAATATTTCGCCCTCGAGGGTACCTACCACATAATCGAGGAGTACATCAGCTGCCGTAATGGTGTCTCCATTATTGATTGCAGGTGGATTAATTTCTTGTGTGATATGGTTTGGATATGAAACCGAAAATGTCCATTCGCCATCAGGTATATTTTCAATTAAATAGGCTCCGGTTGCATTTGTGTTATCAGAGTAAACCACTCCATCAATCGTTATTGAAACAGAAGCATTTTCAACAACTACTCTATCCGGGTCAGTGGGTAAATTGTATCCATAAACAAGGCCATCCAGATTGCCGTAGGCATCCATCAGAACGTGTTTGTCCCAACCAGCTCCACCGTTATTGGTTCCTTGAACAATGATATCAAAGGTTTCAGTTTGGTCACCAGCATTGCTGACAGTAATGGTATAAGTATAATTATCTGTATCCCCAATATCTCCGGCATATAACAACAAGGTATAAACTTCATCCGCATAAGTGGCAGAATATCCGCCAGATGTTACAGATGCTGTAGTGATATTGGTTGTTCCATCTGCTTCATCCACCTCAATTCTTATTGTTGCTACATTAGGCACCGGACCCTCAACAAAGCTTGCATTAACGTAACAATAGCTATATCCTCCCACGCCGGGAAAATAGGCTCCCTGAGTGAGATTGGACGTTGTGGCAGGTGCTTCACTTGTTGGTGCCCACCACTCATTGTGGAAATCAATGGGCTCGCCATCACCCCAGCCGTAAGCAACATATTCTGTGTTTGTACTGACGTCATAACATTTAAGTGTAAATGCATCGCCGGGAGTGTACAAACTGTTTCCGCTGGTATTTTTACTATAGGCAATGAGGTGCGAACTCCAGACGGTGGTGGTAGAGGGGGTTACGATTAAGGTGATCAGGCCAACTAATTTATTACCGCTAAATACTGCAATTTCATCTCCTGATGACAGTGAAGCGCCTCCGGGAATTGTAGCTCCGTATATCCATATTTCCATGAGCGGCTCACTACCATCCCCATTTGGATTAATCCATCCTGATTGCGCAACTAAGCTCTGACTACTCAGCAGGACCATTACAAAAAACAATCGGAATAAGGAAACTATTTTTTTCACTGTATGGGTGTTTAAGTAGTATTAAAAGTGATTCATTACTTTCTGATTTACCGACAAATATACGAAATAATATACAAAAGCAATGTGTAAAAATAACTGTTTATTTGTTTCTTAATCAAAATGCTCACAATAATAATGTATGGTAAAAATAGTATATGTTAGATTGATGTAAAAAGATGATTATCAATTCCTACCGGAAGGCAGTAATCCCTCGGTGCACCAGTCTGTCATTTCGACCGGATGGGAGAAATCCCCCAGGGACGGGATTATCTCATTCCCGGGGGATTTCTCTTACGCCAGCCTCCGCTGTCGCTCCTGCTGACTCTATCGAAATGACAGGGTTTTGTTTTAGGGTTAGGACAGGTTTGAAATGACGACCTTTTCCACAGGGGATTTGTCCGTCTTGAAAGCCCCCATTGTAAATGCGCATTGTTGTTAGGTTTGGCAATCACATTTTTACCTGAATTTAATTCAAAATAAAAGCCCCGGCTCCTATTACGAGCCGGGGCTTTAAACTAAACCACAATTAATTCAATTTGAGTGTTTTTACGACTATCTTACTACCACTCTTTTGGTGATTACTCCGGTATCGGTATGTAATTGAACCAGATAAGTACCTGGAGTATAGTTGCTAACATCCATTGATTGTTGTTTGGCATTAACATTAGTAGCTGCAACAAGTGCTCCATACACGTTGTAAATACGCAGTTCTTTAATGTTACTTACCGATTCAACATTCAGCGTTCCATTGGTTGGATTTGGATAGACTTTAACACGGTTATCGATTTGGTTTTCATCAACCCTTACGATTCCCCTGTACACATTCACATAGCTAAAGTGATCGAGACCTGCCGGATACATTGTGCCAATATAGGCATTGTCGTTAATGGCAACCATTTCGAAGCCAACCGTGTACTCATTGCCATCAGAGGCATCCCATGCCATCAATTCGATGGGGGTGTTAATTCCATAACCACCATCTACTGCAGCATAAAATGTATTGAGGTCATTTTCCCAGGCATCTTCCGAATCAACAACCATAGATCCTACCATTGTACCATTGCTATAAGCAGCAATTTCGTCACCAATTTCAAAGTCATCGGTGTTGATGTTCATAGTGTATGTCCAATCGGCTGCATTACCCTCATTGTAGATAAAATGAACGGGACTTAGCATTTCCCTTGTACTGCCGGCTGACTTTGTAGCAGCTGCAGGATAGGTAAAAGTTAAAGATGTAAGATTGGTTGTTTTAATTTTGTAACCAGCTTCCGGAGATAAAACCCCAATGTTATCAACCCAATTGCCATTGTTTTTATGTAACCTGTTGCCTTCGCTATCCATTACCCAATCGATTTTATCTAAAATACTTGCAAACGCGGTGATGGCATCATCAGGATCAGTATAGTCCCAAGGGAAATAGGGAATATAATAAATACCTGCCGTTAGAAAGGTAATC
Source organism: Bacteroidales bacterium (assembly GCA_030690365.1). Classification (GTDB taxonomy): domain Bacteria; phylum Bacteroidota; class Bacteroidia; order Bacteroidales; family F082; genus UBA6244. The sequence continues at coordinate 29,869 of JAUYGX010000116.1, read as the reverse complement.
GGGTTATCTTCGGGTTCAACCAGGTATCTATCAGTTGCCTCATCTATCAGATTAAAGGTGTAAGTTCCATGATCAGTGGCATCGGCTGGAGCAATAAATAACTGATAACCTTCTTTTAAGTCCCAAATGAATTCATTTGTCCAGGTTGTAGCATTTAAATATGTCATTTGTGTACCAGCATCATTCTCAATCCAACTAGCCTGATAATCCTGAGAGAATAATGCAGCTCCAAGTGATCCTGTACCATGATTATCAAATAAATCTGTCATATCAGTTACAGTGCTTTCTACACACCTTCCGAAGAAAAAGAAACCAGGACCAGCAAAACTATAATTTTGAGAAGCTTGACTACGCGCAGCAAGTGTAATTGTACCAATATCCGTAACCTGACCTAGTAGTACAATCTTATCAGTTAATGTTTGTGAAGCATAACCTACTGCACTAATTTTCACATCATATGTACCTTCATCCAATTCAATATTAAACACTCCAAGAGCATCAGTTGTTGCAGTTGTAACAACATCTTGTGTAAATTTATTGATGATGGTAATAGTTGCATCAGCAATTGGGGCCACACCATTAGAAGTAATTGTCCCTGTCATTGAACCATCAGGAGTATCCCAATACACAGTAAGATAACTAACATGATTCTCATCTGGATCAGGGAATGTAGATCCGCTGTATGTTCCCAAATCTGCATTAAATGACCAGCCAATCGGAGCTCCAGTTGGATCTCCATCACCATGACTTACATCATATGCTCTGAATTCAAAATTATTTCCTTGTGTGAAACCATCAGTGCCATTACTAAATTGAGCAAATGCTTTAAGTACGTTGTATCCTGAATTTTGCCAGGTGGTAGATCTGTGTAGTTCTAGTGAACCAACAAGTAAATCATCACCTGTCCCAGGACCACCAAGATCATAAATTGCAATCTCATCTAGTGGAATTAAAGGACATGAGCCAAACATGGCACTTTCAATATGAATCGACCATAGTTTATTTGGATTACCTGTTACTTCGGAAAATTCTCTAAAGTGTCCATAAGGCATTAAGTTGAAGTTCTCGGTATATGTCTCTGGTTGAAGTACATAATCATAAATGGTAAGTGGTTGAAAATCTACATCATCAATATTCGCATTTGTTCCATCCCATATTTCGAGAGTATATGTCCCAGCATTATATGTCATTGAATAAGCTCCAACACCACTTGAAGGTGAACCATCAAATGTAGTGAAGACTTCTGTGCCAGTTCCATCCAGTAACCTAAGAAAAATATCTCCAGTCGTAACTGCTTCTAAATTTATAGCATTATAAATGGTACCTGAAACGGTGCCTTGTAACAGGGTTAAATTCTTATTTTTCCCGGGTAATGCAGAGCCATTACCAACAATTGTTGCATTAATGGTACCAGGCTCATAACCAGGATAGGTTACAGCAAAATCATATGTTCCATCAGGAATATTTTCAATTAGATAATTACCACTGGCATCAGTAATATCAGAATATGTCATATCACCAATTGTCACTGAAACTAGAGCTCCCTCCATTACCGGTGTTCCACCAGCAAGCGGGGTATGAGTAATTGTACCTGCAATGCTACCGTATGAACTTAAGTAAACGGGGTGTGTTTCTGGGCCAATGCCAATTACCTCAATAGTAAAAACTTCCGTTGCATAACCAGGTGTTATTACAGTAAAAGTATAATCAATTTGATCGTCTACCCAATATACAAAAATTTCAGCTTCACCTTCATTACCATTACCATAACCATTGTTTTCAGATGTGGCAGTGTAACCAGCAGAAGAAATAACTGCACCATTAACTCTTGTACCTCCAGCTGTGAAAACATCAATGTTTATTTCTCCTACATATGTAGGTGCAGTAATGGTAAAGTCCAAATCAACATAACAGTAGCTGTTTGTTCCAGCAGGAGGGAAGAAAGATCCTTGGTTTAAAAAACCTAAAGCATCTCCCGTAGGTGCATACCATATGTCATGAAAATCAATATGCTTTGGAGCATTTGCATCTGGTTCAGCTATCCATGTATATGCGTAAGTTAGATTAGTCCCATCCCAGCTTTTTAAAATAATTGGATGTCCTGGTTGATAAAGAGTGTTACCTGCATTATCTTTACTAAATACCAAAAGGCGGTTGCTTGTCCAGTTAGTCAAATCCACTGTTGTTGACGGAGCAGTCACGCCACTTATAGTAAGCACTCCAACAAGGAGATCACCATCAAAAGCAGCTATTTGGTCACCATTCCCCAGAACATCACCATCTGGGTTACTAAGGCCATAGACCCATATTTCCATAAGAGGTTCGCCCATGTCTCCTACAGGAGCAACCCAGGGTTGTGCATTCACATTCATACTACCAAGCAGCACAAATGCAAATAAAAATGCAAAAAATTTAGTAAAAGTTTTCATAGGTATTGAGGTTTAGTAATTGTTTATATTCTTTTTACGTGCTATTTAAATATTAAAAATGATAAATGAGCCTTATGTACAATCCAAAAAAACATGCTATATCCTTAACATTCAACAATATAACAACCTGATCAAACCCTTTTTCAGGTTTCCGTTACAAATCTATGAAACTGGTATTTATTGTATTGGAAAAAACTTACCAACTGGGCTTTAAACCGGAAGGTTATTTAGATTGATTCTTTTGAAGTTTTGATCCTCAAAAAATACTGATGCGCAGTCCGTTGGCATGTTCGTTATCCAAATAAATTTTCGGCGACATCCCTGAAAACCCCTTAAACTCGTTTATCAAATGTGCCTGATCGTAATACTGGCATTCAAAAGCAATTTCAGGCCAGGTTTTGGGCTTTTTTACCTGCAATAATTCGATGACTTTGGTAAATTTGTTGATGCGGTGAATAATCTTTGGCGACAATCCCACTTTCTGGTTAAACAGCGATATCATGTGTTTGTTGGATATTTGTGAGGTTTCGCACAGGTTGCGTACGGTGCTGGTTGATTCGTTAACCCTCAGGTTATTAACCGCAAACTCCACAATATCTGAACATTTGCTTTGTGTTACAACCCGCTTCAGGAAAAACTGATTCAGCTTTATCCTGATTTCATCTGTTTCACTTGCCCTGGATAGCACGAATCGCAACTGTTCAGCTTCCACTTTCATCACATCACTCAAATTGACAACCCTATCGCTGAATTGGGCCACCGGATGATTGAAAAAATGATACAATCCTCCTTGCTTAAATTTGATTCCGATCAGGTGCGTTTCAGGATTGCGATGAATGATATAATACTTTTTGTGGGTACCCACAATGAGGTCGTTATTCAGGTTAAGATATTCGGTGTTTTCGTTGGTAATACTGATGGGGCCTCCCATATTCATGAGAATGCTGGTAGAGCCATCAGGCAAAATCTTGACATTACTTGTCTTTTCCTTCTCAATCCAATAATAGTCAATGGTTTTGTTAAGACAGGGATGAGGGATTAACTTGGTAATCATTTCCGGAATATTGACAATTATTTTATGGCTTAATCCGTATTGCCAATATGAAGCCAAAAATTGTAATGATTTGATTATAAAAGGTATAATCCTTTCAAGCTTGTTTGGTGTTTAAAAATGTAGTTGAAACAATCCGAAATTGGATAAAATTAACCTAAAATCGTAATTAGTGATGGGAGATTGAGTTTCTACTACCATAAAGACACAGAGGGATTTAACTTTACAAGACCCATGTTGAAGAAGGGTTTATTTTTTCATGTGTTGTTCCATTTCGCGCTTGTGGTCTTTTTCTTTCAGGTTTTCACGTTTATCGTAAAAATGTTTTCCTTTGGCAAGGGCAATTTCCAGTTTGGCCAATCCTTTTTCGTTGATAAACAGGGTAACAGGCACAATGGTCATGCTCTTTTCTTTTACTTTGATGTTCAGTTTGCGCAATTCCCTTGCGTTAAGCAGCAGTTTGCGATCGCGTTTGGCAATATGGTTATTGTAGGTTCCATAACTGTATTCGGAGATATGCATCCCTCTCACAAACAATTCTCCTTCTTCAAACACACAAAACGAATCAGCCAGACTTGCTTTTCCGTTTCTAAGGGATTTAATCTCTGTGCCGGTAAGTACAATGCCTGCCACGATGCGTTCGATGAGAAAATATTCCCATGAAACCCGCTTATTCTTAATTCTGATCTTATTATCCATAGCTTTATCAAGGGCAAAATTAATGAATTTGTTAACAGGATCAGAGGGCCGGATCACAAAAAGTTCTCCCTTAAACTACACTGAAAATGATTCATCAGGCAACCCGGCTTTCAATTTCAAGCTCGGTGTCGTTTTCGATCCTCAGGTTGTCGATGATGAAATTCTGACGTTCGGGTGTATTTTTTCCCATGTAAAACGAAAGGGTGTCCTCGATAGACGATTCGCGACGCAGAATAACCGGTTCAAGCCGGATGGATTGTCCGATAAAATGTTTAAACTCACTTGGTGAAATTTCCCCAAGTCCTTTAAAACGTGTTATTTCAGGGTTGGGTTTTAATTCAGCGATGGCTGAATATCGCTCATCATCATTATAGCAGTAATGGGTTTTTTGCTTATTCCTCACCCTGAAAAGAGGTGTTTGAAGGATATAAACATGCCCGGTTTTTACCAGATCAGGATAAAACTGCAAAAAGAATGTCAGCAACAGTAACCTGATGTGCATCCCGTCGACGTCGGCATCGGTGGCGATTACGATGTTGTTGTAACGCAGGTTTTCGAGGTCCTCATCAATATTCAACGCCGATTGCAGCAGGTTAAATTCCTCGTTCTGGTAAACAATTTTCTTGCTTAACCCGTAGCAGTTCAAAGGTTTACCTTTAAGACTGAAAACGGCTTGCGTTTGCACATTCCGCGATTTGGTGATCGAACCACTGGCCGAATCCCCCTCGGTAATAAACAAGGTAGAGTCGAGCCTGTTTTCGTGGCTGGTGTTAAAATGTATCCGGCAATCGCGTAATTTCTTATTATGAAGACTGACTTTTTTTACACTTTCCTTGGCCAGTTTTTTAATGCCGGCCATGTCCTTTCGTTCCTTTTCCGACTGTAGAAGCTTTCGGTAAAGTGCTTCTGCGGTTTCTGTATTGATATGCAGGTAATCGTCGAGGTTGCGGGTAATGATGTCGTGGATGTAGTTACGAACGGTTTGCCCGCCTTCTTCAATGTGTTGAGATCCCAGTTTTGTTTTGGTTTGCGACTCAAAAACCGGCTCCTGGATTTTGATGCTGATGGCGGCCACAATGGAGGTGCGTATATCGCTGGTATCGAAGTCTTTCTTGTAAAAATCGCGGATAGTTTTCACAATAGCTTCCCTGAATGCGTTCTGATGGGTTCCTCCCTGGGTGGTGTGCTGACCATTGACAAACGAAAAATATTCCTCGCTATACGATTTGGAGCTGTGCGAAAAGGCGCATTCAAAATCACCTTCTTTTATCTGAATGATGGGATAAAGCACCGGGCCATTTCCATTTATGTTGTGCTCGAGCAGGTCGATCAGTCCGTTTTTGGCGAACATTTTCTGACCGTTAAAATTAATGGTGAGTCCGTTGTTGAGGAAAACATAATTCCACAACATTTCTTCGATATACTCAAACAGGTAGTGGTAGTTGCCAAACAGATCCTGATCGGGAGTGAATGTGATCAGGGTTCCTTGTTTTAACGGGCTTTCCTGCAAAGGTTCATCATTTATAATTTCACCTCTCTGAAAAGTAACAATTTTTGTTTTTCCCTCTCGAACCGATTGTGCCACAAACTTATACGAAAGTGCATTTACCGCTTTGGAACCAACACCGTTTAGACCAACTGCTTTTTTAAAAACCTTTGAATCGTACTTGGCGCCTGTGTTTATTTTGCTTACACATTCAATCACCTTGCCCAATGGCATTCCACGGCCGAAATCCCTGATGGTGACTTCTTTATCCGAAACCGTAACTTCGATGAGGTTTCCATGGCCCATGACGAATTCATCAATCGAATTATCGATGATTTCTTTTAACAGGACATAAATCCCATCGTCATGCGAACTTCCATCTCCCAGTTTTCCAATGTACATTCCGGGGCGAAGCCTGATGTGTTCTTTCCAATCTAATGACCTAATGCTATCGTCTGTGTATTCTACCGACATATCTCTCCCAATTTGCGGCAAAAATAGAAACTTAATCGACCTCTTTTTTGGCTTTGGGTGGGAAGTTACCAAACATCTGTTGTTGAAAAACGCACAGGCCTAACATTCAGTCAAATAAAAAAAAGCAGCCTTATGACTGCTCTTTTTATGTTTCAAAACCCAGCTAGCTTTTCTTTTTGGCCGTATTGATTTTAAATGGGAAATAGGCAGGACAGAACCCAACAAAGGCAGTGATAAGAGGCAAAATTGCCACTAGTCCCCACCATGTTTGATAATACCATCCGAGTGCTGCAATTACAATTGCCAGCAGAATGCGAATTACTTTGTCAATAGTTCCAACATTATTTATCATAGTAGTAACTTATTAGAGATGCACAAACATAATAATAATCACACAATTCTGTGATAAAAATATTGAGATTGTTCAGGGGTTATAAATTTAATGCGGTATCTGATCATCTCCAGTTATAAAAATTAAAGATGCGAATCAAACGGTACGGAGTACCGCTAGTATTTATAGAAAGGCCAGAACACAGTTTTTAAGGCGCAGCGCACCGCCCTATTTTCCCTTTATTTAAATGTATAATCAATATTACGGTGCTCCGTACCTTGAAACTACTGGTATTATATTGGCTATAAATATTTTCGGTGCGCTGCACCTCAAAATATACCCTCAAAAACCAATACATATTTAATCTGGTTTTTGGCAACGAGTATGCTCAAACTGTAGAATACAGCAGAGAAAACCACATATTGAGTGCGGTCCACAAAAAAGCTACCTGTACCCGTAAGTCCAACCATGCTGATCATAACGGCTCAGGCAAGAGTGATAGCCATTCCCAGAAATTCGATGGTGTTGAAACGTTCTTTCAGGATTAAAATCCCAAGCACTACCACAAAAATCGGATTGATATTCACCAGAAACGATACAACGGTTGGATTTTCAACCGTTTTGATAGCCATAAAAAGTAAATGGTACCAAGCTATTCCAAATCCAAATCAAAAAAACCCTAAACTGTGCCAGATGGATTTGGTTTTAGAACCAATTTGCTGAAAACGTATACATTGCTGATAGATAGAGCGGCTCCAATAGCGAATAAAATTCCCCGTGTGTTTTTGGTTATCAAACGATTGCTAATTTATTTTTGTGAATCTATGGACCATTGAAACAAAGAATAAATAATCAGATTTATCGGGAATCCATTCATGGAATTTTGTCCCGGTTTGATGTTGAAAGATCAGATACTGACCAACAACAGAAGAGGCATAACTTAGCGAAGCTGCCAGCGCTGCCCCGGTATAACCCAGGAGTGGAATCAGCAACCAGGCTGATATCAGCGTTACCACAAAACCGATGGCATTGACTATTAAACTGATTTTGGGCTGTCCAACACCCGAAAAATAGCCACTAAATATGGTGTTGGCGGCCAAAGCCAGAACGCCCGGACTCAGTGCCGCGATGATCAGCTTGAGATCGGAAAAATCCTTTTTAAAGATAATCGTATAGAACGAAGAAGGTACTACCAACAACAGGATAAGTGCAAAAAGGGTCACTGTCAGCGACAGCTTCATTAACCGGATGGTGAGTTGTCGCGAATATTCCTGGCTGTCCTGGCTGGCAATGGATGAAAACTGAACCAAAGAAATACTCTGGCCAATAAGCCTTAATCCTTCAGTGAGCTGGGCACCTGCACTGTAAATCCCAACCGCCGACACTCCTGAGAAATATTTGAGTATGTAAAATGAAAACCGCTTGTTCCCAATATGCAATACATTGGCCAGCTGACTGGTAAATCCATAACCGATAACCGCTTTAGCAGTTGTGACCCACCCGTTTAATGAGCCGGATTTTAGGTGGCTGGAAACGGAAATTAAGCTGAGAATCATTCCTGTTCCATAGCCAAAATACATGCTGTAAACAAATGAGAGAACCGATTTTTCATCCAGGATAAAGTACATAACCAATACCGAAACAATCAACACACTGCTTTGAATAACAAAAATCGTGTTGTAGGTTTTGATGCGGGTAAGTCCGATGAGCAAGTTATAGTTGGTGAGCATTAACGCATTCAACAATGTTAGGAAGAATATATGGAATTCGAAATCCTTCGGCACAATCCAATAATAGGTTTTAGGAAAGTAGCCAGGAGCAATGAGTGTAACAATCAAGTATAATAGGAGTACCATCAAAATCCAAATGTAGGCAGGAACCAACAATTGGATGATTGGTTTTCGGGTGGTGAAATAAATGATCCCACTACCAGCCACCAAATCAATCACCAGTTGTAGGATGGTGATGGCCAGAATAATCAGACTGATAATGCCAAAACCGGTACTTCCCAACTCCCGTGTGAGTACAATAAGTATCACCGTATTGAATATTGCATTCAACACCCTGGTTCCGGCAGTTCCTAATATCTTGTTTATCATAAACCAATAAAAGCAAAAATAAACATTATCACAATCCGTTACTTTGTTATTTTTGCTCTTTACAATGCCTAAACGCACGAATGGGCAATTAAATTTGAATTGGCTGATGAAACTATCCGTTATCGTTGTTAATTATAACGTTGAATATTTTTTAGAACAATGTCTTCATTCGGTGCGCAAGGCTATGAAAGGTGTTGATGGAGAGGTTATTGTTGTAGATAACAATAGCATTGATGGTTCCAATCAGATGGTGGAGAAAAAGTTTCCCGAAGTCAGGCTCATCGCCAACCATGACAACCGGGGATTCTCCAAGGCCAACAACCAGGGAATAAATCTTTCGAAAGGTGAGTATGTTCTGTTACTCAATCCGGATACGGTGGTGGAGGATGATACATTTAGCAAGATCATTTCCTTCATGGATGTGCATCCTGAAGCCGGAGCCCTGGGCGTCAAGATGGTGGATGGTTCTGGTAATTTTCTGCCTGAATCAAAAAGGGGACTGCCTACACCAGTCACCTCTTTTTATAAGATGTTTGGGCTAAGTTCACTTTTCCCTCACAGCAAACGATTTGCACGCTATCATCTCGGTCATCTGGATAAGGACCAGATTCATGAAGTGGAGATTCTGGCTGGCGCTTTTATGTTGCTTCGAAAATCGGTACTGGACGAGATTGGTCTGCTGGATGAAACATTTTTTATGTATGGTGAAGACATCGATCTGAGTTACAGGGTGATAAAAGCAGGATACAAAAATTACTATTTTCCTGAAACCCGCATCATACATTATAAAGGAGAGAGTACCAAAAAAGGCAGCGTAAACTATGTGTTGGTATTTTATCATGCGATGGTCATTTTTGCCAACAAGCATTTTTCGCAAAAAAATGCACGGTTGTACACGACACTAATCAATACAGCCATTTATTTCAGGGCTTTTCTTTCGCTTCTTTCGCGTCTTTGGGACAGGCTGATATTACCTGTTTTGGATGCCGTATTGTTGTTTGGCGGAACCCTGCTCATAAAGGAGATGTGGGGGAGGGGAATGATTTATGCCGGTGGAGGTGATTACCCACTTACCTTTCTGTATTTTGTAATCCCTTCCTATGTGTTGATGTGGCTGCTCTCTGTGTTTTTTGTGGGAGGTTACGATCGCCCGGTACGCATCAGCAAATCCATCCAGGGAATTTTGGCCGGAACCATTATCATCCTGGTACTATATGCACTTTTGCCTGAAAGGCTCAGGTTTTCAAGGGCATTGATTTTGCTGGGAACCCTTTGGGGGATAATGGCTTTGCCAGCCCTTCGGCTAATGTTAGCGGCTTTTCATGTTTCATGGGTTAAGATTGGTGACAACGAAACCAAGCGCTTTTTGGTGATCGGAGACAAAGATGAAGCCAAACGTGTGTCTGATTTACTATATGCTTCCTATATCCGGCCAACCTTTGTGGGCTGGGTTTCTCCCAACGAAAAACCAGGTACTGACACGGATTATGTGGGAAGTATCTCACAGGTGGTGGATATTATCCGCATTTATCACATCAACGAAGTAGTATTCTGTTCAAAAAGTATTACCCACCAGGTGATTATAAACAAAATGACCGAATGGAAAAATGCTCAGGTGGACTATAAAATTGCTCCCGAAGACAGCTTATCGATTATTGGTAGCAACAGCATTCATACTCAGGGTGATTTGTACACCATCGATATTCATGCCGTTGACACGGTAGCCAATCGCCGCAACAAGCGGCTGATCGACTTTGTTTTGAGCATCCTATTTATTGCCGGAAGTCCGGTTGTGGTGTGGGCCATGAAATCGCCTGTCGGTTTTATTTCCAACTGTTTTAAGGTGTTGTTTGGTAAAAAAAGTTGGGTTGGTTTTTGTCCGGTAGATCCCCCGTTGATTCAGTTGCCTAAAATCAGAAAAGGAGTGTTGAACCCCATCGATGCCATGCACAACAAGCAACATTCTCCCCAGACCAAAATAAATCTGAACCTCCTCTACGCCCGCGATTACAAGGTATGGAAGGATTTGAATATAATTCTATATGCTTTTCGCGATTTGGGTAAATAACTTGCAATCGTTTGTTTCAGATCGAAAGACCGAGGAAATCGCTATTGTTTATCCTTCAGGAATAGATTTAAAGCAAAACCAAAAACCCAGCTAAATTTAGCTTATTTTTGCCGCTTCAATTAAAGTTCATTTATCGATTATTGGTTTATGTTATATCGCAGACATCTAAGAATCAAAGTGCTACAGGCTCTTTATTCATGGTTTTCAGGAAGCATCGAAGATCTGGCAGCGGGAGAGAAACAGTTGCTTCAAAGTGTGAATAAAATATATGAACTTTTTATATGGCAACTGTCTTTTATTCTGGAAGTACGCAGGTTTGCCGATATGCGCATGGAGGAAAACAAGCAGAAGTTTTATCCCACCGACGAAGATCTGAAACCCCGGTTGAACTTTATTCAAAACAAGGTTCTGGTTGAATTGGAACAAAATCTCGATTTTAAACGAAAAGATACCGCTTTTAAAACCAACTGGGGTGACCAGGAAGTGATTGTACGTAAGTTTTTTAATGAACTTAAGGAGCGCGATTTTTATACTACCTACCTGCTCAACCAAAACCTGAACATCGAAGACGACAAACGCTTTTTAATGCGTATGATCGACCTGCTGATGGCTGATTTTGAATTGTTAAAGGCGTTTTACGAAGAAAAAAGTGTACATTTTGTTGATGGTTATGATCTGGTTAACATTCTGTTAATCAAATTTGTAGACTCATTACCGGCGGATTTTATCAGTGGATCGTTGCTCCCCGACATTTATAAAAGCGAGAACGGTTCAGGAAATGAAGACATGCAATTTTTAAAAAAACTTTACAGGCATGTTATTGTCAGGGATGAAGATCTTAACGAAATTTTGAAACTCAAGACCAACACCTGGGATTACGAGCGTGTTCCGTTAATGGACATTATCCTGCTCAAGATGGCCATCATCGAATTTCAGGAAATGGAGACAGTTCCCGTAAAGGTTACCCTGAACGAATACATCGAACTGGCCAAATATTTTAGCACCCCCAACAGCAAAACCTTTGTTAACGGAGTGCTTGATCGCCTCATCCGTGAATTTAAAGAAGAAGGAAAAATCAAAAAAATAGGTCGGGGGTTGGTGGAGTAACCTCTAACCTTTCAGGTTGGAAAAAACCTGAAAGGTTAATTGTTCTTCTCTGCAACCTTTCAGGTTGGAAAAAACTTGAAAGGTTAATGTTATCTGGAATTTGTTAAAAATTGCCTTGCTATGCGATGCACTGTTATTTTTAAACAATGGATTTTTGTATCTTTGCACTCCCGTTAAAAACACCACTTCGATTGAATTATTCTTAAATATCTTACTAATATGGCTTTCGACATTGAAATGATAAAAGCACTTTACGCACAGTTTCCAACGAAAGTGGAAGCAGCCCGTAATTTAATAAAACGCCCTTTAACACTAACAGAGAAAATCCTGTATGCCCACCTGGATGTTCAGTTACCTGAGAACCCTTTTACGCGCGGCAATTCGTACGTCGATTTTCGTCCCGACAGGGTAGCCATGCAGGACGCCACCGCACAGATGGCGCTACTTCAGTTTATGCAGGCAGGAAAGCCTACTGCCGCAGTTCCATCGAGTGTACACTGCGACCACCTGATTCAGGCAAAGGAAGGTGCCACAAAGGATTTGGCTACCGCCGACTTTACCAACAAAGAAGTATACGATTTTCTTTCCTCTGTTTCGAGCAAGTATGGAATTGGATTTTGGAAACCAGGAGCCGGAATTATCCACCAGGTAGTGTTGGAAAACTATGCCTTTCCGGGTGGTATGATGATTGGCACCGATTCTCACACACCCAATGCCGGCGGACTGGGAATGCTGGCCATTGGCGTTGGTGGTGCCGATGCCGTTGATGTAATGGCCGATATGCCATGGGAACTTAAATTCCCCAAAATTATCGGGGTAAAACTAACAGGTAAACTTAGTGGCTGGACTTCACCCAAGGATGTAATACTAAAGGTAGCCGATATTTTGACTGTAAAAGGCGGAACCGGTGCCATTGTAGAATATTTTGGTGAAGGGGCAAAAAGTTTATCTGCCACCGGAAAAGGGACCATTTGTAATATGGGAGCCGAAATCGGGGCTACTACCTCAACTTTTGGCTATGACGAAAGCATGGCCGAATACCTCAGACAAACCAACCGGGCCGATGTGGCTTCATTGGCCAATTCCATTGCTGATGCATTAACCGGTGACCCGGAAGTATATGAGCATCCGGAACAATATTTCGATCAGGTGATCGATATTAACCTGAGCGAATTGGAACCGGCACTCAACGGACCCTTTACCCCTGATTTAAGAACCACCGTTGGCAACATGTCCGAAACAGCCAAAAAGAACGACTGGCCATTGTCGATCGAAGCCAGTTTAATTGGATCGTGTACCAATTCATCCTACGAAGATATTACCCGTGCAGCTTCCATCGCACGTCAGGCGGTGGCAAAAAAGCTGCAGGTAAAAACCGATTTGTTAATTACTCCCGGCTCTGAACAGGTACGGTATACCATCGAACGCGACGGCCTAATCAGGGATTTTGAGAATTTAGGAGGCGTGGTACTGGCCAACGCCTGCGGACCATGCATTGGTCAGTGGTCGAGAGATGAGGTGAAAGACGGGCATAGAAATTCAATCGTCACTTCATTTAACAGGAACTTTGCCAAGCGCAACGATGGAAACCCGAATACCTATGCATTTGTCACCTCTCCTGATTTGGTAATGGCCTACGCCATCGCCGGCAGGCTCGATTTTAATCCATTAACGGATTATCTCATCAACGACGATGGTGAAAAAGTGAAACTGGAGGCACCACAGGGGATTGTTTACCCACCAAAAGGTTTTGACGTTAAAGATTCAGGCTATCAGGCTCCGGCCGAAAATGGAAGCGATCTGGAGGTGGTTGTTAAACCCGATTCAGCACGTTTGCAATTACTTGAACCCTTTAAAGCATGGGATGGAAATGATTATAAAGGATTGAAACTGCTCATCAAGGCAAAAGGAAAATGTACCACCGACCATATTTCGATGGCGGGACCCTGGTTGCGTTTCCGAGGGCATCTTGAAAATATATCCCAAAATATGCTCATTGGCGCATTAAACGAATTTAACGAAGAAACCAATTCTGTTAAAAATCCATTGGATGGTAAATATTATCCGGTTCCCGAAACGGCAAAAGCCATTCGTGATGCAGGACTGGCATCGGTGATTGTTGGAGATGAAAACTATGGAGAGGGTTCATCGCGTGAGCATGCGGCCATGGAACCCCGATTTATGGGTGCCAAAGTTGTGCTGGTTAGGTCGTTTGCACGGATTCATGAAACCAACCTGAAAAAGCAGGGAATGCTGGCACTGACTTTCGCGAATAAAGCGGATTACAACCTGATAAAAGAAGACGATACTTTTGATGTAGTAGGTCTGACTGCATTTGCTCCGGAAAAACCACTGACCGTGGTGTTACATCATGCAGACGGGTCATCCGACAGCATCATGGCCAATCATACCTATAATCAAAATCAGATTGATTGGTTTAAAGCCGGTAGTGCATTGAACCTGATTAAATTACAGGGAAAATAATTTGGGAATCTTTCCCGACGTCAATAAAAAGAATCTGGTTACGGCTTCAGTTAATGATGCATTAACCAGATTTTTTTTAACCTTTAAAGTTCATGCTGAGCCTAATTACGCTATGTTTGTGCATTAAAATCTAACCATTGAGAATTATGAAAAACCGGTTAATTAAATTCAGTGGATTGTTGATGTTTACGCTGAGCATTTTTTTATTTCATTCGTGTCAGCAATGTATTGAAGGTGAGGGCGAAGTTACCACTGAAACCATTCATGTTGAGTCGTTTGCACATATAAGTGTTGATATTGATGCCACGGTAGTTTTGATGAAAGGCGATCCGTCGGTGACCATAGAAGCACAACCGAACATCAAAACTGCAATTTCGGCTACTGTTAAAAATAACAAGCTTACGGTAAAAACAACTTCTTGTTTCAAACCAAATACTCCTGTTAAAATTACTATCTATTCAAAGATTTATAATGAAATCGACCTGAAAGGAAATGTCAATTTAACCTCAGTTAACCTGATTACGGCCAAAGAATTAACCATTCGTTCCAGAGGTGAATCCACCTTAAAATTAGATGTTTTTGTTAATGATATAGAGGTGAAACTGGAGAATAATTCTCAAATGACAATTTCAGGAAATTGTCAAAACGCCGAGTTGACATTGAAAAACAATGCTTCATTTGAGGGAGCCGGATTTAATACTTTTAAGATGGATGTTGACCTTTCAGGTTCAGGCAGGGCGACCGTGAATGCTTTCAAAAATTTAAAAGCCCGTTTGAATGGATCCGGTGAAATTCTCTATTCAGGTGATCCTCAGCTTGATGCTAAAATAGATGGAACAGGGCGGATTACCAAATTGAATTAACACGAAATAATTTAAATAAAACACCGTTATCAGAAAAACATTTGCCATAGCCTGTGAAAAATAAAACTCTTCTCCTCCTGTTTTATCTCCTGTCGGGAACCTTTGTTGCGAATGCCCAAATTGGTGGCACGCATGCCTATTCATTTCTTGACCAACCCATCTCTGCACGTGTTGCTGCCCTTGGCGGCAATGTGGCTTCTATTTACGATAACGACGTGAATATTGGTTATGTTAATCCATCCATGATTAACCCGGAAATGGACAATAGTTTGGCATTGAACTATGTAAATTTCTTCGAGGGCACCAACTATGGAAGTGTTCAAATGGCGAAAACCTTCGAGACCACAGGTAGTTTTATGGCCACATTGCAATATATGGATTATGGCAAAATGGATTATGCCGACCAGGCAGGAAATCTCAGCGGAACCTTCGGCGCTTACGATATGGCTGTGACCATTGGCTGGGGAAGACGACTGGATTCGCTGTTTTCTATTGGTGCCGCTGGTAAGATAATTTACTCATCCTATGATATTTACAATTCGTTCGGATTAGCCGTGGACGTGGCAGGAACCTACCATAGTAAATCTGGCTGGACCATGTCGTTGGTGGGTAGAAATATTGGAACACAACTAACCACCTATACCGGTGATTCGCGCGATCCGTTGCCATTTACCATTCAAGGCGTTATTTCAAAACGGCTCGATCATGTTCCTTTCAGGTTTTCAGTAATATACGATCATATTGAAAAGTGGGATCTTACCTATGAAGACCCGGCCAACCCATCCGGAGGTGTGGATCCGGTAACCGGTGAAACCAGGATGAAAACCGGTTTTTCCAAGTTTGGGGATCAGTTTATGCGTCATATTATTTTTGGTGGCGAATTTTATCTTGGTAAAAACCTGGTCTTAAGAGCGGGCTATAACTACCGCCGTCGTCAGGAAGGTAAAATTGAAGATAAAATGGGCATGGTAGGTTTTAGCTGGGGATTTGGAATCAGAATTTCGAAATTCAAGATCAATTATTCCAGAAGCTCCTATAACCTGGTGGGATCGCCAAACTACCTCACACTGGCATTCGATCTCGACTCCTTTGCCCGCAAATAAAGATATCCCTATCCAATAAATTTCTTTGTTTAGACATTTTTTTGTTTAAGAAATTCAAAGTCAGAAAAATCTGTCTATATTAGCCTGTTGAATCAACTTTTATATGCTATGAAAACATTTTTACTTGTTATTTCAGTACTCTTGTTCTCTTTAAATGTGATATCGCAAGAGTATATTGCATGTGCCCGTAAAGATAAAGAATGGGGTTACATACAAATGAATGGTTCCTGGGTTATTAACCCGCAGTTTGAACATGTCCACGACTTTGTGGAAGGGCTTGCGGCCGTTCGTAAAAACAAAGAATGGGGTTTCGTTGACAAAAAGGGACAATTTGTAATCAATCCTCAGTTTGTCGATGTATTGGATTTTGCGGATGGTTTGGCCGCAGTTAAAAAAGACAAAGAATGGGGTTATGTGGGTAAGGATGGTAAATGGGTAATCAACCCGCAATTTGAATCGGCCAAACACTTCAATCAAGGTATGGCCCGCGTGAGACTAGGTGGAGAATGGGGCTATATCGATGCCGAAGGAAAATATATAATTAACCCGCAGTTTAACGATGCTGAGGACTTTTCTGAGGGATTGGCTGCCGTGAAAAAGGATAAGTTTTGGGGTTATATTGATAAAAAAGGATCATGGGCGATTAATAATCAATTCGATCTGGCACTGCCGTTTACAGATGGTGTTGCCTTGGTCAGGAAAAATGGTGAATGGGGTGTGATTGATTCCAAAGGAACTTATCTGATAAACTCTCAATTTGAAAATATGCGTCCTTTCAGTGATGGACTGGCGGCAGTTAGAAAGGGCGGTTCATGGGGTTTTGTGGATGAGAAAGGTGCATATATCATCAATCCGCAATTTGACGATGCAAACAGCTTTTCCAACGGATTGGCTGCAATCCGAAAAGGGAAAGAATGGGGATTTGTAGACAAAACCGGTAAGTACGCTATCAACCCACAATTTGAAGAAGTGACAGATTTTAATAATAAGATTGCCGGTGCCCGGATAGGAAAGGAATGGGGATATATCGATCAAAAAGGATCGTGGATAGTGAATCCTCAATATGAAAAAATCAACAATTTCGACAATCAGATGGCCAGGGTTAGAAAAGCAGGAGAGTGGGGTTGGATCGATTCTTCCGGTAAATACATTATCAATCCCCAATTTGCCAACACGATGGACTTTATTAAAGTAGGTAAGTAGTTGATATTTAGGAATGAAATGCAGGTTGTAATCGACCCGGATGCCGGGTTTTGTTTTGGTGTGGAAGCCTCGATTTCTTTGGCGGAAGAACATCTCCGACATGTAAAAAAGCTGTACTGTCTTGGTGAATTGGTGCACAATGAAGAAGAAATTGATCGCCTGAAAAAGTTGGGTCTGATGGTCATCGATTATACCCAATATGAAGCATTGCACAACGAAACGGTTTTGATCAGGGCGCACGGAGAACCTCCTTCAACTTTTGAAACCGCCAGAAAAAACAACCTTAATCTCATAAACAGTACCTGTCCCATTGTAAAAAAACTTCAGAGCCGAGTGTTTTATGCCGACGAAGAAATGCTGGCAAGAGATGGCCAGGTGTTGATATATGGTAAAGAACAACATCCAGAAGTAGTTGGTTTAATGGGACAAACCAATGAACGGGCCATTATTATCAATTCTCCCTCAGAAGTCAATAAAATTGATTTTACCAGAAAGATTCATCTTTTTTCACAGACCACCAAAGATGAAGCCGAATACCGGATGATTCAACAGATTATTGGAGAACGAATTATGGCTTCCGGAGGTGATCCCGAACAATTGCTGAACGTTACCCGAAGTGTGTGTAAACAGGTCAGTAACAGGATTCCCGGAATAAAAGACTTCGCCAAATCTCACGAACTGATTATATTTGTGGCCGGAAAATCTTCCAGCAATGGGAAAGTGTTGTTTAACGCAGCCAGTAGTGTGAATCCGAACACACACTTTGTTTCATCTGTTGCTGAATTGAACAAGAATTGGTTCAAAGATATAGACACGATCGGTGTTACCGGTGCCACTTCTACTCCATCGTGGTTGCTTAAACATGTGGCTGGGATGATTCAGCAAATGGATTAACTTTGCATGCGGTTGTCCGTTTCAAATCCTACAGAAACTATGTTTTTGCACAAATTGATTATCAGTAATTTTAAAAACTATTCGGAAGCGACGCTCGAATTCAGCGAAAAGATAAACTGCTTTACGGGCAATAACGGGGTTGGAAAAACCAATATTCTGGATGCGGTTTACTATCTCTCTTTTTGCAAAAGCTATTTCAACGTGGTTGATGCCCAAAACATACTACACCACCATGATTTTTTTGCATTGCACGGCTATTATCACTATCCCACTAAAACCCCCGATCACATCAGTTGTCAGGTGAAACTCAATCACCGCAAGGTGTTTAAAGCCAATACCCGGGAGTATGACCGGTTGTCTGATCACATCGGGAATTTTCCATTGGTGATGATTTCACCTTACGATCGGGATTTGATCAACGATGGGAGCGAGCTTCGTAGAAAATACCTCGACAGCGTAATTTCGCAGTTCGACCACAGCTATCTGGATCATCTGTTGAGTTACAACAAAGCGCTACAGCAGCGAAATGCCCTTTTGAAGCAAATGGCCGAGCAGCGTTATTTTGATGCCGTATCGCTGGAAATCTGGAGCGAAAAACTCCAACTTCATGGCACACCGATCTTTGAAAAACGGTTGGCTTTTATCGAAGAGTTTAACCCGCTTTTTGAAGAGCATTATCAGTTCCTTTCAGGAAATGCCGAACAGGTCGGGATAGATTATAGCAGCTTATTGACCCATACACCAATGGTTAATTTGTTTGCCGAATCTGTTGAAAAAGACCGTGTTCTACGATATACCTCAACGGGAATTCACAAAGACGACCTGGATTTTACCATCAACGGATATCCTTTAAAGAAATTTGGATCGCAGGGACAGCAAAAAACCTTTGTCATTGCTTTGAAACTGGCTCAGTTTGAGTTTACCAGGAAAATAAAGGGCTTCAAACCCATCCTGTTGTTCGATGATATTTTCGATAAATTGGATGACAGCCGCGTAGAGCAGATTGTTAAACTGGTAAGTGGCAACAATTTTGGTCAGGTATTTATCACGGATACGCAACGACAGCGCATCGAAAAAATATTTCATACCATCAGTATCGACCATAAAATATTTAATGTGGTAGCCGGTACGGTTACCAGTGAAGAATCATGATAAAAAAGGAGACAGATAAACCCCTAAAAGCTGTGATTGAAGAATTGTTGCAGATGTATGGCTGGAAAGACCATATTGATGCCGTGCGCCTGATGGAAGGGTGGGAGAAGGCTGTTGGCAGAATTGTGGCCAAGCATACTTCAAACCTGGAGGTGAAAAACGGGATTTTATATGCCACCTTCGATTCTTCTGTCATTCGCAGCGAGGTACATTTGGTGCGAACCCGGTTGGTAAAAGAATTAAACAAAAGATTGGGAAGGGACCTTATTAAGGAATTGGTTCTGTTTTAATGAAGTAACAAGTAAAAGCATGGAATTATCCTACGAAGAAAAATGCCGCCTCGTTGAAGAAATGAGTAAATTTATAACTCCGCGACGGCAGCAATTATTCCAACAGGTAATCAATCTCAGGACGCGTCACATCACCATTGTGCTCGAAAACATCTTTCAGCCTCACAATGCAAGTGCCGTGTTGCGATCGTGCGATTTAACAGGAGTTCAGGACGTACATATCATCGAAAACTCCAATACCTATACTATCAACCCGGATGTAGCCATGGGAGCATACAAATGGCTGACCATCAATAAGTACAATGCAACTGACAACAATACTCCGGAGACTTACGACATACTTCGCCGACAGGGGTATAAAATAGTAGCGACCACACCACATCTCGAAAGCAGTAATCTGGATGAAATCGCCATCGACAAAAAAATAGCACTGGTATTTGGCACTGAACTTACCGGCCTGACTCCTTTTGCCATCGAAAATGCAGATGCCTTTATGAAAATCCCCATGTCAGGTTTTACTGAGAGTTATAACATCTCGGTGTCGGCTGCACTCAGCCTGTATACGCTTACCCAGCGGATGCGCCTTTCATCAGTGAATTGGCAATTGTCCGAAATCGAGAAAACAGATATCTTGTTGCAATGGCTTAGAAACACCATCAACAGGTCTGAAGTACTTGAAAAAGAACTGATGAATAAAATTAATACCTGACCTTTTGTCCCTTTTTTGAATTTTTTTGCTTAATTTTACGGACATTAAGATCGTAAAAACTTTAGTATTATGGGAAAAGGTGATAAAAAAACAGTCAGAGGTAAGATTATTATGGGATCATATGGTGCCAAACGCAAAAAAAATCGAAACCAGAAATATGTGCCTACGGTAACAATGGAAACAAAAAAAGCTTCCTCCGCAGAGAAAAAAGTAGCCGAAATACCGGTTGAAGTACCTGTAAAAAAGAAGGTAGTAGAACTGCCCGTTGAAAAACCCGTTGAAAAAGTAAAAAAGGTTACAGCTAAAAAAGAGCCAGCTGAAAAATCGCTTGAAAAACCAGCTGCAAAACCAGCTGACAAGCCAGTTGAAAAACCTGTGAAAGAATAGCTCAAAAGGGTTCAAGAATATATATTTTGAATTTAAAACTCATACCTTTTTGTATACCCTGATTGGGATTCGGAGGAAATTTGAGTCACTCCAATTTTTGTTGGCTGAAAGTCCTTAATTTTGCCACCGTTTAATATTCAGTTCAACTATACCAAAACCCCTTTACAGAAAGAATGAAAGCTAAGAAGACCCTTATCTGGGATTGGAATGGCACCTTGCTGGATGATGCCGAAATATGTGTGTATTGCATCAATACGTTGCTGCGTAAGCGAAATCTGAAAGAAATATCCCTGCAAAAATACCGTGAGGTGTTTACCTTTCCCGTGATTGACTATTATCGATCGGTGGGATTTGATTTTGAAAAGGAACCTTTTGAAATTCCAGCCATGGAGTTTATCGACATATATCATCAGCTACTTCCAGAAGCTCCGCTATTTAAGAATGTTGAACAAACACTGTCGGGTTTTTCTGATCAGAAATTCAATCAGGTCATCCTTTCAGCCATGGAGCAGAACAGTTTGATAAACACACTTAAATCAAACCGCATACACCATTTTTTTGATCAGGTTTTTGGTATTGATGATCATTTTGCACAAGGAAAACTCCAACGTGGGATGGAACTGGTTAGCCGGTTAAACCAGCCTCTGGATGAAATTGTCCTGATTGGCGATACCTTGCATGATAAAGAAGTGGCCGGGCATCTGGGTGTTGAAGTTGTGTTGATTGCCAATGGACACCAGTCAAAGGAACGGCTACTGAAAAGTGGTGCCAGGGTATTAGATTCAATCGGTCAACTACAGGAGGTACTTCTAAACTAAAAAGGCTGTACTTTTTTGCCATCCTTGTCCGGATCTTCCACATCAATCGGATTGCTTTGCGATTTTATAAAATCTTCATAGGTCATTTCCTTGCCATCCAGTCCAAAATATTTCCAATCGTCCTGTTGGTTACCATTTTTGTAGGTTCCTTTCACCTGGATATTGCCCTCAGGATAATACAAAACAAAAGGTCCGTTAAGCTGGTCGTTCAGGTAGGTGCCTTCTGTCATTACCTTGCCATCTGGAAAATATTTTCGTAAATCTCCCTGTTTCATTCCATTTATAAAAAGAATAACTTCGGTTGGTTGTTCGGTTCCGGGATAGTATGTTATACTCTTTCCGTTGAGCTGTCCATGATCATAATTCTCAATGGAAATGAGCTGATTGGTGCTGTCGCCAAAATATACCCAGGTACTGTCCTTTTGTTTGTTCACGTATTTTCCTTCAGCCATCAGGTTACCACTTTCGTACCAAGTTTGGTTATGGGCTACAATCCCCTGGTCATCAAATAGGGTGATGGCTTTTTTATTCCCATCGGGGTAGTAACTGGTAAAAGTCCCGTAAGGCACATTATTCCTGAATTGACCCGTACTTTTCAGGCTTCCATTGGGATAAGTGCTTCTCCAGGGACCGTTTTTCTCCTCATTATTCTGGCCAATAGCCAGCAGTCCACAGAACATAAACAACAATATAACAGAGATCGATTTTTTCATTGATTGATTTTTTTTCAATAGATAATTTTGTTTTTCAAACATACTACCTTTGCATCAAAATTACATTGTTTTGAACGAATATTCATCGAAATTATTGGAGAACGCCGTGAATGAATTGTCGCGGTTACCCGGAATTGGGAAGAGGACAGCCCTAAGGATGGCGTTGTTTGTGCTGAAAGAGGACGTATTGTATGCCGAAAATCTATCGAAAGCCTTGTTGACACTGAGGAATGATATCTGCTTTTGCCAGCGGTGCCACAATATTTCGGATAAGGAGTTATGTGAGATTTGCGACAACCAAAAGCGCGATGAATTAACCATTTGCGTGGTGGAAGACACACGTGATGTGATTGCCATTGAAAAAACCACACAATTTTCGGGTGTTTATCATGTTTTGGGTGGAGTAATCAATCCCATGGAAGGATTAGGCCCCAACGACCTGACCATTTCGCACCTGATAAAAAGGGTAGCAGAGGAGCAAATAAAAGAAGTAATCCTGGCTTTGCCAGCAACTGTTGAGGGCGATACTACCAACTATTATATCTATAAAATGCTGGGTAATTTTACTACCCGGATTACCTCGATTGCCCGTGGCGTGGCCGTTGGCGATGAACTACAGTATGCGGATGAAATTACACTTGGCAGGTCGATAGTGAACCGGTTACCTTTTGCCGAAAGCAGGTAATCAGCCAAAAATATCCAGGGTTTCCGATGCTTTGTCGAATAAATCAAGCTGGTTGTGCTGTGTGTAAAATTTGGGTGGTACTTTTTTGTCGAATCCTTCGGTGTAATATTTTATTTTATTCTTAATCAGCTTGTTGGGAGTTGTTTTTCGGGCTTCACAGTAGTTTAACAACGATCGCATCTGTCGTGCCGAAAGTTTAATGCTGAGCGATTTAAATTTTTTCTTACGTTTTTTCATTACCAGAGCCAAATTGGTTTGGTCAAAGGTACGTAAAGAAATAATTGCTAAAGAAGTTCTGCTCCAAATATTTGCAAAATTAGAGCCCCAATCTCTCAATAAAGAGTTCTCGGGGCTGTGTTTCTGCAAAGGTAATTATCACGATAAAACAGTCTTCCAGGGAACCATCAACAATATGATGACCAGGGCCAGGGAATAAAAAATGAAAATCATCTTGTTTTTTTCTTTGGAAGTGGTTTTCGTTTTCGACTTGAACAGTCCGGTCGCAACCAATCCTACGGCGATGAGCATCATCAGCGGATGCTCCAATCCCTGGAATCTGAGGACCTCATTTTTCATAAACCCGGAAGTATACATTACCAACGGGCTGATGAAAAGCAACACGACTCCCAGGATAAACTGGATATACAGCAATTGTTTGGTGTAGTCGTAAAGTTTAAACAGGGGAGTTGAGATTTTTTCGTCGTTGTTTAAAAACTTAATCAGGCTAAATACCACACTTAGTACCAGCATGATGACGATAAGCCACATGAGTCCCGAGTGGGCGGGTTGAAGTATATTGTACATAGTTGAATCTGTTATGGTTATTGTGTTGCAAAATAATGCATTTTTAGCGAACTTTGAGCACTATTTGTTATTATTCTAAATAAAAATTTTTCGGCTCCTGTTTAAAAATCTTTTACCGTAAAAGTGACCCTGCCAGTTATATTCTGTCTTTAATGAAAAACTAAAGGCTTTTCTTCATGACAGAACTAAAATGGTTGAATTTATCAGGATTGATGCGACAATGCATTTACAATTGTGATTGTGCCCATTGCCCTTTTCAGGATTTTCGACAAATGGATTTCATTCAACAATTCCAATCACTTGAAAAAATAAGTGAAACAAAAGGAGATCAGTTGCTTGCCGATTGCAAACGTTTCAGGTTACAAAACTATATTCATGAGCTAACTCAGGAACAGACTCTCTGTGAGGCGGTGTTGTTTTAGCCACGATTATTTAGAAATGATCTTCATCACTTCCTGCGCATAAGTCTGTGCTTTTTCCGGAGTTGGAGCTTCAGCATACACACGCATAATAGGTTCCGTATTTGAAGTACGTACATGGACCCAACCATCCGGGAACTCCACTTTCACACCATCAATGGTGAGTATGGGCAAGTGTTGGTATTTTTCAGCAACCTCTTTGTAAAGTTGCTTAACATCAGTATCTTTCGTCAGTTGAACCTTGTTTTTTGAGACGAAATAATCCGGATAGGTAGCTCTTAACTGCGATAAACTTTGTTTGGTTTTGGCCAGGTAGGATAGAACCAAAGCCACGCCTACCAGCGCATCGCGGCCATAATGAAGTTCAGGGTAGATGACGCCACCATTGCCTTCGCCACCTATAACAGCCTGCACCTCCTTCATTTTTTCAACCACATTTACTTCGCCAACGGCCGAAGCCTGATAAGTTCCCCCCATTTTTTCGGTAATATCGCGCAAAGCTTTGGTGGAGCTTAAATTTGAAACCGTATTTCCTTTCTGGTTTTGCAGGACATAATCTGCCACTGCTACCAGGGTATATTCTTCTCCAAACATGTGTCCGTTTTCCATTACAAACGCCAGTCGATCCACGTCCGGGTCAACCACAATGCCCAAATCTGCCTTGTTTTCCAATACTGTTTTAGAAATCATGGTGAGGTGTTCAGGCAGTGGCTCCGGATTATGTGGAAACTCACCCGTTGGGTCGCAGTATAATTCGATGATCTCTTGAACGCCCAGCGCCTTCAATAACCTTGGAATGGCAATTCCACCGGTAGAGTTTACAGCATCTACCGCGATTTTGAAGTTTGACCCTTTAATTGCATTAACATCCACCAACGGAAGTTTTAAAATGGCTTCGATATGCTTTTCGATGGTGGTTTCGTCAGTGGTGATTTCTCCCAGATGGTCCACCTCTGCAAAGTTAAAAGATTCTTCTTTAGCCAGTTTCAGAACTCTCTCACCTGCGATGGCAGAGATAAACTCACCTTTACTGTTCAGCAATTTAAGCGCATTCCATTGCTTGGGATTGTGACTTGCTGTAATGATAATTCCGCCATCAGCCCGATGGTTCACTACGGCCATCTCAACGGTAGGAGTGGTGGAAAGTCCGGTGTTAATCACTTTTATTCCCATGCCAATCAGGGTGGTACAAACGAGGTCCTCAACCATTTTACCTGAGATGCGGGCATCACGTCCCACAACAAAAGTCAGCTTTTTATTGGGTGTGACTTCAAAAATGGTGGTTGCGAAAGCAGCCGTAAACTTTACAACATCGATGGGGGTGAGGTTATCGCCGGGTGAGCCGCCAATGGTGCCGCGTATTCCCGAAATGGATTTAATGAGAGTCATAGTCGAATAGTTGGGATAATTTTGGGCAAATGTAGTAAAATGAAGGCGAAGCTATAGTCTTTCAGTCTCTATATTTGACCTCGTTCAATCATTTTTACAATCGCCTCAATCTGTTTGTCTTCTCCTTCAGGGTCGTACTTTACTTTTAGGTTATACCCCCAAACCCGGGCAAATGTTTGATAGAAAAAAGCTGTGAAGTTGCCTCTGAGTTCCTGCACCAGGTTATAAGAGCAATCACCGGTTTCGCGATCAATTAGTTTGATGAGGATTCTTCCCTGTGAGAAGGTCATATTTTTTAATTCGTCACCATAACGTGTGTTGAGTTCCTTTTCGGCTTCCTTCAGAAGTCGCCTTGCCTCGCGTTCGTTTTTGGCTTCCAGAATGAGCTTGTTGTATTTTTGAAGCTGTATTCCGGCCAAACGCGCGTATGGATATACTTTTTTTACATTCCTGATCAATTTAGTGAGCTTGCGTTGTTCGCGACGTGTGTTAGGAGTCAACAATGAATACACCTCAACCTCACGAAGATCAACCTGCGGAACGGTATCGCCAACGATAATGGCACCACGAACCACCAAACGTTTGACTTCCTGTGTTGCCCCCACAAAAGGCAAATTCAATAAAATAATCAGGATTATTGGCCATTTCTTCATCGGTGATCTACCAACAAAAAGCATGCCCATCGAAAATTAAACCGCAGCCTTTAGCTTGGTAATATTGGCTCTTCTGAATTTGTCTTCCGAATATTCGCGTGAGATATGCAGACTCTTTACCCTTTTCTTACCCGGCAGTTCAAACATGGCATCAATCAGAATTCCTTCCATGATGGACCTTAAACCACGTGCACCAAGTTTAAACTCGATGGATTTTTCCACAATGAAGTCCAGTGCATCGTCATCAAACGTAAGTTGCACATTGTCCATTGAAAAAAGTTTCTCGAACTGCTTTGTAAGGGCATTCTTTGGTTCTGTCAGGATGCGTTTTAAAGCATCCTTATCGAGAGGATCCAGATAGGTGAGTACAGGCATGCGGCCTACAATTTCAGGAATCAGACCAAATCCCTTCAAATCGCGTGGCGAAATATACTGAAGCAGGTTTTCCTTATCCACCATATCATCTTTTGAACCGGCTACAGAATATCCTACTACATTGGTTCTTAATCTGTTGGCTATGATGCGCTCAATACCCTGAAAGGCACCTCCGGCGATAAACAAAATATTTTTGGTGTCCACCGAAATCATTTTTTGTTCAGGATGTTTACGACCGCCCTGTGGGGGCACATTTACAGCCGTTCCTTCGAGCAATTTAAGCAAAGCCTGCTGCACGCCTTCACCTGAAACATCACGTGTGATGGAAGGGTTGTCGCTCTTTCGGGCGATTTTATCTATTTCATCAATAAAGATAATGCCTTTTTCAGCGGAAGCAACATCATAATCGGCTGCCTGGAGCAAGCGGGTGAGAATACTTTCCACGTCTTCGCCCACATAACCGGCTTCGGTTAACACGGTAGCATCGGCAATGGCAAAAGGTACATGTAGCATGCGGGCGATGGTTTTGGCCAGCAGGGTTTTACCTGTCCCGGTATCCCCCACGAGGATGATATTTGATTTTTCAATCTCCACTTCGTTCTCGTCGAATATCTGCGAGATGCGCTTGTAATGGTTGTAAACAGCCACTGCAAGCACTTTTTTGGCATCTTCTTGTCCAATCACGTAAGTGTCGAGGAAAGCCTTTATTTCAGTAGGTTTTAATTCGTTGTGGTGGTGACCGGTAGCGGGTTTGCTTTTTGAGCCTAACTCTTCCTTTATGATTAACATGGCCTGATCGGCGCAGAGGTTACATATTTTAGCCTCCATACCTGAAATCAGCATGTCGGTTTCAGACTCTGGTCTACCACAAAATGAGCAATAATGTGTGTTGTTCTTTTTAGCCATGTTTAGATGTTCCGAAAAGCAAGATGAGCTGCCTTTGGTGTTATTTTTTATTTTTAATCAGGACTTCATCAATCATTCCGTAGTCTTTCGCCTCGGTGGCTGTCATCCAGTAATCACGGTCGGAATCGGCCCAAACTTTTTTGTAGGTTTGACCTGAATGGTTTGAAATGATTTCGTACAATTCTTTTTTTAGCTTTTGAATTTCACGGGCGGTGATTTCGATATCGCTGGCCTGACCCTGTGCACCTCCCATCGGCTGGTGTATAAGTACCCGCGAATGTTTTAAGGCAGTACGCTTTCCTTTGGCACCGGCACAAAGCAGTACTGCTCCCATGGAAGCCGCCATTCCTGTACATATGGTGGCTACATCAGGGTTGATGTATTGCATGGTATCGTAAATGCCCAATCCGGCATATACCGAACCTCCAGGTGTATTCAGATAAATCTGAATGTCGCGGTTGGCATCATTTGATTCGAGAAACAACAATTGAGCCTGGATAATGTTGGCCACATAATCGTCGATGGGAACGCCCAGAAAAATGATGCGGTCCATCATCAAACGGCTGAAAACATCCATTTGGGCCACATTGAGTTGGCGTTCTTCGATGATGGTGGGTGAAATATAGCTGTTGTAAGCTGAGGAATATCTGTCGAGTGTCAGACTGTTGATTCCCAGATGCTTTACTGCGTAATTTTTAAATTCTTTACTGCTGTCCATAGGGTTTATTATTTAACCTGAGAAGCGATCTCAAAAAATTTATCTTTAGTTACTTCTTCAGGCAGGGTTGTAATTGTGTTTTTAAAAAATTCAATAAATTTCCCGTCAAGGATTTCGGTATATAACCTTTGTTTTTCGTCTTTGTTGGATAATATCTGATCGATAATGCCTTCAATTTGAGGATTTAAATCTGCACTTCCACCGTATGATTTGAAATAAGCAGCTATTTTACCACGAACTTCTTCTTCATGTACCACAAGTTGATCAGGATGTGAATTCATTAACTTGCCTTCGATGAGTTGCCACCTGAATGTGCGGGCATAGCTATCGTACTGTTCTTCAATTTGTTCAATAGTAATTTTCCCCTGGTTACTTTCCAACAGCGAGCGTTTTAAAAAATCGTCTGGTAATTTAATGTCCAGTTTTTCGATGAGTGCAGCCGCTGTGTCTGCCAGAAACTGCTGATCGGTATCGCGTACAAAGTGTTTTTTAATGTCTTCACCCAGGGCTTCACGAAATGCTTCTTCCGAATCAATTTCCTTTGCGGGGAATACTTTTTTATATAAATCTTCACCTAACTCACCATCAACCGGATGTATAATTTCTTCAATTTCAAATTGGTAGGTGGCATTTAAACCTTCCGATTCTTCGGCAGTCAAACCAAGTAGAACCTTCACTTTGGTTTCGTCCTGGATATCTGCCATCGGGTTTATGAATAGCATTTCTCCCTTTTTGATCCCCATTGCTGCTTTTTGGGTCTCCTCGTTTTTAATGTCGGCAATTTTAAGGTATAATTTTTTACCCTCGTCTCCCTCAGTGCGTTTACCTTCTTCGTTTATTCTGAAAAAATGTCCCTGCAAGCCATCTGTTTCACCGGCAGTTTCAGGATGTTCTTCGGTTCCAAAACGTACTTTTACATCTTCAACGGCTTTGTCAATTTCATCCTCATCAATCAGAACGGTATAGTAGGGGATTTTCAGAAATTCTTTGTCCAGTTCCACGGAAAATTCAGGTGCCAATCCGATATCAAAGAAGAAGTCAAAATCTTTCTGGGTATCGAAGTCGAGTTGTGTGGTTTTTTCCATGTTTGGCAATGGATTTCCCAATACGGACACCTTGTTTTCTACCAGATAATCATTTAAAGCATTCGAAACGGTTTTGTTCACTTCATCTACCAATACGGCAATGCCGTATTTCTTCTTTATCATGCCCATGGGCACCATGCCCGGACGGAAACCAGGGATACTGGCTTTTTTTCTGTAATCGCTAAGTTGTTTATTTACAGCGCCAATATAATCACTTTCCTGGATGTTCAGGTGGATTATTGCATTGAGTTCTCCGTTTGGTTCTTGAGAAATATTCATAGAAAATAGGTCATTGGTTCAAAAAAAAATGTACGGATGAAGGGAATCGAACCCCCACGCCTTGCGGCACCAGATCCTAAGTCTAGCGCGTCTACCAATTTCGCCACATCCGCATGTGTACTGCTTGAAAACGGGGTGCAAATATACGATATTTTTTATTCTGGTTTTAATATTGCGTTTAGTAAAATGTCTCCAG
>JAUYGX010000113.1 GCA_030690365.1 Bacteroidales bacterium | reverse complement strand
GTACAGGTGGCTGACGCCCTGGCCGGTGTCATTGAGGCCGTCTCCAAAGTTCCAGTACCATTCGGTGATCTCCGTGCCGGAGGTACCATAGAAATGGGTGCTGTCGCCCAGGCAGGTGGGTTCGGGATCCCAGGTGTAGTAGATGGTGGGCATGTGCGGGACGATGACCGGGAGGGTGATGGTGTTGGTGCAGAAAACGCTGTCGCGTTCGGCGGTGACCGTCAGGGTGACGTTGTACAATCCTCCGGCCACATACTCATAGGTAAAGGTAGAGTCGTCGTGGGTGTTTCCATCGCCCAGCTCCCAGTACCAGCTTACGTTATGATAGCCTGTGGGCGGAGTACTCATATCCGAGAACCTGATCTGATGACAGGTGTCTACCTGATAGCTGAAATCCACTACCGGGGGCTCTACCACCAGGATGGTCAGCGTGTCGGTGTTGGCACAGCCAATGTTGTCGGTTACCGTCAGGGTGACATCGTAACTCCCCTGGAATCCATAGTTGTGTATGGGTGGGTTTTGCCCGCTGAAGGTGGTGCCATCGTCGAAGTCCCATTCCCAGGAGATGGGGTTGGAAGTGCTGTATCCCAAAAAGAGGATGTCAGCTCCGGTACAGGCGATGTCCATATCCGAATAAATAAACACATTGGGTGGATCGTTTACCGTGATGGTCACCAGGTTGGTGTTCACCGATCCGCAACTGCTGGTCTGCACCACCCTGTAGGCCGTGGTAACCTGTAGTGCATTGGGTTCTGAATAAACCAAGCCGGTGGCCCCCGAAATGGGCAAAAAAGGATCGCCTGCTGCTGACTTTTCCCACTGGTAGGTGTAGATGCCATCCGCTCCCGTGGGGGCGGTGGCCGACAGGGTCAGGGCGGGAATGGTATTGAAACAGATGGTCTGGTCGCCACTGGCGGTGCCTGCCAGAAACTGATTGTAAACCGTTATTTCTATTGTGTTGGTGATCAGGGTTCCGCAACCGCTGCCCGAGGATTGCTCAAGGCGGAACCAGGTGCTGGTGGTCAGGGCGCCGGGCTGGTAGTCAATCAGGTTGGCCCCACCGATGTTGTTAAAGGTTACATTGTTCACCGAGCTCTGCCACTGATAAGTGTAATTGCCATCGCCACCGGTGGGGGCGGTGCCCGTGAGCATGGTTCCGGGAACAGTGTTGTAACAGATGGTCTGGTCTCCGGTAATGGATCCCACCAAAAAATCGGGGTACACATTCACCGTAATGGTAGCCGTGGTGACTGTTCCACAGACACAGATCTGGTCTTGTCTGTAATAGGTGGTCTGGGTAAGCAGTCCGGGCTGGTAAGTAAGGGAGGTTGCTCCGGGAATATCGGTAAAGGTGATGTTGTCGGTAGAATTCTGCCATTGGTAGGTGTAGTTGCCATCGCCTCCGGTGGGTGGATCGGCACTGAGCAATGCCGGCTGTGTGTTATAGCAGAGGTCCTGGTCGGGGCTTACGGCCCCGGGCAAAAACTCATCCAACACAGTAATGGTGGTGGTGGGCGTAAACACCAATCCACAGGTGTTGGTCTGGCGCAGCCTATAATATAAGGTGCTAGTCAGCATTCCGGGCTGGTAGTCCAGGGTGGTGGCTGTGGCAATATCCGTAAAAGTAACATTGTCGGTGGAGCTCTGCCACTGGTAAAGGTAAGTGCCATCGCCGCCTGTGGGGGCTCCTCCGGTAAGCAGTTGGGGCAGAGTACCAAAGCAAATGACCTCGTCAGGGGCTTTGGTGCCGGGCAAATATTCATCCCATACGTTCACCGTGATGGTGGGGGTTTCCTTGGATCCGCAATCACAGCTCTGCACATTTCTGAAATAGGTGGTCTGTGTGAGTGAAGGGATGCTCTGATAGGTAAGGCCTGTCTCGCCGGGAATATCCGTAAAGGTGATATTGTCGGTGGAGCTCTGCCACTGGAAGTTATAGGTGCCTACGCCACCCGTGGGGGCAGTGACTTCAAGGATGGATGGGACAATATTGTAACAAATCTGCTGAATACCTGTGATGACGCTCCCGGGTTGGTAATCCACCACAGTGAGCTCCATCTCGTCGAATTCCTGACAGAAAGGGGGTGTTTCCACACTCATGGTAAAGGTGAGGGTCACAGGATAGGTTACCGCGTTGGTACCCAGGTTGTAAACAGGTACTGTATCCGTATTGGTGGTGCCTGCAAAGGAACCTCCCGTAGGATCGCCACTCACCGTCCAGATGATGCTCTGTGAGTTGTACATCGAAGGTCGGATGGTGCTGTTGGTAAAATCAAAGGACAATTCGGCGCAGGCCAGTTCATCTGTCCCTGCATTGGCATAAGAACCCTCGTTGATCTGCAGGTGCATGGACGAGGACACATCGGCACAGGGGGCATTGCCTATCGCCGTGAGCGTGAAATCGACTCCTCCATTGGCACCATATTCTGTGGGATCGGGGGTATAAATCGGGCTCAATGGGTCGGTCTCGTCCAGGGTGCCGATCCCGGTATGTACCCAGGTTAAACCGGCATATTCGGTGGCATCGGCCAAAATAACAAAGGGTACATCCTGACAATCCAGTCCGTCGAGGCCTGCATACACGGTGGGTTCTTTGGTGATGGGAATGGTAATCTGATCTGTTCCATTCAACGAACAGGGGCTTTGTGCTACGGCCGTCAGTGTGAGTGTGACCGTGTTGGCAGCTATGTCTCCGGGACCGGGGGTATAAGTGGCTGTTAATGAGTTTACATCATCAAAACTACCATCGCCTCCACTCCAGAAATAGGATTGCTCATCGGTAACAGTTCCGCTTAACGGATAGCTGCCATTGGAGCAGATGGGGGCGTTGGGTGGAACACCTGTATTTGCGGTGGGGTTTCTTATGATGTTCAGTATCAACTCCTGAGTGGCGTCATCCAAAGGAGTCGGACACTCTCCCATGGCATGGGCTGTGAGTGTTAAAGTAACCGTTCCGTTTAGGGCATCGTTTGCTCCGGGCGCATAGGACGGTTGAGGATCACTTGCATTGGGTAAGAAAGTCCCATCACCGGAGGTAGTCCAGGTTTGACTATTATTGTTATTGGTAGTGGAGGCATCATCCAAGACGAAGGTTCCTGTTTCACAAACTGCGTTATCGGCATATGTCCCTGCATTGGCTGTTGGTAACGGATCGATGGTTAGGGTAATAAAATCCTGTGCATCTATCGTGCAGACACCATCTCCATTGGCAGTAAGGGTTAGCGTAATAGTTCCGGCAGCGGCATCTGCCACACCAGGTTCATAGGATGGCTGAATTGTAAACTCATCCGGTACGAAAACCCCGTCACCTGAAGTACTCCATTGTACACTTGTAGAATTGTTTACTGATGCCAGATCCAACGAGAAGGAACCATTTTCGCACACATTCAGGGTGGCGTAGGAACCCGCCTCCGCAGTGGGAGCCGGGTCGAAGGACAAAATCATGGCATCGGCCTGGCTTGCTCCACAGGCCGCTGAAAAAGCCGTTAAGGACAAGGTTACTGAAATATTGGCCACATCGATGGGGCCAGGCGTATAGGTCGGGGTTAGTGTGCTTCCTCCGGTTAAAACACCATCGTGCGTAGCCGGTGATACATTCCAAAAATAACTTGTCCCGGTTCCTGTAGCATCATTAACAGTATAACTTGTCCCCTCACAAATGGTGGCATCGCTGCCTGCATCGGCCGTGGCCATGGGAGTAATGAGAATTGGCAGAGAAGCTATTGGGCCGGGATCGGTACAATTGCTATTGGTACCATATACCTCTAAATTACCTGAAACAGCATTTACGCCAAAATTAACCGTAACCTGCCAT
This sequence comes from Bacteroidales bacterium, assembly GCA_030690365.1. GTDB lineage: Bacteria > Bacteroidota > Bacteroidia > Bacteroidales > F082 > UBA6244. The sequence continues at coordinate 14,735 of JAUYGX010000113.1, read as the reverse complement.
GGACTACTTGGCGGATTGGGCGTAATGATGGCATCGCCACCGGTAAAACTCCAGTGATAATCGTCTGTATTCAAATCCCGCTCAACAGAGAAAGCATGCAATCCGCTACCGGCACAATATTCTTGTGGGGGTACCTGGTTGAAAACCATTAACTCGGGAGTACGTTGCTCGACTATCTGGAGAGTATCCGAAGAAGTGGATGCAGAATACCACCAGGTGTTGATGGTGTTCGTATTTCCATAGTCTTCATTAAAAAAAGGATGGCAACCATTGTTAGGTGGCGTGCTGTTACAGCCAGTAAAATTGGTTGTGCCACCCGGAATATATGAATCATCCCAAAAAACCAAAGGAGGATCCCCGGAAGGGCTAACCAGTACTATTCTGAAACCGTTCGGGTTTCCTTCAATATCGTAGAGAGGCAAATTAGTTAGCCCGTTGATATAGGTGACATGAAATTCAATGCCTACACTATTGGGTACAGGGTTTCCCATGCCATCGTTTCCATCCCACGCAATTGTGTTAGGACCAACAACAACGCTTTGGGTCACAGATGTAGACACATAAGGTGGATCAAAATCCAGAGATACCTTGGCATTTCCTGCCTTGTCCACATTCACCACAAAATCAATCGATCCATCGTTACAATTTGCAAAACCTTGAGGTGGGGGATCAACAATGGAACCCAGGGTAGGAGCCGGAGGAAACAAGTCGGGGTCGGGTTGGTTGAGAAAGATATTATATTCAGGCACATAAGCCTGTTCTTGATATACTGATTTTCTGTCTTCATTAAAATCACCTGTATTGGCACAACCTGTTGCATTGCAAAACATTAACCAGGCTCTGCCTTCCAATTGATCGAATTCGAGTGAGGTAATGATCCGATCCGAAGAATAAATGTAAAATGTGGAGGAATTTTTATCCCAGCCTCCCTCGCTTGTTTCCAAAAACTGCCATGACTTTGAGTATAATCTACCTGTTTCGACTAAATTGGTGCTGGTATTGAAAATGGTTATGTCGATTAATTCCATATAAAATGATCCGATCACCCTGTTTCCTGTATTATTCGAAAGATTGTCAAATTCAATGTAATAAGTGCCTGCCACACCCGGAGCAAACTCCAAGGCATCGTATCCACCCACCCCAACAACCTGATTGGGGCCGGCCTGCGCCTGACCGATATTAGTAATAAAACCAATTCCACTTGTAGGCAAACTTTGTTGGGCATAAACTGTTAACCCAATGCTATTCTTAATTCTAAACTCGATGTGTCTGGGATTAAAACCTGAGCTGTTGGGCTCGCCATCAAAACCCATATAGACTACTTCATCAGGAGATTCAATCGTGAAGTTGAGGCGGTCATTTTCACTGCACCCGAAAATGGCAAATTGGGTTCGTATACCAGTACCAGTGTTGCAACCTTCAGAAAAATCGTTACATAAATAAAACTGCGTCAAACCAGAACCTGTGACACTTAGCTCCTTAGATCCCTCCCCAATCGCCTTATCAGGAATCAATCCAGCCATAAACAATACAATGATGAAAAGACTACGTGTGGTTATCCTCAGTGCGGCTTGTTGTTTGATATAGGTAAACAATTGTAAAAATGTATTCATCCGTTTTTGGTTTGTTATAACAAAAGATTAGCGAACCCATAAATTTAAGCTACCAAAGGTAATAAAATCCCTGATTCTATTACATCCTGACAAGGGACATATTTACAGCAGAAACGATACCTCTACATGCAATAAAACAATTTTTTAACTACTTTATACACATCTTATTATTGACACTGATTTATAAAATTGGTTGCATGTAAGATGTATAATTCAGATGAACCAATTTCAGGTGATCATTCATATCTATGCATCGCAGGTTGAATGATGATGCGTTTGTGTAAAGCCGCCAACTTAGCACTGGCAAAAAATCGAGCATAAAACAGCATTCGTAAGTGCTTCTGTGGATTAAAACCGGTATATTTGAACTCATCAATTTTTTAGCAAAACCTATTAACATGAAAATCCAATTCACCACTCTGATCGTTTTTACTGTTCTGGCATTTACCATCGGATGTAAGCCACCCCCACCCCCACCCCCCCTTTGGGCCAAAACCGTGGTCTGGTATCAGATATTTCCCGAACGTTTCAACAATGGCGACACCACCAACGACCCCACCCCGGCCACCATCCATACCGCCACCGATTTTTTCAAAATTCCCGACAACTGGCACATCACGCCCTGGACACAAAGCTGGTATCAGGAAGATGACTGGGCGAAACAAAACAGCAACGATTTTTATGGGAATCTTCAGTTGCGCAGGTATGGCGGTGATCTACAGGGCGTGATAGACAAGCTGGATTATTTGCAGGATCTGGGCATTACAGCCATCTACTTCAACCCGCTCAACGATGCGCCTTCACTGCATAAATTTGACGCCCGCAACTGGCGGCACATCGATGTCAATTTTGGTCCCGACCCGGAAGGTGACATGGAAATAATGGCAAGTGAAGATCCGGCAGATCCGGCTACCTGGAAATGGACATCGGCTGACAGGCTTTTTTTAAAACTGGTGGATGAATTGCACAAAAGGGGCATGATGGTGATTGTGGATTATTCGTGGAACCACACCGGCGTGGAATTCTGGGCTTTTCAGGATGTGGTAAAAAACCAGGAAAAATCACCTTATAAAGATTGGTACAACATCCTTGCTTTCGATGATCCAAATACTCCCGAAAACGAGTTTAAATATCAGGGGTGGTTAAATATAAGCAGTTTACCAGAAATCAAAAAGGTGAATATCACCGGGGAACGGATTCATGGCCAACCCTACGAGGGTAACCAGAACGAAGGTGCCAAACAACATATCTTCAATGTAACGCAAAGGTGGCTGGCACCAGATGGCAACATCGCCAACGGGATTGATGGTTACCGGTTGGATGTGGCCGACCAGATTCCCATGGGCTTTTGGCGCGATTACCATGATTTTGTGAAAAGCATCAACGCACAAGCCTATCTGGTGGGGGAAATCTGGTGGGAACAATGGCCCGACAAGCTCATGAACCCGGTGCCTTATGTGCAGGGCGATGTGTTCGATGCTGTGATGTTTTATCAAACCTATCGACCCGCACGGTATTTCTTTGCCACTACAGATTTTGAGATCACGGCCGAACAATTGGTCGACAGCCTTGAATTTCAATGGAACCGATTGCGAAAACCAACCCGCGATGCCATGATGTCGCTGGCTGCATCGCACGATTCTCCGCGTTTGCTGAGTTCCTTTTACAATCCGGGAAAATACAAACTCAATGCAAAACCCTCAGATGACAAAAACTATAAGACGGGAAAACCTGATGCTGAAACCTATCAACGGATGAGGCTATACCTGATGCACCAATTTACCAGTATCGGAGCACCCCATGTATGGAATGGCGATGAAATGGGCATGTGGGGTGCCGACGATCCGGATTGCCGCAAACCGCTCTGGTGGCCCGAATATACCTTTGAACCCGAGAACAGAAACAACATCCAACCCGGAGAACCGGTTTACGACTCCATTGCATTCGACAGCACGCAATTTGGGTTTTATAAAAAACTGATTTCCATCCGGAAAGAAAATCCGGTATTGATGGATGGGGAACTCCGTTTTCTGAAAGCGGAAGGGAAGGTACTGGTTTATAATAGAACCAATGGTGAAGATGAAATTATCGTGTTGTTTAATTTGGGAGAAAATGCGGAGACCTTTGAGTTTCCTGATGGAGGATCATTTGTCGATTTGTTGAAAAAAAAGGAATACTCAACTCAAATGGAACTACCCTCGTTGTCGGGGTTTATTTTAAAAAGGAATTGATCACATTTAAAGTATAAGGGAACAAAGAGCATGTATTGATCCGGATAGGCAGGACGCATGCGTCATTTATGACAGGAAAGGGATTTTATTTCGGGGTTTCTCAAATATCTCTTAGCAATGCTCCCAATTCGCTTACCGCGTACAAAGGAAGATTAGTCATCCAATCCTGTTCACGATAGTCCGCCATCGAAACCCGAATCGAGAGTTTTGGATCATACTTCTCTCGATACACCTTCAAACTTTTAGATTGCAAATTTTCTTCAGCCTTTACTTCTATCGGAATTACCAATCCTTGATACTGAATCACAAAATCCACTTCAGCGGTGGAGCGTTCGGCTGACCAATAGTTTATTGCAAAGTTATCAGAACAACTTAGCTGTTGTAGTACGTATTGCTCAGTTAATGCACCCTTGAATTCAGTAAATATCAAATTACCTTCCAGAATTGTTTTGGCATCAATAGCTCCCATGGCCGATAGTAAACCTATATCCACCAGAAACAATTTAAAAGCGCTGATGTCCTCATAAGCTTTAAGTGGGAGGTAGGGTTTGTTTACCCGCAACACTTTATAAACCTGCCCGCAATCTTTCAGCCAGGAAATGGCCATTTCAAAATCCTTCGCCCGTGAGCCTTTTTTCAATAAGCCATAAACAAATTTACTGCTTTCTTTTGCCAATTGAGCAGGAATAGAATTCCATACCATGCGCAAACGCGTAACAATTTCAATCGGCGCATGTTTCGAGAAATCATGCTCGTAGGCTTCCAGCAGCTGGTACTGAATTTTGCGAACCTCTGCAAAGTTGTTATCCTTTGAAAAGGCCAATATCGGTTCCGGCATTCCTCCTACAAAATAATAGTAGCGGAGAAATTCAATAAATTTCGCTTTAAAGGCTGTAATCAACTTCCAATCTGCCCCATGCAGAATTTCAACAAGGGCGCTTTCTCCGTTGGCATCAAGAAACTCAAGAAAAGATAATGGATATAAATCCATAAACTCCACCTTACCAACAGGGAAAGATGTATGTGTATGAACCGCAACTCCTAACAATGAACCCGCTGTAATAACATGATATTCAGGTGCCTCTTCGTAGAAATACTTTAATGCAGTTATCGCTTCAGGAACAGCCTGAATTTCATCAAAAATTATCAAGGTGTTTTCTGCATTTATTGTCAACCCTGATTCTGCCTGTAGAGCCACAATGATCCTGTTAATACTAAAATCATCATTGAATAAGGAATGTAAGCGTTTGTTTTTTTCTAAATTAAGATAAACAGTTTGCTGATATTGAGATCGACCAAACTCTTTCATCAACCAGGTTTTACCAACTTGACGTGCCCCTCTTATAATCAATGGTTTTCGAGTGGATGAGTTTTTCCATGCTATTAATTTTAGCATCGCTGACCTTTTCATTTTTGCAATTTTACACAAAAATACACTTTTTCAAAGGACTATTTGCTTTTTAACACATTTTTTCAAAGGACTATTTGCTTTTTAACACACTTTTTCAAATGACTTTTGTTTTTTCGATCATGATTGAAGAAAAATAATGGCTCCTGCTCCTCAAGATTACCATACACAAGCCAGAAATAAAGACCGTCTAACAGGTGTTCTGTTAACTCACTCTTGTTCCATGCAAATACAGACAGGTGCAAAGCATTGGTTTTGAGGATCGAGTTTGAGGTGCAGCTCACCGAAAATATTTATAGCCAATTTAATAACAGTAGATTCAAGGTGCGGAGCACCGTAATATTGATAATATGTTTAAATAAACGGGAAAATAGGACGGTGCGCTGCACCTTAAAAAGTGTGTTCTTGTCTTTCTAAAAATATTAGCGGTACTCCGTACCTGTTTTTGCACCTTTAGATTTTATCATAAGAGATGATCGGATACCCCATATATTACTCTTTAATTTTTAATCTCTGATTTTTTAAATTCCCTTTTTACAATATAACTGTTGCTTAAACGAAAGGGGAGCAGTCGGCTAAAGCCAGACTGCATTGGATTGATTCTATTCAGATTTATTCTTTTACATGAACATGTTAAAAGGGCATCCATTGCAGTCTGGATTTATCCGACTGCACCATCAGATTTATTCCTTCATTTCCGGGGATTCAATACTAATCCCGTTCCCGAATCCCGATAATCCCAATCAGGTTCGGGATTTTGGCCGATCTTGTAAACCGGGATTTTAATCCCGGGTGGCACAGATCCATTGCTTAAATAGAAGGGGGGTTTTGTAGTCGGCTAAAGCCAGACTGCAATGGATTGATTCTAAGGTGTTTTATTCATCTACGATGAACATGTTAAAAGTGCATCCATTGCAGTCTGGATTTATCCGACTGCGTGGCTAAAATTGTTCTTTTACCTTTTTAGACCAGACTCAGAAAATAAAAAAAGGGGCGGAATCTTTCGATTCCGCCCCTTTTGCCATTTGGTAATGTGCTATGGTTTAATTCTGCACAATCACACAATGTTTGGTTCCATCCAGATACAGCTTAATGGTATAATTACCCGCTGCATCTATCGCAATATTATCACCACCCTCTGTCAAATCATTGATATCTCCACCAAGATTAATGGCCCAGTCATCATTGGCTCTGAATTTGAAGGTTCCGACAGTTAAGTCAACAGTTACAGTCATGGCTTTCTCAACTCCATCCCACGACATATTCTGGTCTGAGTCCCAGCCACCAGGAGTAGCATCACCAATCACACCCCACATATTTGCAGAATAAGTATACTCGTTTGGATTGCTCAGATCCAAAATGAAGTAATAATCATCTTCGGTGGTAACACTGATATTAGCTCCATCAGGCTGTAGGTGGCTATCAGCATCATTACTTCCATAGTTAAATCCCCAGTCGTGATTTGCTCTGAACTTAAAAGAAGCTGCGGTCAAATGCAAACCACCTCTCCAGGTCATGGTAATGGGATCGTAAGCGAGCAATGTTTCGTCATCCCAACCCAGTGGGGTTGCATCACCAATAACACCCCATACGGTAGCAACAGCAGTATAAGTTAAGGCAGCAAAATCGGCGTTAAGCTTGTAATAACCAGCAGGTGAATTGATATTGTTTGCGGCATTTGGATCGAGTACGCCTGAGTTATTATCATCACCGTAGTTAGGGCCATCCCAGTTGGGTTGTGAGGCAAATTTCCAGTTATTTTCCGAATTAGCCATATAAACATAGCCTTCCAAATTATCAGGGCCGGCTACTGTACTCTTCACCTGTGGTGAATTCGCAGGATCCCAGTTAGCAAAGGTAGAACCAGGATAGCTGGCTTCTACATAATCACCCGGGATATACCATGTGAGGATATCAGCCAGCGTAGTAAACTGAACATCATCACCATAGGCAGTACCGACACTGTTTGTAGCATAGGCACGAACATGGTAGGTGGTAAATGTAGTCAGTCCGGTAATAGAACTTACGTATGAACCCGTTCCACTTCCAGCAGCAATGTTGTTATCCAGAAGTGTAGGATCGGCATTTGTACTCCATACAATACCCCTTGCAGACACACTGCTACCACCATCAGATGTCACCTCTCCACCTGATACAGCAGAAACTTTGGTGATTTCAGTAATTGCAGCGGTTGTAACTGTAGGTAGATCCGCGAGCGTAGTAAATGTAACTTCAGGGCCATAACCATTACCTGCACTATTGGTAGCATACGCCCGTACATAGTATATTGTATTTCCTTTTAAACTTGCCAACGTACTGACAAAGGTGCTGTCTCCATCTCCATCAGAGGTAAAGAAGGCTAAAGTATCACCGAGTGCAGGATTAGGTGATTCGCTAAAGCACACTCCCTTAACAGTAACGGCACTTCCTCCGTTATTGGTTACACTACCACCACTGACGGCCGAGTTTCCGGTAATAGCAGTAATTGCAGTGGTTGTAAGAGCAGGAACTATGGGTAATGTTGTAAAGGTATATTCTTCACCGTACAGTATACCCGCTGAATTTACAGCATACGCTTTAACATAGTAAGTAGTGGCATAGTGAAGACCACTTAGCACCACATTAAAAGTGGCCTTGTCATCATTACCAACGTAAATAACTTTGTTATTCTCAACAGTTGGATTTGCCTCTGTATTATAGCAAACACCTCTTTCGCTGAAGCCACTACCCTGGGCAACAACAAAGCCGACAACGGTAGCAGAATCTGATGTTACACTTAAAACCTGCGAGGTCGAAAGTTTGGGATCTAATCTCACGTCCGAATTCTCTTTGGTACAGGAAACAGAAAAAACTGCCACTGCAAAAAGAACGGCTAAAACATTATAGAACGATTTTATTTTCATGATTTTTTATGTTTTTTTCAAATTATGATTCATTAAAAGATGAATAGGCTCACTGTAAATATCAAATCAACGTTTAATATTCACAGTGAATCTATCATATTCATGGTTAATTGTTTTTAACAATTGTGCATGACCCGGTTAGATCGTTTACAATGGTGAGGCTGATGGTGTAATTACCAGCATCAGCGATAGGTAAATTATCGCCACCCTGTGTAAGTGTACCAGGTGTGCCACCCAGATTCCATGCCCAACCATCATTCTTCCTGAATTTAATTTCGCCTGCAATCAGGTCAAGTGTGATGTCCCAGGTTCCCTTCTGCGAATTATAATCCATTTTCTGGTCAGGAGAATCCCAGCCATTGGGAGTTGCTGATCCAACCAGTCCGATCATATATGCCTCCACAGCATAGGTAAGGTCAACTGTATTGGCCGCTAATTGATAATACCCCATTCCAGAAACAATAATACCTGTTCCGCCACCTGCCACCAAACTGCTGCCACTGGCACCATAGGTGATGTCGGCATCAGGATCGTACAGCATAAATGCCATACCTGGATCGAGTTTAACATAACCAAAGTAATCGCCGTTGCCTAAAGGCGATTCAATTTTCTGATCAAGTCCTGAACCAATCAAATCGAGGCGTGGCAATCCATAAGTAGTAACATCTTTGCTTACCGTTTGCGAAACGTATTCAAATAGATCGGAACCTGTTCCGGGAGCACCTGTTCCAGCATCGACTACCAATACGGATCTTAGACGAAAATCAACCGTAGAAACCACATCTGTAGGGAAGGCTTTGATTAAAATACCATTTAAATCACTTATGGTAATTTTCATGGCGACATCCTGGATATCATTTAGAATACTGATAGGGTTGGCAAAATTATTGCCAGGAACACAGGCTTCGAGAAAATAAGTGGCAGAAGCCTGAAATCCAGCGTCAACAGGGGTACCAACAAATGTGAGGGTATCAAGTCCTTTGTCCCTGATCAGGGTCAGATCAGGCATGCTGGTTAATTCGGGTGCTGTGGGGTCGGTTTTCATGGTGATCGTTTCACCATCCTTCTTACAGGCAGAGAAAACACTCACCAACACGAGCAACAATATAATGATATTAAATTTTCCTTTCATGGTAATAATATTTAGAGTTTAGTAACCAGGGTTTTGATGAATATTCGGGTTGGCCGATACTTCGTCACCAGGAATGGGGAAAATATTCAGGTGACTATCAGTTGAACTACCGTTAGCCGAACCACCTTTCCATGCCCACATGTAGTTTCCATTGGTAAATTGACTAAAACGGATCAGGTCGGTACGTCTTTGGGCTTCATAATAAAACTCACGTCCGCGCTCGCTGAGCAGGAATTTATCGTCGAGATCAGAAGTTGTAATATTGCCATCAGTACCCTTAAAAGCACGTTCTCTGATCACATTAATATCGGCAACTGCATTTCCAAGATTACCCAGACGGTATTCAGCTTCGGCTCTCATGAGGTATGCATCAGCAAGCCGGAAAATCGGAAAATCGGTTGACGCATAAGCCGGGTTATAATCAGCAGCCTCAGATCCATCGAAGTTTTTAGCCGTAAATTTATAAACACCAATACCATAATCACCACTGGAAGAAGCGCTTGGAATATTCGGACTTTGCTTTCTTTTTAAGAAAACCCGTTGGTCTTTGCTTTGTTTAAAGAGAGAATCGGTTTCGTAAGGCACAGGATTGTCGCCATAAACAGCCAGCGTATCAATCATCACATTCAGAAATTGTATCCTGGCCCTGTTACCATTCCAATTGGTATTGGAGGTCAGTCCATGAAAGTCTTCAGCCCTGATGTATCTGGCATCGCTGCTTGATTCAATAATAAATGTAGTACCCACATAACCCTGTGTGTAAACTCCATCCTGAACCCAGGCAAAAATCATTTCCTTGTTTTGGCCATAATCGTTATCGGCACAAAAGTTCTGACGGTAATCAGGAGCAAGCGAATAGGCCGGACTAGCAATTACCTTGTCGGTATACATTTTGCAACTATCCCATTTAGCAGTTCCGGTATAGACTTCTGCATTTAAATAGAGCCTGGAAAGCAACATCCAGCAGGCACCTTTATCGGCACGTGGATATGAGAATCCGGGTTCACCTAGATCAGGTTCGATGGCCTGCAACTCCGAAACGATATAGCTAAATAATTTTTTACGGGCAACGGTAACGTCGGGATCCAATTGTTTTGGATAAAAATTACCAACCTTATCGGCTTCAGTGGTGAATGGAGGGTTTCCAAACAGATCAAGATCCCAATAATAGGCCAAGGCTCTTAAGAATCGGGCTTCTGCTCTATATTTTACAACCTCAGGATCAACATTTCCTTCTGTATTTCTGATAAACTCATTGGCATATGTAATGCTTAAACCAAGTCGTTGGTATAAAGCAGTTAGAAAAGGATTCGTCGGACTCCACGTTTGAGTATTCAGATCGGCAATACCAACATCACCCCATGCACAAATGGCTTCATCGGTTGAAATTTCCTGAACATTCCATAATGCTCTCGTGGTTGTAAAAAACGCGTTGTCTGAAGCAGAAATGTCTGGCCCGCCGCTTCCCTGGCCTTCGATGATAAAACTCGCGTAAATTTTTGCCAACACCATTTTCATGTAGGCTGGATCATCGTTTAAGTTTCCTGACAGTATGGTAGCCGGATCCTTGGGTGTAACATCCAAATCTTTAATACATGATACAATCATCAATGCAGAAAGAAGTATTCCTATAAATATTATATTTCTTTTCATTTCAATTCTTTTTAAATAATTAGTATCCTAAACTTATCCCAATCATAAAAGTACGAGACCTGGGATAGAAATTATTATCAATTCCCGGCACCTGAGAACCACCAAGATCGGAATAGGGTACTTCAGGATCAAGACCAGTATAATCTGTAATGGTAAACACATTCTGAACGGTAAAGGTTACATGGGCATTCAAATTCTTTACAATGTTATTAATTTGATACCCAACGCTCAGGTGATCCATTTTAAAAAACGAAGCATTTTCTACAAAATAGTCGCTGGTGAACTGGCGTTTAACGAAATCGGTATTGCTAAGCGAAGCAGGTTCGTTATGCCAGTATCCAATTTGATACATCTGGTCGTAAGAAGCACCCGCAGCCACCTGGTTATAAACATAGTTACCCAGACTGAGGCGGGTAGAAGTTGATGCATCAAAGTTCTTGTATGTAAACCGCAACGATAAGCCCATCAGATAATCTGGCGATGGATTGTGATAAATGTATTTATCTGCATTATCACTATTCACAACACCACCTTCACCCGAAAGGTCAACATACATACCTTCGATCGGTTTGCCATTGGCATCATAAACCTGTTGATTTACGAAGAAAGAGTAAGCAGGAGAACCCACCTGGGTAACCAGTTTCTGCCCGCTAAAGCCATCACCATATAGAATGCCCACGTAAGCAGGATCATCAGAAGTAAGAAGCTTGATAATATTGTTTTTATTATAGGTGAAGTTAAAGCCCACGTTAAGCGACATGTCAGCCTTTGAAACAGGAACCAGATTAAGGCCCAGTTCGACACCTTTGTTTTCCAAACTTCCTACATTGGTCATTAATGTATTCGAGAAATTGCTTTGTGTTGGAACCACAATCCGGTTCAACAGGTCGCTTGTAACACGTTTGTAAAGGTCAATCGAACCCGTAATTCTGTCATTGGCAAAACCAAAGTCGAGACCAATATTTTGGGTGGTGGTTTCTTCCCATTTTATATTCGGATCGTAAGCATTTGGGCGCAGGGTAGGGATGTATTCTCCATTGAAAAAGTAATAACTTCCTAATGATGAGGTAGTGTAAGTGGCCATATAAGGATAATAGTTATCGCCTATATTCTGCTGACCAGTTACTCCCCATCCCACACGTAGTTTAAGATTACTCAACACATCTACATCTCTTAGGAAAGTCTCTTCTTTAAGTTTCCAGGCAAGTGCAACTGATGGAAATATACCCCAACGGTTTTCTTTTGAGAACCGAGAGGAACCATCCTCACGAAGGGTAAAGGTGAAAAGATATCTATCCTTGAAAGTATAGTTAACGCGCCCAAAGAATGAAACAAGAAATAATTCATTGATATGCCTTGCGCTGTCTGAAGGAATCTGATAAGCATGATTCTCATCATAAATACCTCTATGGTAGTTAAAATTTTCAAGGTAGAAATGCTGCCATGAATAACCAGCCATGGCCTCCACCTTACTCTGAATACTTGCTATATCCTTGGTGTAATTCAGATAAAAATCGAGTAGGTTATTGGTGTTTTTGGCATCATAATCTGTTAAACTTCCCCAAAAAGGACTTGTTAACACTGAGGGTGAAGTAGTTGGCCTGTTGTTATGTCCTTCACTCTTGGTATAATCGGTTGCCAAATTAAGGTTGGCATGTAGTTCAGGTAAAAAAGGCAGCGAATAATCGAACTGAATATTTCCGATAAACCTGTTCACTGTAGATTTGTTGTCGACAGCCATTGCCTGTTCAACAGGATTAGGTGTTCCCAGATTGGCACCATAATTACTCCATTGAAAATATCCGTCGGAAGCCGCATTACCATCTTTAACAGGTTGTGTGGGATCCATGTTTATTGCAGAACCAACAGCACCCGCATCACCAAAATTGTTATTGGTCGACATGCCTTTGGCATTAATATCTACTTTAAGGGCATTATTAAAGAAGGTAGGGTTTAAATTAACCGTACCGGTAAACCGTTGCATATCAGTGTTCTTCAGGATACCATTTTGGTCGGTATATCCAAATGAGACACGATAGGGAAGGTTTTTATAAGCTCCGGAGATACCAATGTTATGATCCTGTGAAATAGCTGTCTGGAATATTTCCTTCTGCCAATCTGTATTCTCTGATCCCAGTTTGGTGTAACTCTCAGGAGTAAAGATATCCCTTTCGTAGGCAATCTGCCTGACCTGGTCACCTGAATATACATCTAACAGTTTGATGGGATTTGAAATGGAAACGGAACCGTTGTAGGTTAATTTGAATGCAGAACCCACTCTGGATTTTTTGGTGGTGATCAGAATAACTCCGTTAGAAGCCCTTGATCCATAGATGGCGGTTGCAGAAGCATCTTTGAGAACTGTGAAACTCTCAATGTCGGCAGGGTTAATAAACGAAAGGATGTTTGCACTACCCGAAACATTGGCGTTATCAATAGGTATACCGTCAACAATGATGAGTGGATCGTTGGATGCATTCAACGACGATCCTCCACGAATTCGGATAGTAGCTCCACTACCAGGAGCTCCACCTGCAGGAGTTACAACTACCCCGGCACTTTTTCCAACCAGCAAATCCTGAGCGGAAGTAATGTTGCCTTGATTGAAATCTTTGGATGAAATAACCGAAATTGAACCGGTTGCATCACTTTTCTTCACTGTTCCATACCCAATAACTACCACACCCTGAAGCGATTGGGCGGACAATTGCAAGGCTATGTTAACGGCGGTATTGGGCTGAACTGTAACAGATTGTGGCGCATAGCCCACAAAGGAAAACTCCAGCACCTGGTCCGGGGTTACTTCTATGGAATACAATCCATTAATGTCGGTTACAGTACCCTGTGTGGTTCCTTTTACAACAACTGTTGCACCTGGCAATGAACTACCATCAGAAGCATCTGTTACCTTACCGGTAACAGTACCACTTTGCGCGAAAGCTGCGGTAACACCACAGAATACGATTGCTGCAATAAAGAGCAATTTTGTGGATAAATGTTTAAGCATTGTACATTAGATTAGTTTATGAATTGGTTAATTGTAATTTTTGAATTAAATCATATATATTAAGTTCATGAGGTTATTTTTTTGCTAAAATTAATACTTTTTAACAAAAACATAACTTGTGCTTAAACTATCTGTAAAGTTATTTGACATACTCAACAAATACCTGTTTGTGTTCAATCATCAAAGCGTTACGTCAGGTAACCAATATGTGCATTAGTAAATATATATACATAACTATATATATTTGATTTGTATATATTTACATACCAATTTTGATTGGTAAAAGCGTCCGGTTTTGTTAGTAAACGCCTGTGTTATAATAAATACCCTAAAAATTTCAATCGATTGCATTAAAAGGTACTCTGAAGGGCATTTTTCTATTTGGATTGATTCTTCGTATCGGCTTTTGTGTGGTTTTCATCCAGAACATGGTGCATTTTCTGGTGTTTGCCTATTCTTCAAAAACAACTTTACCAAACACACAGGTATGACAGAAAAGTTTCATGCAAATGGCGCTAAGTTCTTAGTATGCAAAATTTGCAAAGAGGTTTTGCAACACAAAACTTTCATCACTCTGCATTCGTTGCAAAACTCAACAATCAGGATTTCAATCTATCTATGTATTGCGGGCATAATTGAATCTTATTTTTTAATGGAGACCACATTTGAATAAATTCGACTGCTGAATGGCAAAAAAAGAGTGGTTGCAGTCGATTGCATTGGACATTATTTCATTCACAAATAAAAAGCGGACATAAAAAAGCCCGCAAGCATTCTGTTGTCAGCTT
>JAUYGX010000112.1 GCA_030690365.1 Bacteroidales bacterium | reverse complement strand
AAAACAATTGGAATTGCTGAAATCAATTGCTTTGAATATTTCTGCCTTTGATGTGGATTGCTTGGCATTGGAAGTTGCAAAACTGAACTTGCTTCTACGAATTAAACAACCAATTCTCTACAATAGTTTGAGTGAGAAATTTATTCATGCAAACTTTTTATTGCAGTCCGATTTTGAAATTGATGAATCAAAAAAGGTTGAAGTTTTTTCAAGCGGATTCATTTACCATGAACAACTCGGTTTGAGCAAAGAAAAAATGAAAAATTATGATGTTGTTTTAGGAAATCCACCTTGGGAGAAAATAAGGTTTGAGGAAAAAAAGTTTTATGCTCTCTATTCAAATACAGTTGCTGAAAATCATTTCAAGTCTAGCCGAACAAATGAGATTACAACTACAGAATTGAACAATGTTCCATTAGCTGAATATTCAAAAGAGTTCAAACTTGAGATTGAAAAAGCCAAATCAGATTTAAAGAAAAATTCGTTTTTTAATTTGTCAAACAATGGTGAGTTAAATACTTACGCTTTATTTACTGATGCTGCAGTAAAGTTGAAAACAAAAAGAGGTGTTGTCGGTTTGGTTTTAAAAAGTGCAATCGTAACAAGTCAAGTAAATCAAAATCTTTTCAAGTATTTGACGAAGAAAAATTTTGTTGTTGCGATTTATGATTTTATTAATCGTAAAAAGATTTTCAATATTGATAGCAGAGAACGGTTTTGTTTTTTGCTGTTGGGAAATTCCAAGAGTGAAAAGTTTCATGTTGCAATGAACCTGAGTGAAGTTTGGGAAATTGGAAAAACCAAAACAGAAATTGAATTGTCTTACGATAGTTTGAGGTTGTTGAATCCATTTACGGGAATGCTTCCGAACTTCTCAAATAAAAAAGAAGCAGATTTTCTTTTAAGAGTTTCTTATGACTTTCCGTTTTTCAAAATTGTTTATAAGAACGTAAGATTTGGAAGAATCGTTCACTTTACAAGTCATGCAGAGTTTATCACAAAGAAAAAATCAGAAGGTAATGTTCCGATTTATGAGGGAAAATTCTTCAATCAGTTTGATGGAAAATTTTCAGGATTCAATGGAGTAGGTGATGATTTGAGATACGGAAACAAATCTTCTTCTGTTAATATTAATGAAGGGAAAAAATTGATTGCAGATTATTTTCCTGAATCAAGGTTTTTTATCAATTCTGAAAAGTGGCTGCAACTTTCCAAAAACCACAAAGAGAAATTCATGTTGGCCTGGAGAAGTTTAACTTCTGCAACTAACACAAGAACCTGCATTGCAACGGTGTTACCTTTTATCCCTGCATCACAGTCAGTTCAGTTCTTAACTACAAATCAAAATGATTTACTGTATTTGTCCGGGCTTTTTAATTCGGTGGTGTTTGATTTTATCTTAAAGAAAAAACTAAGTGGTATTGATTTAACTCAGTCTGTAATTAATCAAATTCCTGTTCCGAAAATTGAACAAACCGAAAGCAAAATAAATTTTAATGGTTGCGAAGCCACCATTAAACATCATATTTCGTTGCTTGTATTTTCTCTTCTAAAAAATGATGTTCGTTTGAATCCTCTCTTTGAGAATTTGGAATTGAGAAATGGAATCAGAAGCGAAAGCAAATTTGAAACTGTCAGAAAGATTGATTTGCTTTTTATGGCACTCTACAAATTGACTAATTCAGAGGTTGAAATGGTGCTTGCTGAATTCGAAAAGCAATATTCAAAAGAAGATTTGGTTTGGTTTAAAAGTGAATTACTATTGTTACTCAGCAATTATGCCATAAGCCCTACCGTTTCCACTACCGCCTTTAGCCCAATCGGATGAGTTCTCAATAAGTCTTGTCATATCGTCTTGCTCTAAAATTTCAAGTTTGAAATTTGTCTCGTCAATTTTTGTAAATAAAAGAATTTTGTTTTGAAAGCCACCGTTTTCGCCAAGACTTGGCTTTGAGAAAATCGTTATTTTTTCTCCATCTTCTGTTATTCCATTCAGTCGAATTCTCCAATTACTATTTCCCTTTGCATAGAAGATATGATTTGATATATAGGTCTTACCGCCAAATATTACATCAATGTCTTTTATACCGTCTGTATACTCAGGGTCTAAACCAAAGTAGCTTACACTGCCGAATTTATTTACACCATCCAGTTTGCCCTTTTTAGATAGGTCAAGAATATTTCTTGAGCCACCCGTCATAAGTCCTGTTTCAATCCACATAGAACCTGCTGCAAGTTCGGTTGTTTCATCAACAACTTTCACTTCATTAGTTTCGGCTTCTGCAAGTAATTCTTTCTTAATTACAATCTTCCTGAAACCTTTTGGTGGTCGTTTCGCTTTGACTTTTCCAAAAAGTTCGAGAAGCCTTGTATTTACTTTAGTTTCCTTTTGTCCAAACTCCTTATTTATTTTATTGCTTTTGGCTCTACCTACTGCTTCAGGCAATACAACATTGCTTTCAATAAGAATTTCTAAAACCTCCTGTGTAAGTAGTTGGCAGCTTGGATGCTCATGATTAATTATTGCGTTAAAGTGGTCATAAATATCAGATAAGAACTCACTTCCGTTTTCGTCATCACTTTCAAAGTCAACGCAAACAGATGCTTCTATATTTTGAAATAAACCGCTTTCGGTTAGGTTAGAAGAACCAATAATTGCTCTTGTCGAATCATCACCTTCAAAAGCATAAATCTTCGGATGATAAATGATATTGTTTGGTGAATAAACTACATACGATTCAATTTCATGTTCAAGTAGTTTTTCCAAGGCTTCTTTTGAAGTTGCATTTAGGTTTACTCCCAAATATAATTTGATTTCTCCGCCTGCTGCTTTGAAAGCAATCATTTCGTCAATGATATTTTTAAGTCCACCTGTACTGACAAAAGCAACGAAGGCGTGAAATGAGTTGTATTTTTCGCTCTCCAATGAATCTATAATTAAATTCCCTGCGGTCACATCACTTTCAGGGTCTAAACCTTGACCGATAAATTTCAACTCCATTTTGACGATTAGATTTAAAAAGATTCAAAAGTAACGAATAAAATGGTAACCATTGAATAAATACAAACCTCTGGATTGCCAGTGGTTTTTTTGAGCATAGACTTTAATAATAAATGAAATTTTTCTTGCTTGTTCGGGTTAAGCCAAAATAAAGAGAGACGTAAAGGATTGTTCTAAAATAGATGGATCAGAGGTCACAACGCCCTTTCAACAGATTAGTTTACTACGCGTTTATCAATATATTTTGAATTGATAACCCGCAAGGCACCCATGTAATCCATGGTAAATTCCACTAAGTCGCCCACTTTGTATTTTTTATCGTTGGTTCCTAAATCCAGTACCAGCATATCGGAGCTGGCACCCACAAAGCTAAGGCTACTATCCACCGGATCGATGTGTTTTTCGTCCACATCCAGCAAACCGATGTCCACAATAGCACGGTAAGTGGTTTTCCCTATTAACGATTCGTCCACCTCAAAGCTAAGTCCATCCACATTGGTAGAGGTTTCGCCGGAAGGCACCATGGGTTTTTCGGTCAGCTCAATAATTTCGGAGTAAAGCCGGAAAACATCGGTGTGCATTTTTTTCAAAGGAACATTGTTATACACATCGGTTCCCAAAAACAGCGATTCACCTACCCTGAAATGGTTGATGGCCTTTGGAAGCAGTTTTTGAAATATTAACGGAATGGTTACCGACGAACCTCCTGAAACATAGGGGATTTGTCTGTTGAATTTGGCCTCTATCAGCTGTTCGTATAAGCTTAACTGAATGAGCTTATCCTGATTGGGCAGTACGCCGTATAAACACGAAAGGTTGGTGCCAATGCCCACCACATCAATGTTTTTGAGTTTGAAAACCTGTTCGTAAAACCTCATAAAATGATCGCCCATCACACCCTCTCTCAGCTCGCCCAACTCAATCATGATAATGATTTTATGCACTTTATTCTGCTTAAAAGCTTCCTCCGAAAGCATTTGAATGGTCCTGATTTCTGTGTTCATACTAATATCGGCGTATTTTACAATACTACTGATGGAGCGCTTGGCAGGAGGTTTGATATAAATGGTTTCTACATTCGGATTTATTGATTTAATCACCTTGAGGTTGGTCACCCGTGAATCGCAAACCTGATTGATGTCCAGTTGCAACAACTCGGATAAGAAAGTTTTGTTTCCGGAGAGCATTTTCGACACTACCGACCATTGAATGTCATGCTTGCGAAAAAGCAGATCAAGAAACATGAAGTTCGACTTGAGTTTTTTTGCGTTTAATGTGATAAATGCCATGGTTTCAGGACTTATTTTTTTAATCTCATTTCTATGTACTTACTCGTAAATCCAACTTTTTCGTAAAGAAATCTGGCAGGGTTATCGGGTTCTACATGCAAGGCAATATTTCCATTTGCAATTTGAATGGTATCGTTCATGAGTTTTTTCCCGATGCCTTGTCCTCGCATGTCTTTGTGAGTGGCAATATATACCAGTATATTTTCAGGGATATAATCCTTCATGCCCGTTTGGTTTACAACAACCACACCGGTAAGCACCGACTCATCGTATGCAACCAAAATAAAACCTCCAAACGACGGGGTTTCTTTCATGGCATAATCAATGCATTTTTCGATGTCGGCTTTGGGATCGCCATAGTTCTCAAGGTTTTCGAACAAAAAATTAATGAGTTCATTTTTTTCAATGATCCCTGGCTTATTTGTGGGATTGTACATTTTAGTTTGAATCATTTAAAATCAATTTTAATTAGAAATGACCCCAAAATACCATTTTTTACCGGGTTAGACAAATTTTTCTTTACGAAGGCGCAGTAGAAATCAGGTTTTAGACAGTTTAAATCAATAAGGATATACTTGGATACCAGATATTTAACTTAATGATCCGGCACCAAATGTTGTCAACAATAAAAATGCGGTTTTGTTGAGTTGAAACTAACAGTTGAAAACTTTAACCAATAAATATGAAAGCCTGCCGGAGATTAAAAAGTGTTATTTTATCATCAGCCAAAGCAGCCGCAAACCGATTCCAATAAGCATCCCCACCAGGATATATTTTATCAAAACAGAGGAAAAAGGCATTTGATGGGCCACAAAACCATCCATTACTTCGATGTTTTTGTTAAATTGCAGGGCAGCTTCCAGATCGCGGATACGACCAAATATTTCATTTTGGTCTTTGTTGAGTTTTTCCAGATTAACCACTGCATCGGCATCCAGGTTGCTGCAATCCCGCAACAAAAGCATTTTAAGCGAGTCCATATAAATCATCTGATTCTTCATGTGGATGATTTCATTTTTGTAGTTGCGTTCGTTTAAAATCAAACGTCCGTTGATGTAATCCGACTGGCTGATATAATTCACCACCGATTTCTGCAAGGCACCAAGCACATTTACATCAAACACGTCCACTTCAATGTAAAAAGGTACTTTTTCGACACTAATGTCGTTCACCAGTGGTTGGTTGTGAATGTTTGTGCCGTAAATAGACTTCACTTGTCGGATCTCCTCTTCAGGCATATTCAGCTTTTTGGCCAGGCTGGAGTATTCCTTGCTCTTGAGTAATTGGTTTAACTTAAAGAGCATATCGCCATATATTTTTTTCTCAAGCTGCGCGTAGGAAACCGTCATTTCAGCATGATACACACTTTTTTTAAGCCAGGCATAGGTCCCGCCCAAAGCTCCAAACAGGATGGCAAAAATCAGGAAACCAAAAAATTGTTTTTTAATAAAGGCAAGCAAGCTCGAAAACATCCCGCCAAAAAAACCAAAAGCTTCGCCCCATTGGTTTTGTAATGTTTTCCAGATTTGTCTTCCTGCTTCTTTCGACTGCGAAAATGAGGGATCTTCCATATTGAACAATGTATGTTTAAATCTTATTGTAGAAATTTTTTGCTGAGTACGAAATTAATATTATTATTACACAAATTTCAAGACCATATATGAAGAAAACATCCGGGAACATTAAGAACTCAACATGGAACCTGGCTAATATACTACTGTATCCGATTGCATTTCTTGCCTTAACACCATTCTTTATCAATAAGTTAGGTGAAAATCATTTTGGCATCTGGATGCTTGTAAATTCCTATGTTTACATTGCTGTAAATATCATCAGCTTTGGGTTGGGCAATTCGATCACCGCTTATGTGGCAGAAGCCATAGGTAAAGGGAGCCACACCAAACTGCAGGCTTATGTCAATTCTTCTACCAAATTAATCGGTTGGATCAGCATGTCGACCATCCTTATTGCCATTTTATGGAGTCTTTTGAATCTATCCGGGACGGAAATTTTTAACGATCACCTGGATAAAATACTAATTGTAGCCACCTGTGTGATTTCAGTAAAATTTTGGGAACTTCTGTATCAGAGTGTCCTGAAGGGTTATGAACGGTACGACCTGGCATCGTGGTGGAGTATTGTTTCTAAACTCCTGGTCCTGGGAGTGCAAGTGGTTATTGTGTTGTGGGGATATAACCTTTACGAACTGTTTTTAAGCAATTTAATTTTAAACGCAATCATGGTTTATGTTCAGGCGGTGGTCACTTACAAGCTAATCCCCCAATATCAGTTTAGCTGGCAGATTAAAAGGGATGAAAGAAAAGAGTTGTTTCATTTCGGGTTCTGGACGTGGTTACAGACCATTATTTCGGTGCTGGCGTACCAGGTCGACCGGTTTATTATTGCCATTTTTCTGGGTCCGGCAATTGCCGGGTACTATATTCTGGCCTCCACCATCACCAACCACATGCACATGGCTTTTGGGGCCATCGTCAGTTGGTTGTTTCCAAAAGTGGCCCGAAAAAAGGAATTAGGAGAAAACATTGTAATCTATTTTCAAACACTGCGCGGATTTTCGGTGGGGATTAGCCTGTTGGCTATTTTTGTTGCCTATCTGTTTTATGAACCCTTATTTACCCTTTGGCTCGGCCCTGAAAAATTTCAGAAAATGGGTGGTTTTTTCAGGTTGTTTTTAGTTTATGAAAGTTTTCTCCTCATGACCATCGTCCCCTTGTTTTACCTCAATGGAATGAAATGGCTTAAATTCATCACGTCCCTTGAGTTTATGTACAAAGTAGGCATTATTTTGGGAATGGTGGTTGCCTTTTGGATAATCCCCACCGGTAAAAGTTTGATTATAGGCCAGATAATTGCTCTGGCGTTGTTGATTCCGGTTGAATACCTGCTGATCAATAAATTTCTGTTGAAAGATCACTGGCTGACGGAAACCCTCATCACCATGTTGCCCTCTTTCCTGATTGCAGCCATCATTTTTATCAATAATATGTATGTCACCATTGGTCTGGCGCTGATTACCATATTCGTTTACTATTTTTACTATTTAAATCCAAAACGATTTAAAATAAAACTCTTGTTGGAATGATGAAAGAACAATCCTACCAGCAGATGATCATCTTTGTGGTGGTTTATTTTTTCTTCAACAGCTTTCTGTTGCCCGAAGGTTTGTTGTTTACAACGATACTCACGCCTGTGATGGTGTATTTTTTGTTTAAAGAAAGAGAGATAAAAAAGATTTATGTGTGGTCGCTGGCACTGTTAATCCCTATTCCTTTTCATGTATTGCAGGGGGTGGTCGTTAATAGTTACCTGATTTCCAGTGTAATGGTGTTTACTGCCCTTATTTTTCTGATCTGCGTTTATTATGTGGTAAAAAAGTACACCGACATCCTTGATTCTTTGTTTCACAAGGTGCTCCTGATCAATGCGTTATTTGTATTTATAGCCCTGATCGCCTTGCCAATTCCCGGAATCAGCGATTTGTTTTGGTACGATGTTCCCCTCACCAAAGGAATGGAGGTGGTGTTGCGGTTAAAACTGTTTACTTACGAACCCTCCTACTATTCGTTGGTCATGATGCCTGTTTTTCTGTATTTCTTGATGCGGGTATTTTATAACACAGAAGAGCATCCGTTGTTGATATTTCTGGCTTCGGTGATTCCAATGTTTTTGTCCTTGTCGTTTGGTGTAATCGGTGCTTTTCTATTGGCTTTTTTGATCAGCGTGCTGGTTTTCTGGGCTAAAATCCCAAAGACCTTGAAGCGGTTCAGCATCCTGAGTACCCTGTTTATGGTATTTGTTTTGGGATTGATTTTTATTCTTTGGCCTCAAAACCCTATCTATTTTCGCATCGAAAATATCTTTCATGGCCAGGATACAAGTGCCATGGGAAGGTTGGTTTACTCATTTATGTTTGCCCGTGACATTATTGTGCAGCACAATATCTTTTTCGGAATTGGCCCTGGACAGATCAAAATCATTGCCCACGATATGATTATAAACCATTATAAATATCATGGAACTCTGGGCGATGTTGTACGAATTCCCAACGCAATGGCCGAAATACTGTCGATTTATGGTATTTACGGATTTGTTTTTAAACTGTTTCTCGAGGTTTTTTTCTTTGTAAAAAAACGAATCTATAATAACCATTATGCACTCATATTGTTCTTGTTTATATTTATCTATCAGTTTACAGGCAGTTTTATTAATAATGTGGCAGAATTGGGTATTTGGGCACTCGTATTTGGTGCAAGGTTTATTGAATTTGATTTCCCAAAATCGCAAACATCTGAATAAATCCGATGACAAACCTCTTGAAAATAGCATTTGTGGTGCGATCGACAATCGACCAGATAAAAGGCGGCGACAGTTTGCAACTTTACAATACAGCGAACGAATTGCGAAAACTGGGTGTGGATGTGGTGATTAAAAAAGCACATGAGCCCATCGATTATCGGGAGTTCGATTTGCTTCATTTGTTTAATGTGATACGCCCTGCCGATCACCTCAAACACCTGCAACGAGGGGTTCCATTTGTGGTAAGCACCATTTATCTCGATTATTCAACTTTTGATACATGCGGTCGATCCCGTGTTCAACGACAATTGTTTTCCACCCTTGGCAAAGATTTTTCGGAATATTGTAAAAACAATTTTCGCTTCCTCTCGGGTCAGGACAAACTGGTTAGCAAAACTTATTTACTTGGACACCAAAGAGCTGTCAGGAAAATCCTGAAAGAAGCAGCCATGCTTTTGCCCAATTCACTATCAGAATATAAACGGCTGTCGCAGGATTACGGAGTAGAATCAAGGTGCCATGTGGTCCCTAATGGAATTGATAAACATCTGTTTGAGGTGTTGCCAAAAGCGGAGAGAATAGACAATCAGGTGCTTTGCGTGGGTCAGATTTATGGATTGAAGAACCAG
Source organism: Bacteroidales bacterium (assembly GCA_030690365.1). Lineage (GTDB taxonomy): Bacteria > Bacteroidota > Bacteroidia > Bacteroidales > F082 > UBA6244. The sequence goes on along the minus strand of JAUYGX010000112.1, from coordinate 68,610 downwards.
CACCGGCTGATTGAGGCCACCAGGAATATGGATGTGAAGTTGGTCCTTATCGGCAAACCGCCTCCCAACCACCTTTCCTATTACCGGTATTGCAAAAAAATAGCCCACTCCCGGGTTCACTTCCACGATTTTATGCCACAGGAACAACTGATTGTTCACTACGCAAAATCCAAGGTTCATGCTTTGCCCAGTTGGTTCGAGACCACCGGGTTAAGTTCGCTCGAAGCGGGATCCATGGGTTGTAATCTGGTGGTGGGATCAGGCGGCGACACCCGGGATTATTTTCAGGGTTTTGCCACTTTTTGCGCAGCCGATGACGTATCAGGAATAAAAAAAGCACTGGAAATGGAATTGCAGAAACCCACACAACTCAGTTTTCGGGAGCATATTCTTAAAAATTATACCTGGGAAAATGCTGCCAAAGAAACACTTATAGCTTACAAAAAAGTACTAAAAATTGACTAGAAAACTCTCCATAGGTATGATCGGCACACGTGGCATCCCAAATCAATATGGAGGCTACGAAGCTGCCCTTCAGGAATTGGCACCCCGGTTGGCGGCTTTGGGTCACAGGGTTGTGGTGTATTGCTCACACCATCAAATCTTTAATCAAACCACCTGGAAAGGGGTTGAATTATCTTATCATTACAACCCGGAAGACAAATTGGGCCCGGCCGGGCAATTTATCTACGATTTGAATTGTAATCTCCATGCCCGAAAACAACATTTTGATGTAATCCTGCATCTGGGATATACCAGCGATTCGGTGTGGCACCGGTTGTGGGATCCAAAAGCCAGGCACATTTGCAACATGGATGGAATGGAGTGGATGAGGTCGAAATATTCGCCCGGGGTTCAGCATTTTTTAAAGAAAGCAGAAAAATGGGCCGCCCTTCGCAGCAATTTGCTGATTGCCGATTCAGCAGGTGTATATCAGTACCTGGAGAAAAAATATCCAACACCGATCGCGTTGATTGCCTATGGCGCGGAAGTCCCCCATCAATTTAAATTAAATCACCTGACATCTTACGGGTTAAAGGCCTTCGAATACGATTTGCTGATTGCCCGCATGGAGCCTGAGAACAACATTGAAATGGCCATGGAGGCAAAGATAGATTCAGGGAATACAATTCCTTTGGTGGTTTTCGGAAACGAAAACAAGTATGCCGAAAAATTAAAAGAAAAATACAAAGCCCTTCCGGTGATTAAATTTTTCAGGGCCAATTATAATCAGGATGTAATTAACTCGTTAAGGTATTATTCGCGATACTATATTCACGGGCATTCGGTAGGAGGTACCAACCCTTCGTTGCTCGAAGCCATGGCAGCCCAATGCAGAATACTGGCACATAACAATATTTTTAATAAGGGAGTGTTGCAAGGCGGAGGACAGTATTTTAGTGATGCTGCACAGGTAAGCCGATTTTTTAAACTCCAAAACGCTGATCTGATTTCACGAAACCAGATAGACGATAACCTCAAATCTATCAGGTCCAAATATAATTGGGAACAAATTTGTCAGCAATATGAAGCGGTTTTTTACCAGGTTTTATAGGGCATTCACTGTAGAAGAAGGGGTCTGGTTTCTGATTTGGTTCAGCCTGCCTTTATCCATCCGATTCAATAGCTTGGCTATTCTTTCAGGAGGCATTCTGTTGTTGGCGTCTTTCATTAGAAATCCACAACCCATTGCAAAAAAACGAACGCTTCATAACATCTTTCCCTGGTTGTTTTTTGCCATATCTGCCTTTGCAGCTTTTCATCATGCATCCCCTATTTCCGGGTGGAAAGAGTTGGAGAAACAATTGTCGTTTGTTGCAATACCGATGATGTTTTTGCTGAGTTCGATAGATAAAAAGAAATTTACACGGGCTTCTTTAACAGGATTGGTATTTTCGTTAACCCTTGCCGGGATTGTCATGTTGGGCGATTCAGTATGGCAGTTTCTACAGAATTGGGATTTTTCGGTATTTACCTATCACCAACTCACTTTTCCGTTTCACATGGGCGCCATCTATTTTAGTTTGTTTTTGATAACTGCTTTGTTTCAGATTACTGAATTGGAGTGGCTTTCAAATCGGAAATTGCTACAAAGAGCTGTCATTTTTGCCTTTCTGCTTCTGCTATTCCTGGCTGCTTCCAAAATATTCCTGATTGTTGGAATACCTCTGTTAATTTGGCATTACCGACATCCGTTGAAAAACGGGTTTTCGAAACATAAATTATTGGTTTCGGTGATGATCTTGCTGGCAATGCTGGCGCTGATCCCAGTTGGAAAAAGGTTAAAAATGTTGATGCAGCCCAACCTGGAACTGACCACTGCCGGGCATTTTAGTTACGATTCTCCTTTAAACGGATTAAACCTCAGGCTGATTCAATGGCGGTTTGGAGTGGAAATTTTGAATGAAAACCATGCATGGATTAGTGGTGTTGGGTTGGTGGAAGCCAGGGAAATGCTCAATCAGAAATATTTTAACAATGGATTATATATCGGAACCGAAGGTACCTCTGACACCGGATATTTGAACTATAACTTTCATAATCAATATGTTGAAACGCTGGTTAGAACGGGAATTCCCGGGCTTATCATTTTGTTGGCAATGCTGGTTCAACTTATTATTTTGCCCAAAACCAACCTTTTTGTAAATAAATGGGTCATTTTTATTTGCTTTGCATTTTTTATGACGGAATCAGCATTGGAACGTCAATCGGGAATTGTTTACTTTTGTTTAATATTTTCGTCGTATTTTTTCGACAGCCCAAGAAGCCATAGAACCCATGAATTATAGTTTGCTTACAAGAGATTCTAGCGCTGAGATTCGGAATTATCAGATAACGAATGCAGTTTTCACTGATAGAATTAATCTGCCTATATCCCGGTTTTTAAAGCGGATACTCGACCTCATCCTATCGATCCTGTTGTTGCTATTCATTGCCCCATGGTTGTTTACCATCGTTTCGTTGATGATTGTGATCGACTCCGGTGGACGGCCTTTTTTTATTCAAAAACGTACCGGACGCAATAGAAAAACCTTTTATTGCATCAAATTCAGAACCATGAAACCCAACGCATATGCAAACAAATTGCAGGTCCAGCCCAACGATGACAGAATAACCAGGTTGGGTAAATATCTCAGGCAATTTCATATCGACGAATTACCACAGGTAATCAATGTGCTTTTGGGTGAAATGAGCATTGTGGGGCCACGGCCGCATATGCTGCGGCACAATGTGGAATACGCAAAACTTTCGCCCGAATATCATTTAAGGCATGTAGCAAAACCCGGGCTTACAGGACTTGCCCAAGTGCGTGGTTTTCATGGGATGATCAACAATGTGGATGATTTCAGCAACCGGATCGATTCCGATCTGGAATACATTCAAAACTGGTCGTTATCGCTCGATATTAAAATATTTTTCAGAACAACGTTCCAAATTTTGTTTCAAATTGGATAAAAAAACGGAACATAGGGCAACGCTGGAGCAAAGTATCGACTTTACTTTGGGATACTTTGAACTGTTTAATTATCCACTCCAGGCAAATGAAATTCACAAGTTTCTGGATGTTAAATGTTCGCTTTCAGATGTGGAGGAACACCTGTCGTATCTTAAAAATTCCGGTACCATATTTCAATCTGAACAAGGATTTTATAGCCGCTCGCAACAAACCGGTTGGTCGGTAGAAAGGCATTATGGCTATCAAAGGGCAGAACTCCTGTTAAAGAAATCGGCCCGTTTTGTCAGTATTATCAAGCGGTTCCCGTTTGTGGACGGAATAGGCATTTCGGGGTCGCTTTCCAAATATTATGCGGATAAGGATGCCGATATCGATTATTTTATCATTACACGCACCAACCGACTCTGGATAGCCCGTACCTTATTGCATCTCTATAAAAAGCTGACTTTTTTGCGCGGTTACCAGGATTATTATTGCATGAATTTTTTTGTTGACCAATCTGCCCTGGAAATCATCCAAAAGAATGTGTTTACCGCCATTGAGTTAGTTACACTGATTCCGGTGTACCAGCTTGAAAACATCATTCAGTTGAAGAAGCAAAATGCCTGGTTATTGAGGTTTTTGCCCAATACTGATTTCGTTGAGGATGAGCGGTTTTTAGTCCCTTGCGGTAACGAATTCCTGAAAAGGGGGATCGAAAATTTTTTTAACATCTTCTGGCCTGAAAGGCTGAATCGTTTTTTGATGCAGGTTACCGATCGGAAATGGCGGGCAAAATGGAGGAGAAAGTCGTTTCCCATGGAGCATTATGATGATGCCATGTACACCAGTCTGCATGTATCGAAAAATCACCCGGCCAATTACCAGGAGCAAGTGCTGAATGCCTTGAAAAATAAACAAAAACTCATTCCTCAACCCACATGTCTAAGGTAATTGTGATCGGTGCTTCCGGATTTTTGGGTTCACAGGTTTTGGATCACCTTATTTCAGAGGGATATCAGGTTTTTGCCACACAAAATAAAAAAGCCATACCCAGGGCCGGTGAAATTTCCATTATCCCCGGTGGGATAAAAGGGTTGTCCACTGCTAAACTGAAGGAGATCAATCCCGTGGCCATTTTTCATTGTGCACGGCCCACTTTTCCTAATTTTAAAAAGTGGGGAAGAATATTGGCTGCCGAAAAAGCACGACGCCTGAATAAGCACCTTGTAAAACAATTGGATAAAAGTGGTTTAACTACCACTTTGGTATTTGCCTCGGGAAGTCTTTCGTATGGAAATAGCGATGTTGCACACAGCGAACGTTCACCACTTAATCCATTGAGCTATGCGAAACAATATATCAGGGGAGAAAGTCCATTTTTGAAAGATAATTCAGACACTAAATTCAAGATGATTGTGCTGCGGTTCCCCTGGTTGCTGGGAAAAGGCTCTTGGTTTTCGTGGTTTTATTTAAAGAATATAAAGGATCAAAAAAAAATACCTTTATTTGGCCGTGGCGACAATCTCATGTCGGTGATAGGGGTGCAAGATGCTGCCCGGTTGATGGTACTCTATTCCAAACAAGAACTGAATAGCGGCGTATATAACATTTACGCTCCTTTTCTCCCGACTCAAAAAGAATTCGCCAGGCTTGTTTCTGCCCGGTTTAACTGCGAAATTACCGACTACAAAAACATCTATCCCAATGGATTGGAAAGGGCTGCTGTGGAAGCTTTTTACTCAAACATTGTACTCGACTCTGATTTTCAGGAGGTGTTGCAGAAATATCCTTTTAAACCCATCGAAAAGGTGTTGGAAGATATGTAACCAACTTTATTTTTGAAAAACAAATAGCGTATATTCCCCTTTCGACCAAAGGAAGGTTTTCTGCAGTTTCTGGTCCAATTCCCATTTTTTGTTTGCCTTTTCAGGATTTTTTCTCACCTGATGATCATTGTACCAGGGCGGATATACAATGCTGTACCCTTTGTGTTGTAACAATTTAAATTGTGAAAACGCCTTTAAGATCCTGCCGGGGCTATAACAGTGCGATGGTAAAAACCTGGAAACAGAATACCCTCCCCAAACTTTACCCAACCTGGCAAACGCTATCTTAAAATTGAGCTTCATTACCTGAACAACCAACTCTCTTAAATACCATTTGTTTACGAAAGTAAGCACCGCTATACCACTTGGTTTGAGAAGCCTGTGAATTTGATCCGCCGAAAAAGTAAGGTCCTCCACGGTGTTTAGCGCGCCAAAATATACATACACCAAATCGAAACCCGCCTCGCCAAATTGCTCTGTCAACTGTCTCTCGTCCGACTGAAACACGGAGGCATTTTTTAGTTGGTCCCGATTTAATCGTTTCCGGGTAAGTTTGACCATTTCTTCAGAAATATCTACGGCAACAAATTTCTTATCAGGATATTGCAAAGCAAACCAATGCACGTCAAAACCGGGGCCACATCCTATTTCAAGTACTTTTGTAAATGGAAATTGAACAGTGATTTTTCTAAAATCGCGCCTGATGCGATCCAAACTCGTGTTCACTTCAGCTCTGTCTTCGAACCCCAGACTTGCATCTTCATCGTAATAAGAGGCTACTTGCGTGTAATAGGTTGAATTTTCAGTTTTTGTCATTGGGTTATTATCGTTTGAACCACAGTTATTTAAATGTGTGCGGAAATCGCGTATCAAATATATTCAAAAATGGTGAGCGCAAAGACAATCAACTAGAACAGACTAACAAACAAAGCCACATTCAGTCCGGTGACAATGGCCCCCAACGAATAAAGAATGGTTTTGTTCAGGGTGGAGTTCTTGTATTTGCCCATCACCTTTTCCGACGAAGTTAAATAAACCTGCAGGAAAATAGTGAACGGAAGTTGAATACTGAGGATCATCTGTGAGATGATTAATCCCTGAAATGGATTGGTAATCAACAGGATAATTCCAAAGGCAATCACAAGAGACAGGGCCACCCCCAGTCTGGAGTGGTTGTCTTTGATGTCGTAAGGTTCCTTGTACATGCCGGCAAAAATGCTTCCGGCAGCCATTCCCGAGGTGATGGTGGAGGCAATTCCTGAAAATAAAAGGGCCACGGCAAACACAACCGCCGCATGGGTTCCCAGTAAAGGGGCCAGCAGTTGATTGGCTTGTTCGAGTTCATTTACAGGTGTCCTGGTCATAAAGAACGTCGCTGCCGCCAGCAAAATCATGGCACTGTTGATGCCCCAGCCAATGCCCATGGACAACAGGGTGTCGGTAAATTCAAAACGCAATTGCTTCCTGATGACTTTCTCATCTTCCCGGTTCCATTGCCGGCTTTGGATCACTTCAGAATGTAGAAACAAATTGTGTGGCATCACCACGGCACCCAACACGCTCATAATGATGATCATGGAGCCTTTCGGAAACGAAGGAGTAACCCATCCGTTGATGGCACTGTTCCAGTCGATATCCACCAGCGAAAGTTCGTACATAAATGATAACCCGATCACAGATACAAAGGCGATAATCCACTTTTCGACCATCCGGTAGGTGTTGGTATACAACATGATCATACTAAAAAGGGTCACCAGGATAGCACCGGCTTTTACAGGAATATCAAACAACATGTCCAGGGCAATGGCCCCGCCCAGAATTTCGGCCAGCGAAGTTGAAACCGATGCCAGCATCGCGGACGATAGCAGCACTTTTGAATAGGCGGGTTTGATATGAATGGCGGCGGCTTCCGAAAGGCACAACCCGGTGGCTATGCCCAGATGGGCCACGTTGTGTTGTAATAAAATCAGCATGATGGTCGACAAGGTTACCATCCATAAGAGCGCATAACCATACTCCGCACCAGCGGCCAGATTTGAAGCCCAGTTTCCCGGATCAATAAATCCTACCGTAACCAGCAATCCCGGCCCGATAAATTTAAATATATCCGAACCACCAAACCTGGGCTTATAGTTTTTGCGGTCGATATTTTTGAAAATCTTAAACATACTACCTGAAAATTATCTTAAGTGTTTACTAAAAAGTCTTCTTTCAAAATTGGGCGAAAGATAACAATAACTTTTTTTCAGGGGGTATCTGATTTTAAGAGACTAATAGATATCAATCTCAGGAAATTGACTTGCAAAAAGCATAAACCTGTACTTTATTCTGTCCATCGATTTTGGCAATGCCCTCAACGAATCCGATGGGTACACCTGATTTTATTTTAGGTTCAGTTTTTTGATTTATACTCTATTTCCCGGCAGGTCCTTGATATTCCGCAAGTCCAAAGGCCAGAATTGGATAGAATATAGGGCTTAATAGCAACAACCCAACTGTAAATCCGGTACTTTTTCCAAAACTTAGCGATAACAGGTTGACTATCCAAATGGCAAAGATGATATTAACCACCGGAATTAAAAATAAGAGTATCCACCACCAGGGTTTGCCTACAATTTCGAGTAATACCAGTGTATTGTAAATGGGAATAAGGGCGGCCCATCCCGGTTTTCCGGCCTTTTCGAAAATACGCCAATAGGTGTACAGGTAGAAGGCAATAACAAACAATATTAATAACCAGGTTCCGCTTCCGAAACCTTCATCAATATAATTCATCGAGTTGTCCATCATCATACAAATTTTAGGTGTAACAATATAAGAGCGGATCAAATGTAGTAAAAATGACTCAGAAAATAATTTCCATTCAGCTGTTTGTGGAATCAGAGTTTCATCTCAGGTATTTCACCATCCACCTCGAGTGAGGCACCCGTTTTCGCTACAATTTCTTCGACGCTTACGCCCGGAGCTCGTTCGATTAATTTAAATCCTTTTTCAGTAATGTCGACCACTGCCAGATCGGTTACCACACGCTGCACACACTGAACCCCGGTAATGGGCAACACGCATTTTTTGAGTAACTTAGGATTTCCATCCCTGTCGGTGTGCGTGGTGGCCACAATGATGTTTTTAGCAGAAGCCACCAGATCCATGGCACCGCCCATGCCTTTCACCATTTTTCCCGGGATTTTCCAACTCGAAATATCTCCTCTTTCGGATATTTCAAAAGCACCCAATACGGTTAAATCCACATGTCCGCCCCGGATCATGGCAAAGCTGGTGGCCGAATCGAAAAAGGCAGCACCTTTGGTATAGGTTACTGTTTGTTTTCCGGCATTGATCAAATCAGCGTCTTCTTCTCCCTTAACGGGAAATGGGCCAATCCCCAGCAATCCGTTTTCCGATTGCAGAATGACTTCCATTCCTTCAGGGATATAATTTGCCACTAAAGTGGGTATGCCAATACCCAGATTTACGTAATATCCATCCTGTAATTCCTGTGCAATTCGCTTTGCTATTCCGTTTTTATCGAGTGCCATGGTTCCTGGTTTTTTCAAATAATAGGTACATAAATTGTGATAATGTTAGTTCCACCTGAGGGTGATTAGTCCCTGGTGGTTACAAATTCTATCCTTTTTTCGTAATCGTCACCCTGAAAGATTCGCTGAACGAAAATTCCCGGTGTGTGAATCTGATTGGGGTCGAGTTCACCGGCAGGCACCAGTTCCTCCACTTCAGCGATGGTGATTTTTCCGGCCATGGCCATCATGTTGTTGAAATTGTTGGCGGTGTGGCGGTAGATCAGGTTTCCGGCAGTATCGCCTTTCCAGGCCTTCACAATGGCATAATCGGCGGTCAAAGCATGTTCGAGCAAGTGCATTTTACCGTTGAACTCGCGAATCTCTTTACCTTCGGCCACTTCGGTGCCATATCCTGCCGGAACATAAAAAGCCGGAATGCCTGCGCCACCAGCGCGGCAACGCTCTGCCAGAGTGCCTTGCGGGATGAGATCCACCTCAAGTTCTCCTGACAACAATTGGCGTTCGAACTCCCCGTTTTCTCCCACGTAGGATGAAATCATTTTTTTTATCTGGTGTTTGTTTAACAACATGCCCAGTCCAAAGCCATCCACACCGGCATTGTTGCTGATGCACGTGAGACCGGTTACATCGCTGTCTACCAATGCCTGGATGGTTTTTTCAGGAATTCCGCAAAGGCCGAATCCACCCAGCATGAGGGTCATATTGTCTTTTATTCCTTTTAATGCCTCGGCGGCATTTTTTACAACTTTGTTCATGGTTCGGTTGTTTAAATGTCAAAAATAATGGCTTAGCACCCAATGAGCCTGGAGATAACCATCCGTTGGATTTCACTGGTGCCTTCGCCGATCTGCAAAAGTCGTTGATCGCGGTAAAAACGCTCTACCGGATAATCTTTCATAAGGCCGTAACCGCCGTGAATTTGTACGGCTTCGTCGGCCACTTCTTTGGCTACTTCGCTACAATACAGTTTCGACATGGCTGCTTCTTTGCTGTACGAGCGGCCCTGGTCTTTCAGCCAGCAGGCTTTATACAGTAGATTGCGTGCAAGTTCTATCTTCAGGGCCATATCGGCCAATTTAAAAGCGTTGATCTGAAACTTGGAAATAGGTTTGCCAAATTGCTTGCGCTCATTGGCATAAGCCAGGGCTGCTTCAAAGGCTCCCTGTGCCAGTCCCAGGCCCATGGCACCAATGGACAACCGGCCGCCATCCAGGGTGTGCAGCATAATATGCGAACCTTCCCCTACTTTTCCAAGAAGGTTTTCTTTTGGAACGCGCACATCATCAAAGAAAAGTTCTGCTGTATCCGAGGCACGCCACATCATTTTGTTGTGCATGGGAACCCTTTTAAATCCGGGTGTATCCTTTTCAACGATGATGGTTGTAAAGATTTTATTGCCGTTTTCGTCTCCGGATACGGCCTGGACCGTACATCCCAGACTGATATGAACGGACGCATTGGTAATAAAGATTTTGGAACCGTTGATCACCCACTCATCTCCATTTAAAACAGCCGTGGTTTTCGAACCGCGCGAATCGGAACCGGCACCGGGTTCGGTAAGTCCGAAACTCCACAAGCCTGTTCCTGTGCACAACGATGGCAGGTACTTCATTTTCTGTTCTTCGCTACCGTATTCCATAAGCGGGCCTATGCCCAGCGAGTTGTGGGCCGCCAGGGTAGCCGCCTGCGATCCGTCAACACGGGCAAGCTCTTCTACAGCAATGATATAGGACAAAGTATCTAAGCCCTGACCTCCATATTGTTCCGGAATGTTCATGCCAAACAAACCCAGTTCTCCTATTTTCTGTGTTAATTCGTAGGAGAATTCGCTTTTCTCGTCCAGTTCCTGGGCAATGGGTTTAATCTCCCTTTCTGCAAATTCGCGCACCGTTTCACGAATCATGTTTTGTTCAGTGCTTAAGTCAAAGTTCATATCTGCGTATTTTAGTTACTCTTTATCGTGAAGTTTAATCAATAGTTTATCCGTGTCCACCATATCGCCCACTTTTACATTTACCTGTTCAATGGTGGCATCGTGGGTGGCCACAATGTTGTTTTCCATTTTCATGGCCTCAACAACCAGCAAAATGCTTCCTCTTGCGACCTCGTCACCCGGTTTTACCGAGACCTTGATGACCTTCCCGGGCATGGGTGTATAATAACTTCCGGCATCTTTTCCCTGGTCGGCAGATTCGTAGTATTCGGCTTCCGCCAGAATATCACTTCTTTTCGTTTCAAAATGAACTCCGTTAACCGTGAGATGGCCCATGCCTTTGCTGTTTTCGGAAATAAATATCCGATATGGAACCTGATTTATTAAAAGATCCATTTTGCGGCTGTCTGCCGAAATCAAGGTGGCACCGCAGTGTTGATTGTTGATCAGAAATTGAAATTCATTATTAAAGTTCAACAACATCTCCACTTCAAAAACTACCTCATCAAGCTGTACCGGAATCAACATCCGGTTACGCCAATAGCCAATGGTTTCCCAAACATTGGCAGGTTTGTGATTGATATTTAGTGAATGGATTATAATCCCGACCAGGGGAACAGCCTGCTGTATTTCCGCTTTTTGCTGGTGAATTCCCAACAACAATTGTTCGGAATGGGTATCACAAAATTTGGTGGAAATGTGGTTGTCAATAAATGCCTCATGCTTAACCACCTGCAATAAATAAGGGATATTGGTTTGAATTCCCTGAATCACAAATTTCTTCAACATGTCTTCAGTCTTAACGATGGCCGCGGCACGGTCGGGAGCCCACACTACCAGCTTGCTAATCATGGGATCGTAAAAGCTTTGAATGGTGGTTGGTCCATCGATGGAAGTGTCGATGCGTACATTTTCTCCTACAGGCAACTCCAGCAAGGTAATATCACCCGGTGAAGGCAGAAAATGATTGGCCGGATCCTCAGCGTAAATACGACATTCAATGGCATGTCCATGTTGAGAAATATCCTGCTGATCAAATCGCAGCGGATTGCCTGCCGCCACCAGGATTTGTTCTTCCACCAGATCGATGCCTGTTACCATTTCGGTAACGGGGTGTTCCACCTGGATGCGGGTGTTCATTTCGAGGAAGTAGAAATTCAGGTGTTTATCCACCAGAAATTCAATGGTACCGGCACTGTTATACCCAATTTTACGACCAATATTAACGGCTGCCTCACCCATCTTTTCCCTGATTTCAGAGGTCAGAGTGGGCGAAGGTGATTCTTCAATAATTTTTTGATAGCGCCGTTGGATGGAACATTCGCGCTCGTAGAGATGAACCAGGTGGCCAAAATTATCTCCGAGCAGTTGTATTTCGATGTGGCGGGGTTCTTCGATATATTGCTCGATGTAGATGGTTTCGTCACCAAAATAATTTTTGGCTTCACGGCTGGTAGATTCCAACACTTCTTTTAATTCATCCGCGTGTCGGACAATACGCATGCCTTTTCCACCACCACCAGCGGCTGCTTTCACCAGAACAGGATAGGTAAGAAGATGCGATTGATCGAACAAACTTTTTATATCTCCTGTAATGCCTTTGGTCATGGGGATGCCAATTTCTTCGACAAACTTACGGGCTTCTATTTTGTTCCCCATCAGGGTAATGGCCTTTGTATGAGGTCCGATAAAGGCAATGTTGTTTTTAAGGCAGGCGGCAACAAGTACAGGGCTTTCCGACAAAAATCCATAACCCGGATGGATGGCATCGCAACCGGTTTTAAGCGCAGCCTGGATGATTTTATCCGCATTGAGGTACGAATCGCTCAGGTCGACACCGCCGATGCAAACGGCCTCGTCTGCTGATCTGACGTGCAGACTGGTTCTGTCGGGTTCGGCATATATAGCCACTGTTGGGATGAGGAGTTTTCGGGCCGATTTCATCACCCTTATTGCGATCTCGCCCCGGTTGGCGACCAATATTTTTTTAAATAATTTCATTTTTAGGTTTCGGTTTTACATCACTCAAATTCAATGGGACGTTGAGTTTTCTTTATCCAGGAAGGTTTTCTTTTTTCCAAAAAGGCTGCCATACCTTCCTGTCCTTCATCATCGGCACGCAGGTTGGCGATGATGCCGGCTGTATAATCAATGAGTTCGTTCAGCTCGGGGCCATCGTAAACAATATACTGAATGAGTTGCTTGGTGGCCCGGGTAGCTTTGGGTCCGGCGGTGATAAATTCGTTGATATATTTTTTCACGGTTTCAATCAACAGGCTGGTGGACACCGCTCTGTTAATCAGTCCCGTTTTTTCAGCTTCTTTGCCTTTAAATTTACGACCGGTGAGCATCAGATCGCGGGCGTGGTATTCGCCAATGCGGCGGATAATAAAAGGCATAATGGTAGCGGGTCCGATTCCGATTTTTACTTCGCTGAATGCGAAAGTGGTGTTTTCATCCGCCAATACAACGTCGCAGGCAGCAAACAATCCGTTGGCACCACCAAACGCAGAACCATGAACGACGGCCATCGTAGGAATATGACATTTATACACGGTTTTAAACATCTTGGCCAACCGCTGTCCGTCTTTATAGTTCTCATCTTTGCTGTGTTTGGCAATGTGGCTCATATAATTGAGGTCGGCACCGGCACAGAATGATTTTCCTTTACCTTTAAGCACCACCAACCGCAACAATTCATCTTTCGAGGCCTCTGCATAAACAGATGTCAACTCACTGATCATTTGTTCGTTGATGGCGTTATGAACTTCAGGGCGATTAAGATAAACATAAAGAATATCTTCTTTTCTTTCTACTATAAGGGTTTCAAACTGATTCATTCATTGATGTTTACATTCTAAATACTCCGTAATTTTGTTCAGGGAAAGGCTGGTTCAGCGAACTGGCAATTCCCATGGCCAGTACTTTGCGTGTGTCTGCCGGATCGATGATGCCATCGTCCCACAGTCGTGAAGTGCTGTAATAGGCCGATCCTTCACGTTCGTATTTCTCGAGGATGGGCCGGCGTAAATTTTCAATTTCTTCTACTGTCATGGTGATGCCTTTGGCCAGCAATTGCTCCTGTTTTACAGTTACCAGAACGGTTGCCGCCTGTTCGCCACCCATCACCGAAATTTTGGCATTGGGCCACATAAACAAAAATCTGGGATTAAAGGCACGACCGGCCATTCCATAATTTCCGGCACCGAACGATCCGCCAAAAATCACGGTAAACTTAGGCACATTTGCATTTGAAACCGCATGTACCATTTTGGCTCCGTCCTTGGCAATTCCGCCACGCTCAAATTCTTTGCCAACCATAAAACCGGTGATATTTTGTAAAAAGATCAATGGGATTTTTCGGGCGGTACACAACTCAATAAAATGCGTTACCTTGAGTGCAGATTCGGAAAAAAGAACTCCATAATTGGCGATGATACCCACCGGAAATCCCATAATATGGGCAAATCCGGTGACAACCGTAACGGCATATCTGGCTTTAAACTCCTGAAAACGACTGCCATCCACGATGCGCATGATGATTTCCCGTGGATCGACCATTTTTCGCAGGTCGATGGGTGCAATGCCATACAATTCTTTTGGATCGTACAAAGGCTCTTCAATGGGAACCGTATTAAGTGTTTGCTTTTCGTGGAATTCAAGATTCTCGAATATATTTCGGCAAATCTGAATGGCATGGGTGTCGTTATCTGCCAGGTGATCAGCAACGCCTGAAATGGCGGTATGTACGTCGGCGCCACCCAATTCTTCTGCGGTAACTTCTTCACCAGTAGCAGCTTTAACCAAAGGAGGGCCACCCAGGAATATGGTGCCTTGTTCTTTGATGATAATGGTTTCGTCGCTCATGGCCGGCACATAGGCACCGCCTGCGGTACACGATCCCATAACAATACTGATTTGCGGTATGCGCATGGCCGACATACGGGCCTGGTTATAGAAAAACCGACCGAAATGATCGCGATCGGGGAAAACGGTATCCTGTTCCGGTAAAAAGGCACCGCCCGAATCCACCAGGTAGATACAGGGCAGGTGATTTTCCATGGCGATTTCCTGGGCACGCAGGTGCTTTTTAATGGTAAACTGCATGTAAGTGCCGCCTTTCACAGTGGCATCGTTGGCAATGATAATGGTTTCACGGCCATGAATCACACCTATCCCGGTAACGATGCCGGCAGATGGAAATTGATTGTCGTACTGATTATAGGCTGCCAACGCCGACAGTTCCATAAAAGGAGTGTTGCGGTCTACCAACAAATCGATACGTTCCCGTGCAAGTAACTTCCCCCGTCCTTTATGAAGTTTCACTGCTCCCGGGCTTCCTCCCAGCGTATTTTGTTTAAGAACTTCACGGTAGTGTTCGAGCAGAAGGCTATAGGCTTGGCTGTTTTCTTTAAATTCAACAGCATTAGTATCGATTTTGGATTTTAATCTATACAAGGTATTTATCTTTAATTATTCATGGTAAAAAGTACTTCCAAAAAGCGCAGAAATAGGTTGTGCAATTATAGGAAAAAATGACTAATAAAAAAAGCTCCTGCAATCGTTTTAGTACAATAAACGCAGTAATTTAAATATGTTTATAAATTAAGATATTTATCACAAAATCAATCGGCGTTCTGGCGTATTGACGGCTTTTTGTATATATTTGATCCCCCGTTTGCAAACGATTGCAAATCATGAATAAATAGATTATATGGACTATCCCAAAAAAGTAGTTATCGGTGATATCACTGTCAGAGACGGATTTCAGCATGAAGAAAAATATATTCAGCCAGAGGCCAAACTCTGGGTACTCGAAGAATTGATTTTGGCCGGTGTAAAGCATCTGGAAGTAACTAATTTTGGCAACCCGCGCGGGATGCCTCAGTTTAAGGATGCAGATAAATTATTCAAAGCCATCCGGAGAAGTAAACGGGTGAGCCACTTGTTGCCGGATGTAAGCCTGACAGCGGTTACCATTCGCGAAACGGCGATAGAACGTGCCATTGAAGCAAAAAAGGAGGGTTTTGGCCCCGACAGGATTTTGTTGATGGTAAGCACGTCCGAGTCGCACCAGAAAAAAAACTCGGGCCTTACCCTGGATGAATACTGGAAGATGGCTGAAAAGTATATTCCAATGGCCCATGACGCCGGCATCAAGGTAAACGGTACGGTGAGCACCATTTGGGGATGCCCCATCGAAGGGCCTACCGATATGATGGATGCTGTAAAATTTACCAAGCGGTGGTTCGATATAGGTGCCAACGATGTGGAACATGCTGACCATGATGGTAGTGCTTCTCCCAACAGGGTGTACGATTATTTTTCCATGCTGCTCGATAACATTCAAAATCCCCACAAACAGATTGTTCATTTTCACACTTTGCGTGGATGGGGACTGGCCAATGTGCTGGCCGCACTCCAGGCCGGGATGACCAATTATGAATCTACACTGGGAGGAATCGGCGGTCAGCCGGCAAATTTTGTAGATGGGGTGCCTGTGAGCGGAACCGGGGCTTATTATTACAAGGATGCCGGAAGTGTGGGATTGGTCAGCACTGAGGATATGGCGGTGATGATGGACGAAATGGGCATCGACACAGGACTGGATATCGACCGGGTTTTGAAGACCGGTAAGATGGTTGAGAAGATTCTGGGACGGCGATTGCGCTCCGAAACCATCCTCCAGGGACGAATTCCAAAGGAGCTTTCGGGAAGAAATTAACTTCTGAATCACCTTTATCAAATATTTTTCTGAGCATTTAAACAGGGTTTACAAGCCTTTGAAGCTTTTTTAGCCGACAACTGTTTGGTTTTAAACCTAAATTGAAAATAATGTTTCAAACTTCAATCAACATTTGTACATTTGCACCTCATTTTTAAAAATTAACTAATGGCAGTAATAGGAAGTATCAGAAAACATTCTACGTTTCTGGTGATTATCATTGGAGTGGCATTGGCCGCCTTTGTTTTGGGCGATTTTGTCAAGGGAAACAGAGGCTCACGCGACATCAACATAAGTGTTGTGGAGGGCCAGGAGATAACCATCATGGATTTCAATGCCAAGGCTGAACAAAACATCGACAGCAAACTACAGCAACAAAAAACCGATAGATTGTCGATTGACGAACAATTCAGGGTAAAAGACGAAACCTATAACCAAATGGTTTTCGGTGTTATTATGGACAACGAATATGAAGACCTCGGTCTGTCGGTTACCGCCGATGAGTTGTTCGATCTGGTTCAGGGTGCAAACCCACACCCACTGATCGTTCAGTATTTTTCTGATCCAAATACCGGAAAATTCGACAGAAACCTGATTATTCAGTATCTGCAGAATATGGACAATATGCCTGAACAGGCTAAACAACAGTGGTACCAGTTTGAAAAATATATTAAGGACGACCGTTTCCGGTCGAAATTTAATACCCTGCTCACAAAAGGATATTATGTTCCTGCTGCTTTGGCTCAAATGACTTTTGAAGAAGAAAATAATAAAGCCGATGTTGACTATATTGCGGCAACCTATAAAAGTCTGGCCGACAGCCTTTTTGTACCAACCACCAGCGACTATCAATCCTATTATGATGCGCACAAGGAAAACTACAAACAGGATGCAACACGCGACATTAAATATGTTGTATTTGAGGTAAAACCATCGGCAGAAGATGTGCAAATGGCGGGTAATGAAGCGCAACAGATTTACAAGGAGTTTATCGAAACTCCGGATGTGATGCGTTTTGTAAAAGTAAATTCCGACAAAAACTACGACAGCACCTGGTATGCACAGGGAAAATTACCGGTACAAATCGACTCAGTGATGTTCAACAGTCCGGTAGGAACGGTGGTTCCTCCTTATCTGGAGAACTATGAATTTCATATCGCACGGCTGGTAGCCGAATCCATGCGTCCCGATTCGATGAAAGCAAACCATATATTGATTGCTTATCAGGGAGCTTATAAAGCCGATCAAAATGTAACCCGTTTAAAAGTAAATGCCAAAAGCCTGGCCGACAGCTTGCTGGCCGTTTTAAAGAAATCTCCCAAGGAAATGAAAACCCTTGCGGCAAAGTTTTCTAACGATCCTTCAGCAACTACCAACTCAGGCGATTTGGGATGGTTTGCAGATGGACAGATGGTTCCAGCATTTAATGAAGCTACACTTGTCACCCCTGTGGATGGATTTACCGTTGCCGAAACCCCTTTTGGATATCATGTGATTGAGGTAACCGGTAAAAAGCCGATGGTTAAAAAAGTACGTGTTGCCATGATCGATCGCGAAGTACTGCCCAGCAACGATACTTATCAGGGTATTTTTGCCAAGGCAAGCAAGCTGGCTTCCGAGAATAATACCCTTGAGCAGTTCAACGAATATGTTCGCACCGAAAACCTCAATGCCCGTGAAATGCCAAACCTGGGAGAGATGAGTAACCGCATACCCGGATTGCCAAACCCACGCCAGATTGTACAATGGGCCTTTAAAGAAACAACCGAGGTTGGTAATGTTTCTCCTGTGTTCGACCTGGAAGATATGTTTGTGGTAGCTGTTGAAACAAAAGCCATTAACATAGGTTATCCTAAACTTGATGATGTTAAGTCGATTCTGGAGGCTTCTGTTGTTAACGAATTAAAAGGAAAGCATCTGGCCAAGCAAATGGCCACTTACAATGGTGATATGGCCAAAGCCGAAACAGAGATGAAACTGAGCAAAACCAATGTTACACCGTTATTTTTTAACTCCAGAAACCTGAAAGGTTTTGGAGCTGAGAATCAGGTAATTGGTTCTGTTTTTGGAATGACTGAAGGAAAAGTTTCTGAACCAATTGTTGGTAATGCCGGTGTGTTTATGGTACGTTTAAATAGTCTGACCAAAGCCACTGCTCCGGCCAGCCTTGATCAGGTGATCAATACTATGCAAACGGCTTTCAAACAAAGTGTCGATCAGGATCAGGCCTACCGTGCACTTGAGGAATCGCTTAACGTGGTTGACAACAGGATTAAATTCTACTAGATCCCGGTATTCGATAAACTTAAAAAGGGCTGTCTCAAAATTTGAGACAGCCCTTTTTAGTTTACATGAGTTTCCGCGTATTATTATTCCTTGATGGCGAAGAAACTGTCGGAATTTTTCCCGTAAGGAAAACAAAATTCCAACAGTAACCTGTAGATCACAATGTTTTAGGCAGAGAGAATTGATCAGGAAATTTTGTTGTGCTATCCACTTAAAGAACATTCAGTCTGTTGGCATCTTGTTTTACAAAGATAAACAACAGCATGGTAAAGGCCCACAGCGAAGAGCCTCCGTAACTAAAAAAAGGCAGCGGAATTCCCACAACAGGAGCCAGACCGATGGTCATGCCGATGTTGACGGCAAAGTGAAAGAATAACACAGACACCACGCCATATCCATAAATCCGGCTAAACCTCGATCGCTGTCGTTCGGCCAGAAATATCAACCGTATAAATAGGGTTAAAAATAGCAGGATGACGACAGAAACGCCCATGAATCCCCATTCTTCGCCCACCGTACAGAAGATAAAATCCGTACTTTGTTCGGGTACAAAATGATATCGCGTAAGCATCCCGTTTCGGAAACCCTTGCCGGAAAGTCCACCAGAGCCAATGGCAATTTTGGATTGATTGACGTTATATCCTGCTCCCTGCAAATCCTGCTCAATACCCAGCAAAACATTCACACGGGTTTTTTGATGAGGTTCCAGTACATTTTCAAAGGCATAATGAACACTGAACACAAAGGCAGAGGCCATCAAAAAAATACCAATCAGGAGCTTGAGTTGCTTGCGCCATTTTTTCTTGATGAGATAGGTAAATATGCCGATAACAAACAGACCTCCGATGACCCAGTATTCGCCGATAAGCAAGGTAAATACAAATAATGCAGCCATCACAATACCCATCACAATGATCAATCCTGAAAACCCTTCCCTGAAAAGGACCAACGAAAACGAAAGGTACACCAGGGCCGAACCAGTATCATTCTGAAGGAGGATAAGGGCTGCAGGTACAAACAAAATCCCAATGGCTGTTAATTTAGTCCTGAGCTGGGTGATATCGATGTTTAACATGCTGAGGTACCTGGCCAGTGCCAGTGCAGTGGCAAACTTGGTAAATTCAGCCGGCTGTATGGCAAAACTTCCAATCTTAAACCATGACTTCGACCCTGCCACCGTGCTGCCAAAAAACAATACCCCGATAAGCACCACAATTAGAATCACATATATCCAAAATGAAAAAGCACTGAAGAACTTAGCATCGACGATGAGGATAATGATGGCCAGCATGAAGGCCAGTATGATCCACATAAGCTGTTTGCCATAACGTTCGTTGAAGTCGAATATTCCGGTGAAATCATCGCCCGCTGAAGCCGTATAGATGCTGAGCCATCCCATAAATATCAACAACAGATATAGTGTAGTGGTTAACCAATCGATATTGCTTAATATGGTATCTTTGTTTCTCACCGGGCCTTAAGTGGTTTTGGTTTAACATTTCCTGTATTTCCAAGTAAACTACCTTCAAACATTTTTTTTTCCATTTCAATGCGCTTAGTGCTTCCTTTCAGGTATTTTTCAATCATCAAACTGGCAATAGGGGCGGCCCAGGTGGATCCAAATCCTGAGTTTTCGACAATCACGGCCACAGCAATTTTTGGGTTTTCATAGGGTGCATAAGCAATAAACAAACTGTGATCGTCGCCATGCGGGTTTTGCACAGTACCGGTTTTTCCGCATTGCCGTATGCTGTCGAGCCTGCACGAACGCGCTGTTCCATGATCTCCATCAAATACCTCGAGCATCGATTCCTGTACGATATCGTAATAACCCGGATCGATGGTTGTCCGTTTCAACTGGTTAAAAACCGACATTAAACTGTCGGATCCTTCCAGCGACTTGAGGAAATGCGGAGGATAGAACGATCCACTATTGGCAATCACCACGCCTAAATTGGCCAATTGTATAGGGGTAACCAGGATTTCGCCCTGTCCGATGCTCAACGAGCGGACGGTGAGTGCATTCCAGCTTCCATTGTAGAGTTTATTATAATAATCCGGTGACGGAACATTTCCATCCACTTCATAGGGGATATCGGTGTTGAAACCGTGTCCGAAACCAAAACTAACCACGTCGCGATACCAGCTTTCGTATCCTTTGTGTGAATTTCCGAATCTTGGATTGTTCAGAATGGCGTTAAAAGTATTCCAGAAGTAGGCATTACACGATTGCTGAATGGCCATATCAAGTTTCAACGGGGTTACATGGTTGTGAGTACATTTTATGGGTGAAGCCGTCGGACCCGCACAAGAGAAGTAGGTGTTTTGCGTGATAGCCTTTTCCTGTAAAGCCACCAATGCGTTGACCATTTTAAATGTAGAACCAGGTGGGTAGGTACCCATCGTAGCCCTGTTCATCAATGGTTTGAGTGAATCGTTGAGCAGGAGGTTATAGTTTTTCGACCGTTCGCGTCCCACCAGCAGGTTAGGATTGTAGGCCGGACTACTGATCAGGGCAAGAATTTCGCCTGTTTTAGGATCGATGGCCACCACGCTCCCTTTTTTATTTTGCATTAATTTTTCACCATATTCCTGCAAATCCATGTCAATGGTCAGCACCAGATCTTCACCAGGAACGGCCAGGGTGTCATATTTTCCATCCAGATAGCTGCCTTTTACCCGGTTGTGCACATCTACTTCCACTACGGTCATACCACTCTTGCCGCGCAGGAATTTTTCATAATAGCGCTCAATTCCTGATTTACCTATGTAATCGCCGGATTTGTAAAAGGGATCGTTTTTAATTTCGGAGGAGTTTACCTCACCGATGTTTCCAAATAAATGGCCGGCTATGGGATGTGTGTAATGACGCAGGGTTCGCGTTTGCGAATAAAAACCATCATATAAAAAAAGTTTTTCTTCAATTCTTCCCATATCTTGTTTCGAAATCTGCTTTACAAATACCGAAGGCTTGTAATAGGAATAACGCTTGGCCTTTTTCATTTGCGTTCTGAAAGTCACGGTATCCATGCCAATTAACCTGCAAAATGCCTGGGTATCCAGATTCTTTACCTGCCGTGGGATTACCATGATATCGTACGCTGCTTCATTGTAAATCAATAGTTTATGATTCCTGTCGTAAACCCTGCCGCGTGGAGGATATTCCCTGATATTGCGCAGCACAATGTTGTCAGCCGAGAGTTTATAACTATTGTCGATGATTTGCAAATAAAAAAGCCTGAGCAGAAATAGAAAGGCGACCAAGATGAAAACCCCGATAATGACATACTTTCTCCCTGAATAATCTTTTAAATACATCGAAATAGCCGGTGAAAATTGAAATACAAATGTAGTAGAAAACTTCAGAAAAGGGGGTGGTTGTTCATTTAAAAAGACAAATCCTGATCTGGCAAGTTATTGTACCCTGACAATCTCACCGGTACTAATTGAGTTGCTTTGGTTTAACGCCCGGTCGTAGATATAGGCTTCAAATTTAATGGTGTCGAAATCCGAAATGGGGTTGTAAATGAAAAGCGTATCCTGAAAAGTACCCTTGATGGCCTGATTACCCGTTTCAGGAGTGAGAACCGGAAACCGGGAATTAAAAGTCAGCGTATCAAATCGGGCTGAGTCGGCATTCCATGAGAGCAGCGGCACTTCAACGAATGTACCATATTGTTTTTCAAAATATTTGATAATCAGGTTGTAATAATATTTACTGTTGCGGTCGTACGGGAAAAGGGTATCATTTGTACTTAACCCCAGATCGCCATCGCCATCCGTGTATTTAAAAACCATTACACCCCTTTCGGTAATACCTGTTGATGTATTCATCAGCATAATAAATTCCTGATAGGTAATTGCCGGAACATCGGGGAATTTCTCAAACTTCCGACAGGCATTAATAACCACCAGGCCCATCAACAGAAGAAATAGTATTTTTGTCGGAAATTTCATTGTCATCTTGAAAGAAACAGTAAAAGTACAATTTTGGCCCGACACTGACGACGGTCGTTTTTGAAACTATTTTTAAACATTCCCATGCGCATGCCTGAATCCATCATAAATCAGTTGTTTCAGCCTCACGAGACTCAGGACTTTAACGCATTGTGCCTTGATTTATTTCGGTTTCAATACAAAAACAATACCAGTTATCGTCAATTTGTGGATTTTTTAGGAAAACATCCCAATCAAATTCATTCCTACCGGGATATCCCATTTTTACCCATCAGCTTTTTTAAAACACAACAAATAACCACAGGCCGGTTTGTACCGGAAGTGGTATTTACCTCCAGTGGAACTACTGAATCAGTTACCAGTCAACACTTTGTGAAATCAAAGAACCTTTACGTTCAGAGTTTTATGGCCGGATTTAACTCCTTTTTCGGTTCGCCCGAAGATTTTGTGATCCTGGCCTTATTGCCTTCCTATCTGGAGCGTGAAGGTTCGTCGCTGGTGTTGATGGCCGATGAATTAATCCGAAAAAGCAATCATCCTGAGAGTGGTTTTTTTCTGCATGATTATCAAAGGCTTTCAGTTATTTTGGATGAATTAAAAACAGCCGGTAAACCAACCATGTTGCTTGGAGTTACCTTTGCCTTGCTTGATTTGGCCGAACAATTTCCAATTGATTTCCCCGAACTGATGGTGATGGAAACCGGTGGTATGAAAGGAAAACGCAAAGAAATGGTACGCGATGAACTGCACCAGCAGTTGAAGGCCGGTTTTGGAGTCGGACAAATTTATTCAGAATATGGGATGACCGAGTTGCTTTCTCAAGCCTACTCAACCGGTGAGGGAATTTTTAGAACACCATCCTGGATGAAAGTGCTGATCCGCGACACAAACGACCCATTGACATTGCTGCCCGAAAACCAGAGCGGTGGCATCAACGTTATCGATTTGGCCAATGTGTATTCTTGTGCTTTTATCGAAACTCAGGATTTGGGTAAATCCTATGCGGACGGCAGTTTTGAAGTGCTGGGTCGTTTCGACAACAGTGATGTGAGAGGTTGTAACCTGATGGTGGTTTAATTCAACAGGAGTATCCGATCATGTCCCGTGCTGATTTTTCATTGTTTTCATGATTCACCATTTTAGACCGGACTTATTATTCAATGGGTGGAGCTGCATACAAGTATATTCTGTATTGGTTTTGAGGGTAGAAGTTAAGGTGCAGCGCACCGAAAATATTTATAGCTATTTTGTTATCAGTAGATTCAAGGTGCAGCGCACCATAATATTGATTATACGTTTAAATAAACACAAAAATAGGACGGTGCGCTGCACCTTAAAAAGTGAGTTCTTGTATTTCTATAAATATTAGCGGTACTCCGTACCTGTTGATTTGCACCTTTAAATTTTATAACGGGAGATGATCGGACACCCCATTAATTCAAATTTATTATCGGAAATCTTTTTTAGAATAATAAATTCGTCAGCTTGTTTACCTCACATAATACCAATGTAACCTGGAAAGATTTGTAAATACATGGAAATGAAGTCATAAATCTGATTGACATGCAGTCGGCTAAAGCCAGACTGCAATGGATGTCCTGAAAACACTTTCATTGTTAATGAGTAAAGCTTCTTAGAATCAATCTATTGCAGTCTGGCTTCAGCCGACTGCAACAAAAGCCTTCTGTTTAAGCAACTGTTATATTGTAAGTATGGAATTTCAAATAATTTAATAAAATCCGATGGTTATTGCGAGTGTCATCCTCACCATTTGTAGGCAGGCATGTTCCAATTTGAAAACACTACAGATGTTCATGAATAATTCAGGTCAGCCAGTTGGCGTTTTTCTGGAATTGTTTTTGTAATTTTACTCACCTAATTATAGACAACCCGTTTCATGGTTTTTCAAAACACCCCCCAGCTACAGTTAGCACATGATTTTGTCGAATATACAGGCAAAAATATTTTCCTTACCGGTAAGGCTGGTACCGGAAAAACCACCTTTTTACATGAAATTAAGCGAAAATCGTTTAAACGCATGGTGGTGGTGGCTCCTACGGGTGTTGCCGCCATCAATGCATCAGGGGTTACCATACATTCCTTTTTTCAACTGCCTTTTGGACCTTATCTTCCCGGATACCAGTCCAATGAGAGCGATTCAAAAGCACAGCGGTTTAACCGGCAAAAAATCAATATTATCCGGAGTCTCGATTTGTTGGTGATCGACGAAATCAGCATGGTAAGAGCCGATCTACTGGATGGTATTGATGCTGTATTGCGCCGTTTCAGGCGATCGGGTGAACCTTTCGGTGGAATTCAATTGTTGATGATTGGCGATTTACGACAGTTGTCGCCGGTTGTGAAAGAAGATGAATGGACTTTACTGCGAGGACATTATCAAACACCTTATTTTTTCAGCAGCAATGCGCTGATGCGGACACGTTTTATTGGCATTGAGCTTACTGAGGTTTTCAGGCAAAGTGACGACCGATTCATTGGTTTGCTCAACCAGGTGAGGGGAAACAACCTGACCAGCGATACCATCTCTGAACTTAACGAAAGGTATATTCCGGGTTTTGAGGAGCAAGAAGGATATATCACACTCACCACCCACAACCACAAAGCAAGGGAAATTAATGATCGGAAATTAGCACTGATTAAAGATAAAAAGCATCAGTTTAAAGCCAGTGTTTCCGGAAAATTTCCAGAATATATTTATCCAACTGATTATGAATTTGATGTGAAATTGGGGGCTCAGGTGATGTTTGTGAAAAACGATCCTTCTCCCGAAAAAAATTTCTACAATGGAAAAATTGGTAAGGTGGTGAATATTGGTAAGGAAAGTATTTGGGTGCAATGTGAAGGCGATGAATCTGACATTGAAGTTACTCCACTCGAATGGAAGAATATCAGTTATTCGTTGAATGATGAAACCAAGGAAATAAATGAAAGCATCGATGGGGTTTTTACGCAGATTCCATTAAAACTAGCCTGGGCCATTACCATCCACAAAAGTCAGGGACTTACTTTTGAAAAGGCCATTATTGATGCAGAAGCGGCTTTTGCCCATGGACAGGTTTATGTGGCCTTAAGTCGTTGTAAAACATTGGAAGGATTGGTGTTGAGTTCTCGCATCAGGACGGAAAGCGTTAAGCACGATCGGTCGGTGGATCATTTTTCGCAAGAAATTGAACAAAACCAGCCCGATTCCAAACAACTACAGGAAGAAAAATTTGTTTTTCAGGAACAGCTCCTCCTGGATTTGTTTCGGTTCGAGAGCCTTCAAATCAGTCTGTGGACTTTGTTAAAAATTTTGCGGGAAAATAAAAACATCCTCCCACCGGGATTTGTGGCGGCCATGTCGGTTACCAATGATGAAGTAAAAAAGACACTATCGGATGTTTCTGCTTCCTTCCAGCAACAGTTGAAACGCCTGCATTCGGATGCTGGTGATGCCGAACAGAACCAGACTTTACAGGATCGGGTAAAAAAAGGGGCAACCTATTTCTCGGAAAAGATAGAAACTCTGCTGATTAAAGTGCTGGACGCACTTGATTTGGATATCGATAACCGCCAGGTGAAGAAGAGTATCACCGATCAAATCAACCGGATTCTGGAGGAAGCGCGTTATAAAAAATCGTGCCTTGACGCCTGCAAACCGGGCTTTGTGATGAAGGACTATCTCGTTAGTAGAGCGCGGGCATCCATTGTTGAACCGGAAAAGAAAAAATCCGAGGGTAAATCAACTTCAGTAGTTTCATCGGAGGTTAAACGGCCCGAACTTTATCAGAAGCTTAAACAATGGCGCGATCATCATGCAGAGGAGAGAAATGTGGAGCCATACCGGATCATTCAGGTTAAAACCATGACAGAACTATGCAATCAGGTTCCAACCACAATTATGCAACTAAAAAAGATTAATGGCCTTGGCAAGCGGAAAATTCAACAATATGGAGAAGAAATTCTGAACCTGATTATGGAAGAACTTCCAGAAGACCAGCGTGAAGAAATTCAATTGCCAGAACCGGAGGAAGAGAAGAAAGTGGTAAAACGGCCCACCCACCAAATGAGTTTCGATCTGTGGAAATCCGGGAAAACCGTTGAAGAGATTGCTGCCGAAAGGGGTTTTGTGGTTTCTACCATTCAGGGACACCTGCTTAAATTTGTGGTTACAGGGGAAATTCAGCTTGATCAGCTCATTGCTCCGGAAAAAATTGCCACCATCACCGAAATGTTTCAGGAATGCGGGCCTATTGGTTTGAGTGAGGCCAGAGATATTCTGGGTGAAGAATATGATTTCTGGGAACTCCGTTACGTTAAGCAAAGCATGACCTTTGAAGAGGCCAAAGGGTCTGATGTTGATGATGTGGAAGACGACCAACCATTTTAGCTTCTGCTCATATTCAATCAATTGATAGCCAATTGCGTAAATTCAGGACCTCTTTTTGGATTTGTAAAGATTTTAGTCAGCTCATCTTGTTCAAAGCACATCCGATTTTATTTGTTAAACATATTTAAGAATTTTTCATCCGAACTTTTAAGGTTGTACATTTGCATGCTTAAAATTTCAAACCTATGAGACGATTGTTCACTATCTCCCTGATCCTTTTTACTGCATCATTGTTGTTTGTTTCGTGCACCAAAAGTGCTGAAAGCAAGCTGATTGGTACTTGGAAAGCTCAGAAGGTTGAAACCGATTTTGACGAGAATAAGTTAAGCCCTGAAATGATTAACCAGGTTGTTGAAATGCAGAAGCAAACTTACTTCAGGATGATTAACGACAGCGTGATGGCGATTATTTCTAAGAATAATACCCACGAAGCCAAATGGAAATTCAACAAGTCGAATAACAGTGTTTCCTATTATTTTAATGGTATGAGTGGTATTCCGAGCGTTTTGGGAACTTTGAAAGATGACAAAATCGTATCTGAATCGAAAACCCCGATGGGGAAAATCACCATCTATTACGAAAAAGAGTAGGTTAACAACCTGTTTATCGGAAACTTTTACGCTTGCGCAGATAACCCTGGGTAAACGAAACCAGGAATAGCAGTCCGCTAATGAACGCAGAAACCCGACCGATATAATCCCCGTTTTTTACATAATAAGTTAGTTCGGTATTGGCGTGCATGGTCTGTGAAATGACAGCCGGTTGCCAATAGGGCGTTTTTTGTAGAATGTCGCCGCGTTGGTTTATAAAAGCTGATATTCCTGTGTTGGCCGAACGAGCCAGATCGCGGCGGGTTTCGATGGATCGAAGGACCGAAAACCACAGGTGTTGGCGATATCCGGGAGTATTTCCCCACCAGCCATCGTTGGTGATTACCACAATGATTGCTGCACCCAAGCGTACCGAACGCGACACAAACTCACCATACACAGACTCGTAACAAATCACAGGAGTTACATTTAAGGAAGGATTTTCGCGATTAAATATCACCGGATGATCTTCCCTCCCAAGAGTTCCAACCGTGCCTCCCAAATCAATGGCCAGACTTTCAATGGGTTTAAGAATCCACCAGGATGGCATAATTTCTACTCCCGGAGTGAGCTTCGATTTGTGATGCAGCTGGTATTTCCCCTTATTTTCAATCAAAAACGCCGTGTTATAGGCATAATAATAACCTTCACGGGCGTGATACTTACGGGCTGCATTGGTCATGGTTTCTCCCTGCAAAATGTTGTAGTAAGTGGTGGCTCCCGTAATGAAAGCTGTTTTGGGATAATTTTCCAGAAAATTCTTCAACCGGTTCAGGTTTTGCGACGAGTCCAGGTATTCTTCCCAAATGTCTTCCTGTAAGGCAGATTCAGGCAGTATAACATAATCAGTATTGGGGGTGATTTTCTCACTCGCCAGTGCCAGATACCTCAACACCAGGCTGTCGGGCGAAAGGTTGTATTGTTCGTTGTATGGATCGGTGTTGGGCTGTACAATCATCACCTCAACGGGATTACCTTTTTCAACGTAGTTTTTGTAGGTGATATTCGACCAAATAATGGGCCCTGCAATTAAAAACAGCAGCAGGCCACTTGTTACTGCAAGGTAGGTATTGGGTCGTTTTGATAAAAAGCTGAACAACAGTTGAAATACTATGATGTTCACGGCCAGAATCCAGACTGTGCCACCCAAAGCACCTGTAATGTCGTACCACTGAATCCAGTTGGGATGAGTGGCCAGCCCATTTCCCAGGTTGAGCCAAGACCAGGTTAAATCCCAGTTCATATGGAAAAATTCCCATGTGATCCAGTAAAACAACAGGATAAAATAGCCACGCTGGTTGTTGAACAGTTTCTTTTTTGATAAATGAAACAGGAAAAATACTGTGGCCATAAACAGCGAATTCAGTAAAAAGGCAGCCACAGAGCCCCATTCGGTACTGTTCCATATCCACCAGGTGGTGAGCGCATTCCAAATGAGAAAAGCCAGCCAGGCGTACCAGAACATTCCTTTTTTACCGCTATCGCCCAATTGTTGTTGAATAACCAACAATGGTACAAAGGCAATAAAAAGAATGGGGTTAAACCCGTTATCAGGCCAGGCTGCTGCGAGTAGTAATCCCGACAGTGTGGCTAAAAGTAAATGCAGAAGTCGCTTCATGCAGAATATTTGTTAAGGATACAGCCGCAAGATAATAAAAAGTTGATAATTCAGTGTTGTGCCTGAAGTATCTTTCATAAAACTTGCACCAGGTAGCTTTGATATAGATACTAAATGGATATTTGCGAAATTCAAATCACGCTCATATTTTGATGATTTTAATCGAAAAATATTCGGCTAATTGCTTGTAATACTATCGCAATTGTTTTAATTTTAGGATGTTATTAACAATTAAAATGTATTTCGATGGATTTAGCAGGTTATTTAAACAGCAGGCTTGTTCTTTCAGAACTCTCAAAACCAGGCCACCAGCCATTTATCACCATTTCACGTGAAACAGGTTGCGGGGTCACAGCCATCGCACGGCTTCTGATCGCCGAACTTAAGAAAAGGGGACTTATATGGAAATACATCGACAAAGATGTGCTTTTTGAAGCTTCGAAAAAATTAAGGCTCAATGAGTCGAAAATAAACTATGTGTTTGAGGCGGAGAGAAAAACACATGTTGATGAAATTATTTCTGCGCTTTCAAACCGATATTACAAAAGTGATAAAACTGTAAGGAGAACCATTTCAGAAGTAGTTAAACATTATGCCGGGGAAGGTAACGTAATTATTGTTGGCCGGGGTGGAGTGGCCATTACTGCTGGTATGGATAAGGGCTTTCATG
The DNA here is from genome assembly GCA_030690365.1 of Bacteroidales bacterium. Taxonomy (GTDB): domain Bacteria; phylum Bacteroidota; class Bacteroidia; order Bacteroidales; family F082; genus UBA6244. The sequence continues at coordinate 38,637 of JAUYGX010000112.1, read as the reverse complement.
TAAAACTGGTTGCTCCTGAAAGTTGGCGGATTCAGTCGCTCATGGCGTTAAAAAACAAACCATACGAAGAAATAAAGACTTTTGTAAAAGAAAACGATCGCAAACGACAACAACTGTTAAGTGATTTTTGCAAAACTCCAGCAGCAGAATTCTGTTACGATCTCATCCTCAACAGGGCCTCGTATACAGAGAAGCAAATTGCCGAAATCATACTTGAGATCATGCAAAAGCAGGGACTCATATAATTGAAGGAAATAGCTGAGAAAAATGTGATTACAAAGGCAAAGGCTCCCCCTGGTCCGGTTTCGTCAACTCGTAAACGGCCCGGTTAAAAGTAGTATCTATCTGATGAAAGATAGGATAAAATCCCTTTTCATCAAGAATGTTTCTCCCAATATAAGCTTTAAATAGCGTTTTAATTTTGCTCTTTGATACAGCTACTTTTTCAGGATTCTCCTTAATTCCCTTTTCTTCTGCGTAAGCAACCAGATTCTTGTAATCTGCATCCGTCATGTTAAACCCTTTGTTAAAAATCTCAAAATCAGAGAATTTGCTTAATTCTGGGCGGTGCTTATCGGTATAGTCAAAGGCATAGGTGAAAATCAAACCTTTGTTGGCCAACAGGTTATAATAGGTGTGAAGGGTGTCGGTTATCAACGGAACATAAATATCAGGCATAATGCCACCACCTCCGTAAACAATTTTTCCTCCGGGTGTTATATATTTAAGACTGTCGTTCAACTGCACACTATCGGCGTTTAACATCTCACCCGAAGTATAGCGATGGTAAGCTTCTGAGTAGTAATCTTTAAAGTCTTCCTTTACATAGGGCTTTTGAATGCACCTTCCGGTGGGAGTGTAGTATCTGGCCACTGTTAGCCGCAATGCCGATCCATCAGGCAGACTCATCTGTTCCTGTACCAATCCTTTGCCAAAAGACCTGCGCCCGATAATCAGTCCCCGGTCGTTGTCCTGCAAGGCACCGGTTACAATTTCGCTGGCCGAAGCCGATCCTTCATCAATCAAAATGGCTACCTCACTGTTTTGAAGTGTGCCCGATTTGGTGGCATAAGCATACCGTCTGGGTCGGTTTTTTCCTTCTGTGTAAACAATCAGTTTTCCCTGGCTTAAAAATTCATCCGCAATATCAATGGCAGCCTGGAGGTATCCTCCCGGATTTCCGCGCAGATCCAGGATGAGTTTTTTCATTCCCTGGTTGCGCAACCTATCTACTGCCAGGTTGAACTCCTCGTAAGTAGTGGCGGCGAAGGTATTCAGCTTGATAAATCCAATGGTGGGGGTAACCATGTAAGCCACATCCAGACTGTAAGTTGGGATTACATCGCGCGTAATGTTGAAATTAAGGAGTTTAGGAACGCCACGGCGAAAAACTGTGATGTTTACCCGTGTGCCTTTTTTTCCTTTCAGTTTATGCATGGCAAAGTCGTTGGTAACACCATTGCCCGCAACCAGCGAATCGTCCACCCGAACAATGCGGTCACCTGCCATCAATCCAACCTTCTCCGAAGGTCCGCCAGGTATGGTGTTAATCACCGTGATAGTGTCTTTTTCTATTCTGAATGAAATTCCGATTCCTTCAAAACTACCCAATAGCGGATCGTTTACCTGATGAAATTCGTCGGCTGTAATGTAGGCCGAATGGGGGTCGAGATCTTCCAGCACACCTTTAATGGCATCGGTTTGTAGCATCTCTATATTCACGGTATCTACATAGTCGTGTACGATATAGTCCATAATATCACTCACCTTGTTGTAATCGGGCGAAATGGATGGAAATAGGGTATTACTTGAAATACCACTTTGTGGAAGCAAGGTCCCTACCCAAATGCCGGCAATTAAAATAATGGCGAAAACAATTGGCAGATATTTATAGGAATTTTTCATTTACAAATAGATTTTTGCAAAAATAGTGATTCATCAATAGCAGAGATGTTAAAAAGAGTTACAGAGCTTTTTGAAGAAAAGGTTTCGATTTGAGGACAAAGATACTAAATCCCGTTTTCGGATCTCGGGTTTTGTATGGATAGAAATGAAGGCGTAATTTTTCTGTAAACTAGAGGAAAGGTGCTTTTACAATGAAATTATAAATGCTGAATCGTTTTAAATCGGGAATAATTTTAAAAAAATATTACTAAGCCGTGTTTTTATATTTGTTTGGCTTAAATTAGCCAAAAAAAACAAAAATGCTTCCATTAGATCTGGATCTACAACAGAAAAAAAATTCAATTCAGGATTTTGAATATATCACCTTGCGTGTATTGGAATATTTGCCAAATGTACTAAGTGCATACAAAGAGAAAAATGGGTATCGAATTCATTCCTCTAATATTGCGGGAACTACCAAGTATATCAGGCCGATAAATCAGAGGTTGTTTATTTACTCTGCTGAAGAATTTAAAGCAAAGTATGCTGAATTCGAAACCGTGATGAATAAGTTAAAAAACAGGATTATCATTTTGAGTACCCCAGAGAAAATGCTGATTGATAGTGTAATATATACAATACAACAAGCCATTGGGGCTGGATTTGATTTGTTGGCAAATCCGAATAGTGCCAGGAAACATGTGGGAAATAGATTTGAGGAGTTGATAAAAACCATTTTTACGGAAATAGGCATTGCAAACCAGAAAACAGTACTCAAAATCCCTTATATGACGGAAGAAGGTGAAAAAACTTATAATTGTGAAAACGATATGATCCTATCCCCATATAATAAAGTCAGATCCACCAGCAAACACCTGGATAATAATGAAGTTGTTGTATCAATTAAAACAACATCCAAAGACAGAATGGGTAAAATGTTTATTGATAAAATCTTGCTAGAACGATTTGTTAATCACAAGCAAAAAGTAATTGGCATTTTTTTGAATGATGTTCAAAGAAAAGAATCTGATAACATCAGTTTTACGTTGGTTTCAGGGCTTTTTATGGTGTATTCCAGTTTTTTAACAGAATTGGAAGGAATATATTATCTTGATCCTCCACCGAATGCTGGTAAAGAGCCTTACAATAAATATATTAAACCATTTTCAGAATTGGTAACACAAGATATTTGGAAATTACTTACCCCTTAATTTTAACCTTCTGTTTTGAGATTCTTTTTCATCTTTGCCCGATAAAATTCTTTTCAGATGATTCTTGTCAGACAATCTATCCTTAATTAGAGTACAATATTCCTCCTCAAGTTCGGTTCCAATCCATTTTCTTCCGTACGCTTCGGCTACAGCGAAAGTGGTGCCGGATCCACCAAACGGATCAAGAATTATACTATCCTCATTAGAGGAAGACAAGATTATCTTTCTCAACAATTCAACAGGTTTTTGGGTTTTATGAGTTGTTTTTTCCCACGCCCCATTTGAAATGGTCGGAATTTCCAATACATCCTTAGGTTTAGCGCCTAAAGGATTAGGAGTCCACTCATGGCCATCATTATTCCCGTTTGAAAATTGTGAGGATTCTGCTTGCTTTCGTGAAGGATATTTTAATGTATGTTCATTATAGGGTATTCTAATGCTATCAAGATTGAATATGAAATCTTTACTTTTTCTAAAGTGCAAAATACTCTCGTGCGAACGTCCCCAATCATTACCTAAATTCCCTTTATTGCGGTAAAACCAAATAAGCCACTTGCAGCCTTCAAATAAGTTTGATGCTCCCCATTTCAAATCTGCCAGAATCTCCGAAAACCCACAGATATATAATGAACCCGTTTTTTTGAGCACTCGGTGTGCTTCCTTTATCCACTCCATACTCCAATTGACATAGTCTTTTTGAGATGCAAATGTATCCCATTCAGCTTTTCGAATATTGTACGGAGGATCAGCAAAAATTAAATCAACAGATTCATTTTCCAGCGTTTTTAAAAATTTTATGGCATCATATTTATAAAGTTTTCCATGTTTTGTCTCGAATATTGGAACTATTTCCATAGATGTAAAAGGAGTTTTGTAGTATTGTAATTCAAGCTGTAACTCCTTCACTAAAGAGTATACACTTGTTTCTGAATATACTCTGTAGTTGTTTATAGGATGACGAATACTCTCGAATTTACCTGTTTTATCCCATCGTCTTAGTGTTTCAGTACTTACACCAATAAGTTTAGCTGCATGACCAACATTTATGTATTTTTCCATTATCTTAACATTAAACAACCTTATACAAGTATACACAGCAAAAATATGAATTGTAATTGGAATTTAGTCTCCTGATCATATATTTTTCTATACTTTTCATGTTTGTTATTTTTAAAAAACATCGGAGCCGTATATAAACTGATGGATAATCACTAGTTCAAGCCCCTTATTTCCAGAGATTCGGTCCTTAAGGTTTGATCATAGAAATGGGAAAATTTCTTAATTTTGCCGACTTATTTAAAATTTCGTTAATCCAGCTTGTAGATGTCGAGAAAATATAATGAATATGGACAGTTGAACCTTCCCCTTCTTGCTGAAGAGGTGGGTAAATTTTGGGATGAAAACAATATCTTTGAAAAAAGCCTTACCAACCGCGTAAACAACAACCATTTTGTTTTTTACGAAGGACCTCCTTCGGCCAATGGCGTACCCGGAATTCACCATGTGATGGCCCGTACCATCAAAGATTTGTTTTGCCGTTACCAGACTTTGAAGGGAAAATATGTTCAGCGTAAAGCAGGTTGGGATACACATGGTTTGCCGGTTGAGATTTCGGTTGAAAAAACGCTTGGCATCACCAAAGAAGACATCGGAAAGAAAATCAGTGTTGAGGAATATAACATGGCCTGCCGTAAGGAAGTGCTGAAATATAAGGATTTATGGGATGATCTTACCAAAAGAATCGGATATTGGGTCGATCTTGAGAATCCATATATCACCTTTGATAATAAATACATCGAGTCGGTTTGGTATCTGTTGAAAATGCTGTACGAAAAGGATTTGATGTACAAAGGATACACCATTCAACCTTATTCGCCGGCTGCCGGCACAGGATTAAGCACCCACGAACTGAACCAGCCCGGCTGTTACCGCGATGTAACGGATACTACCATTGTAGCTCAGTTCAAAGTGGTTAGAGAAAGTGTGTCAGAAAAGTTATTTGCTGCTGCCGTTGGCGATTTGTATTTCCTGGCCTGGACCACCACTCCATGGACCCTGCCATCGAATACAGCCCTGGCCGTTGGCGATAACATCGTTTATGTTCAGGTGGTTACTTTTAATCCTTATACCGGAATTCCGATTACAGTAATTCTGGCCAAAAACCGCCTTTCTGCTTTTTTCAGTGAGAAAAATGATGAACTTGCGTTTGAAGATTACAAAGCCGGAGATAAAAAAATCCCGTTCAGGATAGTGGATGAGTACAAGGGATTTGAACTCACCGGAATAACCTATGAACAACTTTTTCCATGGGTAAAACCCGATGGAAAAGCATTCGAGGTAATCCCCGGCGATTTTGTTACCACAGAAGATGGAACAGGAATTGTTCACATAGCACCTACCTTTGGTGCCGATGACGACCGTGTGGCCAAAGCCACCGGAATAGAGCCCCTCATCCTGATAGATGCCACCGGCGAACGCCGTCCGATGGTGGACTTAACCGGAAGATTTTTCCAACTTGATGTACTGGATCAGGAGTTTGTAAAGCAATTTATTGATGTTGAAGCCTATAGTGAATTTGCAGGTCGTTTTGTGAAAAACGATTATGATGAAAGTCTTGGTAAAGAGGATGCCTCGCTGGATGTGGATCTGGCAGTGAAACTTAAAAAAGAAAATCTGGCTTTTCGCATCGAAAAACATGTTCACAGTTATCCCCATTGCTGGCGGACCGACAAGCCCGTTTTGTATTATCCGTTGGATAGCTGGTTTATCAAAACCACCAGCTTAAAGGATAGAATGATCCAACTAAACAAAACCATCCAGTGGAAACCAAAGGCTACCGGAGAAGGTCGTTTTGGAAACTGGCTCGAAAACCTACAGGACTGGAACCTGAGCCGTTCACGATTCTGGGGTGTGCCGCTTCCTATTTGGGTTACCGAAGACCGCACCGAAAAAATAGCCCTTGGCTCGGCGGCCGAACTCAAGGCTGAGATTGAAAAAGCGGTGGCTGCCGGTGTGATGAATCAGAATCCGATGCGTGATTTTGAACCGGGAAATATGTCAAGGGAAAATTATGAAACCTTCGACTTTCACCGTCCCTATGTGGATAATATTGTGCTGGTTTCGCCCACCGGACAAAAAATGTTCCGCGAAAGCGGATTGATTGATGTTTGGTTCGATTCAGGTGCCATGCCCTATGCTCAATACCATTATCCATTTGAAAACAAGGAGCTTTTTGAGGAAAATTTCCCTGCCGATTTCATCGCCGAAGGAGTGGATCAAACACGTGGCTGGTTCTTTACTTTGCATGCCATTGCCAGCATGTTGTTCGATTCGGTTGCCTATAAAAATGTGGTATCCAATGGTTTGGTGCTGGATAAAAATGGCAACAAAATGTCGAAACGCCTTGGAAATGCGGTGGATCCTTTTTTGACAATCGATCAGTACGGACCAGATGCCACCCGTTGGTATATGATAACCAACTCTCAGCCATGGGACAACCTGCGCTTCGATTTATCCGGTATTGACGAAGTTCGCCGCAAGTTTTTTGGAACACTTTATAATACATACAGCTTCTTTGCACTTTATGCCAATATCGATGGTTTTACATATAGTGAGAAAGAGATCCCTTACGAAGAACGAAGTGAACTCGACCGTTGGATATTGTCAGAACTTAATTCGTTGATCAAAAATGTGGACGAATCGCTGGCCGGCTATGAACCTACCAAAGCAGGCCGCGCTATCCAGGATTTTGTTACCGAACACCTGAGCAACTGGTATGTCCGTCTTTCACGTCGCCGTTTCTGGAAAGGAAACTACACCAAAGATAAAATCGAAGCCTACCAAACACTTTACCATGTTTTGGAAGTAGTTTCTCAACTGAGTGCTCCCATCGCACCCTTTTTCGCCGACAGGCTTTTCATGGACTTAAATGCCGTTTCGGGTCGCTTTAAAGCTGAATCGGTTCATTTAACCGATTTCCCTGTGGCCAGGGAAGTGCTGATCGATACCGATTTGGAGGAGCGCATGGAATTGGCACAGCAGATTTCGAGTATGGTACTTTCATTGCGGAAAAAGAACAATCTCAGGGTAAGGCAGCCTTTGTCGAAAATCATGATTCCGGTTTTAAACCAGAAGTTTAAAGAGCAGGTTCAGGCTGTTGAAGATCTGATACTTTCGGAGGTGAACGTGAAAAGCATAGAATATTTGTCGGAAGATTCGGATGTGCTGGTGAAGAAAATCAAGCCAAACTTTAAAACCCTCGGACCTAAGTATGGCAAACACATGAAAGCACTGGCCGCGTTGATTCAGGTATTGACGGCTGAACAGATAAAACACCTTGAAAAAGAAGAACAATTGGTGGTCAATCTGGATGGAAATGAATTGACCATTTCGATTGAAGATGTGGAAATTCTTACCGAAGACATTCCGGGTTGGAGTGTCGCAACGGAGGGAATAGTAACTGTGGCATTGGACATAACATTAAGCCCCGATTTGCAGAATGAAGGCCTTGCACGTGAACTGATTAACCGGGTGCAAAACCTGCGTAAAGAAAAGGGACTGGAGGTTACCGACCGTGTTTTGTTAAAGGTGGTTAAAAATCCACATACTGATGAAGCCTTTCTATCGTTTAAAGAGTACATTTGCGCCGAAACTTTATCGGATTTTCACCTGACTGATTCTGTTGGAGATGGTGATTTTGCTACACAGGAGCTTACAGAAGGAGTTTTTGTAACCTTTAATGTTGATAAGATTTAAATCAAAATAATGTAATTAATGCTTTTCAATTGGAAAAATTGTTTACATTTATGAGGTTTTTCAAAAGGAAAGAATAAAATAGATGGATATGAATGAAAAGATTGTAGAAGAAAAGAAAAAGAATCGTTATTCTGATGCTGAATTGGAAGAATTCAGGGAAATCATTCTTAAAAAACTGGCAAGTGCCCGTGAAGACCTGGCCATGTTGGTTGAAGCCTATAGCAATCACAGTGATCACGATATCAATGATACCTCGCCCACTTTTAAAGTGCTTGAAGAAGGTCAGCAAGTATTATCGAAGGAGGAAAATAGCCGAATGGCAGCCCGCCAGGAGCGTTTTATTACCAACCTCGAAAATGCTTTGATTCGCATCGAGAACAAAACCTATGGTATTTGCCGTGAGACCGGTAAACTGATAAGCAAAGAAAGACTTCGTGCTGTACCACATGCTACCTTAAGCATCGATGCCAAGAATAAACAGGTGCAGAACGATCCCATTCTCTAATCCGGTTTAAATACCAATTCGATTTGAAAAAAGCTGCCTTCATTATTTTCCTGGTTCTCTTTCTGGATCAGTCATTAAAATTATGGGTTAAACTCCATATGACGCTGGGAGAAGAAATTCCCATGATCGGGTCGTGGTTTAATCTGTATTTTACCGAGAACAACGGAATGGCCTTTGGCCTGCAATTCGGCGGAGAATGGGGTAAACTGTCACTAAGTATTTTCCGTATTCTGGCTGTCATCGGGATTGGTGTTTATCTTTTTATCATTTCCAAAAAGAAAAATCATAACGGATTAATATTCAGTATGTCGATGATATTCGCCGGGGCATTGGGAAATATTATTGATAGTGCTTTTTATGGGTTGCTGTTTACACAAAGTTCCTATCATACACTGGCTGTTTTTGCCTCCGAAGGTCAGGGATATGCCACATTTTTACATGGAAGAGTTGTGGACATGCTGTATTTTCCATTGATAGATCTGGTGAAGACAGATGCACCTTCATGGGTACCCTCGTTTGTTTTTGGGGGCGATGGTCATTTTATTTTCTTCCGACCTATATTTAATCTGGCCGACTCAGCTATCACCATAGGTGTTTTCTGGTTGTTGCTTTTTGAAAGAAAAAAGCTGGCACATTAAGCTATCACCTGTATTTCAAATTCCCTGCCCTTAAGGGCTGCACTTTCAGTAAATTTCAGCGTTTTACAATAATCCTGCAACTTTTGGCGGTTGAGTCCTTTATGCCCGATGGCATAGTTCAACTGACCTTTCGGGATGATCAATTCAATATCGCTGTCTTTCAATCCTACAATGGCATTCAGAAGATTGTTGAGCCAGATTTCAGACAATACCAATTCTCTGAATTGCGGATGGTAGGGCCCCGCTATTAAATCCTTCCCGGGTACCAAACCCTCCGACGGGTGCAATCCGGTGCGGATGACCTGCACATTACCAGCTTCAAAAACTGGTATTATTTTCGTCGTCCAACGAACAGCTTCCTCCAATGAAAGTGTGAAATACTCACCTTTTAAATACCATTGGTGCAAGGCGGTTTCTTTTATCACAACCGTGGGATAAATACGCGTTGAAGTGGCTCCCAAATCCACAATACAGCGAGCTGTAAAAAGGGAGCTTTCCAAAGAGTCGCCCGGTAAACCGATCATCATTTGTAGTCCAAGTTGAAAACCCCTTTCGAGGATCGCTTTGGCTGCCTTTTCAGTTTGGCTGGCGGTATGTCCGCGATGCGATTTTTTAAGTACTTTGTCATCAAATGATTGCGCTCCGAGTTCGATGGTTGAAACGTGATATTTTTCAAGCAAATCAAGCACTTCTTCATTGATATAATCGGGCCGGGTACTCAAACGGATGCCCTGAATTTCGCCCGAAGCCAGAAAAGGTTGTACCACATTCAGGTAGGCTTCCTGCTCAAAAAGCGGTATGCCGGTGAAGTTCCCTCCAAAGAAGGCTACATCAACCCATCGGTCGGTTTTTTTAAACGAAACCAGGTGCGTTTTAACTATTTTTATGACCTTCTCTGTGTCGGGAATTGTAATATGCCCACTAATTTTGCGTTGATTACAAAATACACACCTGAAAGGGCAAGCCAGTTCGGGAATAAAAACCGGAATGGAATAATGTTTTAGCATAATAAAGTTGAATACAAAATTCACGCATTTTTTTGAATATTTTTGCAAAATGTTTTAATAATTTCAGTAATAACTAAAACCATCATGATCAAATGAACCAAATCATTAAAAAAACATCAGGTCTACTTCTGGTAACACTGATGGCATTGCTAATAGCTGGCGGTTCTACTTCTTGTACCAGCAAGAAAAAACTAGCGCGTGAGCAGGCCGCTGCTGAATATGCAGCTAAAGTTAAACAATCTGTAACCGATTTAAATGCGATTGTTGATGGTACCACCAACTGGACTCTCGACGAGCAGGCTAAACGCCTGGATGTGATTAAATCGTACAACCTCGACGATCAGGAAGTAAAAGACCTGATTGTAAAAGCCGAATCCACTATTTCGATGAAACGTGCTGAAATGGCCAGAAAGGCAGAAGAAGAAAAACTCAGGGCGGAAGAAGAAGCCCGAAAATTGGCTGAACAATCAAAGTACTCTCCCATCGAAAGCCGTTTTGATGCCGTTGCAAGCGCCGGTAGCGTTGACGATGCCAACCGCCAGATTGAAATGACCTTGCCCATGTTTGCTACACCTGATGTACCCGTGCTAATCATTATCAGCCAGTCGGGTGGATTTAACGATTACGATCGACCCACCACCATCTCTTTGTTTTTAAATTATTTAAAAGATAAAAAGAAGAACGTTTTTAAGGTGGAGACTGTGAAAGAAGATAGCCAGGGAAAAATTACTGAACTTGAACTTATTAAAAAATAGACAGTTATGAAGAAAGTCACCCTTTTATTAGTATTTGTACTTGGATTGGGATTTACATCCGCTTTTGCACAGGATCTGAGTCCCGAACGCAAACTGGCCATCGATAGCCTGGCCCTCGAAAAAGTACGCGACCTGAGTAAATACATCAGCATCATTGGCGACAAAGAAACCCCCTGGAGTGAGGCCAACCGGGTAATCGATCGCGCGGAAGAGCTGTTTATGCAGGGAAGTGAAATGGGCGTGTCGTCGCTTACAAAATCGGAAATTAACTACTATACCGTTCGGAAATATTTTGAACGGTTGATGCGACTCAACTACAACAAAGTAGATATTGAATGGTACAACATTGAGTATGTGAGTGATTTACAGCAGCAGCCTGATGGAACCTACGTGGGAGTTATCACTATTTTCCAGAAATTTTCGGGCTATGATGCCGAAGGTAAGCTGGTGTATCAGGATACTACCAAGAAGGATATTACGGTGTATGTAAAACGCAAGGAAACTCAAATCGGAGGCCGGTTAATTGGATTCTGGGACGTGCTTCTGGGAGATATCCGTGTAAAGGAAACGGCTAAATAGTTACGTTGATTTAGGTTGTTTTTTTGGAACACGGATGATCCCGTACAAACGGGACAGGCACGGGTTGAACGGATAATCACGGATTTATAAAGCCACTTTCGGGTGGCTTTTTTATTGGTGCATAATCTTCAAATTAAATGATTTACAAATCATCACATATCATAACCATCATAATAATCAGCGTTCCAACGAGACCCGATTTTCAAATTAATAAATGAATTGGGGATCAAATGGATCAGTAGGGAATGAATAGCTTTAATGTGGACTTATGTGCTTTTTGGGATTCCTCTGTTCGCATACTTCGTGACTCAGTATGCTCAATATCAATGACAACATTTGGTATAATGCTGTTTATTAGGTTAGTGCAAAAATTGAGGTTTTCAATTCCCGAGGGATTTCTCAGCGCAAGCGCTATCGAAATGACAGGGTTTTTCTTTGGTTTTTGTCATCATACTATGTGCGCCCCTATTTCCGGGGTATCGGGTCTCGAATGACATAAATGTCTGATAATATGGGTTATGCATTGTGTTTTATTTGAGGTGGTTGTTGTGAAAGATCCGTATCCATCCGTTAAATCCGTGTCATCAGTGTTCTAGTTCCCCTTCTTAAAATTAAGTATGATATCCAGGATTTCAGGTCGTGAGTTGGTGCGAACAGGCGGCCCCCAGCCACCAATCCCGGATGAGACCAGGATATGTGTATTTCTTTTTTTTATCAACCCGCGGCTTACTTCAAAAATCCGGTCTGTAACATAGTTAAAAGGCCAAAGCTGTCCATGGTGGGTATGTCCTGAAAGTTGCAAATCGATTCCGGCTGATTCTGCCTGTGCCAATCCAATGGGCTGGTGATCAAGTAAAATCATAGGTTTGCTGATGTCAAGATCGTTAACAATATTCAAAAGTTCTTTTCTCCGTTTACCCGAAAACTGACCGATGGCCAGATCTTCCCTGCCTATCACATAAAAACTGTCGTCGATCAATAGGGCGGTATCGCTCAGCAGTTTGATTCCGTGGCTGGTCAGGTATTCCTTTGCTTTATTCACACCACCAATGTATTCATGGTTCCCGGTAACGGCATACACACCATATTTAGCCCTCAACTGAAGCAGGACTTGCCCAACATTGGTGTGGATTACAGGGGAAATATCTTCATCAATGATGTCGCCGGGAATGAGAATGATATCTGGTTTCAGTGCATTCACCTGATTTACAATACCCCGAAGGTGGCGCTTTTCGATAATCGTTCCCAAATGCACATCCGAAAAGGCAACAATATGCAACGATTTAAGGTTTCCTGCCTGTTTGTCGATGGGGATTTGAATTTTGTTGACGGCAGGAAACCAGGTGTTGATGTGTCCGATCAGTACCACCAAAAAAGCAATACTTATCACGGTTAAAGAAGTTATATGCCGAACTTTTTCAGGATTTGTGGTAAGAAATGCAGGGAAAAAGTGGAACAGTCCGTTAAGTCCTCTTAGCAGATCGATTACTGCCAGTTGCAGCACCAGGTAAACCATGATGGCCAGCCAAAAAGATCCGATCCAGATGAAGGCTGTACTCACAAAATTTACCGAAACGCGTTCAGTGAAACGTCCAATTAAAAAGGAGGCGGCTAAAAATACAACTCCCCAAATGAGCAGGGTTCTTAAACCTGAATGATTTTCGGTGAGAGGCAACCCATTTCGGATAATATAAAAATTCAGGAGGGAATAAATTCCCAATATTAATGTGATGACAACTATAAATCCAATCGTTCTCATGAGTTCATGCGGTTAAAATAAATATATGAATTTTAAAAACTGTTGATGGTAAACCCACCGTCCACAGTGATGCACTGCCCGGTGATATACGAAGAAGCCGGCATGCAGAGGAAGGCGACCACATTGGCAATTTCGGACGGTTCGGCAATCCGACCTATGGGTGTCTTCTGTATCACTTCATCCAGATAATCTTTGTTTTCAAAAAGCTTTTCGACCAACGGAGTCATCGTGTACCACGGAGCCACTGCATTTGCCCGGATGTGGTCTTTAGCCCACTCTACGGCCAGGTTTCGGGTAAGTTGCATGAGGGCGGCTTTGGTCATGGCATAGGGTGCTCCGGTACGCAGGTGGGTAAATCCGGCTACCGACAACACATTCACCAAAACTCCCTGACCTGATTGTTTTAAAAAAGGATACATGGCAGTGCTCACTCCGAAGTTGCTGTGCAGGTTGGTCTGCATGATGTGGTTGTATTCACTTTCCTCATAATCAACCATTTTTTTACGGATGTTGGTGCCCACATTATTTACCAGGATGTCCAACTTGCCAATCTCACGAACAAACTCCACAAGACTTTTTCTGCCTTCTCTTTCCGACACATCGGCTGCAATGCCAGATGCCTGAAAACCTGCTGATATTAATTGGGTTACAAATTGATTTACTTCGTCCAAATGCCGCGAAACGATTAGTACCCTGGCTCCAAGTGCGGCCATTTCTTCTGCAATGGCACGTCCGATGCCTTTGGTACTTCCTGTTATCAGGGCGGTTTTCCCCGCCAGAGACCATTGATTTTGTTTCATAGGAGGTATAAATTTTTATTTGCAAAAGTGTGTAAAATTTGGATTACCTACCTTTACGAAAAAAACGGTGAAGGTAATTGTTTCGGCTTCCATACCACAGGAGGCTTTAAATCAGTTGAATGCGCAACTTGAGGTGGTGTTGTTTCACACGGAAAATCTCACGTATCAGGCCATTTCGAATCATCCTGATGTGTTTATTTGTCCTGTTCAGGATGGGTTTTTGGTGGCATCCAATTTCCCCGAAGCGGCAAAAAAAATATTTGCTGATCACCTTATTCCACTACAAAGTGGCCTTTTGCCTGTGGGAATAGCTTATCCCCAAAGTGCCAGGTACAATGCCGTTGTCACGGAGAAATATTTCATCCACCACCTGAAGCATACTGATCCAGAGCTGCTCCGTATTCATCGGGATAAAAAGCAAATTCATGTAACCCAGTCATATACGCGGTGCAACTTGCTCGCTTTGCGCGAAAACTGGTTTGTTACTTCCGACCGGGGAATTGAAAAAACACTGATGGATCAGGGGTTGAGGGTTATATATGTGGATCCAACCGGTATTCAATTACCAGGTTTTGATCATGGTTTTTTTGGTGGTACTTGCGGAATAGTCGATAATACCGTTTTCCTGATCGGAAATTTAGCCTATCACCCACAGGGAGGCGAAATCAGGTTACTCTTCGAGAAATTGGGGTATAACATCAGTTCATTGTATGACGGGCCCTTATTTGATGGTGGTAGTTTGTATTTTTATCCTTGAAATATAGATTAAACCGCAAAGTCGCGCAAAGTCTTGCGCAGAGTAACGCAAAGGAAAAACACTGCGCTGCATCCCGCCTAACCTGGCGAAACAATGCTGTTAACGATGTAAAATGATTATTTTTAACATAAAGAACCAGCCATGAATGAAAATGAAATATCAAAAGAAATCCTGACCTTGGCGTTTAAAGTTCATACTGCATTAGGTCCAGGTTTATTGGAAAGTGCCTACAAAGAATGTCTATACTATGAATTGAAAAAGAGTGGCTTGTATGTTGAGAAAGAAAAGCCGCTTCCACTAATTTACGAAGAGGTAAAACTTGAGATTGGATATAGAGTTGATTTAATTGTCGATAATAAAGTTGTTGTTGAGTTGAAATCAGTTGAAGCATTGAATGATGTCCACTTGGCTCAAATTCTCACTTATCTCAAATTATCTGCTTGCAAGTTAGGATTACTAATGAACTTCAATGTAAGGAGCTTGAAATATGGGATTAAACGTGTAGTTAATGGATTATAAAACAAGTTTCGCCGCTGACACTGGCAAAGTTAAAAGCATTGCGCAATATTGCGGTTAATAGGCTGATTGCGAAGCTATGCAATGTCCTGCCTAAAGAAAAGGAAACAACTTTGCGTTACCTCGCGCCTAACTTCGCGCAACCTTGCGGTTAATTCCTTAAATTCCATTTCACCATCCGGTGGATTTTCTTAATTTCGCAGCCTGAAATAAGGACCGGAAGTCCACCATAGTTACGGATATAAATAGAAAAATCATGTTGCGAACACATACCTGCGGAGCACTTGCCCTTGCTGATGTTAATAAAGAAGTTACCTTGTCGGGATGGGTACAAAAAACCCGTGACAAAGGAGGCTTGATTTGGATCGACCTACGCGATCGCTATGGCCTTACCCAGCTGGTGATGGAAGAAGGACGCTCCGCGGCCGATGTAATTGAGGTGGCCCGCACGCTGGGACGCGAATATGTGGTTTCGGTTAAAGGGATTGTAATTGAAAGGGTATCTAAGAACCCGAAAATGGCTACCGGTGACATCGAAATTGATGTAACCTCCATCAAAATACTGAACAAATCAAAGACACCTCCTTTTACCATCGAAGATAAAACCGACGGAGGCGAAGAGTTAAGGATGAAATACCGCTACCTCGATTTACGCCGCAATCCGTTGAAAGATAGTTTGATGTTGCGCCACAGGTTGTCGCTCGAAACGCGAAAATTCCTCGATAGTCAGCAGTTCATCGAAATTGAAACTCCTTATCTCATCAAATCTACTCCCGAAGGTGCCCGCGACTTTGTGGTTCCTTCCAGGATGAATGAAGGCCAGTTTTATGCCTTGCCCCAATCGCCCCAAACCTTTAAACAATTGCTGATGGTGGCTGGTTACGACCGGTATTACCAATTGGTGAAATGCTTCCGCGATGAAGACTTGCGTGCCGACCGTCAACCCGAGTTTACCCAAATCGACTGCGAAATGGCTTTTGTGGAACAGGAAGATATCCTGAATACTTTCGAAGGTTTGATCAAACACCTTTTTAAAGAAGTAAAGAACGTGGACATTGAGAAAATGCCTCGTATGACCTACGATGAAGCCATGAAGCTTTATGGTTCTGATAAGCCGGATTTACGTTTTGATATGCAGTTTGTTGATTTGAATGAGCTGGTAAAAGACAAAGGGTTTTCCATTTTTGATGAAGCCGAGCTCATCGTTGGGTTTATCGCCAAAGGTTGTGCTGAATACACCCGCAAACAACTGGATGCCTTAACAGAACTGGTAAAAAAACCACAAGTCGGAGCCAAGGGCCTGGTGTATGTAAAATACAATACAGATGGCACTTTTAAATCTTCGGTAGATAAATTCTACAACGAAGCGGAGCTAAAAACCTGGGCCGGTAAAATGAATGCCCAACCTGGTGATTTGATGCTAATACTTTCGGGTGAAGACGAAAAATCACGCAAACAACTCAATGTATTGCGTTTACATATGGCAGATTTGCTTGGACTAAAAGATCCGTTTAACTACAAACCGCTTTGGGTGGTTGATTTTCCCTTGCTTGAATGGGATGAGGACACCCAACGCTATCATGCCATGCACCATCCTTTTACCTCACCCAAACCACAGGATATTGCTTTGTTGGAAACGAAACCAGGAGCCGTGCGTGCCAATGCCTACGATTTTGTCATCAATGGTGTGGAAATAGGTGGAGGTTCCATCCGTATCCACGACCGCGATCTGCAAAAACTCATGTTCAAACATTTGGGATTTTCTGATGAACAAGCCCAGGATCAGTTTGGTTTTTTGATGAATGCCTTCGAGTATGGAGCCCCTCCTCATGGTGGTATTGCCTTTGGTTTCGACCGGTTGGCGGCCTTGTTTGGAGGTCAGGATTCCATCCGCGATTTTATCGCTTTCCCGAAAAACAATGCCGGACGTGATGTGATGATCGATAGTCCAAGTATCATTGCTGATGAACAACTGGATGAGCTCAGGTTGAAGGTGGTAATTCCAAAGAAGGACTAAGTTCCTTGCCTTATTTGACAACGATGCTTAAATAAGTGGGCATTTTGTGATCGCAATAACTGAATTTACCTCACTCCACCAACAGCATTTTCTGCTTTTTGACTGTTTGGCTGGTGCTTAGTGTAAAATAATAAACACCCGGTTTTAACTGATAGTCGTCCGCATGAAAGGCATTGGTATATTTCCCGGCATCGGTCTGTTGGTTGTTGATTAAAGTCGTAATTTTTCTGCCAAATACGTCATAAACAGCTAAATTGATGACCGCGGGCTCACGAAGTTTATAGGAAATAAAGGTAGAAGCCCTAAACGGATTGGGATAATTGACGTCCAGTTGAATAGGAGCTTTGCTTAGTTCAATTGTTTCGGGCATACCAACGAAGTCATCAATAATAGCGGTCATGATCGACATATCGCCATTTTCAAGCCTTCCCCAAATGGGACGGACACGCCCGTTGTGTGCTACGATATTGGTATAATCGCCAAAAAAGACGCTCGAATAGGGTAAAAACGGAGATTCACTGATTTTGAAATTTGAAAAAGTCTGGCCTCCATCCGTAGAGCGGGCCAAATACACATCCGTATTGGCATTGTTATAGTTACGTCTGTCGTAAAACACCACATACACATCTCCATTGGCCTGGTCGATAGTCATCCACGAAAAAAACTGGGCACGGTCGGTATTGTCATCATTCACCAAAATCGGCTCCGACCATGTATCACCACCATCAATTGATTTGGCAATCCACACATCCGGGTTGTTGTCACCATTGCGGTGATCAGTCCAGTTTACATAAATGGCTCCCTTGTTGGGTGATTGTTCGCTGATGTCGCAGCTGGTGATAGGTAGTCCGTTGCATTGGTATATGCCACTAACGTCATACTTCCAGCCACCTGGCTGATCGCTGATAAAAATATCATGATCCAACCAGGTTTGCCCCTGATCAAGGGAGCGGTCGAAAACAATTCCTTCAGGACCGGCCCAGGCCACATAAATCTGTCCATCAGGCCCAACGGCAGGTACGGCACCTTCAGTGGTGTTGTCGCTGTCGACACAATCACCGGAAATTTCATTGATTTGCACTGCCGATGCCCAACTGGCCCCACCATCAGTTGATTTGCTGAACATGATGTTGCTGTACAGATTCGGATTTGTACTGCCATACTGATCAAATTGTGTCCAGGTGACATAAATATTATTGGTAGCACTGTCAACTACGGCCCATTCTTTGTCCTGGGCTTTGGTTCCATTTAAACCCATATAATTGTCGTAACTCCACGAGTTGGTTTCGATGTCATATTTTTGACACACAATCCGGTCGATCCAGCTTCCTGTGGCAGGATTGGACAAGTGAAGAAAGTAAAAGGACCCGGCCGTATCAACGATAATACAGGGATCGCCCCAAACGCCATTTTCAGGTGAGGATACAGTCCCTTGTGTCCAGGTATATCCGCCATCTATTGAAAAGTAGTAGCTATTGATGTTTGCACCGGCCATCAGTAGATCGGTATTATGTGGGTTCATTGAGATAGTGGGTTCGTTGGGACTGTAAAGATCACTAATCTTCACATTTTGATATTGCCCCAGGACTGTAATTCCGATCAGAACCATTGATATCAAAAGGAGTAGTTTTTTCATTGTCAAAGGATTTGATTGTAATGGTGTTGTATTTTATATGACAATTATTTCGATAAATAGTTGTTTCAATGCATATTTAACTATCCTGGTTAACAATCGAAAGATCAATTTGTTTTTCGCCCGATGCAACCAAGGTACTAATGGTTAAGTCACCCGTCACATTAACGGCTGTCCGTAACATGTCAAGTGGTCGGTCAACTGCAAATATCAAAGCAATTCCCTCTGTTGGAATACCCACGGATGAAAGCACAATCACCAGCATGACCATCCCGGCGCCCGGCACGGCTGCTGATCCAATACTGGCCAGCGTGGCGGTAAGTACAATGGTAAGCTGTTCTGATAACCCCAATTCCATTCCGTAAACCTGAGCTAAAAACATGGCAGCTACGGCCTGGTACAAACTCGTCCCGTCCATGTTAATGGTAGCTCCCAATGGAAGGACAAAACTGGCGGTTTCGTTGGAGATGCCTAATTTTTCCTCTGCTGTTTCCATGGTTAGCGGCAGGGTGGCAGCACTCGAACTGGTTGAAAAAGCAAGTAATTGAACCGGAATAGCGGCTTTAAAGAATTTTAAATACTGAAGCGGTGTAAAAAACCTGATTATTAGAGGGTATATTGCAAAAATCATGATAACAAGGCCGATTATAACGGTGATACTGTAAAGTCCCAGGGCCGCAAAAAGCGAAAGCGAATCAGCCGCATTGTCGCCGGCCATATCCACAATCAAACCCGCAAGCAACGCAAATACACCATAAGGAGCCATCAGCATAATCAGGTCGATCATCTTTAAAACCACCAAATTCAGGCTGTCGAAAAACTTTTTTATGGGTTTGGTTTTCTTTCCAGGAAGCAGTACCATGGCGATACCAAACAGCAACGAGAAAAAAATTACCTGAAGCATGTTGGCGTTATCCGACATGGAATCGACAATATTCGATGGCACGATATCCACAATAAACTCCAATGGCGATTCTTCTTTTAACAGGTTGGCACTGCTTTCTTTTTCTTTTACGTTTTCTGCAAACTTCTGTTGAAATTCGATGGCCTTGTCGGGAGGGAACACCTTTCCGGGACGGGTCAGGTTTACCACCATAAGTCCGATGGAAATGGCCATCACGGTGGTGAGGATGTAAAGCAGCATGGTTTTTAGTCCCATCCGGCTTAATTTGCTTACATCTTTCAGGTTGCTTACCCCGCCAATAAGTGAAACAACAATCAATGGAACGGCAATCAACTTTAGCAAATTGATGAAAATAGTACCCCATGGTTTTATATAAAACAAGGTAAATTCATTCCAATGAAAATTAACGGCAAGAAGTCCAAACAGCACCCCTAGGGCCATTCCAATCAAAATTTTCCAGTGAAAGGCCAGCTTTTTTTTCTTTATTGATTTATTGGGCATGGATAACTAAGTTTCAAAATGTGGTTTACATCCTCAAAAGTATGATTTTTATACGTTCCTATTGCAAGTGAAATCTCAACATGATTGGCGTTTCTGTTTGTATTGATCGCGGTGGGCCGGAAAGTTCCTGTTGGCAACCATATTATTTTAGTCGGTGCCACTAAAAACAGAGGCTAAATATTTGATTATAATGTGGGGAGAACTTCTATTTAATTTATCTTTGAAAGGTGTTGTAAGGATTTATCAATTGATACAATCATCATGAAAAACAATTTCAATATTCTATGGGCAATCATATTCATGGTTGTTCTTTCGCTAACCCACTTTGGGTGTAAAAAAGAAACTAAAACAAATGATCCTATGAATCCAGAAGTTAAATATGCAGAACTTGCAGGGGCAAAAATAGCCTATAAAATGTATGGTTCGGGCGAACCTTTGGTAATGTGTACGGGCTATGCCACCAACATGGATCTTTGGAGTACGGATGTCGTCGACTCTTTGCGGCAAAAATATCAGGTGATTGTATTTGATTACCGGGGAATGGGGTATAGTACCAACACCGATTCATCGTTTACAATCAACACGTTGGCCACCGATGTAAACAACCTGCTTATTGCCCTAAAGATACCAAAAGCTCACGTTTTAGGATGGTCGATGGGTGGCTATGTGGCCCAGATGTTTGCCGTTAATTATCCTGAAAAAGTAGCTAAGCTGGTGCTGTATGCCACCGATTGCGGTGATACCATTACTGTGAATCCCTCACAGGAAATTATCAATATCCTGTCGAATCCTTCCTCCACACCTGAGGAATTGCTGGGGACGCTTTTCCCGGATGATTGGCTTGCTACGCATGCCGAGCCATGGAAATTTCTTCCGGAAGCGGTTGAACCCTATCATGATACTACCATCGGTTTGCAATATTTTGCGGTGCAGCAATGGTTAACTCCCGGAGGTGGTTCGGTGGATCGGCTTAACCAACTGAACATGCCTGTTTTGTTGATTTGTGGCGATCAGGACAAGGTGGTTCCAAGTGTGAATTCAACTATTCTGGCCGGGTATATACCTGGTTCAACCCTGATTAGCGTGGAGGATAGTGGTCATGGCTTGATGTATCAGTTGCCGGCCACTTTTGCCGGCTATGTACTGACGTTTTTGGCCGAATAATGTCGAAACGGATTAAAAGAAAAAGCGATAAATTAATTATAACCAATACGATACAACATTTAAAAATATTTCTCTCAGAAATCAAAAAATGTTGTTTCATATCTAAAATTTCATATATTTGACCTCATTATACCATACTTAAAACCAGTATTGTATAAAAACACGAAAGCAGGACGTTTGCTACTAACAATTCGTCCTGCCTCGCTTCACTATCACTTAACAGAGTATAAGACATTGATTGGGCATAAACGTTGCACGCATTGGAAAAAAAGTGTGTTAATTTTTTTCGGATAGGAATTGTTTACATTTTAGATGAATTTTTCATATTCAAATAATTGACAAACCCTGTTGAAAAATGTATATTTGTATCCATTGTCGCAATGAAACTAAAATTTGGACATAATTCCAAAACTTTGTCCGTCTCGCTTCACTATTACTCGACTTAACAATAACACGGCTTGTCCGTGTTATTTTTTTGTAGACCTGTAAAAAGGCTTTCAACAATCTTGTGAAACTTACTTCTGGACGCAATTAGAGGCAAAAAAGGAAGTAATTTTGTCAAATCTCAAAATAAACCAGAGTTGATTATGGTTAAAAACAAAAAAAAGAGGATAGGTATACTTACTGCTGGTGGTGATTGCCCGGGATTGAATGCCGCCATCAGGGGAGTTGGTAAAACTGCCATTGTCAAATATGGTATGGAAGTAATTGGTTTGACCTCCGGATTTAGTGGACTTATTAACAAAGAATATGTTCCCTTGGATGAGCGTCAGCTTTCGGGCATATTAACTCTTGGAGGCACCATTTTAGGCACTTCGCGTGAAAAACCCTATAAAAGAGGGGGTGAATTGGATGTGGACAAGCCAGCCCTGATCAAACAACACTACGATGAGCTTGGGTTGGATGCCGTGGTATGTATTGGAGGCAATGGTACCATGAAAACGGCAGCCTTGCTTTCAAAAGAAGGGCTTAACGTAATTGGGCTCCCCAAAACCATTGATAACGACGTGTGGGGTACGGATGTTACCTTCGGCTTCGATTCAGCTTTATGGATTGCCACCGATGCCATCGACAGGCTACATACCACCGCCAACTCGCACAGCAGGGTGATGGTGATTGAGCTGATGGGCCACGATGCAGGATGGCTTACCCTTTATGCCGGTATGGCTGGAGGAGGTGACGTGATTTTGATTCCGGAAATTGATTACGACATGAAAGTGGTAAACAAGTATTTGAATTCCAGGGTTGAAAAGAAAAAGTCCTATTCCATCGTAGTGGTAGCCGAAGGTATAAACCGGCCCAAAGAGATTTCTGCCGCCACCTATATTGCCGAGCAAATTGAAGCAGGAACAGGCATCGAAACCAGAAAAACCATTCTTGGATATATCCAGCGTGGAGGCAGCCCGTCTCCGATGGATCGCATCCTCGCCACCCGTTTTGGAGCTTCAGCAGTGGATTTGATTGCCAAAGATTTATACGGTAAAATGGTCATAAAGAAGGGAGAAAAAATAGGCAGTGTTGACTTGAGTAAAGTGGCCGGAAAAACCAGATTGGTTCCAATCAACCATGCCATGGTAGAAAAAGCACGCGGGTTGGATATCTGCCTTGGTAATAGAAAGTAAAACTTACAAATTTTCGAAAATGCACCCCAAAACATGCCTGCTAATCTTATCTTTTTTTGTTTTTGTATTCATGATCACAGGTTGTGACCATCCAGAAAGAAATACGACCAAACTAAATAGCCCCAATTCAGAGCAATCAGAACTACAGGCCATTGAAAGCAATTTGCGTTCAATCCTGTCTGCCGACAGCCTGCTTCTGATGGCTGAATATTATGCAACAAATCTGGAAGATCAGTTTCCTGATACACTTGTGGCTACCTATTATCAGCAGGTTGGGCTGTTGCTTTATAGGAAATCAGCCTTCGGGCAAGCTTCCGGCTATTTTGTTAAAAGTGAACATTACTTTAAAAAAGCCGGTCGTTATAGCCAGGCTGTTGGGATGCTTTCGAATCAGGCTGTTATCCAGGAAATTTTGGGCAACTATCAGGAAGCTATCAACATGTACCTTGAAGCAGCTACTTATTTTTTAGATGCAGACGACAGCATTTCGCTGGCCAAAGTATACACCAATATTGCGGTGGCCTATCAGGAAATGGGATTGTTTGATAAATCGTTGAAATATAACCAAATGGGGTTAACCATCAGGCAAAGCAGGCGGGATACGCTGGCTACCGCAACAAATTTTAATAATATAGGAGTTCTTTACGATGAATTCTTTCAACAACCCGATTCGGCCTTGTATTACTATCAACAGGCAGTTAACATCTATCAAAAATACAGGGTTTTTGGTAAATGGGCCTATGCATTGAATAATCTGGCCAGAATGCACATTGAAAAGAAGAACCATCGCCTGGCAACAATGGAATTGGAACGTGCCTATTCATTGATGGATAGTATTGACAATCCGGATGGTAAAGCAAAAGTGTTACGCAACCAGGGCGAATTGTATTTTTCCACTCTGGATAATCAAAAAGCTGTTGAAGCATTTATTTTGGCTTTTAGCACCTTCAAAGAAGTGAAAGATAAAAAAAGCATGCTGGAGGTGAGCGAACTCCTTTCAAAGGTTTATCTAACGGGTGGTAATTATATCAAGGCGATAGAATATATGAAGCTCGGGAATCAAATTAAAGATTCACTCGTAAGCATAGAGGATAAGTCGAACATCGCCGAAATGGAGACCAAATATCAGGTAAAGGAAAAGAATAAAGCCATCAAAATACTCGAATTACAGAGGGAGCTCAACCAGAGAAAAATCAGGTACCAGATCTGGCTTATTGGCTTATTGGTAATTATTTCTACTTTGATTGTGCTGGTTTTTCTATTTAACTACAACCGAAACAAGCTTAAACAACAACAACTTCGACTTGAATTGCAAAACTACCTGCTACAAATCAGAAAAATGCAATCGGAAATTATTGAAGCAAAAATTCTGGGACCACAACCAAATGGAATGCCCGATTTTGAGGAGTTTGATTTAACCGAACGCGAAAAAGAAGTACTCCGGATGATTGCCTTTGGATATAAAAACTCAGAAATTGGAGAAAAGCTTTTTGTATCTGAAAACACAATTAAAACCCATATCAAAAACATTTACATTAAACTGGATGTAAAAAACCGGGTAGAAGCTCTGAAAAGGGTAAAAATGGTTCAATAATCCTATAAAACAAGCAGTTTTTGTAAAAATCACCCGAAAGGGTGAACCCCGCGTTAGTCGAATTTAGGTGATTTGCAGAATAATTATTCTTATTCACAATTAATTATTTCTGTATGAAAAAAGTTTATTTAGTGCTGGCCTTTGTATTATTTGGCATTGGTGCACAATCGCAACATGTGTTTAACAAAGGCGGGTTGGCTTTAAACGCCGGCATTGGCTTGCTCTCGGCTGATGGATTTATTCCTTCGATAAATGTTAGCGGCGAATTGGGCATTTTCCCCACAGGTGATGTGGGTTTAATTTCGGTTGGCGGTATCATCGCTTACAAGTATTCCACTTATAGTTACAGCAATATCTGGCTGGATGACAACTATAATTATCACCAATTTGTTATAGGACCTCGTGCCATCTGGCATTTACACACGTTTACAAGCGATAAGTGGGATGCATATGGCGGTGTTGGTGTAGGCATTAAACTTGGGTCTGATTACGATTATAATTATGAATCCTACGATTTGGAACGAAAAGCCCACATTTCTCCTTACGGTGAAGCTTTTGTAGGCGGTCGCATGATGATGAAAAGCGGATTTGGCCTATTTGCCGAAGTGGGTTATGGCACCCTGTCAGCAGTTAAGTTCGGTTTGACCTTTATGTTGAAATAGGGATCGGGGGAAGTCAGAAGACAGAAGCCAGAAGCCAGAACACGGAGGATTGAAGTCGGACTTCCCACTTCTAACTTCCTGCTTCAAGCAATATTAAAACACACATGAAAAATAAATGGCTGATCGGATTGCTGACTTTCCTTGTGATGAATTGTTTTGCCCAGGAAAATATGCTCTACGGCATTCGGTCGGCCACTATTTATTATGAGCACTCGGGCTCTGGATTTGGCACCTCTGTTCTGTATTTTGATGATTTTGGTGCTAAAAGGTTTATCTGTACCACACTTTACAACGACTCCCTGAATGGCGAGGTGGTCAACCGATATTTTGAACATTTTGTTAAAAATGAAAGAGTTACTCTTAAAGCAGACCCGAAAAATCCAGTAGATGACTTACCTGATAATCCTCTGGCTAACTCCCTGATCAGTTCGATATACAACCATAAAATATTAACCGGGTTAGGATATATGCAGTCAGGGTCATGTGAAATGTTAAATAAAACCTGCATTAATTACACCAATCAGTCCGACAGTATTTGCCTGTGGAATGGCATAGTGTTGAAATCGACCCTGCATTTGTCGGTTGTTTCGATGAAAGTGAAAGCTGTCCGAATGGTGTTGGGGTCTCCTCCTGACTCTGTTTTTCAAATAAAATCAATATCAATCAATAATAAAAATTAAAAAGTTAATCTAAATGAAAAAAGTAGAAAAATTATTCATGGTAATCATCCTGATGGCCATTGTCCTTACCTCCTGCGACAAAAACAACAATCCCATTATCCCTGATCCTGATCCCACTTCGGGCTCCCATCCCGTGTTGTGGAGTTACGATATCGGTGTTGGTGGAATTTCAAATATTACTCCTGCTGTTGACGAAAATAACAACGTTTATTTTTCAATGGTTTCAGAAGACTGGACTTCGGTTTTCACGATCGCTCTCGATAAAAATGGCAATGAATTGTGGAAAAATGAAGTAACAGGGGTAGCCACCAATAAGGTAACTTACGCTGGCGGAAAAGTGTTTGTGGTTACAGATGACCCTGTAGCTATTTATTGTATCGAAGCCTCCAGTGGGAATACCAACTGGACCAAAGATATGACGGCAGAGTATGATTTTGAATGGATGCCTATGGTAGCCGTAAACAACAACAAAGTGTATCTGTCCACAGGTCAGTTTTTTTACGGTTATCTGCTGGCCCTCGATTTTGATGGCAACGAACTCTGGATAAAACAAGGTCCAACCATGGGAGGATCGCTTAGCCTAAGTGTTTTTGGAAACGAACTGTATTTCAACGACGGAGATGTTCTCTTTCGCTACGATGATAATGGTAATTCATGCGATTCTGTTTGGGCCTATGAGCTCTCAACCTACAAACAATCAAGAGGTATAAATGGATATTTGGATATGTTCAACGTGGCCTTTGGGTCAGATGGTAATTTATATGTCAGGAGCGATACTAAAATCGAAATTATTTCCCGTTCAGGACAGTCTGTGAATGAATTTGATTTGGGAGAAAGTTTCACAAACAGCTATAGTAGTATTATCCTATCACCTGATAATGAAGTTGTTGTTGGAAACGGAAACTTGGTAAAATACAATCATTCAGGTATATTAGAATGGGAAACCGATATCAATGATGGATGGTTGGTTAATCCAACCTTTACCAATGCTCCTGTTCTGTCGTCAAATGGTAACTTCTACGATGGACAATTGTTTGGGTTGTATTCTGTTAAATCAAACGGGACATTAAACTGGAAAGAAAATGCCGAAACCGAAGCCGGAATTGAATATGGAAATCTCCATCCACCGGTGTTTACCCACGAAGGAAACATCATTAGTGTTTCTTCAGAACAAAGAATGGTCAGATGCTTTAAGGGTGATGGCAGTGGTCTTGCAACGAGCGGCTGGCCAAAGATTTATGGTGATTACGGAAATACATCCGCAAGATAATGAAAAAGCTTCTCCTGATTTTTCTAGCCTTCGGAATTCTTACCCTTCCTTTTGCCTGCAAAAAGAAAACCTCTGATCCTGATCCTGAACCCGAACCAAATGAGGTGATTGTGGCCGATATCACCAAAGTGATGGACCTGGAAACACGGTCGGCCATCTCAACAATTGATACCACCATTTTACTTTTACCTTTTCGGGTGAAAGCGGACTCATTAGTAATTTAAATGTAGGTGATATACTTGTGGATAGTGCTTCGGAGTTTGCTCAGTATGGCTATTTGCGTAAGATAACCAGTATCGAAGCCTCAAAAGGTGAAACCAAAGTACACACCCAACCGGCAGGATTAACAGAAGCCGTCCTGCAGGGAAGTATCGACTTTAGAAGTGGATTATTAAAAACCAGCCAGATTGCACGTATGGAGCTGGCCGACGGTGTGAAATTGAAGTCTCTGAAAAATACAGATTTCACTGTGTTCGACATGGACTACGATATCACTTTTGGAAGTGGAACCGATCAGGTAACAGTGCAGGGAGCTACTTCGCTCGATATGGGGGTATTTTTTAAATTTAACTGGGATTACTGCATCCTGTGTTTGCCTCCGGAGGTCACCATCGAACTTTTTGAGTCAGGGGTGGAAATCAACCAGAGTGCCTCCATCAATGTGGTTTCGCAATATGGTGCATCTGTTAATCAGCGCATTCCGGTGGCTACATTCTATTTTGAACCCTGGACGTTTGCCATTGGCCCTGTTCCGGTGGTTTTTGTGCCTAAAATTCAATTGTTTGTGGGTGTTGATGGACAGCTCACTGCGGAATTTACCACAAAAGCCTCTGAGTCGTTTGAAGGCCGACTGGGCACCCGTTACACTTCTGCCGACGGTTGGAGTACCATCAAGGAAAAAACCTTTACCACCGATTATTATCCTCCCGAACTTGATATTTCGATGAATGTGGAAACCAGTGTAGGACCTGAAATTAGTCTGCTGTTGTATGGTGTAGCCGGGCCATTTACCAATGTTACCGCTTGTTCACTTCTCGAAGCCGAACTTCACACCGGAACCGAAAACTGGACCCTGGATTATACAGTGGGTGTTAAAGCGGAAGTGGGAATCAGAATAGATGTGCTGCTTTTTGAAGATGAGTGGAGTACCGATTTTTGTTTGTTTGAACAAAACCTCATGCACCTTGAAGATGAGCCTTTGTCCACTGGTATCTTTTTCGAATCTCCGGCTGACGGAAATTGGATATCTTTGGGCAGCCAGACACTCTTAAAGGCCAGGGTTACGGGTGCTACTCCAACCCAGGTGGAATTTCTGGTGGATGGAAATATTATTTCAACCATCACACAAGAACCCTGGGAATACACTTGGAGTACAGCTTCCTCCATTTATGGCGAACACACCTTGATTGTAAATGATATCATTGGGGGAATAGCGGTTGCGTCCGATACCATTACCATTAATCTGGTGAATGCCATTTGGGAAGTAGTAGATTTGAGCGGACTGAACCAAAGCAACGAAACCATCAATACCGATGTATTTTTTGTGAGTGAAAATGAAGGCTGGATGACCGGAGGTACAGGCTATGGTTTCTGGGGCTATATGCTGCATACATCGGATGGTGGCCACCAATGGGAAAATATGGCTCCCGATGATTTTCTCGAAAGAATGGAACAAATCATTTTCTTAAACGAAAACGAAATTTTGGCCCGGACATTCGCAGGAAGAGTCATAACCTCAACTACATGGAACAATATTTATTGGCAAAGCACTCCTCCCGGAAACGGGGAACCTACTTTCGATAATTTCTGGGTCACCAGCATAGCTTTGAGCAATGCCGGATATTTGGTGGCAACAGGTATTTATAACCATGAGGAGGCATACCAGATTAGGCTCGCAAATGCTACTTCCGGCGATTTCCAACCTGTAAAGTCAATCGATATTCCTTATTATTACGATGATATGCCTACCAGTCCCTTAGTGTATTTCAGAAATGAAAAAGGCATCGTTTTTAATTTAAAAGACCAGGATAACCCTTTGCGTCAATATATCATGCTTTCGGAGGATGGTGGATTAAGTTGGGAAAACATACAACTAAATGCTTCGGGCATTACACGCGACGATGATCTTTACAATGCGTTTTTTATAAATGAAAATGATGGATGGGTTGTGGGTCGCGAAAGTCAGGGATTTGCAGTGGTGCTTAAAACCACCGATGGCGGACAATCGTGGGAAAAAATAAATGTTCCCGATGCCTATAACTTTGGCTCAATCTGGATGTTGAGTGATGAGGAGGGCTATGCCACTGTTGATGCTTTGGATGTGGGGGATATCATCAACACCAAATTATACCATACCCGGGATGGAGGATATACCTGGGAACCGGTAGATATTGTTAATACCATTATGCCCATGAAAAAAGTATTCTTCAGAGGCCCATATCTTGGTTATACGGTGGGCATGGGGTCTGATGCTTATAGTTTTACGGTTGGTAAATAATGTTTGTGCCACTAATTAAATGATGTTCAATTTGAATTAATACACTCACCAATGAAAAAAATTCTCATTTTAACTTTACTCTTTGTGGTTGCTTTTTCTGCCACAAGTAATGCCCAGTTTGGCATCCCAACCAAGATTCAAAATAAATATAAGAAGGTGGGACGGGAAAAGGCCGAAGAGCAAAAAACAAAGGCCGAGGACAAAGGCATGGAGGAAGCGGATAAGCATCTGGACAAAGGAGCTGAAGCGGCTGAACCCGGAATTCAAAAAGCAGAAGAAGCCGAGAAAAAAGGGGAGGAATTTACCCTTTTCGGCCTTCAAAAGTATGGCGAGTTTGTAGAGGGTTACGAAGCCGATGTGGCCAACAAACCACCTGAAGATTACAAACGCTACGCTTTTAATTCGGCCATCGTTGAATACCGGCTCGAAGGATCTGATGAGGGGACAAAAACCCAGTACATCGACATGGGCGGCTACAAATTTGCAACCTCTAAGGTGATCAAAAAAAGAAAAACCGATGAGCTTTCCACCGTAATCCTTATTGGAAGCGATATGATCAGCATCGACTACGCAAACAAAAGTGCCGTTAAAATTCACAATCCGGCAGCTTATTGGTTGGCGAATCCCAACCGCGATTGGGAAGAAACCGGGCGTAACATGCTCATCCACATGGGCTATGAAATCGTTGGACAAGAAACCATTTCGGGCAAAGCATGCGACATCTGGAAACAGGGAAAAAGCCGCCTCTGGGTTTGGAACGGACTAACCTTGAAATCGCAGGTAGGAAAGGATGTTGAAACTGCCACCAGCATCGAAATAGATGTTCCCGTATCCGGAGAAATATTTGAGGTTCCTGAAGGGTACGAATATGAGGTGATTAGTGCTTCCGACATATTTCCCGATCCGGATTCAGTTCTCGTTAAGGAAGATGAGATGACAGAAGAGGAACTGAATGCCTTACTGGACGAAATCGAGACCATGTCCTATTCTCAGTACAAAGCCAAAGTGCTTGAAGAGGAACCCGAAGCCGATGAGGAGCAAATCAAACAATCGTATTTGTTGCTTAGGCAACAGGCGAAACGCAGACATCGGGTGGAGTAGATTATATCTACGCTTGTACTGAATAAAAAAAAAGCGGCCTGTTTTAAAGCCGCTTTTTTTATTTAAACAAACAAATTAATCTTCGTTTTCCTCCGATTCCTCGTATTCTTTCAGCAGTTTTTCCTGAACATCCGTTGGTACCTGTTGATAGGCATCGTAGGTTAAACTAAAAGTACCGCGTCCGGAAGTCAGGGCACTTAATGAAGTAACGTATTTACTCATTTCGGCACCGGGGACTTTGGCTTTTATCACCTGATTTTTACCAGCCGAATCCATACCCATAATGATGGCCCGACGACCTTGTAAATCGGTCATAACAGCACCCATCATATCCTCAGGAACACTTACCACCAAATCGTAAACGGGTTCCATGATTTTTGGCCCTGCATTTTTGAAAGCATCGCTAAAGGCATGACGTCCAGCCAGCTTAAACGAGATTTCGTTTGAATCCACCGGGTGCATTTTTCCATCGTAAACATACACAACGATGTCGCGCGCATACGATCCTGTTAAAGGGCCTTCGGTCATACGTTCCATAATCCCTTTTAATATTGCGGGCAAAAAACGGGCATCGATAGCACCACCCACAACGCTGTTGTGGAAAATAAGTTTACCACCCCAGGTCAATTCATGCTCTTCGGTTCCCCTTACCGGGAAATCGGTAGGATGTTTATAACCTTCAACATATGGCTGAATCATCAGGTGAACTTCACCAAACTGACCCGAACCGCCGGATTGTTTTTTATGGCGATAGTCGGCGCGTGCCGATTTGGTGATGGTTTCACGGTATGGAACCTTCGGGGAGAAGGTTTCAACGTCTACTTTATAAACATTTTTTAAATACCATTTAATGGTGTTCAAATGAAATTCTCCCTGCGATTTAATCAGCATTTGCTTCAACTCACGCGACAGGCCAACCGAGATGGTAGGATCGGTGCGGTGCATCTCGTTTAAAGCTCCGGCAAGCTTTTCGTCATCGGTTGAATTTTCAGCTTTTACAGCAACCGTGTAAAGTTCGGTGGGAAGTTTAAACCCTTCAAAACTATCGGTGCCAATTTTCTGGTCCATCAGCGAATCGCCAGTTTTGACATCTTTTAATTTGATGGCTATGGCAATATCGCCGGCCATTACTTTATCTACTTTTTCGCGGTTTTTTCCATTTAAAATAAACAATTGCGAAAGGCGTTCCTTATGTCCGTTACGTGAGCAGATAAGGTCGGTACCTTCGGTAAGTGTGCCACCCCACAATTTAAAGAATGAAACCTCTCCCAAATGATGTTCGATGGAAGTTTTAAATACAAACATACCAATGGGATCCTGGTTGCTGCATGAAAAAGTTTTGCCATCTTTTGTTTTTACTACGGGCATTACATCTGGTGAAGGGCACGAATTGTTTATAAAGTCCAGAATGCGGGCTACGCCAATTCCGTGTTTGGCTGACGAACACATCACCGGGAATATGGTTCTGGTGGTAAGTCCTTTGCGGATACCTTCGCGCATCTCTGCCAATGTCAGGGTGTCGTTTTCAAAATATTTTTCCATGAGTGCTTCATCACCTTCGGCGGCTCTTTCAACCAATGCCAGATGAAGATCTCCTGCTTTGTCGGCTTCTGATGCCGGAATTTCGGTAATTTCGGGTTCGCCACCCCCTTCGTTAAATTTCAGTTGTTTCATCAAAACCAAATCGATGATGGTGTTAAATCCTTCACCAGGATTTACAGGATATTGAACTACAGTTACTTTATCACCGAAGTAATCTCTCAGTGAAGTTACCGTTTCTTCGAAGTTGGCACTATTATGGTCAAGCTGGTTAACTGAAAAAACAACTGGCGAGTTGGCTTCTTCTGCCTGTTTCCAGGCTGTTTCGGTAGTTGCTTCCACACCCGACTGACCATTTACCATCATCAAAGCGGTATCGCAAACACTGAGTGCTGCAATGGTTTCTCCGACATAATCGGAAAAGCCGGGTACATCTAAAATATTGATTTTATTGTCGTTATATATTGTGTATAACAGTGAGGAGTGTACCGAATGTTGACGTTCGATCTCGATTGGCCTGTAATCAGAAGCGGTGTTGTGATCTTCAACTGTACCTTTGCGGGTGATTACTTTTCCTTCAAACAGCATAGACTCGGCCATAGTAGTCTTGCCGGATTTCGCGCCTCCAATCAGAGCAATGTTTCTGATGTTCTTTGTGTCGTATACCTTCATCCTTTTATAAATTAATATTGTTTGTAACTATTAAAATCAATGTGGATATTTAGCAAATTGGTTCGGTTTAAAAGAAATTGTCTTCGGCAAATATCCTTAGCATTCAGCTTGTTAACAACTATGGGGGTTTTTAACAAGAAGGCAAATGTAATAAATTAACTGTTAGCGGCATAGCTCTTTTCTTATTTAGAGCCTGTCTAATATGAACCTTAGTCCGTGAAGGATATTTCAGTGAATATAGGGGGAATTGAATATCGAACTGCCTCCATACCTAAAGTACGTTCACCCACCGTAGGTAGGTTCTCCTGCCGTAGGTAGGTAAACCGGCTGTCAAGTTATCGATTAACAAATTTGCCAATCCCTGAATATGGATGCCTTATTTGTTAATTATTCAACAGTTATTAAGCTAAAAACCAGATTAAAAGCCACTTAAGTTCATGGTAACGGTGGGGATGAGCAGCAACCATCCCAATAGAATTAGAACAACCATAAAGGGCCAAATCCATTTTACCCACCGGTCGTAGGGGATTTTAGCCACGCCTAAAACGCCGATGAGCACGCCTGATGTGGGAGTGATCATATTGGTAAAACCATCTCCAAACTGGAAGGCCATTACAGTGGCTTGGCGCGAGAGGTTTACCAGATCAGAAAAGGGAGCCATCACAGGCATGGTGAGGGCCGCTTTGGCCGACCCACTGGGGATAATGATGTTGATCATGTTTTGGATGACGTACATCACGCTGACGGTACCAAATTTGCCCATCCCTTCCATGGAAGTGGAAACGCTGTGCAGGATGGTGTCGATTACCCGGCCATTTTCGAGCATCACCAGAATGCCGCCAGCCAGCCCGACAACCAGTGCTGCCGAGAGAATATCCCCGGCTCCTTCGATAAACAATTTGGTGACCTTGTTGGCCGAATAGTTACTCGCCGCCCCCGAAAGCAATCCCAGTGCCAGAAATAAACTGGCAATTTCTTCTATATACCAACTGTAACCCATTACACCGATAATCAGAAATACGATGGTAAACATGAGCAGGGTGAGTACAAAGAAATGGATGGATTTACGCAGGCTGATCACTCCAAAAATTAAGAACAAACCGGTAGCCACCGGAATCATGGGCAAAGTTTCGGAGGCATTTCCGATTTTCATGGTGGTAAAGGTGTGAAAAACCGAAAATACAACCAGGCCGGCGAGCGTAAAAAGAAAAACAATCCAGGCCATTCTGGGGGTGTGGTATTTGATTTCAGCATCAGAAACTTCGACATGCTTTCGCCAATAGGCATCAGTTTTGTAAACGGGCGATTTTTCCGGATTCTTTTTTACTTTGGCGGCATAAATCAATACCCAGGTGATGCCCGTCAGATTGATTATAAACCAACAAACCAACCGATACCCAAATCCCGAAAACAAAGGCAGATCGGCGATGCCCTGTGCAATGCCAATGGTGAACGGATTGAGAACAGCGCCGGCAAAGCCCAGTCCTGCGGCCACAAAACTCATGCTCACGCCCACAATGCTGTCGTATCCCATGGAAATGGACAATGGCACCAGAATAATAATAAAGGCGATGGTTTCTTCGCTCATGCCAAATACAGCTCCGAATATGCTAAACACCAACATAATCAATACAATAATCAGGTTGTTGACGCCAATTTTGTTGAGCAGCGGATTCTTCTCCAGAGTTTGGGCCTTTTTTAAAAAAGACAGGATTCCGATGTCGATGGCTTTGGTGCTGTTCACAATCCAGAAAGCACCTCCAATCATCAGGATGAAGACAATAATTCCGGACTGCCGCGTAAACCCTTCGAAAAAAGCCGAAAACACCTGCCAGGTCTGAGGTTGACTCTCCACATAATGAAACGAATCCTTGTCGATCACCGTCCGGCTGATGCCGTTTACCTGAATGGTGTTCCGGTTGTAAACCCCGCCCGGAATAATCCAGGTAAGAACAGCAGAAAAAAGAATAATGGAAAAAATGATGACGTAGGTGTGCGGAATCTTCTTAAACATAAACCCGGTGTTGATTTTGACCAGCAAAGATATTGAAAGGATTGGATTTGGGTAAGAAGATTGAAATGGAGAATATTTCTTCCCCAATAATTGCGCTACCTGCCAAGCAATTTGAGCATCCTGACATGATTAAGAACCGCCATGAAAAATCCTGATTGGACGTGATAAGGCAGTCCATACTTTTCTGCGGTAGACTTAACCAGACCGGATATTTTCCTGTAATGCACATGGCTGATATTTGGGAACAGGTGGTGTTCTATCTGGTAATTCAAGCCGCCAATCAGCCAGGTGAACAGCCTGTTTTTTTGTGAGAAATCAGTAGTGGTTAACAACTGATGAATAGCCCAGCCATTTTCCATGGTGTTCACCTCATCAGGCAGTGGGTATTCGGCTTGTGGCATGATATGGGCGATCCCGAAAATGAGGGAAAGTAAAAGGCTACAGGTTAAATGCATCAGTATGAAACCCGCTACAATCCAATACCATGCAAATGGAAAAAAGATTATTGGAAGCACCAGAAAAACAACGTGATAAATGATTTTTGATGCGATTAATTCGGTAAACAACCTGTTGTACGACTTGCTGGTATTGAGCTTGGCATTTGTTTTTCGGTATCGGTTAAGTTGTATAAATTCTTTACGCGTTACCCACGAAAGCGTTGAAAGGGCATAAAAAAACGGGAAATAAATGTACTGGTATTTTTGAAAACTGTAGCGTGGTTTGTGCGGCGAAAACCGTAGAATCTTACCGGGATCGATATCCTCATCATGGCCTTCTATATTGGTAAATCCATGATGCAGTGTGTTGTGCTGATATTGCCAAACCAGTGGAAAGCCCCCCAACAGGTACATGGATTTTGCAAAGAACGTATTTACTTTTTTATTGCTGGAGAAGGTCTTGTGATTTGAATCGTGCATAATGGTTAGACCTACACCCGACATGCCTAATCCCATCATCAGCCAACAGATCAATAATCCGGGAACTGTGCTGATAATGCCCGTATACATTAGAAAATAGGGTACAAAGTACAACGAAAGCATAAAAACAGACTTCAGGATCATCTGCATTCCGCCATAAGTCGAAATGTTATTGCTGCTGAAATGCGCTTTTACTTTTTCACGTAGTTCGTTAATAAAATAGGGGTTTTTTTTGTTCGGAAATTTTATGTCATTAGTTGTCATTTTCGTAATGGTTTTGATTAGTTGTAATTAGTTTACTTTAGTTTTCGTTGTATTAAACCATGGCCACCTGATGGCACTTTCTTGCTTTAAAGTCCCATCAGGGCAGTTTAATGCTGAAGTTACAGTAGGATTCTGCATCTGATAGAAATATTTGTAAAGCATTCATGGTTCTTCATACAGTATTAATAAACGAAAATTAATGACAGTATTGACATGATTTTTGAAGAAGGGATTAATACACAGGTAAATGGGACAGAATGCCTGAATTGTCAGCGGGTAACGCTTAAATTTGTGAATGGTGTTCGCCCCGGAATTAAATTACTTCTCTGATTTTTAGCAGATACTGTCGTGAAACGGGTATTTCGTCATCCAGGTCATTCAGCAACAAAGCGTAATTGTTGTCACTCAGCTTCAGCTTTTTAATATAATGTGTATTTACAATGCTGGTTCTGTGGCAACGGATAAAAAATGAATAGGGTTGAAGCTGGAGTTCAATGTTTTTCAAAGTGTTGCGAATAAGCTTGGTACTGAACTTATTTTCTTCTTTTATTCTGAGTTCCACATAATTATCAGCCGATTTAATAAAGACAATACCATCGACCAGAACCTCCAGTTTTTCGGTGTTGTTTTCTGCAACAAAAGCAATGGTCTTGTTTTGTGAGGCTTCTTTGTACCTGTCAAATTGTTTTTGCATGGTGTGGCTATCTTTACGAAGCTGCTCCTGCTGCCAAGCCAGGTTTTTATATTTATCGACAATGCCCAGCACCACAGGGGGTACCAGACAAATAAAAACCACCTTCAGCATAACCGGGAAACTGATATCAATCAAACCAACATAGCGCAGATAAAAGGCAAATGCCACCGAACTCAAGGCCAGCAACAGAAAATTTTCAAAAAGCGTGAGCAGTCCTGTGTTGGGATTTCGTTCATGTTTTGGATGCATGAAAAACGGAAGCAAAATTCGCACCAGTACCGTCACAATAAAAACGATAGCGCCCAGCCCTGCAACAAAGATCAGCTTGTTATTGTAGTTAAGGTACTCAGGCCAAAATGGCTGAAAAAACAAAACAAACAAAAAAATTCCCAGACTGATGCTGAAAAAGAGGGTTAAATCTTTCTTAAAATTAGTGATGAATTGGTTTAATTTAGTATCCATATTAGTTAAGCCATGTCAAATCAAATTGAGATAAATGTTTCTGATTAAATCCAATTGACTAATCAAAAGTAAAGGTTTTTTTTGGGGTTACATTGATAAACAAGGGAAATATGTTATAGAACCCGTCTACAGAAATGTAGAGGACTTTTTCCCACTCAAATGAAAGCGAAATCAAGATTGATTGAGTATTGAATACTTAACAGCCAATGGCATACAGGTTTTCTTCCTGCCCGACTTACTCCAGCACCATCTTGAGTACTTCCAGCGATTTAAAACCTGAAAAGGCAGGCAGATGAAGTTTGTAAAAGACAATCAGCGTCTCCAGCAAATCGCGTCGTTGTGCATTGGTGAAACTATAGTGGTTATTTTGATCGAATGACACTTCCATCAGCCGGATGAGCTGCATCACGGTTTCTCCTGTAACATAATAAGGATGTGAAGGAATGCGGTTTCCAAAAAGCCCTTCTTCCATGTCGAATACAGTGTAAGTGCGCGCCAGCTCCTTTTTGGGATAGAAACCCAGATACTTGGTGAGTTCCATCATGACAATCAGATGAAAATCAGCCACATGTTGATCGGCCAGATCGAGCCATACCAGCGCATGATGCAACCAGTGGAACAAAGGACTGTTGGGCATTTCTTCATGCAGCGATTTAAAAAGCAACTCGTTTACAAACACCAAAAGCGACCTTTTAATGACATCGCTGTGCAGATGCTGATAAATGTAATCGGGTTGTACTTCTTTGATGTGATGCAAGCCCTGGTTTTCCTTGTGATATACCACCAGATCAAGCAAATTGAGTGGTTGAAAAAAGGCAGACTTGTTTTTCGATCGTTTACCACCAATGCCTTTCACCATAAACGACTGCATGCCCAACTGTTCGGTAAAAATCTTGACTACCAGCCCCGTTTCACCATAGGAAATGGTTTTAATAACGATGCCTTTGGTTTGTGAAATCATGGTAGTTGAGTGTATATAAACAGATGGTTTACAATGACGTATGTTTAAATAGCAATGTGATCAGCCTAAACTATTCCTTCTCTGCGTCTCTGCGTCTCTGCGGTTGATATTTTACCGCTAAGTCGCTAAGGCGCGAGGATTATTTTTTCTCTGCGTCTCCGCTTCTCTGCGGTTGATATTTACCGCTAAGTCGCTAAGTCGCAAAGGTGATTTTTTCTCTGCGTCTCCGCGTCTCTGCGGTGGATATTTTTCCGCTAAGTCGCTAAGGCGCGAAGATTATTTTTTCTCTGCGTCTCCGCGTCT
>JAUYGX010000087.1 GCA_030690365.1 Bacteroidales bacterium | reverse complement strand
GAGGATAACCCCCCACCTGGTAGATAGGCTCCAGCTCAACGAATTGAAAGTAGCCTTCTTTTTGCTTGGTAAAAGTAGAAAAATAAAAATAAAAATAATGAACGAATATATTGGATTTAGACACAGTATCTTTAGGGGATTTAGGGGTATTTTCCTTTTCGGAGTGCACTCAATATTAGTTCTTAAACTTACTCCAGCGTGTCACATTTACCTTGCGTGCAACTCAAAGAACTTCTCAACCATCTTGTTCCACTCATCCAGATTTTTGGAGCTTTGGAATAGGTAGTATTGTTGATTTGATTGCTCACCTGTACCCCGGTAAATACATAACTCAAGAACGTCAACCAACCTACCCCTGATTCTTCACCCCAATCAACTCCGCCGCGATACTAACGGCTATTTCTTCCGGTGTCTGGCTCGAAATTTCAATTCCGATGGGAGCGTGGACCTTTTGCGGCCATCCGGCATCAACACCCTCCTCTTTCAGTTTTTGAAAAAGGGTTTTTACCTTCGATTTGCTTCCCATCATGCCCAGATACCCCAGGTTCTTGCCAATCATTTGTTTCAGAACCAGGTAGTCACTGGTGTGGAATTGGGTCATAATCACCACCATGATGTTCGTGCCATCGGGGATGTATTGAGCAACCTCCTTATAGTTGATGCGTTTTTTCTCGTGGGCAAAATCATTTTCGTCGAAGGTGTTCAGCTTTTCGCGCTCATCAAAAACTGTCACCTGAAAATCGAGAATAGACAGCATTTGCGACAGGGCCAGGCTCACATGCCCGCCCCCGACAATGTAAACTTCATGCTTAAAACCGGGTATTTCATTCAACTCCCATGCTTCATTTGGAAGTACCGTATGGAGATCGACTTTGATTTCGGAACCTTCTTCCTGAAAAAAGAAGCCTTGCTGATTGAATTGTAAAAGTCGTTTTTCCTGTTGTTCTATGGTTTGCACGATCTTTTGAATCAATTGCAAATTTTCGATGTTCAGGGGGTAAAATGCAACAGCCTGATTGCCTGAGCAAATCATCCCAGATGGGCTATCGGTGTTTCCGTGATGGACTTCCTTTTTCTGAAAAATCCTTTGCTCTCCCTTTTGCAATAAATCCCTGCATTGCTCCACCAGCCTGTGTTCCATCGATCCGCCGCCAACGGATCCCATAAGCTCTCCATCCCGGCACACGGCCATCTTAAAGCCTTTTCTGCCCGGACTGCTTCCCTTGCTTTCAACGATCACCATCAAATAGCAGGCTTGTTCGTTGCTTAGTTTGTCTGAAAGAAATTTCCAGATCTTCAATTCTTTGTTGGTCATATCCTTTAGTAATTCATGGGACGGTTAAGCTCTTTGGCGATAAGGATTTCAAGTTTTTTTAATTCAAAATGCTGTTGTTGAAGCACAAAAATTTCGGCGTCATCGGTTACATTCTGCATTTTTTTTGCGATCTCCTTGAGCTGTTTTCCGATTAAACGGTGCTTAAAAGCCATTAATGTTTCGATGGCATTTTGCTTGAGCTCATCCGATTCGAGTTTAACGAAAATGTGGTTTTTCTCCCAGTTTTCGCTCAGGTGATAGGGCGAAGTTACCAGTTGAATGGTCGTTTGGGCAATCTCCTGGTCGGGATGGTTTACAAAAAAACTCTCACCAATGGTTTGTCCTTTCGCGGTTGCCATTTTATATTCCTCGAAAATCTTGTTGTAAACCGGGTTCTCAAATTTGAGTTGGTCTTCCTCCAGATCCTGCACAAAATAAGCCCCTATGCTGATGGTAACTTCTTCCTGTGTTTCCTCATCCTTAAAGGTAATCAGGTGGTTGCCATAGGTCAAAACCCAGCGCATGATTTCGTTTTCCTGAAACTTAATGCTGAGCGGATCAGTTTCCAGTTGCTCTTGTTGGGGTTGTTTTGTTTCCTCATGAATGAGGTTTTCCGGCTCAATATCGTTTTTCTTGCCAAAGCGGTTCCTGATGATCTTATTGAGTTCGTTCATCAGGGTCTGCTCAGGCATGCCCATCACATTGCTGCATTCCTGAATGTAAACGGTGCGGTTGATGGCATCCGGAATCAGTGAAATGGACTGAACAATTTCTTTGATGAGACCTGCTCTTCCGGCAGGATCACCGGTTGTTTCTTTGAGCAGTAGATTGGTCTTAAAGGTGAGAAAATCGACTGCCGTGTTGGTGATAAATTCCTCTGTTTCGCTGGTGCGGTGGCTCTTGGCAAAGGAATCAGGATCTTCCCCTTCCGGGAAAAGTACCACTTTCACATTCATGCCTTGCTCCAGAATTAAATCAATGCCCCGGAACGAAGCCTTAATCCCGGCCGGGTCGCCATCGTACAAAATCATGATGTTGGGCGTATACCGCTTGATGAGCTTAATTTGATCAACTGTAAGCGAAGTCCCGGAAGAAGCCACCACATTTTGAATGCCGGCCTGATGCAGCGAAATCACGTCCGTGTAACCTTCCACCAGATAGCAACTATTCTGTTTGATGATGGCTGTTCGTGCAAAATAAATCCCGTAAAGGACTTTGCTCTTAAAATAGATTTCCGATTCGGGGGAATTGAGGTATTTGGCTTTCGATTTGTCGGATGACAATATCCTGGCACCAAAACCAATGACTTTTCCCGTAAGATTGTGGATGGGGAACATCACTCTTCCGCGAAAGCGATCGAACAATTTGCCATCTTTTTCGATGGTGAGTCCGGTTTTAATCAGCACTTCTTTTTTAAAACCGTTTCTAAGCGCCTCTTTGGTATAATCGTCCCAGCCTTCACGGGCATAACCCAGTTCAAACTCGCGGATGGTAGCTTCCCTGAAATCGCGTTGTTTAAAATAACTCAGCCCGATGGACTTGCCCTCTTCACTCTCAAACAGGTTCTTTACAAAATACTGGTTTACAAAGGTGTTGGCCGCAAACAGGCTTTCGCGTTCATCGAGTTCCTGTTGCTTTTCTGGGGTCATTTCCTCCTCTTCGATGTCGATGCTATAACGTTTGGCCAGGTATTTAA
Source organism: Bacteroidales bacterium (assembly GCA_030690365.1). Taxonomy (GTDB): domain Bacteria; phylum Bacteroidota; class Bacteroidia; order Bacteroidales; family F082; genus UBA6244. Next base: position 14,953 of record JAUYGX010000087.1, on the reverse strand, counting down.
GGGCTTCGGGATAACTGTAATGTTCGTGTTCCATCACAAAGTTAACCACATTGCCGGCTTTTCCACAGCCAAAACATTTATAGATACCCTTGGCGGGAGATACGCTGAAAGAAGGCGTCTTTTCGTTGTGAAACGGACACAATCCCAAGTAATTGGCCCCTCTTTTTTTAAGGGTGACAAAATCGCCTATCACTTCTTCAACATGGGCCGTTTCGATGATGGATTGTATGGTGGTCTGGTCGATCAAATTTGGATATAATTCAGATATTTACATTAAAAGTAGGTCAATTTTCAACAGACAATGCACCGTAATTAATACAATTCGTCGCGACCGATGGCCACAAACGGGTTAGTCGATTTTTCGGTGCCAACGGTGGTATGTGGTCCGTGTCCGGGATAAACCAGCGTATTGTCCGGCAAGGTAAAAAGTTTTTTCCAAATACTTTCCTGAAGCAGATCATAATCGCCGGTGGCCAGGTCGGTGCGGCCAATGCTTTGATAAAACAACACATCGCCTGTAATTACAAAACCCGATTCGGGTACATAAAAGCATACGCTGCCTGCCGCATGACCCGGAGTGTAGAGTATTTGCATGGTGGTGTTTCCAAAGGTTACCCGATCGCCTTCGGCCAGGAAAACCTCAATGGGAGTCACGTGTTCGAGGTGGATTCCGAAAACAGCCGCATGGGTCATGGCTTCGCGCAAAAAGATCTCCGATTCGCGGTGTGCCTGTAGGGGTAGCTGATAGGTTTTTTGCACATATTCGTTCCCGGCAATGTGGTCGATGTGGGTGTGGGTATTCAGTAGTAAAACAGGTTTAAGGTTCTGGTCTTTAATGTATTCAGAGAGTTCCTGTTCTTCCTTAGGGGTGTTCATTCCGGGATCGATAATGGCACATTCCCCGGTTTCATCGCTCAATATATAGGTATTTACCTGAAACGGATTAAAGGTAAATTGTTTTACTTTGGTCATCATTTTAAATTGTATTGGTTGGGTCAAAAATAGTGTAAACAGATAAGATTGAGGCCCGGTAAGAAAATAATTTGGTTTAATATTTGTTATAATTTAGCCATCCCATTAGGTAGAAATATGTTGGATAAACAGGGTGAAATGAAACATAAACGTACGTTTCTTGTTGTGGTAGTGAGTGTTATCGTTTCGGTATTGTTCATTCATAACCCGGCTGTTGCCCAGTTTTATAATGGATCGAATCTGACTTTTGGGAAAAGCAGGGTGCAATTCAACGATTTTTACTGGACATATTACAAATTTGAAGACCTGGATGCCTATTTTTATCTCAATGGTAAAGAACTGGCCCAATATGCAGCCCGTTATGCTACCGAGCAAATCCCGATGATCGAGGCCAAGATGGAAACCATCCTCGACAAGCGGCTCCAGTTTATCATTTTTAACAACCTCACCGACCTGAAACAAAGTAACATAGGGTTGATGACCGACGATAATTACAATGTGGGCGGGGTTACACACATCATTGGATCAAAGGTGTTTTTGTATTTCGATGGCAATCATGTTAATTTTGAAGATCAAATCCGAACGGGTATTGCCGAGGTGCTCTTCAACCAAATGATGTTTGGAGGCACACTGACCAAACAAGTGAAAACAGCCACCTTCTTCAACCTGCCCGATTGGTATCGGGTAGGATTAATTTCATGGCTTGGCAAAGACTGGAGCGTGGAACTCGACAACGTAGTGCGCGATGGAATTCTTACCGGCAGGTACAAAAAACTGAACAACCTCACCGGCCAGGATGCCACCTATGCAGGTCATTCGCTTTGGCGGTTTATTGCAAAACAATACGGTACCACCACGGTCAGCAACATCATCCACATGACCAGTATGAGCAACAGCATCGACAAAGGGTTTATGTATGTTACCGGCATGTCGTTTAAAACGGTTGTTGAGGAATGGAAGGCTTATTATCAAAACGAATACAGTCAGTTTGTGGGAAACACCAATATGCCCGGTAACCAGGTTAAAGTCAGGTTTAAACCAGATCTGGTTTTTCAGCGGCCAACGCTGAGTCCTGACGGGAATAAACTGGCCTACTCAACCAATGAAATGGGTAAGTTCAAGGTGTTTATCAAGGATTTGCAAACCGGTAAAAAAAAGAAAATTCTGAGAAAAGGGGTGATGATCGATACCAAAACCGATTACAGTTATCCCTTGTTGTCGTGGCACCCAACCGGTAAATTGCTGGCCATTGTGATTGAAGACAAAGGAATGCCCTGGTTGTATTTATATAACCTGGAAGAGAAGAAGTTTAGCCGGCAAATCCTGTATAATGTGCAAAAAGTAAATAGCCTGGCCTATTCGGATAACGGAAAGATGCTTGTGGTTTCGGCTTCACAAATGGGACAGTCGGATATTTTTGTTTTCGATATTGCAGCAAGCTCATGGCTGAAGATTACCGATGACCTGTACTCTGATTTGTCGCCGGTTTTCATTAACCACGGGTCGCAGATTGTGTTTAGCTCCAACCGCGCGAACGACACCATCGGAAAAGAACCAAAGATTATTGTGGATGTGCCCGACCATTTCGATTTGTTTGTGTACGACTTTTCAACCCACAGTCCGCTTTTAAAGCGGATTACCAACACGCCCCTGGCCGATGAAACCCAGCCTCAGGCCTATGGGTTCAATACCATTTCTTATTTAAGCGATGCCAACGGGATTACAAACAATTACCTGGCAGTGATCGACAGCACAGTGAGTTCTGTGGATACAGCCATCCATTACCGCTATTTTACACATTCCAAAGCTGTAACCAATTACTCAAGGAATATTCTGGATCATCAGGTTTCGCAGCAATCCGGAAAACAAGCCATGACCATTTACCACAACAACCAGTATTTGATGTTTGTGCAAGAAGTTTCATCATTTGATGAGGCTGAGGGATTGTCTCTGACTGATACCAAATACTTTAGTGAAATGACCGCAGCTTTTACAACTCAAAATCAGGCCAAGACTGACTTATCAGCCACCAAAAGCAAAGACATTCCACCAGGCAATGATACTGTTGACAAAGAGGTTACCCATGTGGTGGCTCCACGCATCAAGAGATTTGTGATGGTTTACAGCGATGCAGATGGAAATGAGATTCTGGGAGTTCAGTCTGCCGCTGATGGGGAAAGTATGTTGGGTTCGGGATCGCTACCCGGATTAAATGGCCCGCCTTCGGGAAGTGATCTGGTGATTCCAAAACGATTGAATTACAACGTGTCGTATTTTATTAACGACCTGACCTCGCAGGTAGATTTCAATTATATAAATTATGGTTATCAGCCGTTTACAGGCGGAGGAAATCCCATTTATCTGAATCCGGGATTCAATGTTTTTTTTAAGGTGGGTATTACCGATTTGATGGAAGACCACCGTTTTGTTGGTGGCATCCGGCTTAATACCAGCCTTGTCAACAACGAATATCTGTTTAGCTATGCCGATCTTAAAAAGCGGCTCGACAAAGAAATTGTATTTCACCGCAATACCATCGAAGGTAGTTATGGCTATGCTCTTTTACGGATTCATACCAATGAATTGTTTTACTCTTTAAAGTGGCCCTTCAGCGAAGCATTGGCCCTGAAAGGAACCCTGCAATACCGAAACGAATTGTACACTTTTGCCGCTATCGATCAGGTAACCCTTGATATACCAAATTCATATGTCAATTGGGGTGGGATATTGGGAGAATTGATTTTTGATAATACCCGTTCGTTGGGCACCAACCTGATGTTAGGAACCCGGTACAAGTTTTTTATACAGTATAATCAATTGTTTGCTGTAGTACAGGACAATGAGGTTATCCATCAGGATCAGAAATTTAACCTGTTTGTTGTAGGTGCTGATTTCAGACATTATTCACGTATTCACCGATCGTTTATCTGGGCCAACCGGTTGGCAGGAAGTACCTCTTTTGGAGCCAGCCCACTGATCTATTATATGGGAGGTGTCGACAACTGGCTCAATCCAAAGTTCAACACCAACACCCCCATCGATTACAACCAGAATTACGCTTATCAAACGCTGGCCACCAATATGCGGGGATTTAACCAAAACATCAGAAACGGTAATAGTTTCGTGGTTTTCAATACCGAATTGCGGTTTCCGGTATTTCAGTATTTTTCGAAAACACCCATTAGCTCTGGCTTTTTGAGGTCGTTTCAGTTGATTGGTTTTGGGGATGTGGGAACTGCCTGGACGGGGATTAGTCCTTATTCGCGCGAAAACGCCTTGTACACCAATTATGTTGACAGTGGGCCTATGCACATTTCGGTTGAAGTTCAAAAGGAACCTATTGTAGCCGGTTTTGGCCTGGGTGCCAGGGCTACTTTGTTTGGATACTTTGTCCGTGGGGATGTTTCGTGGGGATTGGACGACTACAAGGTTACCCGACCCATTTATTATTTATCGCTTAGTCTCGACTTTTAACTACACATACTTATTTCTAATGAAAATGACGTTTTCAATTGTTATCATACTGATATTAATAGGCTTAGTTGCAGGAGTGTTTAGTGGCTTGATTGGGATCGGAGGTGCCATCATCATTATTCCTGCTTTGGTTTTTATTTTGGGGATGGACCAATACAGTGCTCAGGGTACCAGTTTGGCCATTATGCTGCCTCCCATTGGTTTACTTGCCGCCTGGAATTATTACAAGGCCGGAGTACTCGATTTGAGGTATGCCCTCATCATCGCAGGTGCCTTTTTTATCGGGGGTTATTTGGGTTCAAAATTTGCCCTTAGCATTCCGGAAGCTACCCTTAGAAGAATTTTTGCTGCAATCCTTTTGGTCATTGCGGTTAAGATGTTTTTTAGCAAGTAAAAACCTGATTCAAATAAAATTGTGCCAAAAATGACCAAAAATTATTTGTCAGGGAAAAACAATAGATAATGAGCTAATTTTCCGAAGATTATTTTTTATCAACATGCCATGTGAATAAATATTCGGGGCAGTCTGAGGATTTGTGTTGTATATTGCCTCGCTTAAAAGTCAGGCTTTTTTATTTTGTCTTGCGCTGACTTACAGGCATTTGTTAAAGCATCATCAATCAACCAAACCTTTACCATGGAGAACAATTTGTTTTTAAATTTTGACGATAAAATCGGCAGCGATCCCGTGGGGCAAGACGTAGAACAGCAGAAAGAAAAAAGTTTTTATGAACGTGTTTATGAAGAAAGATCGAAATTGGAAATGTTAGAAGAAAATTCAGAAAAACTGCCCGCATCAAAATTGCGACTCGGTGATCAAATACCCGAAAAAATGACATTTGAAAATGAAACCCCTGTTGAAGCCAGAATTCCTTATTCGCATGAGGATGCTTTTGCAGCCAGTGTTGAGTACTTCAATGGCGACACCCTGGCGGCAAATGTTTGGATAAATAAATATGCACTTAAAGATAGCAAGGGCCATTTATATGAGTTAACCCCGGCCGATATGCACCGTCGGTTGACCATGGAAATTGTCAGGATTGAAAATAAATACAAAAATCCACTCACCGAAAATGAAATATTTGAGGTACTCGACCATTTTAAATATATCATCCCTGCCGGGAGTCCTATGGCCGGAATTGGAAATGATGAACAAATTTCATCACTTTCCAATTGCTTTGTTATTGGTAACGACGGCGAATCGGATAGCTATGGCGGTATTCTGAAAATCGACCAGGAGCAGGTTCAGCTCATGAAACGTCGTGGTGGCGTAGGTCACGATCTTACCCACATCCGGCCTGCCGGCAGCCCTGTAAAAAATACAGCACTCACTTCCACAGGCGTGGTTCCCTTTATGGAAAGGTATTCCAACTCTACCCGCGAAGTGGCACAGGATGGCCGTCGTGGCGCTTTGATGTTAAGCATTGGCGTTAAACACCCTGATGCCGAACATTTTATCGATGCCAAACTCGAACAGGGAAAAGTTACCGGAGCCAACGTTTCTGTAAAGATTGATGACGAGTTTATGCGTGCCCTGAAGGACGACAAACCTTACGTACAGCAATTCCCCATCAATAGCAGCAAACCTTGGGTATCCAAAGAAATTGATCCCAAAGTACTGTGGAATAAAATCATTCACAACGCATGGGCCTCTGCCGAACCTGGTGTTTTGTTCTGGGATACTGTTATTAATGAATCCATTCCTGATTGTTATGCTGATTATGGATTTAAAACCGTATCGACCAACCCTTGCGGGGAAATCCCGCTTTGTCCTTACGACAGCTGCCGGTTGATCGCTATAAATCTCTACAGTTATGTAGAAAACCCTTTTACACCGGAAGCCTATTTTAATGGTGATTTGTTTACACGACACACCCATATTGCGCAACGCATGATGGATGATATCATCGACCTTGAAATTGAAAAGGTAGATGCCATTTTAGCCAAGGTAAAAGCCGATCCCGAAACTGAGGAAGTAAAAATGGTAGAGCGCCGTCTGTGGGAAAAAATCCGTGAGAAATCCATTCAGGGTCGTCGTACAGGTATTGGTATTACTGCTGAAGGCGATATGTTGGCCGCACTGGGTTTACGTTATGGATCCCCCGATGCCATCACCTTTTCAACCGAGGTACACAAGTTACTGGCCATCGAAGTTTACCGTTCGTCGGTGGAGCTGGCCGAGCAGCGTGGTTCGTTCCCATTGTACAGTGCCGAGCGTGAAAAAAACAATCCTTTCATCAACAGAATTAAAGAAAACGCCCCCAAAGTCTACGAAAAGATGACCAAAGTCGGTCGCCGCAACATTGCCTCTCTTACCATTGCACCAACCGGAAGCATCAGCATTTGTACACAAACTACTTCGGGCATTGAGCCTGTATTCATGGTTTCGTACAAACGACGTCGCAAGGTGAACCCCAATGATAAAAATGTTACGGTAAGTTTTGTGGATGAAGTTGGAGATGCCTGGGAAGAATACCTGGTATTTCACCCGAAATTTGAAACCTGGCTACAGATCAACGGTTACAATGTGAGCGACGTAAAGCACATGAATGATGACGATCTGAACACGATTATCGCCCGGTCGCCCTATTACAAATCCTCCTCGGCCGATATCGATTGGGTAAGCAAAGTGACCATGCAGGGCGACATCCAAAAATGGGTCGATCACAGTATTAGTGTTACGGTGAATGTACCTGAATCAGCCACTGAGGAACTGGTGAGTCAGATTTATATGAAAGCCTGGGAAAGTGGTTGCAAAGGGATGACCATCTACCGCGACGGATCACGTTCGGGCGTGCTGGTGAGCAACGAAAAGAAAAACGACGCTCTCTTCAAGGACGATTTTATCGAAACCAAAGCTCCACCCCGGCCAAAAGTACTCGACGCCGATGTCATCCGTTTCCAGAACAATTACGAAAAGTGGGTGGCTGTGATTGGTAAAATCAACGGAAAACCTTACGAAGTATTTACCGGAAAAGCCGAAGATTTCTACCTGCCTCCCTACGTTGAAACCGGCTGGGTGGTGAAAATAAAAAACAAAGGCGAGCGCACCCGTTACGATTTTCAATTTGACGACCGCCAGGGATATAAGATTACCGTTCCGGCCTTGTCGAGAAGTTTTGAACAAGAGTTCTGGAACTATGCCAAATTAATTTCGGGCGTTCTGCGTCATGGTATGCCATTACATTATGTTATCGACTTGATATCGAACCTCAATTTCCCCGACGACAACATCAATACCTGGAGAAACGGGGTAGTTCGATCACTAAAACGGTATATCCCGGATGGAACCAATGCCGTAGATTCCATGTGTCCATCGTGTGGCGAAAACTCGGTTGTGTACGAAGATGGTTGTTTGATATGCAAATCGTGTGGTCATTCCAAATGTAGTTAATCAAATGCGGTATTTGTTACAAATATCTGGAAATTAAAGAGAAAATCAGTTCAACTTGCAGTTGGCTGAAGCCAGACTGCAATGGATGTCCAATAGATACATTCATTGTAGATAAATAAAGCACAATAAATTCCATTCCTTGCAGCCTTGCTTTAGTCGGCTACAACAAAAAACCCTGCTGCTTAATCCTTCTGATATCGAGTTAGAAAGGCGGATTTGGCGGGTATTAGTTAATTGAAATGTTTCTAAATCAATAACGTTTATATGTAATGCGTGTTAGTGAGTAATATTTTTTTACTTTTGCCGTTCTTTTTTCGGAGAAAGAAATTGGAGAGGTGCTCGAGTGGCTGAAGAGGATCGCCTGGAAAGCGGTTATACCCCAAAAGGGTATCGCGGGTTCGAATCCCGCTCTCTCCGCAAGACGGAGAAAATAAATTGCTTGTAACTGAAATAATTTTTTAACTTTGTCCAATCGTAAAAGTTAACTAAAAACTGATAATCAATTTTTACACTCATGAGAAAATTAATTGCGTTTCTTACCATCGTTGTTTTGATAACCTCAGGCTTATCAAATTACACTTATGCACAGGTTGATCCGGCCAATATGGATACCACTCAGGCAGTTGCTGAATCCACTGTTGGTGAAGAATCTCCGGCAGAAAAAGTTGCCGAGGCTTTTGCGGCTGAACCCGAAGCACCAAAATCATTTCATCAGATTCTGAAAGAGAAATTTATTGAAGGAGGTCCCGGATTTATGGGAATCGTATTGTTGGCCCTTATTTTTGGTCTGGCTATCAGCATTGAGCGTATCATTTACCTCAGCATGGCTTCCATCAATACCGGCAAACTCCTAAAGAATTTCGAAGCTACGCTCAATCAGGGTGGAATCGAAAAAGCAAAAGAACTTATCCGCGATACACGTGGACCAGTTGCCAGTATTTTTAGCGAAGGACTCAATCGTTTCGACGATGGTTTGGCTGAAGTTGAAAAAGCCGTAATCTCTTACGGAAGTGTAGTTACCGGACGCCTCGAACAAGGGGTTAGCTGGATTTCACTTTTTATCGCCCTGGCTCCTATGCTCGGATTTATGGGTACTGTAATCGGGATGATTAAAGCCTTTGACGATATTGCCGCTGCAGGTGATATTTCTCCTACCGTTGTTGCCGATGGTATTAAAGTGGCTTTGTTAACCACGGTATTTGGTTTGATCGTAGCTATTATCCTTCAGATCTTCTACAACTACATTATTTCGAAAATCGAAAACCTGGTAAATGAAATGGAAGACAGTTCCATCACTTTTATCGACATCCTGGCCAAACACATTAAAAAATAAAGAACATGAAAGATAGTATTCACTCAATAACAAAAGTTATTTTGATCGTTCTTCTTGCGTTGTCTGTTGTTTCAGGCCTGGTTTACTATGGTTTGTTCGATTTCAACAGGACACTCGACGTAATGATGAACGATTTGAATAACACTTATATGAATGAAATCTTTTACTGGTCGGTTATTTTATTGGGTCTTATTGTGTTAATCACAATAGCATCGCCTATTTTAAATATTATTCAGAATCCCAAGAGTGGCGTTTCGATACTGTTGAGTATAGCCGCTTTTGCCGTTGTTATTTTAATAGGATATGCCCTTGCCGGTAATGAGTTTTCACCCAACGAACTTGAAAGATTGAAAACCACAGCTAATGTTTCTACCCTGGTAGGTATGGGGATTTATACCACTTACATTGCTTTTGGACTTACTGTGCTTTCAATTATATACGCATCCGTAGTAAAATTGTTTAAATAATTGCATTATGGCTAAAAAAGTGCCCCCGGAAATAAATGCCGGATCGATGGCTGACATCGCCTTCCTCCTGCTGATCTTCTTCCTTGTTACTACTACAATGGACGTCGACACCGGGATTACAAGAAAGCTGCCCCCTCCGGTTGAAACAGAAACGCCTGATAATGAAGTTAATAATCGGAATGTACTTAAGGTATTGGTGAATAACCAGGACAGATTGCTTATTGATGGGAAACCTGGTGATATCAATCAACTGCGATATAAAGTGGTTGACTTCATCACTCCTCATCCGGGTGACGATACTTATCCTGAAGTAACCACCAAACACATCGATCAACTCAACATTGATATCCCGATTTCCAAAGGAATTGTATCATTGAAAAATGACAGAGGGACTTCGTATGATATGTATATTCGTGTCCAGAATGAATTAGCCGCAGGTTTCAATGAACTCAAGGATCGGTTCGCTATGGAAATGTATAAACAAAAGTATAGTCAACTGATCGATAAAGATAAGATAGACGCGGTAAATGCGGCAGTACCGGTTGCTATTTCGGAAGCTGAACCTGAAGATATAGGAGGAAAGTAATATGTCAAGATTTAAAACCAAGAAAGGTAAAGGGTCACCGGCCATCAACACCTCGTCGTTGCCCGATATTATTTTTATGTTGCTGTTCTTCTTTATGGTGACCACTGTTATGCGGGAAGTTACATTAAAGGTGAAGACAAAATTGCCACAGGCTACAGAAGTGCAGAAACTGGAACGAAAATCGTTGGTGAGCTATATTTATATAGGCCCCCCCGTGAAATCTGCCCTTTATGGTACCAACTCACGTATTCAGTTGAACGATACCTTTGCAACTATCGATAATATTCAGGAATTTGTAGCCAAAGAACGTGAGGATCGCGATGAGGCTGACAAAAAATTTATCACCACTTCGCTTAAAGTCGACGGACTTACCAAAATGGGTATTGTTACCGACGTTAAACAGGAATTGCGTAAAGCAGGTGCTTTGAAAATTAACTACTCAACCCGTAAGGGAAAAGCTGAAAAGAGATAAGAAACGCATAAATACTTAAAAGGGCCTTCACCAAAGATGAAGGTCCTTTTTTTTGTGCCTGGTCGGCTTGAATTTTTGTCACGTTGCAGGCCGACCAATACAATCGAAACCTTTTATAATCAGTGTTTCCGGTTATTCGATCAATTTAAAATCAAGTTTCCGGTGTTCCAAATCCACATTCTTTACCAGTACTTTCACCTGATCGCCTAACCGGTAAATCTTGTTGCTGTTGCGGCCAATAATCCTGTAATTGTCTTCATCCAGATAGTAGTAGTCATCATCGAAATCGGCAAAGCGGATTAAGCCTTCGCTTCTCGAAATATTGAGTTCGACGAAAATGCCCCATTTGCTAACGCCGGAGATTTTACCATCAAATACTTTTCCCATTTTATCGAGTAGAAATTCTACCTGCTTGTATTTCACCGAATCGCGCTCAGCCTGAACGGCTTTGCGTTCCATATCGGACGAATGTTTACACATTTCTTCATATACTTCCTTGTTGGCTGAAGGACCTGCATTGAGGTAAATTTCCAACAGTCGGTGTACCATCAGGTCGGGGTAGCGGCGGATGGGTGAAGTAAAATGAGAATAAAATGGGAATGCCAGACCATAATGCCCGATATTGTCAGTTGAATACTCGGCCTTGGCCATGGTCCGCACGGCAATGGTTTCAATCATACTTTCTTCACCTTTTCCCTGAATTTTTTCAAACAATGAGTTGTAAGAAGCGGCCAGCGATTCGCGGGAATTAACATTAAGCGAATAGCCCAGTTTCTTTAGAAATTGAACAAAAGTGTTCAACTTTTCAGGGTTGGGTTCATCATGAACCCGGTAAACGAAGGTCTTAACTTTTTTACCCTGTTCTGGTTTTCCGATGAATTCGGCCACCTGTTTATTGGCCAGCAACATAAATTCCTCTACCAGGTGGTTCGATTCTTTTTGTTCCTTGATATAGGTTTCGATGGGTTTTCCTTTCTCATCGAGTTTAAATTTAATTTCTTCTGAATTGAAGTTGATAGATCCACCGTTAAACCGTTTTTTGCGCAGTTGCGACGCCAACGCATGCAGCACCTGGATTTCGGTATTGTATTCCCCCTTTCCGGTTTCGATAATCTCCTGAGCCTCTTCATAAGTAAAGCGTCGGTCGGAATGGATCATGGTTTTTCCGAACCAACGTTCGGTAACTTCGGCTTTTTTGTTTAAGGTAAACACGGCCGAAAAGGTGAGCTTGTCCTCATTGGGCCGCAAAGAACATACATTGTTGGATAGCTTTTCAGGCAACATGGGAATCACTCTGTCCACCAGATAAATAGAAGTCCCGCGTTCAAAAGCTTCCCTGTCGAGCGCAGTGCCGGGACGTACAAAATGACTTACATCGGCGATGTGTACCCCCACTTCCCAGGTTTCTTCGGTGAGTTTTTTAAGGGAGATGGCATCATCAAAATCTTTGGCATCAAACGGGTCGATGGTGATGGTGAAGGTGTCCCTGAAGTCTTTTCTACGGGCAATTTCTTCCTTGCTGATGCTGGCGTCCAGCTTTTCGGCGGCAGCCTCCACTTCACTTGAAAAAGACAATGGAAAATCATTGTCAGCCAGGATGGACTTCATCTCCACATCGTTATTCCCCGGCATCCCCAATACTTCGGTGATTTCACCAAACGGGTTATTGGCATGCTCGGGCCATTCGATGATTTTTACAATCACCTTTTCTCCATTTTTCGCGTTCTTCAGGTGATCGGGTTGAATAAAAATGTCGTAAGGCATATTCTGGCTGTCGGCAATGACGAAACCAAAGTTTTTGTTGGTTTCAAGAATACCCACATAGGTATCTTTACGTCTCTCGATCACCTCTGTAATCTGACCTTCGGTCTTGTGGTCTTTTCTTTTTGGAAAGAGGAATACCTTGACCAGATCACCATGCAATGCATGGCCAACATTGCTTGAGGCAACGAAAATGTCATCGCCTCCCTCCTCCGAAATAATATAGGCTTTGCCCGTATTCTTCATGTCAACTGTTCCGGTGACATACTTTTTCTTGTTGGCCAGGGCCTGTAACCTCTCTGGGTTAAGCATGTATTTCCCGGTTTTCACCACCAGCAAGTCTTTGTTGGCGGTTAATTCGTCCAGCAGATTGAGTAAATTACTGCGACCAGCTTTGTCGGTAATTCCGATCAGGTGGCCAATTTGTTTGTAGTTATATTTTTTAAAAGGGTTCTCTGCAAAGATGCTGAGTACTACCCCTGCCATGGCATTTTTTGGATAGTTTGATTTTTTTGACATTTGATTGGTTATTAAATTGTTGAGGCTAATGAAGGAAGAGATGAAATCAATTTGCTGGTGTATTCCGATTTGGGATGATAATAAATCTCATCGGCATTTCCGATTTCCACTATTTTTCCTTCCTTCATCACCATAATTCTGTCGGACATGTATTTTACCACCGACAGGTCGTGTGAAATAAATATATAAGTAAATCCAAATTCTCGTTTTAGTTCATTCAGCAAATTTAACACTTTTGCCTGAACCGAGACATCCAGTGCCGAAACGGCTTCGTCGCAGATAATAAAGCGGGGGTTAAGTGCCAGGGCCCTGGCGATGACGATGCGTTGCCGCTGACCTCCCGAGAACTCATGCGGATAACGGTTCATTTGTTGAGCTGTTAACCCGACACGTTCAAGTAATTCTGCGGCTTTGGACAACCGTTCTTTCCTATTTTTGATTAACTTGTGTACCTTCATGGGTTCCATAATGGCTTCGCCGATGCTCATCCTGGGATTGAGCGACGAATAGGGATCCTGAAACACGATATTCAAATAACGACGTGTGGCTTTCAGCTCCTGCCCCGAAACAGTCATCAGGTTGTTTCCTTCAAACAAAATAGTGCCTTTATCAGGTTGAATGAGCCTTAAGATGGCCCGTCCCAAGGTGGTTTTCCCGCATCCGGATTCGCCCACCAAACCCAACGTTTCTCCAGGATAAACCTGAAAAGAAACCTCATCAACCGCTTTAATTTCGCGGGTAACCTTTCCCAGTAAATTGCGTTCCACGGAATAGCTTTTGGTGAGATTTGTTACATCTAACGCAGGTTTCAAACCTTTTGACTGATAATTCACAGGCATTCTGGTCAGTATTTCATTGGTGGATTTCAGCTCGGTGGTTCCATTCAAAAAATCTTCTATAACCGGAAGCCGTGCCGGCCGTGAATCCAGGGGCGGACGGCAAGCCAGAAGTCCTTTTGTATAGGGATGTTGCGGATGGGTAAAAACATCGGAGCAAAGACCTTGTTCTACAATACTTCCCTTATACATCACCGCCACCCGGTCGGCCACCCTGGATACCACACCCAGATCGTGGCTGATAAAAACAAAGCTCATGCCCTTGGTTTTACGGAGGTGGTCGAGGAGTTCAAGAATTTCCTTTTGCACCGTTACATCCAATGCTGTGGTAGGTTCGTCAGCAATCAGCAGCGAAGGGTTGTTGGCGATGGCCATGGCAATCATCACGCGCTGTTTTTGTCCACCCGAAAGTTCATGGGGATAGGAACGGATCATCTGCTCAGGCCTGGGAAGGTTCACCTGTTTAAAAAGAGAAATCACCTGAGCTTTGGCCTCTTTGGAGGATACTTTTTGATGGCGGAGAATACTTTCGGCCACCTGTTTTCCGCAACGCATCACCGGATTGAGTGAAGTCATGGGTTCCTGGAAAATCATGGCAATTTGTTGTCCGCGAAAAAGGTTCATTTCCTTTGACGACAAGGCCAGCAAATTGGTGTTGTTGAAAACAATTTTCCCCGAACGAAGCAGTGCTTGTTTCGGGAGCAGTCCCATGATGGCCAGTGCCGTGAGCGACTTTCCAGAACCAGATTCACCTACCAGTCCGATGGACTCACCTTTTTTAAGGGACAGGTCAATGCCGCTGACTGCTGATGTTTCTTCCGTTCCGGATTTAAAAGCGATATGTAGATTTTCTATGTGGAGCAAAGTTTCTTCAGTTATGAAGCCCAAAGTTACTCAAAATGGAGTTGTGGAGGATGGGTGAGGAAATAAAATGGTGTTCGGTTGGTGTATTCAATCACAGTGTCCACTATTAGAAACTGTCTAATTTTTGTTTTAGGCTCCGTTAGGAGCCAAATATGGGTAGAAGAATCATTTTATTTGTTTATTTCGTCCGCCTGGGGCGGACGATACAAATAGCGTAATATTTCCTTTTCTACCCATATGTTTTCCCTACGGGAAAAATTTAGACAGTTTCTTAA
>JAUYGX010000075.1 GCA_030690365.1 Bacteroidales bacterium | reverse complement strand
ATAGCTGATTCTAGCGGTTGGATAATTTCGTCAATCTTTATTCTACGGGCGGTTGGAGAGTTTAAATATGTAGGCTTCTTTAAAAAAATAAAAAGCACTGAATTTGGAAAATTTGAAACTAAATATTTTTCAATTTTAAGTTTAACAATAGGATTAACTGGAATTTTAATAGAAATAATGCAAAAATAGGTCGGGCAAACGAAGATTATTGACTTGACTATCGATTTACTTCCTGATATACAAATAGCATCACGATTCTGCCATTAGCAACTAATTTAAAGTAACTTTACCGAAATAATACGTGCCCGATAATAACACTTTAAATACTACGACCATGGTAAAAGAAAAAGAAGGTAAAGTAAAAAACGTTAAAAAAGAACCGCAGAAAAACCTCAAGGAAAAAAGAGCTGCCAAGGCAGCCAAAAGGGCGGAAAAGAAATAATACCCCTGAAAGATAACGCACTTCAATCCGGCTTTTCGGGCATTTATGGCCCGGAAAACCGGAATTTTTTTTGTGGTGGATTTGTTGCATCAGGCAAAAAACTTGCAGAAAACAAACCCTCAAACACCCGGGATAGAATACTCAGGTTAACATGTTAGTCATAGCCACCCGACCCCAACTTCAAAGTCCCGTAGGGACGACCGACATTGTAACGATGGAATTTATTCCATCGATATTCCATCGAATTTCCATCAATATTCCATCGATATTCCATCGATTTTCAATCAAAACAAAACTCATTAATCCTCCGTACTATTGCCTGATCCGTTTGCCAATCCAAAAAAACAGGCACAAAAAAAAAGTCCCGCAATGTGCGGGACGTAAAATTTTAAATGTTGAATATAATAAACTATGCTAGTTTAACATTGACTGCATTTAATCCTTTTCTGCCTTCTTCTAAATCAAAGGTTACTTCGTCGTTTTCGCTGATCATGTCTTTAAGACCGTTTGAATGTACGAAATACTCTTTTGATGAATTTGCATCTTTAATGAATCCGAAACCTTTCGTGTCATTAAAGAATTTTACTGTACCATTATTCATTGTTATATTGTTATATGAGCTGCAAAGATACGCTTTATTATTGATTCTGAGTATTTTATTTCACTTATTATGTTAATAGTTCATAAATCATTGCCCCATAGGCTCTCCCGTTACAACAATATATCGTTATTTGTTTAGTTTTGATGTGATTGACCTCAACACCGGAGAATAAAACATGCCATATTTCGGGAGCCAGCGCAAATTAATTATTCCAGTCACAAGAAAAGGACTACCCTACTCCTGTTTATACTCGTTGTGGCAACAGGGTAAAAGTTACCCCGGGCAAATAAGCCCATTCACTCGAACAGAACGAATCACTTTAACAATTTTTATATTTAAATTTTGCTTAAATTCCTGTTTATCTGAAAATTAGTTGTATCTTACCACGATTCTGCAAAAACGCATTTTAGACGGGTGGTGCTGATCTATCAATTAAAACTAAAATGCCATAATGTTTGAAAGCCAATAGCACATTTACGATTGATTGTCTCATTAATAGGAAGGAAAATTTTTATGTATGAAAAAAAACAGGCTGTTTTTGTATCGCCTGACCTTGCACAGTTGCAGGTAGTTGTAATCGACCATAGAACTAAAATTTACATCGGCCGCGACGAAGATCCTCAGGAAGCCAAAGAACGCTATCTATCGCGTGTTGGCGCAAAAAAGCCTTAAAATACATACCGCTGCACAACGCAGTAAGCTTATAATAATAGAAAATGCAGCCGAAGAAGCTGCATTTTCTATTTGATCATCTGTTGTATATCACTAAATACCTATTACAGAAACCACAACGCTTCGTTATACAATATATATGTGGAAAAAAATCATCGTATCTTTGAAAATTATTTCTTGTTGATAAACAGTAAATTATAGAATGAGTAAAGGCAAAACGCTTTTCAGGAAAATTTTAATGGTCATCAAGTGGTTGATCATTGTTCTTTTATTCCTGTTTGTATTGATTGCCGGCCTCATTCAATTTCCTGCCATTCAAACAAAAATTATCCATTCGGCCACTGGCATTGTAAGCAGTAAAACACACACAAAAGTTGAAATAAAAAAAATCACCCTCTCCTTCCCGAAATCTGTTGTTATACGTGGACTATTTCTGGAAGACATGAATAGGGATACCCTGGTTTATGCCAACGAATTAAAGGTGAACATCTCTCTTATTGATTTGTTAACCAACAAGCTGAATGTAGATTTCTTCGGGGTAGATAACATGACCCTTAATCTGTATAATACTGAGTCGGATTCACTTTTCAATTACAATTTCCTCATCGCTGCCTTTGCAGATACCAGCCAACCATCCGATCCGAACAAAACTCCCTGGGCTTTCAACCTGGGAGAACTGCAATTAACAAACATCCGCCTGCATTATCATGATGAATACACCGGGATGGATCTCAGAGCCCTGCTCGGGAACCTCAAGCTGGAAATGGAAGAAATTGATCTCAACAAATCCATCTTCGGTATCGAAGAACTGCGTATCAATGGTTTATCTGCCAATCTACAGATGAAAGAACCACTACACCCATCTGTAAAAAGTTCAGACAACAATGCAACTAGCAGTTTACCGAAAATAATGGCTGGTAAAATCCAAATCGAAAACTCATCCCTGAAGTATGCAGATGATAAAACTAAAGAAAACTTGTTGGCGTCTATCCATCAGTTTGAACTTGAAAATGCTGATTTAGATTTGCAAAATGAACTGGTAGACATGGAAAATATCCTGCTCGCTAACAGCAGCATTCAATTTACAACCGGAAACGCTGTTCAAACGACGGATTCATCTCAAAACCAACCACCTAAAACCAATGAAAACAATTGGGAAGTAAGGGTAAAAAGCATCAGCCTGAAGGACAATTCCCTTGCATATCACATGGGAAATAACGATGAAAAAACAAATTCATTTAACACTGACCACCAGGAGTATAATCATGTTAACTTAACGGGTAGTGAGTTGTTTTATTCACAGGAAAAAATGCAATTCCACATTAAAGAATTCAGCGCGATCGATCAGCATCAGTTTTCAATTGCACAATTTGAAACGGATTTTACCATGGATGAGTACTCCATTGCTGTGAAAAACCTAAAATTAAAAACCACACACTCTTCCATTATTGGATCGATAGAGCTACAATATACTTCGTTACAGTCGCTGAAGGACTCACTTCCATTTGTAATCGCAAATATCAACCTTAACGAGGCCAGTATCAGCAACAGCGACATACTCTATTTTAGTCCCCAACTCGCCGGGCAACCATTTTTTGAAAACAGATCCAATATCACCACATTATCTGGTAAAGTAACCGGTCCGGTGAATAACCTGACAGGAAAAAACCTGGTGGTTACCACAGGCAATATAACTACATTCACTTCCGATTTTAGCATCAAAGGATTGCCTGAGACCAGGACAGCCCATTTTAGTTTTCCCAACCTGAATATCGTTTCGGGAAAGAATGACCTGGAAATGGTGATCGGTTCCTCCCTGCCCGAAAACCTGGACTTACCAGAAAATATCAGTCTGGATATAGGTTTTATTGGCACGTTAAAAGATTTTAAATCAACTGTTTCAATGGACGGGAGTTTTGGTGCCGTTCACCTTTTTGCAACCCTCGACGAGCATGAAAACTTTCATGTTAAGGCAAGTCTTGACGACTTCGACCTGGGGAAATTGATGATGGATACAACTCTTTTCGGACCTGTTTCGCTAACACTGGAAGCCATTGGACATGGTCTGGATCCGGATAGCATAAAGACAAGCATCACCGCAGAAGTATCAGCAATGTATTTCAACAGGTACACATACCAACAGTTGGAGATGGATGGAAATATCAACGGGAGGCAATTCGAAGGAACAATTAGCATGAACGACAAAAACGCTGTGTTTGATTTTAACGGATTGGTGAACATAAGCCCAGGTCGGGAACAATTCAAATTTAGCCTGAACCTGGAGGGAGCTGACCTTAAAAAACTCCATCTCACTGAAGATGACATACAAATTGGTTTGCATGCAACAGCAGATTTAACAGGAGTTTCGTCGGATACCATCAATGGAAAAGCAGGTATAACGAACCTGATTGTTGTTCATAACGGGGAAAAATATGAACTCGATTCGATTTTGTTAGCCTCCACAAATGAAAGCAACAAAAGTGAACTAACTTTCAGCAGTCCCCTTGTGGATATAAACTATCTCGGAACAATATCTCCAACCATTATTCCTTCGGTTTTGAATCAAATTATTGGCCATTATTTTCAGTTTTCCGATACCACACACCCTGAATATACTCGTAACTCAGGTAGTTTCAATTTTGAGGTTCAAATACATAACCATCCCCTGCTTACAGAAGTTCTATTGCCGGAACTAACCGAATTTGAACCAGGAGCCATTCTGGGTAGTTTTGATGGTGATAAAATGGAATTGAAATTGAATACAACAATCAATACCATTGTTTATGGGACAAACAGATTTGAGGACGTCAGGCTGGATGTGAATTCAGATTCCAGTGCCATTAACTACACCATTTCGAGCAGCAGCGTGACAAGCCCACAGCTTAGTGTGGACCATTTTCTGGTGGAAGGAAAAATAGCTGACAACAAACTGGAGACCACGGTTTCTTCAACAGACGATCAACAAAACAAAAAGTTATTGATCGGCACTTCGATCGAGAGGGATAGCTCAAACTACAAACTGACGCTAAATCCTCAAGATTTTTATCTGATGGGCGATCCCTGGACCATTTCACCCGATAATTATGTCCTTTTCGGCAAACAGGGATTTTTAATCCACAACCTGAACTTGAGCAAATCGGAAAGTAAGATCAGCATCACTTCTGTGAACAACAAATTTAACGACGACCTGAATATCAGCATTACAAACTTCAAACTCAATGACATTTTCGGAATTATCGAAAAAGACAGCAATCTGGTTCGTGGAACTTTAAATGGAAACCTATTGCTAAAGCGGTTTAATGAATCCTATGGTATCATTGCCAACGCTCAAATAGACCAACTATTTGTTACTGGTGTGGCTGTTGGGAATTTATCTTTGAAAGCAGAAAATCCCACCACTGATAAATTTGATATTGAGGTACAGCTAAACGGTACAGACAACAACCTGACCGCCAAAGGCCATTTTATTCCGGACGGAGGTACCAATGCCATCTATCTGGATATAAAAATCCCATCACTTTCCATGAAAACTATCGAGGCATTTTCTATGGGGCAAATTAAAGAAGCGTCCGGTAGTATTTCGGGGAACTTATTAATCAAAGGGGCAACTGATTTGCCTGAAATTACGGGTGAACTGGTATTTAACAATTCGTTTATCAAACCCGCTGCTCTTAATAACCGTATTGAATTAAAACATGAAACCATTCAATTAAAAAATGACGGAATCTATTTTAATGATTTTACCCTGTTAGATACCAATCAACATACCGCCATCATTGACGGTTCGGTGAAGATGAAACAAATGAAGGACTTTGTTTTCGCCCTACAGATCAACACAAAGGACTTTTTATTGATCAATACCACCTCAAAGGACAACAAGGAGTTTTTCGGCAAAATGATTATCGACAGCAAAATTGACATCAAGGGACCTTTGTCGTTGCCGGTAATCAATGCAAATATAAAAATGAAAAACGGATCGGTCCTTACCTTTGCCGTTCCCGAAAACAACCTCACCACCAACAGAGGACAAGGTGTGGTGGAGTTTATTGATCGTTCAAGTAACAACTCCATCCTAAACCGGAATGAAAAAATCCAGGTACAAAAATCCGGTATTAAAGGGCTCGATCTTTCTTCGATCATCGAAATAGATAAAAAAGCAAAACTGAAGTTATTACTCGATCCCGCTTCCAACGATTCGCTGGTAGTACAAGGTGAAGCTGCCTTAAGCCTGACAATGGACAGAAGCGGTAAAATGAGCCTTACCGGTGCCTATCAACTTACCGATGGCAGCTATATTGTCTCACTCGAATCGATTGTAAAAAAGAAATTTGTAATTGAAAAAGGAAGCACGATTGTTTGGAACGGAGAACCTCTGGACGCTGAAATATCTATCGATGCCACTTATATGGTCCGAACCTCACCAATCAACCTGGTCGGCGATCAAATGACCGGAGAAAACGAATCCGACAAAAACGCCAATAAACAGCGGTATCCGTTTTTGGTACTATTGAAACTCCGTGGAGAAATACTACATCCGGAAATCAGTTTTGAAATAAAATTGCTTCCCGAAGACAAAGGGATACTTGGTGGAGCAGTAGATGCCAAATTAAGTCTTTTGAATGAAAACCCATCCGAACTAAACAAACAGGTATTTGCTTTGTTGGTGCTGGGCCGATTTGTTCAGGAAAACCCTTTACAATCGGGGACCAATGATGAAGCCTCCGCAGTTGTTCGTGCCACAGTAAGTAAATTCCTGTCAGCAGAATTGAATAAGTGGAGCTCAAAAATGGTGCCGGGTGTAGAAATAAATCTTGATGTGCGTTCGTATGATGATTATCAGTCGGAACAGGCAGTGGGGAGAACGCAGGTTGACATAGGGTTAAAAAAGCAACTTTTCGATGAGCGCTTGTCCGTACAGGTTGGAGGTGTGGTTGATGTGGAAGGTGCCAAAGCCAAACAAAACTCTGTAAGCGACATCACCAGCGATGTATCAGTGGAGTACAAATTGACCAAGGACGGTCGTTACCGCCTGATTGGTTTTAGCCACAACCAATATGAAGGTGCTATAGAAGGCCAGGTAATAGAAACCGGGGTGGGCATTATCTACATGCGTGATTTTGATCGATGGAAAGATTTTTTTAAAACACTAACCCAACAAAAGTGATTCAACGTAAATCCATAACGATGACAGGTTCAATCCGAAATATGTGCCTCCTGATGGTGGTGATGGTGCTGATATCCGCATGTAGCGGCACAAAGCACATTCCTGATGGCGAGAAACTATATACAGGAGCATCCGTCAAACTTGAATCAACCGACCATCTCAACAAATCAAAAAGTAAATTTATAAATAACACAGCTGAAAATTCAATAAATGTCAGGCCCAACAAAACCTATCTGGGTATGAGGCCCAAACTTTGGATGTATATGGCAGCCGGGGAAAATCCTAAAAGCGGATTTAACAAGTGGCTCCAAAGAAATGGCGAAGCACCTGTGTACCTCTCACAGGTGAACCCTTCAGCAACCTCCCTGGTGATTGATGCTCAACTATTTAATATTGGTGTGTTTAATCCCCAAACGGGTTTTAAAACTGTTGAAAAAAAACATACTGCAAAAGTGATCTATACCAGTAAGGTCCATCGACCCTATACGGTTACAGAAATAAACTATTCCATTTCAGACGACAGCATCAGCCAACTGATCTTAAGTGAAAAAGAAAACTCACTGATCGTTCCTGGAGATGATTACAATCTGGGTAAGTTGATTGCCGAACGGTCGAGGATTGACGAACTGCTTAAAAACAACGGATATTTCTTTTTTAATCCTGATTATTTGCTTTTTGTGGCCGATACATCAAAATCAAACAGCACAGTATCGTTCAACCTCTCTCTCAAAGACAGTATTCCACCTGCGGCGCTGACTGCCTACCGCATAAACAATGTGTATATCGACCAGGATTATTCATTAAATGCTGAAGAAAATGTCCTGATTAAAGACACATTACAGGTTCGAAACACGGTATTTTTTGGAAATACGGAGGAAATGCATATCCGACCAAAAGTGATATTGCAATCGATATACTTGAAAAAAGGCGAAATCTATTCGAGGAAAAACCACAATATAACGCTCAACCGGTTGATGTCGCTGGGTAATTTTAAATTTGTACAGGTGAAGTTTACCAGGGAAGATTCATTGAAAAACGGGTTACTGGACGCTAGTATCCTCATGACACCAAAGCCCAAATACAATTTCAGAACCGAGGTGGACATCGTTTCAAAATCGAATAACTACACAGGTCCAAAACTGGATATCAGTTTTCTGAACCGCAATGCCTTTGGAGGGGCAGAATTGGTCAAATTAAATCTGGAAGGCACCTTTGAAGCACAACTGGGTGGAAAAAATAAAAATTTATACTCTTATTCTGTAAGTCCTAAAGTTGAGTTGTATTTTCCACGGTTTATACTTCCTTTCAAGATAAGGGAAAACAGCATGTATACCCCAAAAACACATCTTTCATTGGCATTCAAATACCTGAAAATGGTGAATTATTACGACATGCGAACACTGGAATTCATTTATGGTTATAAGTGGAAAACCGACAGCAAAAGAGAACATGAACTAAATCCGGTCAGCATAAGTTATTCTTCTTTTTCAAACCAATCGGCCGAATTTATCGCCCTGATCAAATCCAACCCATATCTCAAAAAAAGCTACGAAGAACAATTTATCTCCGGAGGCAGTTATGCATTCACCTACAACGAGCAAGTACTCAGCGGGAAAACGATGCAATATTATTTGCATTTAACCACTGAGATTGCCGGGAACACCCTTTTTGTGGCCAAACGACTGGGTGGCGAAATAATTTCACCTGACAACCCCTCCAAAATAGCCGGATCCGTATTTTCTCAATTCGCTAGATTCAGCATTGACGGGCGAAGCTATTATAATTCAAAAAATCAAAGCAGGCTGGTTTCAAGGATTTTTATGGGTTTGGCAATTCCTTACGGAAACAGCAATGTCCTCCCCTACAGCAAACAATTTTTCAGTGGAGGGCCTAACAGCCTACGTGCGTTTCATATAAATTCGGTAGGTCCTGGCGACTACGATCAGGCAAGCGACAGCAACAACTTTTTACAATTGGGCGGGGATATAAAATTGGAAATCAACCTTGAATACCGCTTTAACATCATCAGCTATTTTAAGGGTGCATTGTTTGTTGATGCTGGAAATGTGTGGGAGTTGAAATCGAACCCGGCTAAAGTTGGAACTCCATTCAACTTTTCAGGTTTTTTAAGTGAAACAGCCATAGGGACCGGTGCAGGAATAAGAATCGACCTCTCCTTCTTTGTGTTGCGATTCGATTTGGCCATGCCCCTGAGAAAACCGTGGATAGACAAACACAACAGGTGGGTAATCAACGAGATAAATTTTGGCAATTCATCCTGGAGACGAGAAAACCTGATATTAAATATTGCCATTGGTTATCCTTTTTAGTTTACAGAACAACCTCAATGACACAACCTTTTCTACCAGAAAATCAGATCAGAACTGGTCGTTAGACATTAAAATTTAGCGTAACCATTTTGCAAAGTGGAGTAAGAAACAGTTCCATCATCGTACCCCTCAATATTTTGACCAATATGAGATAGGCAGTTTAGTAGTAAAATGAGCAAAATCAGATATCTTAATAACTTTCAACCTAGTAATCATGCTGTTGATTAATATATTGGGGACGGTCACTTCCATCGGGGTGACAATCTAAACAGGCGTCGCTGTTGTACTGATAACCCGAAACACCATTGTGCTCACTATTCATACTCGACTGATTATGCTCGTGGCAATCAATACAACTGAAGTCACCATAATCTGAAGGGTTTGTATGGCATTCAGTACAGCTATTCCATTCATTTCTATGCTTTCCACTATAAATTGGAAAATATTGATCATCGTGATTAAAAGTGGAGGGTACCCAGGCGGTTTGTGAATGGCATGCTTCACATTCCGTTGAAAACTGAGCGGAAGCATGAGGTGGATCGTTAGTTTGATTATAGTCGGATAGATGACATCCTACACATGAATTGGGAGTATTGTTATAATTTCCCTGGTGGCAGGTTGAACAATCGTTGGCAATCGCCGTATGAGCACCAATAATCGGATAGTAATCGTTATGAACATCAAATGTAGCAGGTATCCAATCAGGATTGGTGGTATGGCAATTCTGACATGCCGTTGAAAGACCAAGACTCACATGGTTTGGATTGGTTGACTGATTAAAATCGGCTTGATGACAATCCACACAAACCATGGATGTTCCTGGATATCCGTTCGTATGACAAGCAAAACACTCAACAGAATTATGAGCCCCCGTCAGCGGGAAATTGGTTAAATCGTGATTAAACCCACCTTCAGCCGAACCTGTCGGGTGACAAGCATAACATGCATCGCTGGTATATAGATAACCAGAAAGACCATTATGCTCATCATCAGTATCAATTTTGTTGTGGTCATGGCAATCGATGCAGCTGAAAAAAGCATAATCTGAGGCATTGGTATGACATTCTGCACAACTGTTCCATTCGCCCTCATGTTTTCCACTGTAGATTGGGAAATACTGATCATCATGATCAAAAGTAGCTGGTTGCCAAGCCACCGTGGTATGGCAGGTTTCGCAATCCGTCGAAAACTGAGATTCTGAATGTGGAGGATTAACGGCCTGATTATATTCGTTTGTGTGGCATTCGTAACAAACAGTAGTCGTTCCTGAAAAACCACTGGCATGACAATCGATACAATCCGTTGTAGTATGTGCTCCGGTAAGCGGAAAATTCGACAAGTTATGATTAAACCCACCTTCACCTGACCCTGTTGGGTGACAATCGAAACAAGCCTGAGACTCATAAATATAGCCTCCTACATCATCATGTTCATCATCGGTATCTGCTTTACTATGCTCATGGCAACCTGTACAGGTAAATTGTGCATAATTGGAGGTGTTGGTATGACAATCAATGCAATTGTCCCATTCTCCTTTGTGTTCCCCGGAATAAATCGGAAAGAACTGGGCATCGTGGATGGTGAATTTGGCCGGGTTCCATCCCGGTATGGTCGTATGACAATCCAGGCATTCAGTTGAAAGATCGATGACCACATGATTGGGGTTGGTAGTAGCTAAAAAATCAGACTGATGGCAGGATATACATTCTGGCGATATACTGTTGTAGGGTTCCCCTTGTTTATGACATTGATAACAATCGTTAAGCGCATGACCTTGTGTAAGCGGAAAAAAACTGTGATCGATACCGGCACCGGTCCATGAAAACACATTCATAAAGTGACATTCCACACAATTGGTAGAGAAATTGCCATCAACGTGGTTCGGATCTGTGGTTGCCTGATAATCTGCCTGGTGACAATCAATACATTCTATTCCCTGTGGCTGAAAATTAAGTGTTGAAGCCGAGGGATGACACGAGTTACAATCTGCAGTAGCATGGGCACCCAACAGCGGAAACCTGCTCATCTGATGGATTTCAGTAATATTGGGCACCAACCACGATTGTGGCGTATGACACTGGTTACAATCCATACTCACAGTTTGGTTGTGCATATCGGTATGGCACGAAACGCATTCCGTACTGGCAGCCGAAAATACAATGGTGGTATGACACGATTTGCAGTCGATCGACTGATGCTGCCCAACCAAAGCAAAACCAGTAGTGTCGTGATGAAAATCAATTGTTTTCAAATCCACAGTCCAGCCTTTCGTCTTATGACAATCGTCGCAGCTTATTTTTAATTCAGCTCCGTGTGGCGATTGAGCCCACAGATTGACGCTTAGCGCCAGCAAACAGATTAATGTTGACAAGTTACGCATTTGAATTCATTGAGTTTAAACTGGATTACTTTTTTATTGTTATAGCATTGTGGCATTCTGTAATCCCATCTTTTTCGAATTGTCCGGCATGCTGATCCTGATGGCATTGACTGCATTTTCAATTATGATCATCTGTTGACTGATTTAAAAGAGAAGGTTCTATCCACAGGATAAAATCAACTGCATCCTGAACGGTTAAAACCTTTGAGTGATGTTGACATAAACGCGTTGATATTGGTAATCCTTTTCAAACGTACCTTCAAAATTGAACGAGCAATACAGCTTTTTCATGATACGCCAGGTAAGATTCAGTTCAGCCATATTTTGGATGCTGGTATTTTCGGAGCCCAGGAAATTGTATTTTACATTCCGATAATTTAATCCGCCATCTAGTTTACCCCGCACAATCTCGCGATTGAAACCAATACTGTAAATACGACCCGTCATATAGGCTGTTTCGAGCAAGGTTGCCGAAGCAGTGGTCGAAAGCTTTAACCAGGGTACCCGACTCCAGGTAACATAGGTGTACAGGTTTTTGGTGGGGTGCGGATCCTGTTTACGAAAACGGTATCCTCCCCGCACTCCCAGGAATACATTTTTCAGTGCCCGGTAACTCACCATCACCATGTAGCCTTGAGTAGCATCGGCATCAAGCAACCGATCTACAATATCCTTATAAGTTTCGTAATAAATGACGTTCTGACGGTTGCTATACGACACTGAAACCGATAATGGTTTAATAATTTTATAACGAACCGACAGATATAATCCCGAAACATTAAAGGTATTCGATTGTACTTCATTTACTTTTTTGTACAGGTCGATTTCAACCGATCCAAAAAAATAAGCATTCCTGAAAAGGGTATTCGAATGCTGCAAATAAGCAAAACGCCGGTCGGTTAAACCTGAGTTTTTCTGCTCCATGATGGCAAAGGTAGTCTGCATATTTCCTTTGTCGGTGGTATAATCGTAACTGAGGTAACCACCAAACTGAACCAGACTGAAGTTAAAACTGTAGTTTTTATAATCAGGTCTGCTCCCAAGAACAGCTCCTACGGTGAATCTCTTCAATTTCAATTCGTATTGTAAACCATCAATAGCACCTACATTGGAAAGCTTAGGGTTGATTTTACGCCCAAACCAAAGCTGTGATTTATCGGAAAACCTATAGTTTAAGGCCAGGGCATAAATTTTCAACCCGTTGAAAATATCGCTCTTCACATCTTCCCAACGATCGGATCTGTGTACAAAAGAGAGATAGGTTTCAGCCGACAGCTTTGAATTATTGATATTGGCTGCATTTAGCGAAAAGGTATACCGCATCCTCAATGAATTACCTCCCGGAGTATTGGAGAAATTGGCATTGGACGAAATCCCAAAACGGCCGGTAATTTTTTGTTCCAATGGCTTGGCCTTATCATTTATCACTGTATCAGCTCTGGCAATGTCTTCCTGTACCCGGGGTTCAGAAGGTAACTCCAATTTTTCGTTTACAGAAATTTGATCAGGCTTAATTTTGGCTACAACCTTATCTTGCAAATTAAACTTCAAATCGCCGATAGGCCGACAAACAGCCGAAATAGATGAAATATTAGTCACCACAAGTGCCGGAACCAACTTTCCTGATGTGTTGATAAACAACGTGTCACCCGGCGTCACGTTTTTAGTAGAAGCAAATTTAACGTAAACGTTTTGCGATGTGGAGTAAGAAACTGTTCCATCATCATGCCCATCAATGGTTTGACCAAAATGATTTAGGCAGGTTAGTAAAAAAATGAGCAAAATCAGATATCTCATAAGCTTAAAGTCTAGTAAACTTTCTGTTGGTTTATATGTTGTTGACGTTCACTTCCATCGGGGTGGCAATTGTAACAGGCATTGCTGTTGTACTGATAACCCGAAACACCCTGATGGTCCTCATTGGTATCCGCCTGGCTATGACAGCCCAAACAGTCGAATACAGCATAATCTGTAGGATTTGTATGACAATCGGAGCAAAAATTCCATTCTCCATTGTGTTCACCACTGTAGATTGGAAAATATTGGCTGTCGTGATTAAAAGTAGAAGGCGTCCATGCGCTTTGCGTATGACAGGTTTCACAATCTGTTGGAAACTGGGCCGCAGCGTGTGCCGGATCCGTAGTCTGGTTGTAGTCCGTCTGGTGACAACCATAACAAGTGTTTGGAGTGCTGTTATAGTTCCCATTGTGACATTCCACACATTGGTTGGCAATAGAGACATGCGCACCGGCCAGCAGGTAGTAGCTGTTGTGGTCGGGGAATAGTGCAGGCTCCCATCCGGCAACAGTTGTATGACATACATCACAGGTAGTGGAAAGTCCAAGAGATATGTGATTTGGATTGGTGGTTTGATTAAAGTCAGTTTGATGACAATCAATGCAAAGCGTTGAAGTACCAGAATATCCATTGGGATGACAAGAGGCACAATCCACAGAACTGTGGGCTCCTGTTAATGGGAAATTGGTGGTATTGTGATCAAAGCCCCCCGTAGCCGAACCTGTAGGATGGCAGGCATAGCACGCATCACTGTTATATTGATATCCTGAAACACCATTGTGCTCTTCAGCTGTACTTGCTTGTTCGTGACAGGTAATACAGGTAAATACAGTATAATTCGTAGGATCAGTATGACAATCAGAACACAGACTCCATTCACCATTGTGCTCTCCACTGTATATTGGGAAATATTGCCCATCGTGATCGAATGTAGAGGGTATCCAGGCAGATTGTGTATGGCAGGTTTCGCATTCAGTGGGGAATTGGGCAGCTGCATGTGATGGATTGGTAGTCTGGTTATAATCGTCCTCGTGACAACCATAACAGGTGTTTGGCGTACTGTTGTAATTTCCATTATGGCAATCCACGCATTGATTTGAGATAGCAACGTGGGCCCCCTGCAAAACATAATAGCTATTGTGATCGGGGAACAGTGCCGGATTCCAGTCCGGATCGGTCGAATGGCATTCATCGCAAGCAGTGGAAAGCCCCAGATTACTGTGGTTGGGATTGGTCGTCTGGTTGTAATCGGTTTGATGACATCCTACACAGGCATTGGGAGTATTGTTGTAGTTGCCCTGATGACATTCGGTACAATTATTCGCAATAGCCGTATGAGCTCCTGTTAGCGGATAATAGTTGCTGTGGATATCAAAAGTGGCCGGACTCCATCCAGGATTGGTAGTATGACAGGATTCGCATTCTGTTGTAATTCCAATAGCCTGGTGATCAGGATTGCTGGTCTGGTTATAGCTATCCTGATGGCAATCGACACAAACAGTGGAGGTTCCTGCATAACCATTGGCATGACAGTCAATACATTCCGCACTGGTGTGTGCTCCCGTTAACGGGAAATTTGTGGTATTGTGATTAAAACCGGTTCCTGTACCCGTTGGATGGCAGGCATAGCATGCATCGCTGGTGTACTGATAACCGGAAACACCATTGTGCTCGTCATCGGTATCTGGTTTGTTGTGCTCATGACAATCGATACAACTGAATACAGTATAATTTGTCGGATTGGTATGACAATCAGAACAGAGATTCCATTCACCATTGTGTTTGCCGCTATAAATCGGGAAATATTGACCGTCATGATTGAATGTGGATGGTGTCCAGGCTGATTGGGTATGGCAGGTTTCACATTCAGTAGGGAACTGAGCAGCCTCATGCGCCGGATTGGTGGTTTGGTTATAATCATTCTGATGACAACCATAACAGGTGTTTGGTGTGCTGTTGTAATTCCCATTGTGGCAATCCACACATTGATTTGCGAAGGAAATATGGGCTCCTTGCAAAACATAATAGTTATTGTGATCAGGGAATAAGGCTGGATTCCAATCAGGATTGGTGGTATGACATTCATCACAACCCGTTGAAAGTGCCAGACTGACATGGCTTGGGTTTGTGGTCTGATTATAATCGGTTTGATGACAACCCACGCATGAATTGGGGGTATTGTTATAATTTCCCTGATGGCAGGTTGAACATTCGTTAGCGATCGATGTATGCGCCCCAGTGAGCGGGTAGAAATCGTTATGAACGGCAAATGTAGCCGGACTCCAACCCGGATTGGTGGTATGGCAGGTTTGACATTCTGTTGAAAGACCAATAGACGCATGGTTTGGATTGGTAGACTGATTAAAATCGGGCTGATGACAATCCACACATACCATAGATGTTCCGGCATATCCATTGGCATGACATGCAATACATTCAACAGAATTATGTGCACCCGTCAGCGGGAAATTGGTTAAATTGTGATTAAATCCACCTTCAGCCGAACCTGTCGGGTGGCAGGCATAACATGCATCGCTGGTATATTGATACCCTGATACGTCATTGTGCTCATCATCAGTATCAATTTTGTTGTGTTCATGGCAATCGATACAGCTAAACACACTATAATTTGAGGTATTGGTATGACATTCAGCACAATCGTTCCACTCACCCTGGTGTTCCCCACTGTAGATCGGGAAATATTGACCATCATGATCAAAGGTGGCAGGTTGCCAGGCTACCGTGGAATGGCAGGTTTCACAATCTGTTGAAAACTGAGCAGCCGTATGCGAAGGATTGGTAGTTTGATCGTAGTCGGAGGCATGACAACTATAACAACTTTTTTGTGTGTTAGTATAGTCTCCCTGGTGACAAGTAGAACAATCGGTGGCAATTAGAGCATGTGCCCCTGTTAGCGGGTAATAGTCATCGTGGATAGGAAAGGTAGCCGGCTTCCATTCAGGATCAGTGGTGTGACAAACTTCACACTCGGTATTGATACCAATCTGGACATGGTTTGGATTAACCGACTGGTTAAAGTTGGCTGTATGGCATTCGTAACATACAGTAGTTGTTCCGGCATATCCGCTGGTATGGCAATCGATACATTCCGTTGTCAGGTGTGCTCCGGTGAGCGGGAAATTCGACAGGTTATGATTAAAACCACCTTCACCTGACCCTGTCGGGTGACAATCGAAACAAGCCTGATCGTCATAAATATAGCCACCTACATCATCATGTTCATCATCGGTATCAGCTTTATTGTGCTCATGGCAACCTGTACAGGTAAATTGAGCATAGTTGGAGGCATTGGTATGGCAATCAATGCAATTGTCCCATTCGCCATTGTGTTCCCCTGAATATATCGGGAAGAACTGGGCATCGTGGATGGTGAATTTGGCCGGGCTCCATCCCGGAATGGTAGTATGACAATCCAGGCATTCAGTTGAAAGATCGATGACCACATGATTGGGGTTGGTAGTAGCTAAAAAATCAGACTGATGGCAGGATATACATTCTGGCGAAATACTGTTGTAGGGTTCCCCTTGTTTA
>JAUYGX010000067.1 GCA_030690365.1 Bacteroidales bacterium | reverse complement strand
TAGCGAAAAAATATCTTTGAAAGTTATAATCTCATCTTAAAAAAGAATAATCCAGAAAATGCACCCAAAATTAAATTTTCACACAGCCTGTAAATTCCAGAGTTACAATGTCGGCCATACCTACGGTATTGGGATGCTCTTTTTTAATCTTGTATATTTGACTATTGAAAATTTGTATTGTATAGCCCTTTCTTATTTCGTAATTGACAAAAAAAGAGGAATGAGGAGGTGCAGCGCACCGATAGTATTTATAGAAAAATAGCAGATTTCTCTAAAGGTGCAGCGCACCGTACTATTAATGGACGGGGAAATTTAGAATGCCGTAAGGCCCCCCGATAGCCCCCCCGATAGCTATCGGGGGGGCTATCGGGGGGGCTATCGGGGAGATTCCCCAAGAGAAAAAGGTGATACAACAGACTTATATTTAACCTTTATTTTTGTCCAAACCTGTAACCAACTGTAATTGCAAATACCCGGTTTTTCACTTTATAACCACCATCTGTTGTGGCAGCAATATTGGCTAATCCCAGGTTATACGACAGGCCAGCCGAAAATGCCTGATACTCAACTCCTGCGCCGATGATCCAGCCGAAATCAAACCTTTTTAAATCATTATCTTCACCAGTACCCCAGTCGACAGTCTCGGTATTTGTATCAGATTCACCCATGTAGGTTGTTTTGGCTTTATCTTTCCCACTTAAACCTATACCAATGGATGGACCAAAAATACCGTATATTCTTTGATTGCCAAGGTCGAAGGTGGCTTTAGCTGTTAATGGGATTTCGATATAATATAAATTCCACGTGGACTTGAACTTATATGGTTCACCATATTCGGTTCCTTCTTTATTGATTCTGAAACCTTTGTTCGAGAGGAATAATCCTGTTTCAAACGAAAACATTTCAGTAATTTCAAATTCGGCTGTTCCGCCAATTTGAAAACCTACTTTGGTTTTGTAATCATCACTATAAGTCTCATCATCATCTTTTGCCAACATGTTTGTCAGGTTGAGACCAGCCCTAACACCAAATGTTTGAGCAAACGATTCCACATTCATGGTGAATAATACCACCACCGCAATAAATGTAATTAATTTTTTCATAGGATTTAATTTTAGGATCATTTAATTAGAAATACACTAAATCAAGTAAAACATTTTTGATTACACCAAATCTAACTTTTTTTTAAATCTGAAATACACTAAATCAAAAATTATCTCCGCTTATTAATCAAAGCCGAAAAATTCGGAAGCCCTAAAACTTTTCGTCGTATTTTGTCCAAAGGAAATCGCCCAGTTTTATAGCTCGGTCCATCACTTTGTTTCCTTCTGTATTTGAATAATCCGTTAAAAAGACGATGGCTTTTTGCGGACTCTTCTCATATAACTTCAAGGCCTCTTCATCCACCTTTTTTTGATTTTGAATCAGTTGCAACTGCATGGGGTTCCATACGGCATCCACATCGTGGCGCATATCGCCCCAGCGCTGCGACGCCAGTGTTCCCAGCCGGTTAAAAATCCACCAGGCCGAATTCATGGTGAACCCATTTACCCTTCCCGGCGTTTTGTATTGAACCGGCAAATCCGTTACAGAGCCATAAATGGGCACATAAATGGAAGTGGACACATTGTCCATGGCCAGCCATTCCACACCGCCGATTTCATCCGGTAGCCAGCCACGAAGCTGAATGATGGTGGCATACATGGTGTACCAACGGGCGATGGTACGCTCGCCGAGCCATCCCCAGCCTCCATTGATTTTGAATAATTTGTTGGCATCGTAAGGCATGTGCGGACTGGCCAAGGGAGAAATGATGGTTTTTCCATTTTCGTCGGTTACCGTCAGGTCTTTGGTCATGTCGAAGGGAGTGCCTTCGTAATAATCCTTGAAAATGCTCATGATTTTCTCGAGGGTGACCAGGGTATCCGGTTTTACCGAAAAGGGATAATCGCTATGGTTGGGATCCAGCTTCAACGAAGGGGCCAGCAAGTCGAAAACGCGCCATTCCCTTCGGCGGGAAGCCAGCGAAGTACGGCTTTCGGGCGCATAGGCATAGCAAAACCTGAACACCTCTTTGTCGGGGTTCCACCAGCCATTTTCTTTGGCCACGGTAAAGATATTTTCGGAAGCCATAAATTGATCTATGTTGCTCACATCTACTTCTTTGATAGTACTGGCGTTGGCATTGATGGAGACATGATCATCTGGGACACGCTGAGCAACCCATATAGCTCCTTTTTTCCCTTTTCCGGGACCTACCACTTCAAAGTGCCATACTTCGTTTTTGTCGGCAATGGTCAGCGCTTCACCATAGTCGTTCCATCCATATTGCTTTAGCAATTCCCCGGCCAGTTTTATTGCGCCAAGAGCAGTGCTTTCGCGTTCGAGCATCAGCAAACACAAACGCTGACAATCGATCAGTCCAGAATCGCTTTGAAGCTCTTCACGGCCTCCAAAAGTGGATTCCCCAATCCCCAGTTGCATGGTGTTTAAGCTGGGATAAGCCGTGTTGATATATCCATTTGTTTCGCTTATTTGCGGAATGGTGCCAATCTTGAGGTTTCCGTATGTCGGCATGGCCAGAGTATCAATGGGAACCCTTTTGTACATATTGACCACGTCACCCGGTTTGTGGGTTTTGTTGGGTACGATGTCGATCCAGCTACGGGTGCGGTGACTGTCGTCGGTATGGGAGGTCATCACCGAGCCATCGAAACTGGCTTTTTTTCCTACCGTGATGGACGTACAGGCATCGGGTACTCCGCCTACCCAATCGCTTTTATCGGCGGTTTGGGCCTGGGTAATAAAACATACAAAAAGCAGCAAAAAGGTGGTGGATAGAGAATTTTTTATGGTCATAATCAATGATTTATAATTTTTTTTATTCAACCTTTCAGGTTTTTTCCAACCTGAATGGTTGGGAACTTCCTTATGCCGGAATACCTGATAAAGGAGGCCAAAGTTAAGTTTTTTTGCTTTGATGAGGTTTGGTTTTTCGGGTGCGGTATTCAACCTTTCAGGTTTTTTCCAACCTGAAAGGTTAGGAACCCCGGATGCCAAAAGAAAAAGCGGAAACCTGTCCGAAGACAAATTCCCGCTTTATAAAAAGGTCATAAACCCTTATTCCTCGATGGATTCTTTCCGTAGGTCGTACAGTTTTTTACCGCCATAGGCCGCACCCAGGCCCAGAAGAATAAAAAGGCCACCGCCGATGGGGGCGCCACCTGCAGGAGCATTGTTGTTTCCACCATGGTCGGATGGTGGTGGTGGAGGATCCTGGGCCAGCAAGAATGTACTGGTGAGGGTGAAACTTACGATGATCATCAGTTGGATTAGTATCTTTTTCATGGGTATAAAATTTTAGGTTATTAGTTGATGAAGACTTTTTTACTTTTAACGCCTTGTTTAGTAACAACTTGTACTACATACCAGCCTTTGTTCAGATTCAGGTTAAGTGATTGCAGACCGTTGAACTCAACAGGAGTATTGTAAACATTTTGTCCAAGTAGATTATAAATGGTTACATCACCATAAGCATTTAGCTCGCTGCGCAGATAAACCCGGTTTCCGTAGCTATAGATTTGTACACTTTCGGGATGGGTGGTTTCATCGATGGAGGTAACTGTTTCTACATGCAATACAAAACGGTCGGTTTCATCGTTTGGATTAGCAGTATATAAATAAACATCCCCGGCAGAAAGATCTGTTAGTTTATTGGCCACCTTATCCTCCAGGGTAATTTTATTAATACCAATCTCTTTGGTAAAGCTTTCTAATCCAAAAGTGATTTGCTGTTCCTCACTCACCTTAAAATACAAAGGAATAACTGTTGATTCAAGCGATTGACTTCCAAATGCATATTTTGAAACCCAAACATGATCCTCTGTAATAGCACATAAATAGGGGATTGTTGTTACAGGATAAAGATAACGTGAATCGTATTGCCACTCGTATGATTGTGAAGCGGATTCATTTACAACAAGTGCCAACGAAACAGATTTACCACCAAAATCAGCGATGAATTTTATCTGATCAAAAGATTCTGCCTTTTTAGCAGGGGCAGTATGGGTTTGATCCCCCAATTCAAAAGTTACGCTGGAACTTCCTCCTTCTGCATAAACAAATAAACCTTGTCCGGTTGCGAGAATAGTTCCTATATCATCCCAGCTTCCCGTAGAATTATTCAGGACTTTAGCAGACGAAGCGGCAGTTTTTGTAACATCAGCCCAGGTAATATTTGATGGATAGGGGTTTCCAATTAAATTCCAGGAAGTATTTGAATTAGACAGACTGGCCACATAGGAAGCATCAGAGTTTAATGCTCCAACAAAATTTTTGGTGCCGGCATTGGCAGGAGCATAAGCTACCAGATAACCTGTTTTTACATCAAAATTATCAAACCATGTCCCGGGATTTGCAACATCCAGGTAGTTTCTCCAAAGGTTTGCATCCTGATCATATGCATAGAAATCGTCCTCACCAGTTACAGGTACAAAGTCGGAACCGGCCATGGCCATGCCACTCACCGGAGCAGAAATCACATTCCACCCATCGGTGGCTCCGGTGTATCCCGTAATTGATTTTTGAACGGTCGCGGTACCGTTAACGGTAAGGTTATTTTCTCCAAGAAGGTTTGCACCGTTTTCAATGGTAATGTTGTTGCAGGCGGCGGCGGCTGAAATAGTTGGGTAATTTAATGCTCCTGATGGGATGAGTACATCAACGTTAGCATCAGGCAAATTGTTTGTCCAGTTCCCTGTAGTTGCCCAGTCGTGATCAGAAGTGCCTGTCCATGTTGTTCCTGTAATATCAGTCCAGGTGTTTCCTACTCTTATTCCATCAACAACAATACGTTGAGTTGAACTATATTGGCGCAGTCCAATCGCAATAATATCTGTTTGACCAGTTCCCGTTGTTGTATGTTCTGGAGTACCCGCAAGAACTTCTGTTGAAGGAACTCCAGAGGGTATTACCCATAAACTACCAGCCCCAGTTGCTGAAACATCATATTTAACAATTAATAAATACGTAACATCCGGATCAAAATCGGTAGGAGATGCAGCATATGAAGCCGTACTTGAATTAGAAATTCCAAAATTGATTTTACCAGAAGTAGCTGAGGGCTTTACAAATATTCGAGAAGCAAAAGTAGTATTAGACTTTAAAAGGTGCAGAAAATAACCTGCTGTTCCCACATTCACATTGACTAAAAACGCATAGTACATAGTACCTGAGTTTTGAATGGTAAAAGATTTATTATCATCTTCACCAGTATTATCAAGATTTGCAGCGCCTCCAATACCTGATCCTAAATAGCCTATATACGTCAATCCGTTTGTCACATCAATTGGTTGGGTACCTCCTCCACTGTGAGCAGTCCAACCAACAGATGTAAGATTAGTTCCAATAGGATAATTAAAATTCTCTATGAGCAATGTCTGCCCCCACGCACTCCCCACAACCATCATCAATAGCAACATCCCGGTTGCTTTTTGTAATTTTTTTTTCATAGCTTTAAAAATTAATTAATAAATCGAAATATTCTTATGTGTTTAGGTAAATAAACAAAAGGGTTATTGTCTGATTGTTAACCAGTTTTAACTTAATATTAAGTTACTGTCCGGCTAAAATATACGAACATTGGCAAGGCACCAGGCGTCTGCAATAAATCGATTTCAGGGATCGGAGAATTAGATAATACACTACACGACAGCAAGGTTATCCGCCATTGGTAACCTGCGTCACTCGATTTTAACCTCCGAGTCCAATAAAATAAGGGATGTCGCCCCATGGGGGACAAAATAGAAAAGGCGTTTCATGGATATTTATTTTTGGGTTCAAATCAATACAAATTAGCAGGTTATACTATGTAAAAGTATCGGTAATGCACAAAAATAAAACAATACATAAAAAAAAGCAACTGATTTACCATTAAATTTTGGTTAGAAATGGGAAATGGGGAAATGGAGTAATTTGCCTTCTCAATATTTCAATACTCCACTATACCTGTAAGAACAGGAAAAACAGAAATAACAACCTAACGATTGAAGTAACAAAGTTTTTTGAACATTCCCATTACTCCAATGCGCTATCCAACTCCCTTTTTGATTTAAGCCGATCATACCTGTGCAGTTCTATTTACCGGTGCTCGTCACGGTAAGAGTTAATTGAATGTTTTCCTGCACCGTTATTGTTTCTCCCATCGCCAGGGTTATGCTCTCGGCCGAGGCATTTACAATAACTATTGTCTGTGTACCAATTACCAATGTCCAGGAAGGAAATGTGTGTATGGTATTGTCACTTAGCCAGTTCGCCGGGTGGTTGATGAAGGCATTGGCGGTGCTGGAGGTGAGGGTTGTTCGCCAAAAACAGAAACAAGGTATCTTTGAATGATCCCAATCTTACTTTGTTTTTTGTATCAAAACAGTGGATTATTCGATAGTAGTCTTGAACTGTGATGTACTGTAAGTATGTATGATGATTCAGTGTTAAATAATTGATAAATAATTCGATAATTCCCTGTGATAATCTCTCTGATATCGTTTTGGTTTAATTCGGGTACAATTCTTCCGATTTTTTGATTTTGTTCAATCAATTTGGCTGTTTCAATCAACTTTTCAAGGGTCAATCTGGCATATCGGGGTGAATCCTTAGATATGAATTCACCAATATCTTCAAGATCAGAAAGAGACCTGGCTGTCCAGATTATTTTAACCATTTATTCAATTTGTTTTCAACTTCTTCAGTTGTATAAACATTTCCTTGTTCAATGTCATCAAGTCCTTGTTCGATTTTGTCAAGGAGAATAATTCTGCTGATTATTTCATCTATTGTTACATTCTCTGGCAGTAAATCAATTGTCTTTTTTATTTTTTCCTTTGTCAGCATATCTGTCTTTTTGTACAAATTTACGATTATTCTCAAACAATGGTTTTCAATCCTTCTATTTACTCACCCCTGTTCCTGTCACCGTTAGTTGGCTGTTGTCCTGAACGGTTATTGTTTCTCCTGTTGCCGGAGTTATGCGCTCAGCGGAGGCATTAACATTCACTATTGTTTGCGTGCCAATTACAAATGTCCATGACGGAAATGTTTGTATGGCATTGTAACTTAGCCAGTTTGCAGGGTGGTTGATGAATGCTTTGGCAATGCTGTTTCCAAGGGTTAGCGGGCCAACATAATAACCATTGTCTGTTTCGGAAGTAAAGCTGAGTGCCGATGAAAACAGGGTTAATTCTGCGGGTAAATATGATTCGTTGCTGGTGGGTACGCCTGTATCGATCCAACCTGTGGTTGAAATCCCGGCAACAAATGCTGGCGAACCTGATGTTCCCTGAAAGGCAAGTATTTGATCCCCTGAAGTAGAAAGACCTGTGAGCCCGTTCGACATGGTTCCTCCACCCGTAATCGTGGTGCCTTGTATCACAATCACCGTTCCTTTAGGTAATCCTCCGGTAGGAGCCGTCCAGGTACCTGTTTGCTCACCTATTCTGAGTACAGAACCCATCCATCCATTGTCAGTAAATGTGATTTGGGTGTTTTCGGCTACATCGGTGAGCAGCACAAAAGCAAATTTGTCAGGATCATCCGTTCCATAGCCGATAAAAGCAATTTCTCCGGGTTGCAATACGCTGGTTCCAACCGTGGTGGCGAGGGTTGCAGCTTGGATAACGGGGTCGGTTTTATAGTCAATTTCCACCCCTGAATTAGTATATGAAAATACCTTAAAATAATAGGTCGTACTTGCTGAGAGATTGGTAAAAGTATAGGTCTCGGTGCCGTAAATCCGGTTTTTATTCAACCCGCCATCGGCTACAGCCACCCCATCCACCGGGTGGGTGATGTCATTGTAACTCACAGCACTGCCTTTGATCAGGTAACCATCCGGGAGTACCGCACCTGTGGCATCTGTCCAGGTGAGGGTGATTTGGCTGCTGGACGGATCGCCCGCCAGCGATACCAGATCTGTAATGTGGTTGGAAGGTTCGGCCTTGATGCTTCCGGGAGTCCACACATCCTCCACGTATTCAGGATGATCGATATACGGGTTGCGGTTTCCCTGAATGGCATATACGGCGTTGTTGCGATCGGTTTCTTTTGTCGATACAGGATCGTTGGTATTCCAGTTGAGCAGCAGGTTGAGGAACCAGTTTTCGTAAGCCGGATAAGAAGTCCCATTGAGAATGACATCGGCCTCGGCGATGTTGTTTTCCCAGCCGGCGATTAAATCCTGATACCGGGTGGCCATATAAAAATAAGCCCGTGCAAAATCTCCTTTGTATTCATCGATGGGCTCGAATACAGTTCCGGTATATCCGGGAAAGTCGCACGGGCCGCGTTTGCTGCCATTTAACGAAGTGTAAGCAGGTGCAGAGGTCCTTCCGAAAGGATTGTTGCTGTGGCCTGCATTGTTCACAAATTGATCCACAGGGAAAAGATGATTCAGGTCGGTGTACATGGGCGAAGCTCCTGCAAAATAGCTTTGGCAGAAGGCATGTTCGCGGCTGTAACAATCGCCTTCCTGGCCAGAAGTCCCACACTGACCGCTTCCCAGGACATACTCATAAGGAGGAGTTCCTCCCGGCACATCGCTGTACATATCCCAAACATAGCCATTTGGTTTTACATCGGTGGTGTAAAAGGCATTCCAGACTCCGGGAGTGTAGCTCACAGCTGTATGGTTCTTAATGATGTTATACAGAGCCACTTGCAAATCGGCTCCTGTTCTGCCAATAGCCGGATCGTAATACCCTGCGGGTATTTGTGCCGATAGGCTTAATGTAAAGAGAAGCAACACAAAGACAACCGTCTTGTGCAAAACACAATTTTTCATCACGTTAGGGAACATTAAAATTTTCCTAAACAGTATTTATATGACTTTTCTTGTGTAAGTGGAAATAATAGGTGTTTCGAGCGATCCTTACCAGAAAAGAGGCGCGAATATAGCGAATTATTTCGTGCTTCTATAACATTGAGATTTTACCAATTTATTAAGAAAGTTTGTTTATCACGGAGATTTATCCTTTGTTTTCATCGTCTGCCTGCCGACGGTTAGGCAAAACGGCTGTTTCTTCACTCAATTCAAAGTAGGTGATTGTTTTTTCTTTGTGCTCTCAGTGCCTCCCGAATCCCGATAATCTCATTTTCCATTTCCTTCATACAGCACTTTCATTTTTTTTCGTACCACCATGCCAATGGCTGAAGGCACAACCTTGAAATGCAAGGGAGAATGTCCCAGCGACTCACCATCGGTCTCCAAAAAGGCTTTGTGTGTGGGTGTTGAAGTCAGCGTAAACTCATTTCCGGTAAACGTTTTCACCTCTTTCATGTGGATAAAACTTCCATCGTACACCTTGTGAATACTGCGCAGCACCTTTGATTTGGGCATTTTTTTAATGATAGTGACGTCGAACAGTCCGTCGTTTGGAATGGCATTGGGAAGCTGCTTCATCCCTCCTCCGTTGTATTTGCAAATGCCAATGCTGACGCTGAAAATATTTCCTGAAAACAGTGATATTCCACTGCTTTCGATATCCAGATGGATGGGGTGAAACTGAAATAGTCCGATTACCAGGCTGTACAGATAAGATAACGGACCACCCGAGCCTTTCTCTTTAAGCAGGTTGGTTTTCTTGGCCACCAGCGCATCGAAACCCATTCCGGCGATATTCACAAAATAGCGGCTGTTTTCTTCGGTATCGTGGAGGTAGTTCACCTTGCCTACATCCTGAAGCAAGACATGTTCTTTTTTAAGAATGCGGATCTGTTTTTTGTAACTTTTGGGCATGGCATACGTGCGTCCCCAGTCGTTTCCGGTGCCAATGGTGATTATACCAAGGGTCATCATTTTTGGATCGAAACGCTGTTGCTGAAAAATCCCATTCACCACTTCATTTAAAGTGCCATCACCGCCAACGGCCAGCACCCGGGTATAGCCCTTTTCTTCTATAAGCTGTTTTACGAGCGGGATGGCGTGATGCGGATATTCAGAAAACACGGCATCGAACTGAAAAGCCGATTCTTCGAGCAAGGCTCGTATTTTCGGCCAATCGGTTTTGGCCTTCGATCCACCAGCGTGTGGATTAATAACAACTAACCAGGGCGTTGATTTTTCCAAAATATGAGTTTCAGTTCAGCGAATTTATCAATTTCTTTAACTTGTTGCGTGTTTTTGGTAAAAATGCCAGGGTAACTTCAGCAGGATAAGGCCCGGTCCATGGTTTCCCCAGTTGCAGCACTTGGCTGTAGAAGGTGCGTGAGGTCATACCCCATTTGTTTAAAAACAGACGGCTTCCTTTGTTTTTACGGATGCGTTTGGTAGATCGTGATCCGAAATGATACACCTTGCTTTTTCCAATTCCCTTGAAAATACGAACTCCCATGGTCCAGAGTTTCATCGAAAAATCGGGATCGCTGTACATGCCAGGCGAAAACTCAATACTAAAACCTCCCACCAGATCCCATATTTTTTTGTGTACCACACTGGGCGGCCAGGAACTGCCCTGCCAATCCTCTTTTTCAAATGAAGAATAAGCTTCCAACAGCTCATTTTCACGGAAATTTTGAGGAGAGGTACCAAAATCCTGAATGATAGCCACATAATTCGGGTTGTTGAGCTTTTTTGGTTCGATGAGGGTGGCCGAAAGGTAAAAATAATCGGTGTTCAGTTTTTTGATTTCGTTGGCCAGATACAAATCCCAATCGGGGCAGGGAATCATATCATCGTTCATATACACAATGTAATCGTGCTTTACCAACGACCGACATGCATTCACGGCAAAACAAACCCCCATGTTTTTTTCGGCCAGTACATAATCGATGTCGGCTTGGGTTTCGAGCCATTCAACCGTTCCATCGCTGCCATCGTTTACAAACACAATAATCTGGTTATAAAAGTGAGAATGCGTGCGCAATCCATTCAGGCACAACCGGAGGTATTCCAGGCTGTTCCAGGTAGGAATTACGATTGAAAATTGTTGTGTGTTTACAGAACGGTTTACTTCTTTCAGGCCGGTAATCATGAGTTGACGTTAAAAAATGAAAGTGTCAAAGATAATGGTTTTTAAATTCGGGATTCATATACATCCGTACGTCCGTCTGAAGCCGTTTTTTGTTCATGGGTATTCGTTACCTTTGACGCCGTAAATTGGTCCACAAAATTTTTGCGGAACCCTGTTATAAGCCTATGAAAAAATTTTATAGAATTCTGGTTTACATCAAACCAGAGTTGCCTTACGCCGGATTAAATGTCCTTTTTAATATTTTGACCATTGCCTTTTCCCTGTTTTCGTTTGCCTTACTCATCCCCTTCTTAAACCTTCTTTTTGGCATCAACGAATTGGTAACCGTTAAACCGGAACTGGTGCTGAATACAAAATCTTTTTTGGAGTATTTGAATTATGAAATCAGTCAGGTGATTGTTACCAACGGAAAAGTAACGGCCCTGATCTATATATGTCTGGTGCTGATGGCAGCCTTTTTCTTGCGCAACCTCTCACGTTTTTTATCGATGTATTTTATGGCCAATGTGCGTATCGGAGCCATCAAAGGCATCAGAAATGCCATTTACAACAAGTTGCTCATTCTCCCGATTTCCTTTTTTTCAAAAAATAAAAAAGGAGACATTATAGCGCGTGTTACAACTGATGTTCAGGAGGTTGAATTCTCCATCATGAACTCCATAGAAATGATTATCCGCGACCCGGTTACCATTTTGGCCTATGTGGCATTTATGCTCAGCATGAGTCCGCAACTGACTTTGTTTGTGTTGGTGATTTTGCCCATTACCGGATTTATCATCGGTCAAATTGGGAAAAGCCTGCGCAAGCAATCCAAAATAGGTCAAAATAAGTTTGCCGGATTGTTGTCGAATATTGAGGAAACCATTTCCGGATTGCGCATTATCAAGGCATTTAACGCCATCGATTATTCAAAAAATAAATTTAAAGACCAAAACGAAGATTTCTCCAAGTTGCTTATCTGGATTTACCGGCGGCGCGACTTGTCATCGCCCATGAGCGAGTTTTTATCATCGGTAGTCATCATTTTCGTCCTTTGGTTTGGAGGAAGAATGGTGCTTTCGGACAATCCGACCATTCAGGCTGCAGATTTCATCACCTACATTGTGGTGTTTTCACAGATCATACCACCGGCAAAAACTTTTGCACAGGGATTTTACAGCATCCAAAAAGGCATTGCCTCTGCCGAACGTATTTTCGAGGTGCTGGATGCCGAAGAGATTATCGAAGAAAAACCGGATGCCATTTCAATCAGTGGTTTTGATAAATCCATTGAATATAAAAATGTTTACTTTAAGTATGAAAATGAGTACATTCTGAAAAATATTAATCTCACCATCGAAAAAGGCAAAATGATTGCCCTGGTGGGAGAATCAGGAGGCGGG
This sequence comes from Bacteroidales bacterium, assembly GCA_030690365.1. Classification (GTDB taxonomy): domain Bacteria; phylum Bacteroidota; class Bacteroidia; order Bacteroidales; family F082; genus UBA6244. The sequence goes on along the minus strand of JAUYGX010000067.1, from coordinate 7,251 downwards.
AAATCGACCATGGTTGATTTGCTTCCGCGCTTTTATGATGTAACTGAAGGAAGTATGTTGATTGATGGGAAAAACATAAAAGACCTGAGAATAGACGATACCAGGGGTTTGATGGGAATTGTTTCGCAGGAAAGCATATTGTTCAACGACAGCATCTACAACAACATCGCCTTTGGGCGAAAAGATGTTACGGAAGAACAGGTTGTAAATGCTGCCAAGGTGGCCAATGCCCATGAGTTTATTATGGAATCGGAATTTGGTTATGAGACCAATATTGGTGACCGGGGCGTGAAATTATCGGGAGGACAGCGGCAGCGACTGAGCATTGCCAGGGCTGTGTTGGCCAATCCACCGGTTTTAATTCTTGATGAAGCCACTTCGTCACTCGACACAGAATCGGAAAAGCTGGTTCAAAACGCGTTGTTTAATGTGATGAAAGACCGAACCACGGTGGTCATCGCCCACAGGCTATCTACCATTCAACATGCCGATGAAATCATCGTTTTGAAAAAGGGAGAAATCGTTGAACGCGGTACGCACACTGAATTGCTTGCACATGGAGGAACCTACAAACGGTTACAGGATTTGCAGACCTTTAAATAAAAACAGGTTAGCTATTTTATTTGAATATGGGGTATCCGATCATCTCCGGTTATAAAATTTAATGATGCGAATCAACAGGTACGGAGTACCTTTAATATTTATAGAAAGACAAGAACACATTTTTTAAGATGCAGCGCACCGTCCTATTTTCCCGTTTGTTTAAACATATAATCAATATTACGGTGCTCCGCACCTTGAATTTACTGGTATTAAATTGGCTATAAATATTTTCGGTGCGCTGCACCTCAAAATACACACTCAAAACCAATACATAATCAAATTTCAAATAGCCTATTTTGCGATAGCCGATTGCTCCTTTTTTTGTTCTGAAACAGGATAATCGGTATAGCCTTTTGGTCCGGGAGTATAAAAGGTTTCATAGTCAGGTGCATTCAGTTCCAGATTGTTTTCCATACGAAAAACCAAATCGGGATTAGCTAAATAGGGCCGTCCAAAAGCAACCAAATCCCCTTTTCCTTCTGTTAAAATGGCTTCGGCTTTTTGTTTATCCAGTCCGCCACTGGCGATGATGGTGCCACCAAAAGCATTCCTGATTTTAGATTTCACAGAGTCAGATACTTCAGGTGCTCCCATAGCCGAATGGTCGACGATATGAATATAGGCGAGTTTGATCTTGCCCAGTTCTTCTGCCAGAAATTGAAAAGTATCCTCCATGTTCTCAAATGGTTCCATCCCATTGAAAGCCCCATATGGCGAAATCCGGATACCTGTTTTTTCCGGTCCAATGGCTTCGGCAATGATCCGAGCTGTTTCGATGGCAAACCGGGACCTGTTTTCAATAGATCCACCATATTCATCGTTTCTTTTGTTGGAGGCCGTATTGATAAACTGATCCACAAGATAACCGTTAGCGCCATGGATTTCCACTCCGTCGAAACCTGCTTTGATGGCATTTTTTGCGGCTTGGACAAATTCACGTTGCGCCTGGCCTATATCCTCAAGAGTCATTTCTTTTGGAACCGGGTAATTTTGCAATCCGTTTTTATCAGTATACATCTGGCCTTCAAGGGCAACAGGTGACGGAGCTAAGATTTCTGTTCCGGTTTCCATATTGTCCGGGTGGGAGCAACGGCCCGTATGCATCATCTGCAAGAAGATTTTCCCGCCTTTTTTGTGAACCGCATCGGTAACCTTTGTCCACCCCGCAACCTGTGCGTCGTTGAAGATGCCCGGAATTCGGGGATAACCCAGTCCATTGGCCGAAGGGGCCGTTCCTTCGGTAATAAGCAGTCCACCATCAGCACGCTGGCTGTAATATTCTGCCATCAAATCATTTGGTATGTTGTCGATCGCTCTTGAACGCGTCATGGGAGCCATTACAATTCTGTTTTTCAGCTCTATACGGCCCAGAGCATATTTACTATTTAGTTTCATTTAGAATTTATTATGTTAGTATTTATCGTTTTAAAAGTTTAAAGGCGTGCGTCCATTCGTTGTGCAACATGCCCGGAATACACCAGAGCATACACAGTGGTTCGATGGCCCGGGCACTTTCAACACCACCAAAATCAGCCGCTTCCCAGCCAAATTGTTCAAGAATGCGGGAGACCTCTTTTTTTGATTCGGGATCGTTACCGCATATAAACATCGTGGGTTTGCTGCTGAATTTCGGATCTACCATAAACGCACTCCCAACACTGTTAAAAGCCTTGACGAACTTTGCATCAGGAACCAATTCCTGAAGCTCTTCCATCAGCGATTTATTCAGGTTGGTGAAGAATTTCAGCACTCCGTTGTCGGGTGCGGCAGCCGAAATGGGATTGGTGGCATCGATCACAATTTTGCCCTTCAGGTTTTCAAAACCAGCCATTTCAAGCACTTTATTTGCGGCTGTTCCTTTGGTGGCCAGCACAATCAGATCGCCGAAAGAAGCCGTATCTCTAAAAGTCCCGGTTTTTCCCTCACCATTGGTATTTTCTTTCCAGGTATCCAGTTTTGATGGCTCTCTGGTGCCAATCATGACCTGATATCCGGCCTTTATAAACCCGTTGGCGAGTGTTTGACCAACGACTCCTGATCCAATAATTCCTATTTTTTTCATGGTTATTAAGATTTAGCAAGTTTGCCTACTTCAGTTTAAAGTCTTTTTTCGGCATATTCAGACTCGTTAGTATATTGTAGTTTAGTAAGTTCCGTATATAAAAATTATTCCAGTTGTTGTATGGCTCCATAAATATCCGACGTCAGTTGAACACCCTGCTCTTCGCCCAGTATTTCGGAATATTTTTTGAACAGGTTACGCCACGATGCTTTTAATGCCTCGTTTAAATCCAGGCTAAGCTTTGTGGGAAAAACCTCGGTAATTCTTCCCGCAGGCTTGCGTTCCAGATACCCTTTAAACTCCAATTTCTCAATTAAACGGGTAACTGTTGAAGGTGTTAGCAGCATCTGAATGCTGATTTCCTTGGGCTGAATTCCGGGTCGTTCATTTATGATCATCAGCAAAAAAGCATAGGATGATGATAGTCCTGTATTGGCAAAACTTTCGTCGGCCATCCGCGTCATTATTCTCGATAAAGCGTTGGCGGAATAATAAAGACACGAGCAATATTTGGAATCACATTTATTTATCATGACGACAAAGATATATCAGATGTTTGTACATACAACAATAATTAAGAATTTTTATCATGACTGACTGGTTAGAATGAACAATCCTACCGAAAGCAGAAGATGTATCAGAAGGTAAATGGATTTTCTATCCCCTGGCTGAAACCAATGGCAATGAATGCTTTGTAATCAAAGGGATTCACTTTGCATGATTGGCTTTGCCTGAAGGATGATGGAAAATCATTAAATCCCCAAATCTACCCGAAGGTTTTACAGCTTTCTATACTTTCCTCAGCACCATAGCCGATCGGCTGGGCAAATATAATAGCAAACCCGGTTGATCACCAACCTGTTGAGTAGCATGAATAAGGGAGTCATCGTTTCGGCCAAAACCACCGAATTTTTTATCATCTGAATTTAAAACTACCTGATATTTGCCTTCAGGAGCAACAAATCCGTATTCAGTAAACGAAAATGAAGGATTAAAATTAAACACAAACAACAGCTCTGCACGGCTGAAAATCATCACCTGATCGCCGTCGTTCAAAGAGATGGGCTGCATGTTTTGTGATAACCAGTGATTCTTTTTTTCTAACCTGATCATGGCGCGGTCGAAATCGGACAACAGGTGATAACGCAATTCCTTGTTGTCGACCAGATTCCACTGCCGGCGGGCATAGGCATAACTCCAGTTGTTACCCTGCCGGGGAAAATCGATCCATTCCGGATGGCCAAACTCGTTGCCCATAAAGGTTAAATAGCCATCACCTGCTGTTGCCAGCGAAATCAGGCGGATCATTTTATGCAGGGCCAGTCCCCGTTCGATAACGATGTCTTCATCAATCTTACGCATGGAAGTGTACATTTTGGCATCTATCAGCCTGAATATAACCGTCTTATCACCCACCATGGCCTGGTCGTGACATTCGGCATAACTGATGGTCTGCTCATCGGCTCGCTTGTTGGCCAACTGATAGTACATTTCTCCCATCAACCACTGTTCATCGGCCCTTTCTTTGATGATTTTTATCCAGTAATCGGCCACACCCATCGACATGCGAAAATCGAAACCAACGCCCCCATATTTAAAAGGAGAAGCTATTCCCGGCATACCGCTCACGTCTTCGGCTACCGTAATGGCTTTTTTATTGATTTCCTTCACCAGCCGATTGGCCAACGACAAATAGGTAAGTGCATCCTCATCCTGATCGCCATTGAAATACATGTCGTAGTTTGAAAAATCAACCCCCAGCCCATGATGCAAATAAACCATGCTGGTTACCCCATCGAAACGAAATCCATCAAAATGAAATTCGTCCATCCAGTATTTCAGGTTCGACAATAAAAAATGAATGACCTCATCGCGACCGTAATTAAAAACGCGTGAATCCCAGGCGGGATGATCACCTTTTGAACCACCATGAAAATACTGATAATCAGATCCATCAAAAAGTGCCAGTCCTTCATTTGAATTTTTTACCGCATGCGAATGCACCACATCCAGGAGTACCGAAATTCCCAGCACATGGGCTTCATCAATCAACTCCATTAGCTCTTCGGGCGTGCCAAAACGACTGGAAGGAGCAAAGAAACTCGATACCTGATAACCGAATGACCCATAATAGGGATGTTCTTGTATGGCCATGAGCTGCAATGTGTTGTAACCCAGTTTGGCGATTCTTGGTAGTATGTTTTTTGTAAACTCAACATAGGTTCCTACTTTCAGTTCTGCCGTAGCCATGCCCACATGAGCTTCGTAAATGAGTGGGTTTTTAACCCTGGCCGGCACTTTATGTTTCCACTGAAATGGCTTTTTTGGGTTCCATACCTGAGCCGAGAAAAGATGGGTGTTTTCATCCTGCACCACGCGCCTGCACCAGGCCGGAATGCGTTCTCCACTGCCACCCTCCCATTCCATCAGCAGTTTATACAACATTCCATGATGCAACGTATCAGGCGAAAGCGAAATTTCCCAAACACCGTTTTCGAGTGAATTCAATTTAAAATAGGCACTTTTTCCCCAATTATTAAAATCGCCCAACAGATAAACAGCGGTGGCATTGGGGGCCCACTCGCGAAAGACCCAACCATCCTGGATTCGGTGCAGACCAAAATAAAGATGTCCGTTTGAAAAATCAATCAACTTTCCGGTTCCATCGGTTAAATCCAGTAATTTTTGCATAGTCCGCTGGTGGCGGTGAAGCAGAACACCATTATAGGGTTCCAACCAAGAGTCGTTTTGTACGAGGGCCAGTTTATTCATCGGAAATGTTTTAGCTGACCAAATTACTTATTTGGCAAGTACCAAGGCTCATTAAATCCATATATTGCTGTTTAATTATTAATCTATGTTTTTTGAAATTCCCTTTTTACAATATGACAGTTGCTAAACCAGAAGGGGGGCAGTCGGCTAAAGCCAGACTGCAATGGATTGATTCTAAGGAGTTTTATTCATCTACAATGAACATGTTAAAAGTACATTCATTGCAGTCTGGATTTAGCCGACTGAATGCCAATTAGATTTATTCCTTAATCTCCAGGTATTTGTTGGATATATCATCCAACAAAGTTCCTTATTACTTGCGAGATGATCGGATACCCTATTAAGTGAATTTAACATTCCCGGTTCTGGGTCCTCTAAAATGGCAGCAATTATTTCGTAATTTTATGCTTTATTCTGAACTATGGACTACAAAGACTATTATAAAATTCTGGGTGTTGAAAAATCGGCTTCCAAGGATGAAATAAAGAAAGCATACCGCAAGCTGGCCAAGGAATATCACCCCGATAAAACCAAAGGGAATAAGCATCTGGAGGAGAAATTTAAAGAGGTTTCGGAAGCCTACCAAGTGCTGGGCAATGATGAGAACCGGAAAAAATATGATGATCTGGGCACCAACTGGAAGCAAGCCCAGCAGCAGCCTGGCGGTGATGCGGGATTCGATTATTCGCAATTTTATGGACAATCTGGCCAACAACGCGGGCAACATCAAACCTATCAGGGCGATCCGGAGGATTTTTCGGAATTTTTCAACAATATATTTGGAGGTGGGTTCTCGGGATATAGCGGACAGCAAAGTGGTCGTTCACGACAGATGCAGGGTCAGGATTATACCGCCGACATGGAAATTACCCTGGAAGAGGCTTTTCATGGCACTTCCCGGATTTTGCAACTCAACGACAAAAAACTGCGCATTGCCACCAAACCGGGAACCCATCATCAGCAAAAGCTGAAGTTAAAGGGAAAAGGCGGCCCCGGAATGAATGGAGGTCCCGGTGGCGATTTGTACATCACCGTTCATGTGCAAAAACACCCCGTTTTTAAACGAAAGGAAAACGACTTGTACAGTACCCTGATACTGGATATTTATACGGCCGTCCTTGGCGGGAAGGTAAATGTTGCCACATTGAACGGAAATGTAACCATGAACATCCCCAAAGGTACACAGGGAGGGCAAAAACTCCGGTTAAAGGGCAAGGGAATGCCTGTATATAACCAACCTGATCAGTTTGGCAACCTGTATGTTACAACGCAAATCAAAATACCGATACATCTTTCACCAGAAGAAGAAAAGTTATTTGTTGAACTCAAAGAGAAAAGCCATGGACAACCTCATTAGACTTCAGGACCTACAGATGCACAGCGCACTCCGCGATTTTTTAATTGCCTTGAGCGATGCACGGCTTATCCACTACGCATCCGATTTATTGCCAGAACTTGAACTTATAGATGAAGTGGATTTCATGAGTTCCATTCAGAAAGCAAAACAGGTGATGGCCACGCTTCACATGCCTGTGGAGGAGCATTTCAGGCGAATCTACCGCACCCATGAAGGGCTTGTATATTGCGATTATAAACTGTCGCATGTAGCGTATTTATTGGTCGGAATTAATGGGGATGTGTCGAATAAAAAGGTGGCAAGTATTCAGTATGAATTGATTAAAAGGTTACTATCCACTAAATAATTAACCCATGTGCGGACGGTTTCAGCTTTCGGTAAAAGGCAAACACATCAGCGAACGATTTAATGTGGAGGTGTTTGATGAGATATATAAACCCAGTTTCAACTGTGCTCC
>JAUYGX010000063.1 GCA_030690365.1 Bacteroidales bacterium | reverse complement strand
GTAGTAGCTAAAAAATCAGACTGATGGCAGGATATACATTCTGGCGAAATACTGTTGTAGGGTTCCCCTTGTTTATGACATTGATAACAATCGTTAAGCGCATGACCTTGTGTAAGCGGGAAAAAACTATGATCTATACCGGCACCGGTCCACGAAAACACATTCATAAAGTGACACTCTACACAATTGGTAGAGAAATTGCCATCCACGTGGTTCGGATCTGTGGTTGCCTGATAATCTGCCTGGTGACAATCGATACATTCTATTCCCTGTGGCTGAAAATCAAGTGTTGAAGCCGAGGGATGGCACGAGTTACAATCTGCAGTAGCATGGGCACCCAATAGTGGAAACCTGCTCATCTGATGGATTTCAGTAATATTTGGCACCAACCACGATTGTGGTGTATGACACTGGTTACAATCCATACTCACTGTTTGGTTGTGCATATCGGTATGGCACGAAACGCATTCCGCACTGGCGGCCGAAAATACCATGGTGGTATGACACGACTTGCAGTCAACCGACTGATGCTGTCCAACCAACGCAAAACCAGTAGAGTCGTGATGAAAATCGATTGTTTTCAAATCCACAGTCCAGCCTTTTGTCTTATGACAATCGTCGCAACTAATTTTTAATTCAGCTCCGTGTGGCGATTGGGCCAACAGGTTGACGCTTAGCGCCAGCAAACAAATTAATGATGACAAGTTACGCATTTGAATTCAATAAGTTTATACTGGATTACTTTTTTACCGTTGATTTCCTGCGCTTTATGACACTTTATGCAGGCAACATTGATGTGGCGTTCGTCTAATGCAAATCGGGTAGCATTGTGATCAAACTTTGGTGCCGGCTTCCATTTTTCGCTGTTGTGGCATTTGTTGCAATCTGTAACCCCGTCCTTTTCGAATTGACCGGCATGCTGATCCTGATGGCATTGGCTGCATTTTATCGATAAGCCTTTGAATTCCTGCTTACGGACTTCGTCTGTACTTCCTTTAAAATGACAATCCCGGCAGGTTTGACGCTCATGAGCCCCCAACAAATCGAACTTGGTGGTTTTATGATCGAATTTAATCTGATTCCAACTCTCCACAGAATGACAGGCCCGACAGTCAGATTCAGGATAATATTTTAGGTCAATATAATCCTTGTGTATATCCTCATGACAATCGTTACACACCATCCCGATCTTCCTGAATGTCCATTTCTGATCCTTTAAATGACAGGCAAAGCAAGGTGTGGCCATGTGAGCTCCCTGCAATTGAAATTCACTCTTGTTGTGCTGTTCTATGGTGAATATAGCATCCTTAAAACTATCAACAGTGTGACAATCCTTGCAATCAGGGTTCACTTTGTTTTTCACAAACTGCTTATTATGATAATCTTTATGACAATCCAGACATTGGTCGTGTTTGATGGGATCGGTGATCTTGGTTTTATGACAATCGTTACATTTTACAGTCTTGTGTTGCCCTTTGAGCGGGAAATGGGTTTTGTCGTGATTGAACTTGTCCATTCCTACCACCACGGTAAATGAATTCTCTGTATGGCATTTGATACATTGCTGTCCGAATTGATTTTTATGCACATCCTCATGGCAGCTGGTGCAATTATCAAATTTCATTCCGGTAAACTGTTGTCTTTTAACACCATTTACAGTATCCAGTTTATGGCATTTTATGCATTCTACATCCTTGTGTTTGCCTTTAAGAACAAATTTGGCTTTGTTGTGATCGAATTTAGGTGCAGGCCTGAACTTCTCAAAATTATGGCAATCGCCACATTTATCCGACAATGATTTCTGATGAAAATCCTCGTGGCAGGTCAAACAGGCCGTGTTCAACCCCATGTAGCTGAACGATTTTTCCTTAATCTTTTTCTCGGTGATCAATTCTTTTTTATGACAACCAACACAATTTTCCGTTTTGTGCTTTCCCAGCAGTTTGTAACCCGTAAGGTCGTGATTGAAAGTGGAGGTATCGAATCTGACAATTTCAAATTTTAAACCATGGTGGTCGTTGTGACATTTTACACAAGAAGTTCCTACTACATCGACAGAGGCATGATAGCCTGCTTTTTGTTCAACGCGGGCCTTAATTTCGGTATGACATTCCATACACTTTTCATCCGAAACTTTTTCACCCAGGGTATGACACAGGGTGCAATTTGAAAGACCTTCCAAATGTGCATGTACCTGAGCCAGATCACCGGGTGAAATCTGAGATTGTACCTGAAAACCAAACATTACAACCAAAAAAGTTGTCGCAAGTGTCCTTAATATTCTTTTCGTTTTCTTCACAAAATGATTAATTAGTGCTTTAATATGGCTTCACCAAATTTTTTGGTAATCCTAATACCGACTTTTTCGAGAAATTGTGTAGGGAGTTCTCCTCCGGCAAAAATGTAGGTGAGATCATTCTTCTCCATGACCGTATCTCCATCTTTTCCATACCGCAAAGCAATTTCCTCTTTCGTTATGGAGGTGAGATTGGTGTTAAACCTCAGGTCAAGAAGTCCCTTTTCAACAGCTTCCTTAACTCTTTCTCCGTTTTTGGGTTTTATTCTTTGGAAGTTTTCGCCTCTGTACGATAAGATAACCTTGTTGTTATCGGCCAGCAACATGGCCGATTCTACAGCAGAATCCCCACCACCAACTACCAGAATATTCTTTCCGATAATATCTTCCGGCTCCAAAAGACGGTAGGCCACCTTTTCCATTTCCTCTCCGGGAACATTTAACTTTCGGGGTGTACCACGGCGGCCAATGGCCAACAACACTGTTTTTGTAGTATACTGCTCACCATTGATGGTTCCTACTTTAAACCTTCCGTTTTCCTGCTCAATGGAGTCGATTTTAGAGTTTTCTTTAATCAGGATGTCATTTTTTTCCAATACTGTTTGCCAAAGTTTAAGCAACTCAGGTTTACTGGTTTCAAAGAGCTTCACCTTTCCGTGAAGTGGTAAATCCATGGGGGCTGTCATGACAATTTTGGACCGTGGAAAGGTAAAAACAGTCCCTCCAAGGGTATCCTGTTCCAGCGTAAGGCATTTTAACCCATGCTTTTTGGCTGTCAGGGTAGCCGAAATCCCGGCGGGACCGGCACCCACTACCACCAAATCCCAATCAGCACTTTGCCTGGACGATTTTACCGCTTTTAAAATATTTTCAACTGCTTGCTTTCCTTGTTCTACCGCGTTTTTGATAAGTCCCATACCTCCCAGCTCGCCTGCAATAAAAATACCCGGAATATTGGTTTCAAATTCCTGACTCACATGGGGTAAATCCACACCACGCTTTTCGGTACCTATAAACAAACTGATGGCCTGTGTGGGGCAGGCATGAAAACAAGCCCCGTGGCCAATACAATGCGATGCATTTATGGTGGTAGCTTTACCGTTTCGTATGCCCAGAATATCTTTCTCCGGACAAGCCTGAATACATGCACCACTCTGTATGCAACTTCCTATATCCACCACCGGGTGCAGCGACACAGGCTCGTATAATCCATCAATTTTAGCCTGGGCGATTTTTTCTTCAACAATATTCGAATTTTTCTTTTGCCTGCGCAAATAGAATATCACCACTGCCAGGCAAAAAATGATTACGATGGCATACACCAATATTTGCTCAATGACCAACTCCATTGTTGTAACAATCTTTAATTAAAATAAAATCTTTAAAAGATCCAACGATAACCAAATGTAATCGTGACGATTACATGTATAATCATAATAATAAGCATTACAAATGCAAACGGTAAATGTGCCACATGCCAGTACTTAAACAAATTTTGCATGGTATTGAGGCGTTCTATTTTTCTATTGATTGAAATCTCACCTCCGATTAATTTCATGACCTCTCTTTTCTGCACATTGGTAAATTTGTTCTTTTTGAGAACAGATTTAACATTTTTTATAGCATAACGGTCATTCCGGTATTTTATGAGGATTCTGACCAAAAAGTTTTTGTGATATTTCTCAACCTTCGTTGAGGTAAAATCAATAATATGATTTAGGCTTTCGTCATCAAGTGTGTAATCGTTTTTAAGGATTTCTCCGATGTCTTGTTTTTGGTTTCGTACTTCATTTAATGTAAGTTCCCTTCCTTCAATGGTTCTTGGGATCTGAATATAGATAAACCTACCAATTATTCCGCTTAAAAATACCGCAACCATACTCCAAAAACTTACTGACACAATACCGCCAAATTTCATGGCTGTATGATACAATACCAGCATTGGACCTAAGGTGCACAAGAATATATGAAATTCAAGCCAGTATTTTAGGCGGCCCATTCTCGACCAGGAGCGCAATCTTTTGCGTGCCATGTATAATAACACACCCATGATGATCAACAAGGTACCAATAATTCCCAAGCCATGTCCGATTGCACCGCTTGGTTTTAGCAAATTATGGCTGTCGTTAAAAAACCGCTCTTCAACGGGCAACCTATAATAGGAAAACCCATAATATCCTATAGATATTGCAGTTAGCAAAACAATTAAGGATAAAATGGCGATGTAAATCCTGTTTAAAGTAGTACTCAAAGTATTTAGGTATTTAAGTGCAAAAATATATCTTAATCCGAAACAACATAGTTAGTATGTCAAATTTAAGACGAATATTGGGGGAAAAAACAACTAATTACCTAATTAAAAAAGATAAAGGATACAAACAAAACTGTTAAACATTTATTACTCTGCAATTTACTAAAGAATATCATTGTTATTTAGAATTAGTTTAAATTAAGCTATCGACCTTTACACAAAAGTTGAAACTCCTGTCAAAATCCCGTGTGCTCAGTTTGCATTGGTCTTCGCTGATAAAAGTCACAAGCAGGATGCATTCCCTGCACATCAAAATACAGTTAATTCATTTAATATCAAACTTTTTAAATTCCCTTTTTACAATACAACAGTTGCTTAAACAAAAGGGGGGCCGTCGGCTAAAGCCAGACTGCAATGAATTAATTCTATTCAGCTTTATTCATCTACAATGAACATATTTATTGGACATCCATTGCAGCAGGATTTATCCGACTGCTTACTCCATAATTTCCACGTATTTAATACTAAATAGGGTATCCATTGGAATTCCATTAACTATTTCAGGAAGTGCTAAAACATTCTACATGAAACAAACGGAATGCAAAAAAAAAAGGTAAGAATTTGGCGGGTTCAGTAAAGACTTCCCACTCTTATTTCGTTCCTTTTCACAGACTGAAGAAAGAACTAAAAGCGCCAATTTTCTGAGGTAATTAGCCTATTTTTGTGCCTCTGAACCAGTAGTTAGCTCATGGCCAACACCAAAAAAATCATCAACATAGGAATTGTAGCCCACGTGGATGCAGGAAAAACCTCCATAACAGAACAATTTCTGTATAAGAGTGGCGTAATCAGGAGCCTGGGCAGTGTGGACAAAGGCACCTCCCAGACTGACTGGCTCGAAGTGGAGAAAGAAAGAGGCATATCGGTTAGAAGTGCTTCGGCATCGTTTGAATGGAACAAATATTCCATAAACCTGATTGACACTCCCGGTCACGTGGATTTTTCTGCCGAGGTAGAACGATCGCTCCGAGCCATGGACTGCGCCATTTTGGTGCTGTCGGCTGTTGAAGGAGTGCAGGCACACTCCGAAACCCTCTGGAATGCACTTAGAAAAATCGATCTTCCCATCCTGATTTTTATCAATAAAATTGACCGTTCCGGTTCCGATACCACGGCTGTCATAGAGGAGATAAGAATGGAGCTTACTCCAGAAATTGTTGTCATGCAAAACGTTAACAACGAAGGAAATACCAATGTTAGCGTTACCAATCTATTTGCGAAATCGAAACATCTGAGTGAGGAAACCATTGAATCGATCCTTAATCAGGACGAATTGTTGCTGCTGGATTACTTAAACAACGAAGATATTCAATTTGAAGCACTTAAAAAGTCTCTTACCAATCAAATCCAACAAAATAAACTGGTTCCTGTTATCATGGGTTCGGCAAAATTCGATGTGGGCCTCACCGAACTCCTGGAAGCGATAACAGAGTTTATGCCTATTGCTTTTAACGATCCATCGAAACCTTTATCCGGGATTGTTTACAAAGTAGAACAAGATAAAACCATTGGTCGGATGGCCAGTGTGCGCCTGTTCAATGGCTCATTGAAAAACCGCGACTCAGTAGCCATCTTCGGACGTGACATTCAAGAAAAAGTAAGCCAGATCAGGAAACTGAGAGGACAGAAATTTGAAGATACCGGTGAGCTGACGGCAGGTGATACAGCTATAATCTGTGGATTAAGCACTGTGCGCGCGGGAGACATTATTGGCGACCCAATGGACATACCTCAGGAGGTAAGTCTTGCAAACCCTTTGCTCACGGCCAGGGTATATCCGGCAATCGATGAAGATTATTCCTCTCTGGTGGCTGCCATGCAGATGCTGACGGATGAAGACCCTTCACTTTCGCTTGTTTGGCTGCCGGATGAACGCGAATTGCACATCAAAATCATTGGAGCCATCCAATTGGAGATACTCAAATCGGTACTCCATGACCGATTTGGATTGGAAGTAACCTTTGGAAACCCAACGGTTATTTACAAGGAAACCCCGGCTCTGGCTGGCGAAGGATATGAAGAATATACCATGCCAAAACCCTGTTGGGCAGTGGTGCTTTTCAGGATAGAACCCGGTGAGCCGGGAAGTGGTGTACAGTATGAATCAAAGGTCGGAGTAAATAAAATTGCTGCCAGATACCAGAATGAAATCGAAAGAACCCTGCCTCTGTCCCTACAACAAGGCATCCAGGGCTGGGAGGTTACCGATTTGAAAATCACCCTGATAGATGGAGAACACCACAACATCCACTCACGGGCCGGGGATTTTGCCATTGCAACCCCCATGGCTCTGATGAACGGATTAAAGAGCATTGGTACGAGACTATTGGAACCTATGCTGAATTTCACCATAACGGCACCAGAGCATACATTGGGGAAAATTGCTTCAAACCTGACACTCATGAGAGCCGAATTCGGAAATCCTGAAATTGTTGCAGAAAAGTTCATCCTTTCGGGAGTGGTCCCCGTATCCACTTCAATGGATTTCCCGGCTAAACTCAGTTCGATCACAGGTGGTAAAGGCAAGTTCAAAACGCGATTTTCGGGTTATCGTGAATGTCCCGTCGAACTGGGCGCTACAGCCGAATACCGCGGCATCTCACCCCTCGACAGGGCAAAATACATCTTAAAAGCACGGAAAGCCATCCAATAAAGCATTTCCTGATGATACGCGTTATGAGTCAAAAAGAAAACAACACTTTACAAATTACAGATGCTTTTGAAAACAATCTCAAACACATCGATGTTACCATTCCCCACAATGCACTCACCGTTATCACAGGCGTTTCAGGATCAGGAAAATCATCCCTGGCCTATAGTGTGATTTTTAAGGAAAGTCAACGGCGGTTTTTAGACTCTTTTTCGGCTTACTCACGCCAATATCTGGGCAAACTTGAGAAACCCAAAGTCAAAGAAATTAAAGGTCTTCAGGCCGCATTGGCCATCAATCAAACTACAGGCGTCGCCAATCCCCGTTCCACAGTAGGCACCATGTCGGGAATCTACGACTATCTCAGGCTGCTGTTCGCGCGGATGGGAACGGTATACTGTACGGAATGCCATACGCTGAATGAAGAAAAAAAGGCCACTCATTGTCCTCATTGTGGTACTGAACAGCCCCGAATTCAGGCAAGCCTGTTCTCCTTTAACTCAAAACAGGGAGCCTGTCCAAACTGCAATGGTCTTGGCGTGTCCGAGCAAATCGATCAACAAAAACTGATTGCCGACCCAAACCGCACCTTGCGCGAAGGGGCTCTGGTACCCACCACGCCTAACGGTTACATCGTGTATTCGCAGGTCAGGGTCGACGAACTGAATAAAGTATGTGCTGCTCATGGCTTTTCGGTAGACATACCCTGGAAAAATCTCACGCAGGAACAGCAAAACGTAATCATGTTCGGGAGTGAGAAAATCAAAATCCTTTTTGGGAAACACGGTTTGGAATCCCGTTTAAAATGGAAGGGCATTACAGCCAAGCCCCGCGAAGAAGCCTATTACAAAGGCATGATTCCCATCATGGAGGAAATCCTGAAACGCGACCGCAACGACAACATACTTCGGTTTGCCAGTGCCTTTACCTGCAACCATTGTCATGGAAGCAGGCTCCGAAAAGAAGCCCTGTCAGTTCTTATAAAGGACAAAAACATCAGTGAGTTAAGCGAATGTTCACTGTTTGATTTGAGTACCGAACTTAAAAATTTTGGTGATACAGTCGCTAACCAGGAAGTATTGGAAAATATCCTAAACCATGTTTATAAACGCCTTGAATATCTGGATCTTCTTGGATTAAACTATCTGACACTTGCGCGTGAATCCACCACCTTATCGGGAGGTGAATCGCAGCGTATCAGGTTGGCTTCACAGGTTGGTAGCGGATTGCAGGGAATCTTATACATTCTGGATGAGCCTTCCATCGGGCTGCATGCCCGCGACAACAAAAAACTGTTGGAAGTCCTGAAATCGTTGCGCAACAATGGCAACACGGTTTTGGTGGTGGAGCATGATGAAGAAACCATCAGGAATGCCGATTACCTGATTGACATAGGCCCAAAAGCCGGATTCCAGGGCGGACAGGTGCTTTTTCAGGGATCACCACAAAAACTGTTCAGCAACAAAACCCTCTATCCCGCAAGTGTAACCGCGCAAACCCTTTCTGCAAAA
This sequence comes from Bacteroidales bacterium, assembly GCA_030690365.1. GTDB lineage: Bacteria > Bacteroidota > Bacteroidia > Bacteroidales > F082 > UBA6244. The sequence continues at coordinate 3,871 of JAUYGX010000063.1, read as the reverse complement.
AGACTCATCAAGCCACCACAGGATTGCAGACACGGTATGGGAATGCTTGAAATAAGAGGAGCTCAAAAACACAACCTGAAAAATATCGACATCGACTTTAAACTGGGTGCGTTTAACGCGGTAACGGGTGTTTCCGGTGCCGGGAAATCGACCCTGGTGCACCATATCCTGGCCAAACACCTTATGAATGGTGATCCTGAAATAGATTGTCGTTCACTGAACACCACCATCCCGGTTACAAGAATTATCGAAATCGACCAGTCGCCTATTGGGCGGACACCGCGTAGCAATCCTGCTACCTATACCGATTTGTTCGACCACATCCGCGACCTGTTTGCCAATCTTGCTGAATCAAAAAAGCGACATTACAAGAAAGGTCGATTTTCTTTCAACAACATGGGTGGCCGCTGCGAGGCCTGCCAGGGAGCAGGAAGCATTCAGCTTGGAATGCATTTTTTGGGAGATGTGGAAATTGTGTGCGATCAATGTAACGGTAAAAGATTTAATGATGAAACCCTTGAAATTCAATACAAGGACAAGAATATCTTCGAGGTATTGGAGCTTTCCATCGAGGAAGCCGTTCCTTTTTTCGAGGGGCAGGTTAAAATTCAGCAAATCCTCGATCAACTCATCCGGCTGGATGTAGGATATTTAAAGCTTGGTCAACCTTCTACTACCCTTTCGGGAGGAGAAGCTCAGCGGGTAAAGCTGGCCTCGGAACTATATAAAACCTCCAAAGGACACACACTATACATTCTGGATGAGCCTACTGTTGGCCTGCATAAAGCCGACATCAGGTATCTGCTGGATGCTTTGAACAATATCGTGGAAAACCAAAACACCGTCATTGTAATTGAACACGATCCGGACGTTATTGGTCAGGCAGATTGGGTGGTTGATTTGGGACCTGAAAGCGGTGAAAATGGAGGAAACCTGGTAAAACAAGGCAATCCAACCGACCTCATGAATTTTGAATCTTCACATATCGGTAGGGTACTTCGGGAGCACTTTGGCCAGGATCATTCTGTGGTTAAGATAGTTGAGAAAGAAGTCACAAAAAACAACATTCGGTTTTATGGGGTTTCAACTCACAACCTGAAGCACATTGATGTTGAAATTCCTTTAAATAAAACCACCGTTATCACGGGAATTTCGGGCAGTGGTAAATCATCGCTGGCTTTCGACACCTTATATTCTGAAAGCAGAAACCGGTTTACGGAGGGCCTTTCGACCTACGCAAGGCGGATGATGAGCAAGATCAAAAAACCCGAACTGGAGCAATGCTCGGGACTTACCCCGGCCATTGCCATCCGACAAAGCCGGTTTAAAAAAAATCTCCGCTCTACGGTAGGCACTGCCACCGAAATCTACGATTTATACCGACTTTTATTCTCCCGCGTCGGCAAAAACCAACAAGGTGTTTTCACTCACCTGCCGGCCTCCATGTTTTCATTTAACAAACCCGAAGCCGCTTGTGAGGTATGTAAAGGTATTGGAATACAAATTGTTGCCGATCCTGAAAAATTTATTACCCATCCCGAAAAGGCAATTACCGCTGGAGCCATGGATGGCACCCTGCCGGGAAAATATTTTGGCGACATTCACGGACAGCATATTAATACACTGCTCAAAGTTGGAGAAGTAACGTCCATTGATTTTACCCTGCCTTTTAATCAACTTACGCCAGAGGCAAAGGAAATTGCCTTGTACGGAACCGGGGACAAAACCTATGAGGTTGAATGGAAGTTCAAACGTGGCAACAGGACCGGTATCCACCGGATGACCACTAAATGGAAAGGGATGGCACATTATTTTACCGAAGAGTACGAACTCAAACGCGATGGCAAACGGGGTGAAGCATATCATTCAATCCTCAGCGAGCGTCCTTGTCCGGCGTGTCACGGCGATCGGTTGCGTCCTCAGATTTTAGAGGTTTCTTTCGATGGGTTTAACATCAGTCAATTGTCTGGCAAATCAATTAAGTGGGTAAAAAAGTATTTTGAGGAGCTCAGTTCCTCTATCAGTCCGGTGCTTTATCAACGTTGCGATCAAATTGTATTTCAGCTCGTTGAAAAGCTTGCCACACTGGAGAATATTGGCCTGGGATACCTCACGGCAGACCGATCGACGGCAACCCTTTCAGGCGGAGAAGGGCAACGAATGAGGATAGCCACTCAGCTGGTTTCGGAGCTGTGCGGACTCACCTATATTTTAGATGAACCTACCATTGGATTGCATTCGCGGAACACGCAAAACCTGATGCAAGCCATCAATCAATTAAAAGATAATGGAAATACCATCGTGCTGGTGGAACACGATCCTGAAGTTATTTTACAAGCCGACCACATCATTGATCTGGGTCCGGGTGCCGGGGTTCGTGGTGGTGAAATAATTGCCCGGGGTACGGTGGACGAAATCAAATCCAATCACGAATCGGTTACCGGACGGTATTTAAACAAGATCAGGCAACCAAAACAAAAGGTTGTCAGGAAGTTGGGTGTTGGAATTGAAATAAAAAAAGCCTCCGCAAACAATCTTAAGCACATCAATTTACATATTCCATTGGGCGGTATTGTGGCTGTTACCGGTGTTTCGGGAAGTGGAAAAACATCACTCGTATTTGATGTTATCTCCAATTCATGGCGGGCAGGAAGGCCTGTGAATTGTACCAATATTTCGTTCAATCCATTTGATGACCTGTTGATTATCGACCAACAACGCATTGGCACTTCACCCTTGAGCACACCAGCCACTTACACCGGTGTATTCGACGTGATCCGTGATTTGTTTGCTTCTTTGCCAAAAGCCAAAAGCAGCGGATTGAAAAAATCACATTTTTCATTTAACAGTCCGGAAGGCAGGTGCGAAAGTTGCAAAGGCATGGGCCAGGTGAAAGTAAGCATGGATTTTTTGTCGGATGTTTGGGTAAGTTGCGAATCGTGCCACGGAACCAGATACAAACCCGCCGTGCTCGAAATCAAGCTCAACAACCTCAACATCAGTGAAGTGTTAAACCTTGAAATAGGTGAAGCGCTTTCATTTTTTAAAACAAACCGGAAAATCAACGACAGGTTAAAACTGGCCGACGATATCGGGTTGGGATACCTAAAACTGGGTCAACCCACCAGCACGCTCTCGGGAGGTGAAACGCAGCGCATCAAGCTGGCCACAGAACTGATGCAGGAAACCAAAGGCAGGTGTTTGTTTATTTTTGATGAGCCATCCACTGGCCTGCATATGCAGGATGTAGAAAAACTGGTGGCCGTTTTTAATCAACTGGTAAACAGCGGAAACTCGGTTTTGGTGGTGGAACACAATCAGGAAATCATTGGTGCCTCAAACTGGATCGTTGAACTTGGCCCGGAAGGGGGTGATGAAGGTGGTCTGATTGTTTACGAGGGAGTATATGGCACCAATTGATGGAACCAGAAAAGGACTGAGTTTATTCAATTCCCCCGCTCCCGCCAGTTTGCAACTGGTGGGACAGACTAATCAAGCCCTGAATAATTCCTTGCACTACTGTACAGATAATCCTCTGGCTGTAACACTATGCCTGCTTCTACGGGGTTTTGATGAATATAATCCAGTTTCTGGTCAATTACAGCATTGGAATACAACACAATCGGATGGTTATCCTGCTGCCAAAACTGATATACTGTATTATTCACATTACCTTCCCCTGCTTTCCTAAACAATGAAATCATCCATTCTTTCCGAGATTCAGCGGCATTGTCCTCAATTGCTTTCAGAATTTCCTTGGATGTAAACTTTTTAAAGTCACGAATAATGCTGCTCAGTTCAAATCCAAATTCTGCGGCTACGATTAAATGCAGATGATTCGACATAATCACATAGGCAAACAAGCGCAGCC
>JAUYGX010000057.1 GCA_030690365.1 Bacteroidales bacterium | reverse complement strand
AAAAATGTTGGAGCATCCTGGGGACTGATCAATTATATGCAGGAGGCCGAAGTATTACAATAGTTCATCCAAATGAAGCCCACGCCACACCTTGTGACAAAGATTTAGGAAACTCATTTTTTACATTTTATGTTTCACCAGAAGCGATTAAATATTTTAATAATGGGGAACCTGTGTTTTTTGAAGATAGGATTATCTATGACCAATATGTTTTTAATGAACTCTATTTTTTGTCAGTGCATTTTAAAAATAATGAAATCGATTTTGAAAATCGACTAATTGCAGTATTAAAATTACTTGTTACAAAATATACTTCCGTTCAACCTATAAAATTCGCTACAAGTAAATTATTTCAATCTTTCATCAATGAAACAAACTTTGAATCTTTTTCATTGGATAAAACTGCAAGTCAATTTGGGTTGAACAAGTATAAATTCATAAGACTTTTTAAGCAGGAAACAGGTTTAACACCAAATAATTATGTTTTGTTAAAAAAAATTGAAAAGAGTAAAAAAGAGCTTAAAAATGGAAAAACCATATTTGATGTTGCGATTGACTGTGGATTTTATGATACTTCACATTTTTACAAAAATTTCAAACGCTTTACAGGCGTAAATCCATTGGATTTTCAAAATGCGTTATTTATTAGATAGTGCAATATTTTACAATAGTTTTGATTAAAGTAGTTCTAACTTTGCTGTAAAATTAAAATAATGCTCTTATGAAAAAAACTTTAATATTACTATTCTTTTTTCTTGCTACTATTTCAAATGCTCAAGAAGTTATCCCGTTTAAACTGGGAGATGACAATCGTATATATATAAAAGGACTTATTAATCAGTCTGACACCTTGAATTTAGTATTTGATTTAGGGGCCAACATTACTGTCATTAATAAAACAAAAATGGAGGCAAAAAATGTCAATATTAAATTTGATACCTTAGTTTTCAATGGAGGTGGTAATGGAGCTTCCAAAGAAAGTAGAAGTTTTAATAATCTAGTCACAATAGGAAAGCAAGTTTACACAGGAAAAGATGTGCTTGGAATATCATACCCCGAAAGTGAAATATTAGATGGTTTAATTGGCTGGAACTTTTTCGAAGATAAAATTGTGGAAATAGATTTCGAAAGTAAAGAACTATTGGTTTCAGATAATCTTCCAGATTATTATGTGAGATATAGCAAAACCAAATTGAAATTTATAAGCGGTCTCCCATATATAAAGACTATATTGTCCAAAGGAAAGAAAAAAGTAAAAATTTGGTCAATGTTAGATAGTGGTTACAATTCTACTTTAAAGGTGTATTACAATACAGTAATCGAAAATAAGCCTTTAAGTGAATACCAAATTATTGGTGAATCTACTGGCTTTGGTACAGATGGTACCGTTGTAAAATCTGATTACGTTTTAATTCCAAGAATCGAAATTGGAGGCTTTGAAATATATAATATGCCTGCTGATCTTGTGAAGACAAAAGTTGACTCAAATATACCTGCTTTGTTTGGAGGTAACCTGCTAAAACGATTTCATATTATCTTAGATTTTAAAAACAAAGAAGTTTATCTAATGCCAAATAGAAATATTAATAGTGAGTTCTAGTTTTCAAAACTCCAAATAAAAAACGTGTGGCAACACTGTATAATTAATTGCTTGGTTATAGCCTGCTTACGAAAATCATCACGGATTTTTTATTCGGTTTTTATTTGCTAAATTACGTGCTTAACCACGCAACCAATCATTCACAAATCCGTTTACCGCCAAAAAAAAAACGACAGTGCGGAGATTAATGGCTGTAATCTGAGCATGTTTTGCGGAGAAAGTTTCATTTGCGGAGAATAAGATGTATATTTGTCGCATAAATTGCGGAGAATGAAATTCTATATACACGAAAATGAAAACTGGACTGAATTCACTTGGGACAATAAGAAAGTGATGGTAAAACTAGGTGAAGCTAGAAATCAACAAGGAAGACTTTTGGGTAAAATGGAATCGCTTGGTTTTGATTTACAAAATGAAGCAGTATTGAACACCCTTACTTTAGATGTTATTAAGTCATCAGAAATCGAAGGCGAGTTTTTGGATATTGAACAAGTACGTTCCTCAATTGCACGTCGACTAGGAATTGACATTGCAGGAGCAGTAGAATCGGAGCGCCACGTTGACGGAATAGTCGAAATGATGCTTGACGCTACTCAAAAAAATGATTTACCGTTAACTAAAAACAGACTGTTTGGCTGGCATGCAGCACTGTTCCCGTCAGGTTGGAGTAATCTTTATAAAATCACAGTTGCAGACTGGAGAAAAGATACGACTGGGCCTATGCAAGTTGTGTCAGGACCTATGGGAAAAGAAAAGGTTCACTATCAAGCTCCAAGTTCTGACAGGATAGAGCCAGAAATGATAAAATTCTTGAAATGGTTTGAAAACGAACATGAAATAGACTTGGTTCTTAAAGCAGCTATCGCTCATTTATGGTTTGTGACAATTCATCCATTCGACGATGGAAACGGAAGAATTACACGGGCAATTACTGATATGACATTGGCACGTTCAGACAAAAGTATGAGGAGGTTCTACAGTATGTCTGCACAAATTAGAGTTGAAAGAAATCAGTATTATGAAAAACTTGAAAAAACACAAAAGGGAAATTCAGATATAACAGAATGGATTTTGTGGTTTTTGCAATGTTTAATAAATGCTATTGACTCCACAGATGGGACTTTATCGAAAATACTTCATAAAGCAGAATTTTGGAAAATACATTCCACCACAATTCTTAATGACAGGCAACAAAAAATAATAAACAGGCTGCTTGATGGATTTGACGGAAAATTGACAACCTCGAAGTGGGGAAAAATTAACAAGTGCTCTCAAGATACGGCTCTTCGGGATATTCAAGATTTGATTAAAAAGGATATCTTACAAAAAGAAGTAAGTGGTGGACGAAGCACAAATTATGAATTGAAAGAAATGCCAGGTGGTAATAATGTATAAAAAAAATTGCCGAGATAGTAGTAAATTTAAGTTCCGATTGAGATCAGGAGTAGCCCGCTTCCCCCGATCGGGATCGGGATTTGTGTAACTTAACAGGAAAGTGCCACGCAAGCTATCGATCAAAGAATGATAATTTAACAAGTGAAAATCCCTATTTTGTTTATCTGTGTTCGTCCAGAAAAATCCCCGCCGTCTGCTCAATACAATCCTTTACTGGCATAAACTTAACGCCTGTGGCTGCCAGGATTTTTGCGTTTGAATACCTGTACTGCTGGTTAGCGGTTTCTGCCGTTTCTTTGGTAATGCTGGATTTCCTTCCTGTGAACAGGCCGGCCAAGGCCAGAAAACGCCAGGCCACTGCACTCAGGAATGGATCGGCTTTGTATTTTGGCCGGGCCACCTGTAAGGCATCCGCCATCCAGTTAAATAGTTGTTCGTACAAAACATTCTCTGAAGAAAGAATATACCTTTCTCCCTGCAAATCCCTGTCCATCAATTGAATCATAAGCTTCGCCACATCATTCACACCCACAAATCCATTGGAACCTGAGGTGAAAAATTTCAAGCCTTTCCACATGGTTTCAAATAACTGTGGACTTCCCTGGTTCCAGTTTCCGGGGCCGATGATGATGGACGGATTCACAATAACCGCTGTCAATCCTTCGGCCATCCCTCTCCACACTTCCTGTTCAGCCTCATATTTGCTCTTTGAATAGACAGATGTTTTCTTGTTCGACCAATAGGTGGTTTCGGAAACTATTTCTGTGCTTTTAACACGTCCAAGTGTTCCTATCGAACTTACATACAGCAGTTTCCTGATGTGTTTTTCAAGTGCAATATTGACCACATTGGCAGTGCCAACCTGATTTACGCTTTCAATGGTGGATTTATTTTGTTTTTGGAACGAAACAATGGCGGCAACATGGTAAACATAATCAACTCCATCGAAGGCTTCCTGTAGCGATGGAATGTCCATAATGTCGCCTTCTATCCAATAAATACGTTCCCATTGCTCAATCGAAAATGGAGCGTACCAGGAGAAAGTCTTGCGGGTTAATCCGGTGGAGGAGGAGCTGCGTTTTAAAGCTTTTACATGTTTCCCGGAAAGTGTGAGGTGATATAAAAGATGTGCGCCAACAAATCCGGTACCTCCGGTGACCAATATGGTGGAATGGTTGTCCATCTTAGAACAGTCTGTTGTTGCTGTCTTCTTTGGTTACCAGACTAACAATTACGGGGTCGTTTTTACGAATCCCCAGTAAAGAAGCGGCTTTCCCCTGATTAATGGCTATTTCCAACAAACCATTGGAGGCAAAGACTGCCACAATTTCGCCGGGTCTCGCATCGGTGTATGCATCTTTAACTTCTGAGACTTTATACTTTTGTGACCGGAATGAAATAACAAAGGCCGAATTTTTTACAAATGCCATAAAAGTTTTCCGGTCAATATTGGTAATAAGGTTTTGATAACCGTCGATGTGAATCACCATGGCTTTGATGGCCCCCTGGTCGATTACCGGATTGAACATTATTTTTTTAACCAGATTTGGTTTAGCATCTCCCATCTTTTTGGGGTCGTCGCCCCGGGCAATTCGCGCAGCAGCGATGGCGAACCTGTCGCGACTTGAGAAGGTAAATCCGGTAGATTCCTGTGGAATATCCAGTTCGATCATCCATTCAGGCGGACCATCAAAAATCAGTGAGAAAACCCCATTGTCCGTGCCAATAAAATACTGACCCGAATAATAAGCGATGGTATGTGGTTCCTCAATGGTTTCTTCGGTGTTGATTCCGATGATATGAATAGAACCTTCCGGAAAACTGGGATAGGCATGGCGCAGCATAAAAGCAGCTTCTCCGGTATCGAACTTGTTGATTTCGTGGCTGATGTCTACAATTCGGGCTTCCGGAAAGTGTTTATAAATCATTCCTTTCACTGCACCTATATAGTAATCTGCAGTTCCCCAATCACTCGTTAATGTAATTACACCCATCGTACAGCCTATTGATTATCAGTTTTCTTTTCCTGAAAACTGAAAAATCAAAATTATAAAAAAAACGGGCCTTGCCACGGAACTATTTTTAATATTTTTGATGCCTGATAAAAAGCGCGTTTGTTTTTCTTTATTTGCCTATGACCGATCGAGTGATTCAGATAGAAGTGGCCAGTCCGCTTGAAGTTTTCGGACCGGGAGATGTTTTTCTCACAAAAATGAAAGACATGTTCCCCAAATTAAAAATTGTTGCCCGTGGTGAGTTTTTAAAGCTTTTTGGCGATAAAGATGAAATCAACCGCTTTGAAAAACGATTTGAATTGCTTCAGGTTCACTTCGACCGGTTTGGTAAGATAAACGAAGAGTCGGTCAGTCAGATTATGGGTGATGATGAAAATGAAGCACCACCACCACTGCCGTTGGGCGATGACGTGCTGGTGTTTGGAGGACATGGAAAGGCAATTAAGGCCCTTACGCTTAACCAGAAAAAAATAGTCAGTAGCAGCGTGCAAAACGACATGGTGTTTGCCATTGGTCCTGCCGGAACGGGTAAAACTTACACCGCTGTGGCATTGGCCGTGAGGGCCTTAAGAAATAAAGAGGTGCGCAAGATCATCCTGACACGTCCGGCTATCGAGGCTGGAGAGAGCCTTGGTTTTCTCCCGGGCGACATGAAGGAAAAACTCGATCCTTACATGCAACCGCTCTACGATGCCCTGCGCGATATGCTGCCAACGCAAAAATTTCTTTCTTATCTGGAGGATGAAACCATCGAAATTGCGCCTCTGGCTTTTATGCGGGGCCGCACCCTGAGCAACGTGTTTGCCATCCTCGACGAGGCCCAGAATGCCACCGAAGGGCAGTTAAAGATGTTCCTCACCCGCATGGGAAAAGATTCTAAATTTATTGTCACGGGCGACGTTACGCAAGTTGACCTTCCGAAAAAACAACAATCCGGTCTGTTCCAGGCTCAAAAAATTTTGACCGGAATCAAAGGAATTGATTTTATCCATTTGGATGGCAGCGATGTGGTTCGACACAAACTGGTGACTAAAATTATTGAAGCATACGAGAAAAATCAAGAATAAAAACACAAATAACATGAAAGAAGCCATAACACATACCGAATTTACTTTTCCAAAACTGAAAAATGTGTACCACGGAAAAGTACGCGACGTTTACAATATTGACGATCAATTGTTAGTAATGGTGGCCACCGACCGGATTTCAGCTTTTGATGTGGTACTCCCCCGTGGGATTCCTTTCAAAGGTCAGGTGCTCAACCAGATAGCTGCTAAATTTTTAGATGCTACACGTGATATTGTTCCCAACTGGAAATTGGCCAGCCCCGATCCGATGGTTACTGTGGGTGTTGTTTGTAAACCATTTCCCATCGAGATGATTGTTAGGGGATACCTGACCGGTAGTTCGTGGAGGACCTATAAGTCAGGTGCCCGTGAAATATGCGGCGTGCCGGTAACCGATGGACTAAAAGAGCATCAGCGCTTTCCAAAGCCCATTATCACCCCTACCACCAAAGCCGATGAAGGCCATGATGAGGATATTTCGCGTGAAGAAATCCTGCGTCAGGGATTGATATCGGAATCAGATTATACACAACTGGAAAAATATGCCCTCGCCTTGTTTGAAAGAGGTACGCAGATGGCGGCAGAAAAAGGTCTGATCCTGGTGGATACCAAGTATGAATTTGGAAAGAAAGACGGACAAATTGTGCTGATCGATGAAATTCATACACCTGATTCTTCCCGGTATTTTTATGCGGATGAATACGCCGAACGCTTTGAAAAAGGAGAACCCCAGCGACAATTGTCGAAGGAATTTGTCAGGGAATGGTTGATGGAAAATGGTTTTCAGGGAAAAACCGGTCAGCAGGTGCCGGAGATGACGGATGAATTTGTTGCCAGCGTTTCGGAAAGGTACATCGAGTTGTACGAAATGGTAACCGGTGAGTCGTTTAAAAGAGCTGAGTCGGAGGATGTTATTTCGCGGATTGAGCTTAATATTGATAACTACCTAAAGAGTATCGGTTAGCTGATCATCTGACCAAGTTGGGCAGGAGTTTCTTCGAGCAATTGCACGAATTTTAAAATGTTGTTGCCTTTAATATTTCTGTTTTCTTCTATTAACGACTGTTGTAATTCGTTCAAGAACCTGACAGTCATTGTTTTGAGCGAGCATGGCAGGTAATAGTCGTCATGCATCTTCATCCCCAGGTGTACTCCGTAGGCGGTGATTTCTTTCTGTGTAAAAATGGCTCCGTTATGCGACGGGTTTACATAAAACAACACATCTTGCTGCTTTGGGGGTTGCCCGAGTAAAAACTTTTTTCGTGCATTACGTTCCAGATAACCCAGTACAAATTGATTTGGCAAGTTGATTCCGCTTAGGGCGATATTTAGTTTTTGACCAATCATCAGGTAAATAAACCCCATGGAGATGGCGTTTCCTGATTTGCGATGGTGAAATGAGTCAGGGAAAAATCCATCCACGCGGTTCCGGCCGGGAAGATAATTGTTAAGACCATAAACTGTGTAGAGTACATGGTTAATCACTTTTATTTCTTCGAGAGCCGTTAAATTATCATTGAGTTCGAGCCAACAATCACGAATCAGGTTATCAATCCATTTTTGTTGATCAATCCGGTTGTAATGATCATCGATATACTCGGCCAGAATATGCATGATATCTGTTGGTATGCGCTGGTTGTTTTGCAACCACTCAAGCATCAGGGCGGAGGCATGATTAAATTTTATTTCCTCAATGGTGTTTTCAAGCCGTTTTGAATGTTCGTTTTTAAACGTATGTAGCCAGGCTTCTTCCAGAAAAGGAATGGCCGATTTTCCAAATGTCATCACCATCCGTTGAATCTCGGCAAAAGTAGCCTCATTGGGCTCGTCCATCAAACTCACCAGTGCGTCAATTTCCTTATGGTTTTCCAACTCTGTCATAATCCTGATAACAAGAGATTTTGATGTAAAAATACAACTCACTTGTTAACTTTGGTGTTTTGATCAAACGGAGTTAATCACATGAAATTGTTAACAAAGTAGGCATTGTTTTTTTGGTCATGCAAAAAAAAACCCACAGCCAAGGGCCATGGGTTTTAAGGTTGATTTTGTCATTGGTCTATAATCCCGACTCAACTTCTTTCCAGTTAATTACATTGAAAAATGCATTGATGTAATCGGGCCGACGGTTCTGATAATTCAGATAATAAGCATGTTCCCAAACATCCAATCCGAGAATTGGAGTTCCTTTAACTTCGGCAAGACCTGCCTGTCCGGTAGGCAGGTCCATTAATGGGTTGTCCTGATTCGGGGTAGAGGTGATAGCCAAACCATTGTTGGTTTTTATCAACCAGGCCCAACCCGAACCAAACCGGGTTGCTGCAGCTTTTGAAAATTCTTCTTTAAACTGATCAAACGAACCGAAGGCACTGTTGATGGCTGATAAAAGTGCACCCGAAGGCTGACCTCCACCTGTTGGCGACATTATTTTCCAGAACAGACTGTGGTTGTAGTGACCTCCACCATTGTTTCTTACAGCAACGCTGGCTGTTGAAACATTGGCAAGGATTTCTTCGATGGTTTTATTTTCCAATGGTGTTCCGGCAATGGCATTGTTCAGGTTATTTATATAACCCTGATGATGTTTGTTGTAGTGGATATCCATGGTGCGTGCATCGATATGGGGTTCTAAATCAGCATACGCATAATCGAGTGTTGGAAGTGTGAATGACATATCTTAGTTTTTTAAGTCAAAAAATATTTTAATGTTTTGCAAAGGTAATGTCAATTTAGAATAATTACAAATAAGCAATCTAAAATATTGTTAAATAAATATATATGATTTCAAATCATCAGATTTTGATGGAAAGTTATCACGAAAATGGCCCTACACGAAATGGCTGTTACCGATCGTGGACAGAGGAGTTTAAAAAATCCTAAAAGCCAGGTTCAGGTTGAGGATGGGATACACTTTATAATAGGTGGCTCCGCTTTCTACGTTGTACCTCCAGCGCGAAAGCAACGATTCTTCAAAGGTGCCATTCACTACATAGTCAATTTTGGCAGCTCCCTGATAACTAATCCCCAAATCCACACCAAAACTAACCATTTTGTTTTTTGAAATATTCCGGCCAAAACCAATCGTAAAAAACGGACAAATAGTGTTTGGTTTGAGCGTGTAGGCCACGTCACCATGATTTTTCTCATCGGGGTTGGTGGGTGAAATATCAAATGTTATTTCCGAGAAATTGTAAATGAGTCCGGTGGAAAGCCGCATGAAATTGATAAACTGCCAGTCTGCACCCAGCGAAATGGCCCCGAGATTAGCCTGGTTGTTGTGGGAGGTGGCATCACCTGCCTCAATATCCTGGTTATATTGATACTTGAAAAAGGCCATTCCGGTATGAACATTAAATGAATTGTTAAGCGATTTAATCACTTTAATACCAGGGCCATACGAGGTTAATTGTACGCCGATGGCCAATCCATTCTGATCGCGGGTGGTTTGACCAAAAACAATAAGGTGCAGGAGTATTAAAATACCCGAAAGTGAAATTTTTTGTAGCGTGTTCATAGTATTTCGAGTTAGGTGACAGTGCAAAAAACAAATATAAGTCTTTCGATCGTTGGATCAACAGAATTTGTTCATTTGAATAGGCGGTTCGATTCATTTACTGAACCCTAGAAAATCCGGAAGGCGATCATCAGGCTGACAACAGGGTAAATATTATAAAGTCTTGAATTGCTTTCAACGTTGTAATTCCACTTGGAAAGTGTTTTTTCTGAAATATTACCTTCCACTTCGTTGGAAACAATGGTTTTCCCCTGATAGGTTAAGCCCACATCAAATCCAACACTCACCACCCTGTTTTTCGAAACACTTCGTCCAAATCCAAGTAAAAAATAGGGGCAGTACTTATGCGGTACCAAATGATAATATACGGTTCCATTGTTGCTTGCGGTAGGTATTGACGGGGTAACATCGAAATCGATGTGCGAAAAATTATAAAGTACACCCCCTGACAGGTGGATAAAACCAACAAACTGCCAGTCGAGGCCAAGTGAGATTACCCCAAGGCTTGCCCGGGCATTTCGTGCAATGGCATCGCCGGTATTGATATCTTGTGTATACTTATAGGCAAAAGCAGCAGCCCCCGCCCTGAAAGCAATCGACTTATTTAGCGACACATTCAATTCAACACCGGGTCCGAAGGTGGTGATTTTTGCGCCAATGGCCATGCCTGACTGATCGTGGTAATCTTCGAGCAGGGCATATTGGCTGAATACAAATAGATGGAAAAAAACAGCAAGAAAGGTAAACAGGAGTTTTTTCTGTATGATCATATTCGCAGTAGTTGTCTAACTATGCAATATTAGTAAAAAAACTCCATGTTTTCTGCGCTGGTCCGGGAATCCGGGAACTTTTTGTATTCTTTGAAAAACAAAACCCCATTTGAATATTTTTCAGATCAAACGGGGTTGAATAAGTTGTTGTTTTCTGATCAGAAAGTACTGATAATCATCAGGAGACAATCTTCACGAGAAAATAGTTCTTTTTTCCTTTTTGTACCAGGATGTACTGATTGTTTAATAAATCGCTACCCGACAAAGTATAATTTTCTGTGATTTTATCCTTATTGATAGAAACGCCGTTTTCTTTCAACATGCGCCTGGCTTCGCCATTCGATGTGAAGACACCGGTTTCATGCGAAAGAAAGTCTAAAATGCCAATGCCTGATTCAAACTTACTTCGGCTGATTTCTGATTGTGGCACTCCTGCAAAAATGCTAAGCAATGTTTTTTCGTTCAGGCGTCTGAGCGTTTCGGTGGTTCCCTTACCGAACAGGATCTCAGTTGCAGAAAGAGCCGTTTCATACTCTTCTTCCGAATGAACCCTGATGGTAATTTCACGCGCCAGTGTTTTTTGTAAAAGCCGCACGTGGGGTGCCTCTAAATGCTCTTCAACCAACTTCTGAATTTCTTCCTGGTTTAACAGCGTAAATATTTTAATGTATTTTGCTGCATCTTCATCCGATACGTTGAGCCAGAACTGATAGAATTCATAAGGGGTGGTTCTTTCGGGATCGAGCCAAACATTTCCGCTTTCCGTTTTTCCAAATTTGGTTCCGTCGGCTTTGGTAATCAACGGACAGGTGAGGGCAAAGGCTTCCTGGTCCGATCCCAGTTTGCGGCGGATAAGCTCAGTGCCGGTGGTAATATTTCCCCATTGATCAGAACCGCCCATTTGCAAATGGCATCCATGTGTTTGAAACAGGTGGAGAAAATCAAATCCTTGTACCAACTGGTAGCTAAATTCGGTGAAGGACATCCCCGTTTTACTTTCAGCCGAAATGCGTTTTTTTACCGAATCCTTGGCCATCATGTAATTCACGGTAATATGTTTGCCTACCTCGCGGATGAATTCCAGAAAACTAAAAGATTTCATCCAGTCGTAGTTGTTTACCAGCATGGCCGCATTGGGTTGGTTATTGTCGAAATCCAGAAACTTAGCCAATTGTTTTTTAAGACCGTTTTCGTTTTGGCGAAGCGTATCTTCTGTCAGGAGATTGCGTTCCTGCGATTTTCCGGATGGATCTCCAATCATTCCGGTAGCTCCCCCGACCAACGCAATGGGTTTGTGTCCGCACATTTGCAGGTGCTTTAGCATCATCACCCCCACCAAATGACCAATGTGGAGGCTGTCGGCAGTAGGATCGATGCCAACATATCCGGCGGTCATATTATTATTCATGTATTCTTCGGTTCCGGGGGTCAGGTCGTGGATCATGCCACGCCAGCGCAATTCTTCAACAAAATTCTTCACCATTTCTTTTAAAATTTGTGCAAAGATAGCGATTTGAAAAAGTTTCAAACATACACCAGAAATATTTTGGCAGGATGTGCGTTGTTGCGTTACATCGATTTTCTACCTTTGTCGGGATGCAAAAGAAATTTCTTAAAAATCTGGTTTTACTCATTGTACTCAACCTCTTGGTAAAACCACTATGGATTTTTGGCATTGACCGCCAGGTACAGAATCTGGTGGGACCTGAAGAATATGGACTGTACTATACCATATTTAACTTTTCCTTTTTGTTTTTCATCTTTCTCGATCTTGGGATTACCAATTTTAACAACCGCAACATCGCGCAGAATAACCAATTATTAAGTAAACATCTGGCCGGAATAGGCACCATGAAGATGATGCTTGGCTTTCTGTACGCACTGGTCATTTTTGGGATTGCCTGGTTTAACGGGTATCAAGGACGTGCTTTATATTTATTGGCCTGGGTTGGTTTTAACCAGTTTCTGCTGTCGTTTGTACTCTATCTGCGATCGAACCTGAATGGTTTACTACTTTTCAAAACGGATAGCCTAATCTCTGTACTCGACCGTTTACTGATGATCATGATTTGCGGTTTCCTGCTCTGGACAGGATTGTACAATGCCACTTTTACCATTGAATGGTTTGTTTACGGTCAGACTGCGGCTTATTTGATAACAGCCTTCATTGCTTTGATTGCGGTGCTTAACAAAGCAGGTAAACTTCGCTTCAACTGGAATCTGCCATTCTTCATCCTGATTGTTAAAAAGAGTTTGCCATTTGCCTCATTGGTGCTGTTGATGAGTTTTTACAACCGCATCGATCCGGTCATTTTAGCGCGGTTATTGCCAAAAGAGGTGGCTTATGAGCAGGTAGGTGTTTATTCGCAGGCATTTAGGCTTTTAGATGCCGGCCAGAACTTCGCCTATCTTTTTGCCGTATTGCTTTTGCCTTTATTTGCAAAAATGATTTCCAAAAAGCAGGATGTAGAACACTTAACACGTCTCTCGTTTTCGATCCTAATTTCCGGGGTTTTGATCATAGCCATGTCGGTTTCGGCTTATAGTGAACAGATTATGACTATGTTATATACCAGGATGCCTGACGAAACACTCCTGCATTTTAATTCAAGAATAGGGCAGTCAGCCACCATTTTCTCAGTGCTTATGTTTAGTTTTGTAGCCATATCATCTAATTATGTGTTTGGTACCCTATTGACTGCTAACAACAATATGCGTCTTTTAAATTTAGTTGCATTGGGGGGCGTTGTTATTAATTTAGGGCTAAATTTTATTCTTATTCCAAAATTTCAATCCATTGGATCAGCCTATGCGGGGATGTTGGCACAAATGTTTACAGCCGTGGCCCAGTTGTTTATTGTAAGGCACATTTTTAGGTTCCGAGTTAATTATTCCCTTATATTTAGGTTTATTTGTTTGGCTTTATTTATGGTGGCCATGATAGTTCTGCTTAAAAATTATGGCGATTTTGATTGGGAAATCAGCTTGCTGGCCCTTGTTTTCAGCGGTTTGCTGGCTTCAGTT
This sequence comes from Bacteroidales bacterium, assembly GCA_030690365.1. Classification (GTDB taxonomy): domain Bacteria; phylum Bacteroidota; class Bacteroidia; order Bacteroidales; family F082; genus UBA6244. The sequence goes on along the minus strand of JAUYGX010000057.1, from coordinate 82,986 downwards.
GCCCTGAAGTTATTAAGCATCAAAGAATTTGCCTCCATTATGAAAACCAATCAATGAGATGATTAATTTGTGTATGTTTTGAATGAGGCTTGAACATTGAACAAAATTACCTACTTTTGGCACCTTTAATGAATTAATTTAATGGAATCAGGCGGCGATTTTAAAAGACCTTTTCTATCTGGAGTCATATTACAGGTGGTTTATCATTACAGGAAGCATCTGGTTATCCTTGGTGTTTTGACCATTGTATTATCGATTGTCTTTTCCTCTCCCCAATTTATTACACCACTTTATAAATCCACGGTAATTTTATATCCTACCGCGAGTAATTCCATTTCAAAGGTATTGTTAAGCGATAACTTTAACAACTCAAAGGATATTCTGGAATTTGGCGAAGACGAGCAAACTGAACAAATGCTACAGGTGCTAAACTCCAACAAAATCAGAGATCGTATCATCAGCAACTTCAACCTGATGGAGCATTATGGCTTAAAAAAAGATGGTAGATATGCAATGACACAGCTTTATGATGAGTACGATAACAACTTCAAATTCAGGCGTACCGAATTCATGGCTGTAAAAATTACGGTAATGGACAGAGATGCCCGGATGGCGGCTGATATGGCAAATGATGTGGCCGAGCTGATCGATTCCACCATCAACGACATGCAGAAACAGATTGCTGTTAAAGCTTTTCAAATTGTAGAGCGTGAGTACCTCAATCTGAAAGGCGAAATTAAAGCCAAGGAAGACAGCATGACCGTGTTGAGACAGTATGGTGTTCATGATTATGAAAGTCAAGCTGAGATGTTTAACCGTCAATTGGCCATGGAGATGGCCAAAGGGAATAGTTCCGGAAGCATCAAGCGACTTGAATCGAAACTTGATATGCTGGCTAAATATGGTGGCCCTTATGTTTCGTTAAGGGATGCGCTTGAACATGATAAGAAGCAACTTAGCGAGTTAAAGGCCAAATATGAGGAAGCCAAGGTGGATGCAACCCAAAGCCTCCCACATAAATTTGTAATCAATACAGCCTACAAGGCTGAGCGTAAATCATATCCAATCAGATGGTTAATAGTTGTAGTGTCTACTTTCTCAGTGATTTTGCTGGCGATTATTTTCCTCGGGTTGTTCGAAATATTTTCCGGTAAAATGGGAGATAACATTAAAAAAAAAAGTACTACAGAAAGGGTAATCTAAAAAATTGGAAATTTAATTTTGGATCATTTCATAATGAAATTGAGAAAGAAGTATTAAAGACCAAACAACCTGAGGTGTTGCATAAAATGAACCCCCCATTGGTTGAAGAAAAAAGGAGTAGTGGCATTAATAAAAGTAACAAAGAATTATACTGGGACATTAATAACATAGAAATGGACAAATTTTTTAACAGTGCTCATATTGTCAGTTTAATCGCCAAGTGGAAATACCATCTGATTTCAATAGTTGGTATTTCAGCTATACTTGCAATTATTTTCTCCGGACCCACATTCATCACTCCAATGTACAAGTCTTATGGAGTTGCTTATCCTGCCAACATTGAGCCATACTCAGAAGAAAGCGAAACGGAACAGATGCTTCAAGTGCTTAATTCGAAAAGTATTGTAGATAGCATGATTGTCAAGTTCGACCTTTCAAAACATTATGATATCAATCCCGAGTACCAATATTTTAAAACTTTATTGGTTAATACCTATTACGATAATGTGCATATCAGCAAAACCCCCTTTGAGTCGGTAAGGATTGAAGTAATGGATAGAGACCCCGATACAGCATCAATGATGGTTGAATCGATTTTTCATTATTATGATCAAAAGATTGCCTCACTTCACAAATCAAAATATAAAGAGGTGATCGATATGTATGGCGAACAACTGGCCAGGAAGCGCACTACCCTCGATTCATTAAAAACAATTCTTTATACTTTAGGTACTGAACAAGGTATTATTGAATATGGTTCACAGTCGCAGGAAATTATGCGTGGTTATTTGAAAACTGTGGATAACAACAATGGTTCTGGTATTAACACCAAGGAAGTTGAAAGATTGATGAAAAACATGGAAAAAGCCAGCGGACAATTGATTGAGGTAGTCCAAATGTTACGGGATGAAGCGGGTTCCTATGTTAATATTAAACTCGAATATGAAATGGCCGTGCGTTTTTATAACGCCAAAATGACGTATAGTAACATAATTACTTATCCATATCCTTCCGATAAAAAGAGTTATCCTGTGAGGTGGCTTGTGGTCGTTATTGGTTCGTTGGCTACATTTATTTTCGCTTTATTGCTCATATTTCTGGTTGAGGGTAAGCGCATGAATAAACAGGAGCAATCCTAATTAATGCTCTAATTCGTCTTGAAGGAAAAATATAAAATACTCTGGGTGTATTTGTTGGCTGCTTTATTTTTGGTGGTCAACTTTTACCTTGTCCTGAATAAGGATGTGTATTGGTTTTTCCTGTTGCCTCTGGTTTTAATCATGTTGTATTATTACCTAACCTCTCTGGATACGATCATTCTGTTTATCACTTTTTTAACTCCTTTTGCAGTTAATATCCTCGACATGGATGTGGGTCTTGGTATTTCACTTCCCACTGAGCCATTGATGTTTGGGGTGTTGTTGCTTTTTTTGGCCAACCTTATTTTTGAAAACAGATACGACCGCAGGATATCCAGACACCCCATCAGTTATATCATTTACGCTCAGTTGATCTGGATGTTTTTTACCATGCTAACCAGCGAAATGCCGATCGTTTCTTTGAAGTATTTAATTTCCCGGTTGTGGTTTGTGGTGCCGTTTTACTTTATGGCAGCCATGATCTTTAAAAACCGCACCAATATTCATAGGTTCCTGTGGCTTTATATGATTGCATTGGGCGTAGTGGTGATTTATACGGTAACGCTTCATTCGCAATACGGCTTTGATGAGGATGTTGGTCACTGGATTATGTCGCCTTTCTACAACGACCATACCGCCTATGGTGCTGCATTGGCCATGTATATCCCAGTAGCATTTGGCCTCGTGTTTTTTCCGGGCACATCCAATAAAATGCGAACATTAGCCTCCATAATATTGTTTATTTTTCTTGTAGGGATTATATTCTCCTATGGACGGGCTGCCTGGATTAGTTTGATAGTAGCCTTCGGCGTGTTTATGCTGGTTTTGTGGCGGGTCAGGTTCTACGTTGTATTAATTACAGTAGTTGTGGTTATTGGTCTTTTCTTAAGTTTCCAGCAGGAAATTATCGACCGTTTGGAAAAGAATAAACAGGATTCATCAGCCAATTTTGTCGAACATATCCAATCTATTACAAATATTTCTTCAGATGCCTCTAACCTCGAAAGGATCAACAGATGGCAGGCTGCAATCAGGTTGTTTGACGAACGTCCTGCGGTTGGCTGGGGCCCAGGCACCTACCAGTTTGTATATTCGCCTTTCCAGCGAGCCAAAGAAAAAACCATTATCTCCACCAATTTAGGTGATATGGGTAACGCCCACAGCGAATACCTCGGACCATTGGCCGAAATGGGAATTCCCGGAATGTTAATTGTTCTCATCCTTTTAGTTTTTGTGATGATTACAGGCTTACGTGTTTATAAGAATGGAGACCGGGAGGTGAAATTCCTGAGTATGATGTCATTGCTTGGCCTGATTACTTATTTCGCCCATGGAGTGCTCAACAATTTCCTCGATACAGATAAACTTTCAGTTCCCTTTTGGGGGTTCATTGCCATCCTGGTTTCGCTTGATGTGTATCACCTGGACAAAACCAATCCCCGGGAAACAGAAAAGCCGGCCTCCAACGAATGAAAACCGGCCTTCCAGTATAAGTATTCAGATTATTTTATCTTTTTTATTAGCTCAGGCAATTGTCTGATGGCAGCAAGTTCTTTCCAGTACTGGCGAACTTCCACTGCCGGTGAACCCATATACACTTTGCCGCCTTCAACTGATTTATCCAGCGCTGAAGTAGCTAGAATTATCGATTTTGCCCCAACAACGATGTCCTTATTAATGGCCACACGTGCCCAAATCAGCACATCATCTTCAATCACGGTTACACCCGCAATCGCTGCAAAAGCACCAATCAAACAATTCTTGCCTATAATTGTATCGTGTCCAACCTGACATTGGTTGTCCATTTTGGTTCCGGCACCAATGGTTGTGTCGCCGGTAACGCCTTTGTCGATAGTGCATGATGCTCCGATTTCTACATTGTCCTCAAGAATGACGCGTCCCCCGGATTCAAATTTTACATAACCTTCCGGACGGCGCTGAAAATAGTACCCGTCGCCACCAATCACTGAATTGGGTTGAATAATTACATTATTTCCAATCACCGAATGGTCGTTGATGGTTACATTGGCATGGATGATACAGTTTGTACCAATGGTTACCTGGTTGCCAACAAAGGCTCCGGGTTGAATTACAGTACCTTCTCCGATTTTTGCGCTGGGGCTAACCATGGCTGAACTGGCCACAAATGGTCTGAAATGAAGAATTAACTTTTTAAAGGCATCGAAAGGTTTTGGATGGTAAATCAAACTCTTGTTCTCAGGTGCATCAATTTCCTTGTTAATTATGATAACCGAAGCAGCTGATTTTAAGACTTTGTCGTAATATTTTGGGTGATCAACAAAGGTAACATCCCCGGGTCGTACTACGTGAAGTTCGTTTAGCCCGAAGGTTTCTTGTTCTGGTACTCCAATAATTTTGCCATCAATAATGGCCGCCACTTGGGAAACCGTTAAGGTTTGTGGAAAGTTCATACTTATTCTTTAACGCGTTCTGAATATTCCCCGGTGCGGGTATCGATCTTAACTTTATCGCCTTCGTTGATAAACAAAGGAACTTTTATGATAGCACCAGTTTCGGTTTCCGCATCCTTAAAAGTATTGGTGGCTGTATTCCCTCTGTCGCCCGGTTCGGTGTAGGTTACCTGTAGAATCACGTATGTGGGCATCTCACAGGTCATCGGCGTATCGTTTTCAGCATGATAAGAAATAGTAACTTCCTGGCCTTCCTTCAGCAATTGAGGAGCCGGAATCATGTCTTTGTTGATAAAGGTTTGCTCAAAAGTTTCACTGTTCATAAAATGATAGGTGTCGCCTTCATTGTATAGATACTGGTATGTTCTTCTTTCCACCCTTTGAATGTTGATTTTAACACCGGAGGTGAAAGTGTTCGGGATTACCTTCCCTGTAATTACGTTTTTTAATTTGGTACGCACAAAGGCGGGTCCTTTGCCTGGTTTAACATGCTGAAATTCAGCTATAGCCCAAAGTTCACCGTTGTACTCAATAATTAACCCGTTTCTGAAATCTGCGGTTGTTGCCATTTGACTTATATTTTACATTTGATAATTATAGTAGGATCTTATATTCTGTCTTTCATACTGGTATAGCCTCTCATAATACCTCTTTGAGAATTGGCAATAAAACTCAGGATTTCATCGCGGTCGTCGGTGGCCGGTACATTGGCTTCAATATAGTTGATCGACTGGCTGATGTTGTTACCTTTTAGGAAAATGATGCGGTAAATATCCTGAATTGCATTGATGCGTTCGTTGGTATAACCTCTGCGACGTAGCCCAATTGAGTTTACTCCCGCGTAGGAAAGAGGTTCACGGCCTGCCTTGGTAAATGGCGGTACATCTTTGCGTGCCATACCTCCACCGGAAATCATGGCGTGTTTTCCAACATGGACAAACTGATGAACGGCTGCCAATCCACCGATGATGGCCCAGTCGTCAATAGTGATGTGGCCGCCAAGGGTACAGGCGTTGGCCAGGATAACATTGTGTCCGAGAATGCAGTCGTGTGCTACATGAACATAGGCCATCAGCAAACAGTTATCACCGATTACAGTTTCCATGTTGGCTTTTGTTCCACGGTTGATGGTCACAAATTCGCGGATGGTTACATTATCCCCAATCTTCACGGTAGTGTCTTCACCGGCAAATTTTAAATCCTGCGGAATAGCAGAAATCACCGCTCCGGGAAATATGCGGCAATTTTTACCTATGCGGGCCCCTTCCATAATGGTAACATTGGAGCCAATCCAGGTGCCTTCTTGTATGATAACGTTTTTTTCAATGTTTACAAATGGTTCGATGACCACGTTTGGTGCTATTTTAGCCTGGGGGTGTACGTATGCTAGCGGTTGATTCATGTCGGTAAGTTCTATTTTTGCTTATTCTTAGTAATTTGCGCCATCAGTTCGGCTTCCATAACCACTTTGTTTCCAACAAAGGCTTCGCCACGCATGGAGCAGAATCCTCTTTTTATAGGACCTGTTAACTCAATGGAAAAGATAACCACATCACCAGGAACCACTTTTGTTCTGAACCTGACTTTATCGATTTTCAGAAAATAAGTTGAATACAAATGAGGCTCTTCAACAGTGTTTAACACAAAAATTCCTCCGGCCTGTGCCATGGCTTCTACCAAAAGTACACCGGGCATCAAAGGTTCGTCCGGAAAATGACCCTGAAAAAAGGGTTCGTCCATTGTTACGTTTTTTTGGGCAACAATGTGGTCGTCACTCATCTCTAAAACTTTGTCAACCAATAAAAAAGGGGAGCGATGAGGCAATATGGCCTTGATTTGGTTAACATCATAAATGGGATCAGCATAAATGTCGAAAGGTGGTTTTTTAATCATAGCTATACTTTTAAGGTATCTTTAATGATTCTGGCGAATTCAGTATTTGTCTGGTGTCCGGGTCGATAGGCAGTAATTTTCCCTTTTATCGGCTTTCCGAGCAAGGTTAAATCTCCAATTACATCCAAAAGTTTATGACGGGCGGGCTCATTTTCAAAATGTAATTGCAAGTTATTCAAAATGCCATTTTCCTTCACTTTTACCGTTGGCTTATTAAACACCATGGCCAGTCTGTCGAGTTCCTCCTGGCTAACCTGCCTGTTCATAAATACGATGGCGTTACTTAAATCGCCACCTTTAATGAGGTTGTTCAGAAGAAGAAATTCAAGTTCGTGCAGGAATACGAAAGTCCGGCACGGAGCAATTTCCTTCTCAAAATCATCCAGGTGGTTTAGTTGTGCATTTTGATAACCTAAAACTTCGGTTTCGTAGTCAATTTCCACATCAATTGAAAAATAATCTGCCGGCTCGATGATCATCTTGATTTTCTTCGATGGGATTTCGTGTACGATGGTTTCGGTAATCACCAGATAATCCTTGTCAGCATCCATCTCCTTGATGCCAGCCTCCTTGAGCGCGTTGATGAAGAGTCTGGAAGAACCATCCATAATTGGAATTTCCTCCACATCCACATCAATGAGTACGTTATCAATACCAAGCCCTGTTAACGCGGCCAATACGTGTTCTATGGTATAAATGAGTACGTTATCTTTACCCAGCGTGGTGCCTCTGGCGGTACTTACTACAAAATCGATGTTGGCTTCGATGATTGGTTTCGATTCGAGATCCACCCTTCTGAATTTAATTCCATGGTCAACCGGGGCCGGATGAAAGGTCAGGGTGCCGGTTTGTCCTGTGTGCAATCCGTTACCTTTAACCGAAATAGACTGATGTATAGTTTTTTGAGCTTCTGTCATCTACTGCAAAATGGTTTGATGTAAGTCCAGAATTTTTGCAAAAGTAATCAATTTTATTCATCCATTTACAAATTCAGAATTGGACGTTTTAGCCCTCAGATACAGATAAAAGTCAATCTGAACTGATCCTCTGCGAAATCTCTATAAGCCGAAGTAGAGGTGTGAAAGTTAAACTTTTCTTAAATGTCAAATCCCATTGGTGGTAATAGCTGATGGCGGCATTATTTTTGATAACCTTGAGTTGAACTAAAATGACAGAGCTCATTTTTATATATAATTCATCAAATTAAATTGTAGAAAAATGTCGGAAATCACATTAAAAGGCAACAAAATCAATACCATTGGTAATTTGCCGGGAGTGGGAAGCAGTGCTCCCGAATTTAAGCTGGTAGCTAAAGATCTTTCAGTAAAAACATTGGCCGATTACAAAGGAATCCGGTTGGTGCTTAATATTTTTCCAAGTCTGGATACTGGTACCTGCGCTGCCTCGGTACGAAGGTTTAACCAGGAAGCCAACGACCTTGAAAACACCAGGGTGTTGTGTATTTCGAAGGATTTGCCCTTTGCACAGGCACGTTTTTGTGGTGCCGAAGGTCTTGACAATGTAATCACCTTATCAGATTTTCGGACTGGTGCTTTCGGAAAAGCCTACGGAGTTGAGATCATCGATAGCCCTATGGCCGGACTTGAATCGCGTGCCGTGGTCATAGTGGATGAAGAAGGAAATGTGATTTATACCCAGCAGGTTCCTGAAATCGTTGACGAACCTGATTACGAAAAAGCGTTGGCCATTCTGAAATAGATACTGAAATGCACCTGGGTCTGCTATTCAAGTGAACTCAGGTGCTGTTTTGCCAATCCGCGTATACTGTTCCGATAGGTTGTAAAATCAAGCGACAAGCACAAACGGTACATCTCAGCCGCCTTTTCTTTGTTTCCCTCGTTTTCGAAAATATTTCCCAAAAGGAGTGCCGAATTGGCAGCATAATACAAATCCATGTTTTTGCCCATTTCAATGGTTTTTGAATATTCAGCTTTGGCTTTGGCGATTTCACCTTTTTTATGGGCAATGCGTGCCATCCTGTATTGTTTTTCGACTTCTTCTGCCTGATTGAGATTTTGTGTATTGTTTAATTGCGTCATGGCTTCAATATAATATCCACCATCAAAAAGCAACCTGCTTTTTAGTAAGGTGGTATCTGGAATCAGCCCATTTTTAGCCTCATTTTCAGCCTCTTTATCAATGCCTACCTCTAAATATCCAATGCCCTTTACTTCTGCCAGGGTTTGTAAATAATTTTCGTTACCATCCTGCAACAACCGGCACCAGGCTTGCTTGCGTTTGGCATCCTTCAGGTAATTTTTGCCCTTGAAGTTGGTAATAAAGATTTGATAATTCTCATCTGCCTGCCGGTAATTTCCTTTTCGGATCAGGCATTCGGCCCTAAGGTAGCTCAGGTAATAAAATGGATAATACCTGATGGTGTCGTTTATTCCAGAAAAAATAGCCAGTGCTTGATCATTCTTGCCTTCCTTCATCAAAATATTGATGGTGAGGTATTTAAAAAGTAAATTATTGTTGTCGGGATGGCTTAGGTTGTCTTTGGCGATTCCCTGGTTGTACAGATTGATGTTGATGAAACTCAGATAAAACCGGATTTCGTCTTCCATCACTTCAAAACCAGGTGTGATGCGGCACGCCCTCAAAGCATGATGAAGTTCGCTACGGCCCTGGTCCACCGTACCTGACATGTTGACAATGCCAATTAACCACTGATAGTTCTCGGGTACCACGCCCAACATGGCATGCACAACGCCAAGGGTGATTAGGTTGGGAAAAAATTCAGGAAAATCGTTGGCGTTTTGATTGATTTTCTTGTAGGCCCGGTTAAAATCGAAAGCGGCGTTGAAATATTCTCCAAATTTAAGTCGCGCCACTGCACTTTGAAGATTTACATTGGCAATCAAATAATTCTTAAACGGATTTCGATCATCCATTTTTTCAAAAACCTGAAGGCGTTCCGACTGATGATCCAATTGCAATGAATGCACCTCTTCATTCTCACTGATAAAAGTGGACAAAAAGTCCATGTAGTTTTCCAGATAATAGTAAAGCTCGTTTTCAGGGTCGTTTTTCCTGGCTGATTCAATTGATTTATTGGCTTCATCAAAGCGCAACGATAGTACCAATTCATAGGCATTGGCTACCTCTGGCGTGAAATTTCCAGGTGACTGTGCCTGTGCGTAACCGGATATTAAAAAAAGTAATAGGAGTAGTCGGGACATAAATTGGATTTGTGGGTCTAAAATTACATAAAAAAAAGGAGCACAAATATTGCGCTCCTTTTGCAGTTTTTATGGCAGAGGCTTAATCTTTCATCTGTTCGGCAACCAAATTGGCTACCTCGCTATCGACCAAAATACGACCACAGTAATCGCAAACAATCACTTTTTTGTGTACCCTGATATCCAACTGGTGTTGAGGTGGGATTTTGTTAAAGCAACCACCGCAAGCATCACGTTCAATCTGCACAACTGCCAAGCCATTTCTGGCATTTTTGCGGATGCGTTTGTAAGCCGACAATAACCGTTCTTCGATATATTTTTCGTTTTCCCTGGATTTTTCGGTCATCCTTAATTCTTCCTTTTCAGTTTCAGCTACAATATCCTTGAGCTCATCCTGTTTTGATTTTAGGTCGATATCGCGTTCCTTCAGCTTATTTTCAGCCATTTCGATTTCTGCCTTCAGGTTTTCAATTTTATAAATTGATTCCTTTATTTTTTTTTCAGAAAATTCAATCTCAAGCGTCTGAAATTCAAGTTCTTTAGTAAGTGAGTCGTATTCACGGTTGTTACGCACATTTTGCTGCTGTTCTTCGTACCGCTTTATCAGACTCTGGCTTTCTTTTATAGCTTCTTTACGTTGTAAAATCGATTGATTGTGCATTTCAACCTCTTCGTTGAAGTTGGCAATACGCGTTCTTAACCCTGCAATTTCATCTTCCAGGTCTTCTACTTCAAGAGGTAATTCACCACGGATAATTTTAATTTTATCGATTTGCGAATCAATTTGCTGAAGACTATATAGCGCGATTAGTTTCTGCTCTACACTAAATTCTTCTTCCTTTATTACGTTTTCTTTTGACATATATACTTAAATTTCAGTTTTACAAAAAGGAAACAGGGTTTATATTCTTTTTTGAAATTTGGAGTGCAAAATTAGGAAATTTTTTGGTTATCAAGCCCTCTAGTAATTCTTTTATGCCTTGTTCGGTTTCGAAGTGCCCGGCATCTACGATGGTCATTTGACCAAAGTGTTCATAATATTCGTGATATTTTATGTCTCCGGTAACAAAGACATCGGCTTTGGCCCGAAAGGCTTCATCAATTAAAAAACTTCCGCTTCCCCCGCAAACCGCAACTTTCAACACATGTCTGTCAACAAGTTTGTTATGCTTAATGTACTCGCAGCCCAATGCATTTTTCACGTTTAACAAAAAATCTCTTGCAGGAATTGGTTCTGCCAATTCGCCAATCATGCCACTACCAATGGCTTCAAATTTATTTTCAAGCGGATAAATGTCATAAGCCACTTCTTCGTAAGGATGCGCTTCAATCAATGCGATAATGGTTGGTTTAACCAAATAGGCGGGTACGATGGTTTCGATACGGGTTTCTGCTTCTTCATGCAAAATGCCCGGTTTCCCAACATATGGGTCTGTGTTTTCGTTTCCTTTGAATGTCCCGGTACCTTGCTGATTAAAACTGCAATGGTCATAATTTCCGATTTTTCCGGCCCCGGCATTAAACATGGCTTCCCTGACCTGGTCTGCCTGATCAACCGGGCAGAATGTCACTATTTTTTTTAATTGATGATATTTTGCAGATAATATTTTCAGATTTCTCAGGCCCAGTTTACCGGCCAGCATGTTATTCACTCCATGAAAAACATTGTCCAGATTAGTATGAATGGCATAAATAGCGATGTCGGCTTTAATGGCTTTCAGTATCGATCGTTCGGTATCATTGCTTCCGGTGAGCTTTTTTATACCCTTGAAAATCAGTGGGTGATGCGCAATAATCACATCGCAATGAAGCAGAACAGCCTCTTCGACCACCTCGTTGGTAACATCCAAAGTGAGCAGGGCCTTATGGATTGATTTGTCAGGGGTTCCAATCAGTAGTCCTGAGTTGTCGTAGGTTTCCTGCAATGATAATGGTGCAATTTCTTCGAGGTATGTTATCAGTTCGCTAAGTTTCATGGACATACTTTACAATAACTTTATTTTGATTCATCTAATTTTTTGTATTTTAGTGCACTCATATAATTTTGGATTTTCAAAGATACTAACAATTGGAATTTTGTGGTCGTTTATTAAAGGTAAAAGGTTAATATTAAAATATAGCGGATGAACTCCTGGAAAATTATTCTGTTTCCGTTTGCCTGGATTTACGGCCTGGCCATAAGGTTTAGACACTGGTTGTTCCACCTTGGGGTACTAAAATCAACTACTTTTAATATACCTATGATAGGTGTTGGTAACCTGAGTCTGGGGGGAACCGGCAAAACACCTTTTGTTGAATACCTGATCAGGATGTTTTCCGACAATTATAAAGTATCGGTATTAAGCAGGGGATACGGCCGTAAAACCAAGGGATTTCTTTTTGGGAATCAATATTCCAGCCACACCGACATTGGTGACGAACCCATGCAATACCTACGAAAATTTGAAGGCAAGGTAAAAGTGGCCGTTGATGAAGATCGGGTGGATGGAGTTAAGAATCTGACCGAAGATGATGCCAACCTCGAATTGATATTGCTTGACGACGTTTTTCAACACAGATATATCCAACCAGGACTTTCCATCCTGCTCACCGATATCCATAAACTATACAACGAGGATTATTTGTTGCCGGTAGGTGGTTTGCGCGATGTGGTGGCTCAGGCCAGGCGGGCAGATATTGTGGTTGTCACCAAAACAAACAAGGTGCTTTCGCCCATTACTAAACGTAGGGTAAAACATGTACTCAATCTGTTGCCGCATCAATCGCTTTATTTTTCGTATATCACCTACGGCAAAGCCATTCCATTTGTTGAAGATTCAAAATATAAATGGGTTAACCAGGTTCGTACCATCGTTATGTTTGCCGGTATTGCCAACAGTTATCCATTTCAGGAATACCTGCGCGATTTATGCACCGAACTGATAGTGCTCGATTATCCTGATCATTATCAGTTTAAACGCAAGGATTTAGAACATATCCGAAAGACTTTTGAAGATACATTCGCCGGAAATAAAATTCTTGTTACCACCGAAAAAGATGCCATGCGTTTGCTTAATTCTGATTACTTTAGCGAACTCAAAAATCTACCTTTGTTTTATATCCCTATCGAGATGAAAATGCATGGGCTTGATGAAACAAATTTATCAAACCAATTAAAGAAATATGTTGAAGAGAATAGCAGAAACGGTTGAATTTATTCGCCAAAAGATAACTGTTGACCCCGTAATCGGGATCATCCTTGGCTCAGGTCTTGGTGATTTAGCTACCGAAATTGAACCGCTTGTAACCATCCCGTATCACACCATTCCACACTTTCCGGTTTCCACCGTGAAAGGTCATCAGGGTCAATTGATTTTCGGTCTCCTCAACGGCGTTCATGTGGTAGCCATGCAGGGAAGATTTCACTATTACGAAGGATACAACATGCAGGAAGTAACCTTCCCCGTCAGGGTGATGCACAGGCTGGGGATAAAATACCTGTTTGTTTCAAACGCCAGCGGTGGCGTTAACGAGAACTTCGAGGTGGGCGATCTGATGTTAATTACCGATCATATCAACCTGATGCCCAATCCGCTTATCGGACCAAATATGGAAGAATTTGGTCCCCGGTTCGTCGATATGAGCGAAGCTTACGATAAGCAATTGTTGACCATTGCCAAAAAAAATGCCCGCCATTTGGGAATCCATTACAGAACGGGTGTGTATGCGGGCGTTAGCGGACCTACCTACGAAACACTTGCCGAATACAAATACATTAAAACACTGGGCGCGGATGCCGTTGGCATGTCTACCGTTCCGGAAGTGATTGTGGCGCGTCATATGCGGTTGCCTGTTTTCGCTGTTTCCGTAATTTCCGATTTAGGTGTAGAAGGCAAAATCATTGAGATTTCGCATCAGGAAGTGATAGATGCAGTAGGTCGGGTGACACCAAAATTAATTGAACTAATTAAAAATATGGTTGCCGAAGTGGTGACATTATAACTGTTTGATTTGGAGAGAACAAAACTGTATTTTGCTTCGGATTTTCACCTGGGCATTCCCGATCACAACCGCAGTCTGCAACGCGAGAAAATGCTTGTGAACTGGCTGAACGAAGTTTCGAAGGATGCAGCAGAGATTTTCCTCATGGGAGATATTTTCGACTTCTGGTTTGAATACAGTACCGTTGTCCCAAAAGGTTTTGTACGGTTGCTGGGGAAAATTGCTGAGATTACCGATCAGGGCATTCCGGTTCATGTTTTTCGTGGAAACCACGATGTGTGGGCTTTCGATTATCTCTCCAAAGAACTCAATGTACAACTATACCGTAATCCTGTGATCAGGGAGTATGGAGGATCTACCTTTTATCTGGCCCATGGTGATGGTCTGGGACCGGGAGATTATGGCTATAAGTTTTTGAAAAAAGTTTTCGAATTCAGGCCCAATCAGTTTTTATTTAAATGGCTGCATCCCGATATCGGAACCCGATTGGGGCTGTATTTCTCTGGTAGAAGCCGGCTGGCCAATGTGGCTAAAGCCGGAAAACAAGAAAATGTTCCCGATCAACAAAAACAAGTGTTGGTTCAATTTGCAAAAAGCCAGACGGTAGAATTTCCTGATGTGGATTATTTTATCTTTGGCCACCGCCATGTGCCGGTGATCGAAAAAATCAACGGTAAAAGTACCTTGGTGATTCTGGGCGATTGGATTACCCATTTTACTTATGCAGTTTTCGATCGGGGCGACATGCAGTTGCTTACCTATTCTCATGAGTAAAAACTTCTGAATTCTGGAAAGTCGAACCCGGACAGGACTTAAAGGTTTCACGCAAAGTTCGCTAAGTTTTTAATACGCAAAGTGCGCAAAGATTTTTGCCACACAAATCTTTCGTCACTTTGTGTTCAATGTGAAACATGTTTCCGTTAACTTTGTGTGAAATGTCCTGCCTGATAAAGCATGCACATGCGGGATTCGATACTAAACGAATTTCTCAATAAGCTCTACCAAACGGCTCGAATAGCCCATCTCATTGTCATACCAGGCAACCACTTTTACCAGTTTATTTTTATCGCCCAACACAGCGGTGAGGTTGGCATCGAACACGGCCGAATGGGTATTCCCGATTACATCCACCGATACAATCGGGTCCTCGGTGTACTGCAAAATGCCTTTTAAATACCCGTTGGCGGCTTCCTTAAAAATCCGGTTGATTTCTTCCACGCTGGTGGAAACTTTTAAGGTGCAGGTAAAATCCGTGAGCGAACCATCCGGGACCGGAACACGGATTCCGGCTCCACCCAAATTGTTTTTCAGATGGGGGAATATTCGGGTTGCAGCCTTTGCAGCTCCGGTTGTAGTAGGCACAATAGAGTATGCCGCTGCCCGTCCCCGTCGCCAGTCTTTGTGTGGGCCATCTACCAGGTTCTGGTCTTTGGTATAGGAATGAACCGTGGTGATAAACCCTTTTTCGATGCCAAAATGTTCGTCCAGTATTTTAATCAGCGGTGCCACATTGTTGGTGGTGCATGAAGCATTTGAGATGATGACGTCGTTGCGGTCGATGATGTCATCGTTCACACCGAGCACCACATATTTTACATCTTCGCGTTCGCCTTTGGCCGGTGCCGAGATAATGACCTTGCGCGATCCCGATTCATAAATGTGTTTCATGGCCGATTCCTTGTCCACAAACAATCCGGTGGATTCAATCACAACGTCTATGTCAAGGGATTTCCAGGGAAGTTTTCCCGGGTCGGGCTCGTTGTACACCTTAATGGATTTCCCATTCACGATGATACAATCTTCGGTACTGGTCACTTCTCCCGGAAACTGTCGTTGAACGGAATCGTACTTGAGCAGATGGGCCAGATTGGCCGGGTCAGTGAGGTCGTTGATGGCCACCACTTCCATGCGGTTGTTTTCCTGTATCTTTCTAAAAGTAATCCTGCCGATTCTTCCAAAACCATTGATGGCAATCCTGATCTTCTTCATTACAATTTTATGTTTTTCAGAGATTTAATTGATCTAAAATCCAAAAAATACCCTGTTCTATTCCTGGTTTTTAAGTGCGTAAAGGTAGGGAAAGTGGCGGAAAATCCGGGGAAGTATTTAAAGTAATTTGGGGTTTTTGTTCCATCCCTCCAACCCTGAAGCGAATAGTTAAAACATGATTCGGGCAGAATGAAAATCTATTGAACGTTGATCCTTCTTTCTAGTTTTATCAGGTTTGAAGTGCCATGGGCCAGTACTTTACCACTATCTTTCATTTTGATGTCACAAATCACGTGCACAATTTGCCTTCCTTTCTTGATCACTTTTGCGGTAGCCACAATGGTGTTACCTTCCACCGCCGGGGCAAAATAATCCACGGTGAGGTTCACTGTTGTAAATATTTCCTTCAATCCCAGTGTAAAGACAGCGGCACCGATGGTGTCGTCCATAATGCCGGCGATAGCACCGCCATGAAGGGTTTTTATGGGGTTGGTCATGTCGTGACGAACCTCATATTCAAAGCTCAACATTCCTTCCTCCACTTCCACGATGATGGGATCGAGCCACATGGAAAAGGGGGAAGGAGAAAAGGTGAATTTCTGTCCTTTTTGCGATTTTAATTTTTCGAGAATGGGATTATCCTGTGAATTCATAATCAGGTTAATAGTATACAATCACTAATGATTTGGTTAAGTTGAAATAGCTTAGAACCGGTTAAGAAAATCCGGTTCTAAGCATATATATTACATTTATCTGACCAGAGTTACTGTTCCTTTAATTGAGTAACTCAGATTGATCATACTTGTGTACGATATCTGATAAACATAGGTTCCGGCAGGAGCAGGATTCCCTTTGATGGTACCGTCCCACTGATTGAGCATGTCGTTCGATTCGAAAATTAATTCGCCCCAGCGTGAATAAATCTGAATTTGTAAGGTTTTAATGCCGTTTCCTTTTATCTCAAATACATCATTTTTACCATCACCATTGGGGGTAAATGCGGAAGGTGCATACACGGCAAAATCAGGATGGATGGTGACCAATTTTGTGGTGGTGTCGCTGCACAGGTTGTTATTGTGAGTAATGAGTTCCACAGTATATTGGGCAGATGCGGTATAGGTATGTGATGGATTTGTTTCCGTAGACAACGGCGATCCATCCCCAAAATTCCAGCTATAGGTCATCGTGCCAATATCTGTTGAAGCATTCGTAAAACTGATGGTGCCTTCCTCCAGGATTGTTTCTTCAGGATCGGGAATAAAATCTGCCGTGGGAACTTCATGTACTGTGATATAGGCCGTCTTGTCTTTCTGGTTGGTGCACAATCCGTAGCTGGTTACCAGCAGACTAACAGGATAGGTTCCCGGCAGGGTATAGGTATAGGATGGATTGATTTCGGTACTGGTTTGTCCTGTTTCAAATGTCCAATTGTAGTCAAGGGTTGTCCCGGTATTCTGTGTTTCATCGGTAAATTCTATGGTCAAAGGTGGACAACCTTCCTGAACCAGGGCACTAAATTCAGCCTGCGGCATTTTTAATACTTCAATTTTTTGAATGTATTCTTTACTAGGACAACCTTGTTCTGTAACCGTCAGAGTGAGTGTTTTCGATCCCGCATCGGTCCATTCAACCAAATAAGGTCCCTGCCCGTTTCCGGGGGTAATATTTCCCTGGTCGAAATCCCACTGATACATGCCACTTCCCGTTCCATTTCCTTCATAGCTGATGGTGAGTGGCTGGTTTTGACATATTTGGCTCACATTGGCCGAAAAATTGGCCGTGGTTTCGGGAATGACCACAATGGTTTGTTCGATGGTGGCCGGACAATTAAAACCGCTCACAACACCTGTTAAAGTATAAGTTGTGGTAACCGATGGCGAAACTTTGATCACCTGATTATGTATTTGTCCAGTCAAACCTGGGTCGTTGATATCAGCCGACCAGGTGTAATCAGCATTTCCTACGGCCGTTAAAGTGGTAGAGTCACCTAAGCAAATGGTTGTATTAGTGGTAGTTACACTCATATTGGGAATGGGGTTTACAGCCAGGATCATGCTGGCTTCCGACTCACATCCAAATTCATTTGTTACACTTACAGTATAGATATAATCGGTTTGGGTATCAGGTGTAACCGCCGGATTGGCCAGTGTATCCTGTTGATTTCCATGTAGTGATGGATCATCAGGGACTGAAGTCCACAGATAATGAATTCCGCCAGAGCCTTGCAACGAGTAGCTTTCGTTTAAGCAGATTTGATTGTCATTTCCGGCAGAGGCCGTAGGCAGCGGATTAACCACCACTACCACTTCATCGGTGGCCGTTAGTCCGCAAGCATTGGTTACATCCACCGAATAAGTAGTTGTAACTATAGGAGAAACGGTAATTACCTTGTTGCCTTGCTGCCCGACCAGGCTGGGGTCGTTAATATCTGATGTCCAATTATAGGTCGTACCCTGGTTACATTCCAGAGTTACGCTTTGCTGCAAACACATGGATTGGTCATTACCTGCATCAGCAACGGCCTCATTCAGGAGTACCATCGCTTCATCGGCATCAGAGTTGGTACAATTGTCTGTCACGTTAAGCGTATACGTGGTGTTAACCGTTGGACTGACTATGGGATCAGGAATGGCGGGGGTGGTAAGTGTGATATCGGGAGGGGATGCAGTCCATAAAAAGTGCTGAGCCCCGTCCGAAGAACCTTCCAGTTGAACGTTGGGCAAATTACACAATGATTTATCAGGTCCCGCATCTGCCACCAGTGCCGGCACCTTTACGAAGGCAGTATCAACCACCTGATATCCACATGTATCGGTTATTACGCAAGGGACTGCTACAGAGTCGCTTCCGGTAATAGTATAGCTCAAAATTGAAGTTGACTGTCCATCTGGTCTCCAGTTGTAATTGAAAGGAGGAATTCCTGTGAGTACCTGATCAAACCCAAGCGCAATGGTGTTCTCGCAAATGGAACTAAATACCAGGTTGGTATCGACAAAGCGTGGTACATCAGAAATTAAAATTGAATCCTTTTCTTCGAAGCCAATACCTGGACATATCTGAGGAGTGTATTTAATGATTACACTTTCAATACCTTCCACTTCGTTATCAGGAAAGGGTCTGATAACCAGTGAATCATAGGTTTGTCCGGCAGGAATATAAATTTGTCCCGGCTGTGTGGACTGGATAATATAGTCTAATCCCTGTGTGGCGGTTCCTCCCACCATAAAGGGGATGGTTATGTCATCGCTGCGTGCTGTTCCAATATCAAAATACATTACAGCCACATAATTACGGCAGCTTTCATACAGCAATGAATCAATGGTAGGATGGGCAAAGTTGGTAGTTTCAATTATCTTACCCGGGTCGAAACTGCCCATTTCGAGGAAAACTCCGCTATCATATTTAGCATCTCCTGCATCACCAATAGCAAGCTTAATGTGGTACCATGTACAGGGTGTAGTGGCATTTTCAGCAGTAAATGACACTGTATAGGCATCCAATGCGATGTTATTAAAAGCCGGTGAATTTTGAACAATATTCTCATATAGCAGATCGCAGTATGTTCCCCCGGGTCCTGCTTGACAATCTTGTGCATGTCCACAATTAACATTGTTGATTGATACAGGCAGGTTAGTTCCGGGAACCAGTGCAATGTTTATGGCTCCATGACTAAATGTACCGTTGATATTATCACCACTAAGAAAAAAACCAAACACATCATTATAAGACGAATTTACGTAATCAGGGTACTCTTCCGAACCAAATATATATCGAAACGAGGAAGTTTGATTTGTTGGTTTGAAATCAAATTCAATTACACAGGCATCAAATATTGCTGTCGGAGCGGTTATTTTTGCAAGATCTACATCACTACCCCCTGATGTATTCCCAGTTACTACACCGCCGCTACAATTGTTGATATTATCAAGGTCGTCAACATATCCAGTAGACATTACAATACCTTTTTTGGTATGAAACCCACCAAACATAAAACCATCATAAAAGTAACCAACCGCTGTCGGATCACCGGTAAAGGTAACATTTTTATATTGAGCGGGGCTTACCCCATTTAGAAAAACGGTATCAATTAAAGCAATTACGCTTGCATTATCTGTACACGGAATAATTGTGAAATCCCCAAATTGTGCGTTTAAGCTAATTGGCATCAGGATGGTCATTGCTAACCAAAGACTCAGGGAGCGGATACGTACTTTCATTTTATTATGCATTTGGTTGGTGGCAGCAAAGTTAATAAATCAACATTACAAACGATTGTTCTGATGGTATGATTAATTATCCCACTGCCTTTACATCGGTCCAAATGCTGAAAAACCCTACCTTTGCCCGAAAATATTGAGATTTGAAAAAGAAATATAAGCACCTCTTTTTTGACCTGGACCGCACCTTATGGGACTTTGAGAAAAGTGCGGCAGAAACCTTTGCAGAGGTGTATGTTAAATACAATTTTCAGGAAAGGGGAGTGACCTCGCTCGAAAGTTTTATCACAAGTTACACCTATCACAATGAAAAACTCTGGGATTTGTACCGCATAGGTGCGATTGAAAAGGAAATATTGCGTGATCTTCGGTTTGCCCTTACCCTGAAGGATTTCGGTATTGATGATCCTGAATTGGCAAGAGAAATCGGCGATTATTATCTGGAACAAAGTCCGCGAAAAGTCAATCTTTTTCCTTACAGCCGCGAGCTGTTGCAGTATCTTCAACCCAATTACAAACTACATTTAATAACCAATGGGTTCAGCGAAGTGCAGGACATTAAATTGCGATCGTCCAAATTGGATCAATATTTTGAAAAAGTGATTACTTCAGAAGAAGCAGGAGTCAAAAAGCCGGATCCCGGAATTTTTCACTATGCCTTTGCACAAACCGGGGCTCAACCCGGCGAAAGTCTGATGATTGGTGACGATGTGCCCATCGACATCGAAGGTGCCCGTCTGGTGGGCATGGATCAGGCTTTATTCGATCCCGACGGAATCCATCCCCCCGAAACCGGAACCATTTATATACGCGGTTTACAAGAGTTAAAAAGCTGGTTGTAGGTTAAGAAATATCTAAAAATCCGGTTTTTATTGGCTTGGATTTCCGGTATCTGGGTGGAGGTTCGTGGTTTTTCGTTTAGAACCTGAGATTGAAATCTCAGGTTACAATGTCGGTCATGCCTACGGCATTTATACATAACCGGGGTTAAAACAACAAATGTTTATCTGATCTGTAGGTTTGCTATTGTAACGATGGAAGTTGTTCCATCATTTAAACCACAGGTCTAAAATCCGCTAAAAATAAGCAATTACGCTCTGTTTGGCTTTGACCTTATCCCCGATTTTCACGTTCATTTTTACATCGGTGGGCAAAAAAAAGTCGACCCGTGAACCAAAACGGATGATTCCAAATTCACTGCCTTGTACAACCTGGTCGCCTTTGCTGGCGTTGCTGATAATCCTTCGAGCCATCACACCGGCAATCTGTCTGATTAACACCGATTTACCCTCATTATTTTTAACTACCACTGTATTTCGTTCGTTCAGGGTAGAAGATTTTGGATTGTAGGCGGCCAGGTATTTACCCGGATGGTATTTGGTGTAAACCACTTCGCCATCCATGGGATACCAGTTAACATGTACGTTAAAAGGAGACATAAAAACACTGATCATGAGACATTTACCTTTGAAGTATTCAGATTCTGTAACTTCTTCAATGGTCACCACCTTGCCATCGGCCGAGGAAAGTATGGCGTTTTCATGTTGGTTGATAGTCCGGTTTGGAACCCTGAAAAAACTAACGGTCCAGATAAGGTGTATTGCCACAGCAATATAAAGCACGGTGCTGAAAATAGGGTTGGTTACCAGCAGATATGTGCATATCGCCACCATGCCTGCAAACAGAGCGGTGATTAGAATAATTTTATATCCTTCGTGATGGATCTTCATTACATAACAAAATTAAAAAAAACAAAGGCAAATGGCGTGGCAAACAGCACGGCATCAAAACGATCGAGAACGCCACCGTGTCCGGGAAAAATCGTTCCTGAGTCTTTTATACTGAAATTCCTTTTCAACATCGATTCCGCCAAATCACCAACTACTGCGGCCACCACAATAAGAAAGGTATATTCCATCCAGATGAGCCACGAAAAACTATCCGATAAGGAATAGAAAATATAGGCTGCAATCAAGGCAAATACCAAACCTCCCAAAGTGCCTTCCCAGGTTTTTTTTGGCGAAATACGCTCGAATAGTTTGTGTTTTCCAAAGAAAGATCCGGTTAAATAGGCAAATACATCGCTGGTCCATACCAGAAAAAACAAACTCATCAATAGCAAACTGTCTGGTGAAGATGTATTTACATAAAACATGAAGTTCATCAGCGAAAAAGGAACCACAATATAGAGAAACGAAGTCAAATAGTACGACAGGTTCTTCCACGATCCACTGGAACTAAACAGCTCAGTGGCCATCAGGATAAAGATCAGGGGAAGTATCAGTAGATTGAATTTCAAATCGATATATCGTAAACCCGACAATGCGACGAGTGAATAGCAAACAAGGCCAATAATTGTTGGGGCAATGTAGTTTTTTGTAGGGGTGGTAAGTTTGTAGAATTCAATTAAGCCAATGGTCGCATAAAACCCCATGACCATAAAAAATGCCAACGGGTGTAACAGTATCGATCCGATTACTGTTACGATAAACACAATGCCTGTGGTGGTTCTGGTAATTATTTCTTTCAAATGTAGGCAGATACTTTAAAATATTCGGCTGCAAATCTACGAAATCAACTGATAAAACGATCATTTGCTATGCATCATCGATCATAAAGACGAATAAATTTTTCGATCCGATGGCTCCGGCAGGAAGCGACCGGGTGAAAGAAGTGGTGTTTTCTGCTCCGGTAATCATGGTGATCTGTGAGGGTAAACTACCTGAATATTTGATTTTTAATGCGGATAGTGCTTCTTTTATTTCAGATTTTACCTGAGAAGATTTAGCCACAATGAGGTGGGTATTTGCCCCCACAAAAAGATTTCTTTCTGCCACTTTCGACGAAACTAAAATGCTACCAAATCGCGAAATCAGAAAGTCGCAACCGGTAATACTGACCTCAAAACCCAGTTTCGATTCAGGTGGCCTGGCATCAATTCCGGCTGTCGAAAGCAGGTTGTTCAGCGCGGGATTGCTCGAAGCCACTTGTTCCCAGCCTTTTTGAACCATCAGCGTTTTAAGGTTATCGGTAAAGTTTTTTTCGTTGTCGCAATAAATAAAGGTACCACCACCCTCGTTAAATTTGAGGGCGAATTCCACATCAGGACCTTCTTCCTGAGGATTAAAAACACGGGTCGTAAAATCAGTATTTTTAAAAGGGTTGTCCGTTTTGTTGATCAGTGCATTACGAACCGATTTCAGGATTTTTTCTTTCGTGGTACTCTCCTCCATAACAAATCAGTTTATGATTAAGTAATGTCTCCCGTTTTTTCAGTTCCTGCTTCTTCTGATTCCAGTATAACAACATCCGGCTGAGGAACTTGTGTGGCCTTTACTTCCGCAACAGGCTCGTCTTTGTCCCAAGGACGTTTACCGAAAATTTCTTCCAGGTCTTCCTTAAAGATCACTTCTTTTTCAAGCAATTTATAGGCAAGTTTTTCCAAACCCGGCCGATTATCAGTAAGCACCTGTATGGCTTTTACATAGGCGCTTTCGATGATATCACTCACTTCCTTGTCGATCAGCTCGCTGGTTTTTTCGCTAAATGGTTTGTTGAATGAATATTCCGACTGACCGGTTGAATCATAAAAACTGATGTTACCAAGTTTTTTACTCAGGCCGTAATAGCTTACCATGGCATAGGCCTGTTTGGTCACTTTTTCAAGATCGTTGAGGGCACCGGTAGATATTTGTCCAAAGACGACCTGTTCTGAGGCACGTCCTCCCAACGCTGCCACCATTTCGTCGAACAACTGTTCGTAGGTGGTAATCTGACGTTCTTCGGGCAGGTACCATGCTGCTCCCAGTGATCTACCTCTGGGGACAATGGTTACCTTTACCAATGGATGTGCATTTTCGAGCAACCAACTGATGGAGGCATGGCCTGCTTCATGAAAAGCAACCACCTTTTTTTCACCGGGTGTGATTATTTTATTTTTCTTTTCCAAACCACCGATAATGCGGTCGATGGCATCCATAAAATCTTGTTTGGTAATGGTTTCATGGGTGGTACGTGCCGCAATTAATGCCGATTCGTTACACACATTGGCTATGTCGGCACCAGAAAATCCGGGTGTTTGCCTGGCCAGAAAATCAACTTTTACCGATTCGTCGAAGGTAAGGGGTTTCATATGAACGGCAAAGATTTCCTTGCGTTCTTCTAAATCAGGTAACTCAACATAAATCTGGCGGTCGAAACGGCCTGCACGCATCAAAGCTTTGTCGAGAATGTCGGCCCTGTTGGTGGCGGCAAGGATGATTACACCCGAATTTGGAGTAAAACCATCCATCTCGGTAAGTAATTGGTTCAGCGTGTTTTCGCGTTCATCATTGGCACCACTCATGGCATTTTTTCCACGGGCCCGGCCGATGGCATCAATCTCATCAATAAAAATGATGCTGGGAGATTTTTCTTTGGCCTGTTTAAAGAGGTCGCGTACCCGGGAGGCACCAACACCTACAAACATTTCAACAAAGTCGGAACCCGAAATAGAATAAAATGGGACATGAGCCTCGCCTGCCACCGATTTGGCCAGTAAAGTTTTACCGGTTCCGGGAGGGCCTACCAACAATACCCCTCTTGGGATTTTCCCCCCAAGTTTGGTGTACTTCTCGGGTGTTTTCAAAAAATCAACAATTTCCTTGATTTCAACTTTTGCTTCGGCCAATCCGGCTACATCTTTAAAAGTGATGTTGACACTTGTTTTTTTATCATACATCTGGGCTTTCGATTTGCCAATGTTAAACAACTGTCCACCGGCACCGCCGCCGCCTTTACTCATCATCCGCATAAACAAAAACCAAATTCCGATGAGCAGCGCGGGGAATAATATCCAATTCAGAATTTCGCCTCCCCAATTGTGCCTGATTTCTGTATCCACATACACCGGTTGGGTTTGTCCTT
This sequence comes from Bacteroidales bacterium, assembly GCA_030690365.1. Classification (GTDB taxonomy): domain Bacteria; phylum Bacteroidota; class Bacteroidia; order Bacteroidales; family F082; genus UBA6244. Next base: position 58,024 of record JAUYGX010000057.1, on the reverse strand, counting down.
TTTGAGCTTCTTCCACATCTTCGTAGAATTTATCCACCGATCCCACATTAAATACATATTGGGGAGTTTTCCCGGAGATCGAAGTGCCTTTGCTGAGATCCTTATACTTTTCTTTGGTAAGACTTTCAGGTCTGATAAAAATCTCAGCCGTTTCTTTGTTTACAAGAATGATTTTTTCAACATCACCATCCTGAAGCATGGTTTTTAAGTCACGCCAATCGGTTTGTTTTCCTTCATCACCCATCCCCATAAACTGAATTCCTATCAGGACAATGGCCAGGATACCATAAATCCAGTAAAAATTAAATTTTGGCTTACCACCATTTGTTCCGCCACCGGTTAAATTAGAAAAAGGATTTTTCGATCCTTTATTTTCTTCCGTATTATTTGTGGTATTGTTATTTTCTTCTGCCATTCTGTCGTTAAGTTACAAATAATATACTAATCATCACTTTTGTATCTGGTTATTGGAGCATCAGCCCACAGATTTTCAATCTTATAGAAGTTCCTGAGGTCCTCTTGAAACACATGAACCACTACATCGAAATAATCTATCAAAATCCATTCCGAATTCTGAATTCCTTCCCGATGAAATGGTTTTGCATCGCAGTTTTTCAACACAAACTCCTCAATACTGTTGTAAATGGCACCAATTTGAGTTTTTGAAGCAGCATGGCAAATGACAAAGTATTTCGTAACTGCATGATTAATGGATTGAAGGTTGAGGCTGACAATGTCCTTGGCTTTTTTTTCCTGCATTCCTGCAACTACCTGTGCAAGTATTTGTTCTGCACTGTCACGCTTTGTCTTTTTGGTCATGAAATATTCTTTTTTGTTGGTGCAAAAATAATGAATTTGTTTGTGTTGCAGCGTTTCTGGTAAAAAGTTGACTAACAGAATTGTTTTGAGGGTTTAAAACCCTTTTTTCTTGACATTTTTTAGCAATTTTACCGCTTAAAGTTTCATGTAGTAAAAAACCCTAATCAATGAATATTGTCTTTATTAACCGTTCGGTGGTAAAATCTACCAACGACGATGCTTTAAGTCGTATCGATTCACACCAGGCCCATGAAGGCGAAATGATTTGTGCCTTTCAACAAGAGAACGGTAGGGGACAAGGCGGCAACCGGTGGGATAGCGAGCCGGGTAAAAACCTGTTATGCAGTTTGATACTCACGCCACACCACCTTTCACCTGCCCGTCAGTTTCTGCTTACGCAGGTGGTTTCACTGGGAATATCGAAGGTGATAAAGGGTTTGGTCCCAAACGAATCGGTAACTGTTAAGTGGCCCAACGATTTGTATATCAACGATAAAAAAGTGGGTGGGATTTTATTTCAAAATATCATCAAAGGAAATATACTTGATTATGCTGTTGCCGGAATCGGGATCAATTTGAACCAGGAAGTTTTTGGAAATGAACTGCCCAACGCAGCTTCTCTGATTCACTTTACCAATCAGCAGATACCCATCGAAGATTTCAGGCAGCAAATGGCGCATTCAATTGACCTGTATTATAAGATGACTTTTTCTTCATCAGGTGTAAAACAACTTGAGGAAGAATACTTGCAAAAGCTTTATAAAATAAATGAATGGAAAACCTACCGGACTGCTGAAGGCGATTTTATTGGGAAGATTGAAGGTGTTGACGAATTTGGCCGGTTGGCCATTAAAAGGAAATCCAGATCAACAGAATGGTATCAATTTAAGGAAATAGAGTTTGTACTATAAACTAACCCATGGCTGTTTTCAGGTTCTCAGCCATTACATTCACCAGGTTTTCCATGGGTCGCTTGGCCATCATGGCAAGCATAGGATTTAGGTCGGCATCCAGAAAAACAGCGACTTTGGTGGTTGAACCCATGTCTGTCAGGTTGGCATGAAGACTAAAAGTAAAAGGTGCTTTGCCTACCGGGATTAATTCAATTTTATTAAAAGGTTCATTATTTCCAAAGGCAAGCTGTATGTTGGCCATGCCCTGGATGGTGAAAGAACAACCTTTTTCATCCGATTGCCAGTTGGTAATTTGCTCGGGCATCAATTGTTGATAATGGTTGAAGTTGTTTAAAAATTGATAGACTTCTTCAACTGGTTTGTCAATGATAGCGGCTTTTCCTTCTATTTTCATGTGTAAAGTTTTTTAGTAATAGTGGGTTTATTTTTGGTGATTTTCGCTCCAGGCATGGGGATCTTTTCTCCATTCTCTGAGTGAGGTTTCGTCGTTTTTTGAGATGTACTCAGCTTCGATGGCCTTGCTGATCATTGAATCGTAATCAGAAAGGGTGACAAGTCTGCAATCGGAGGACTTGAAATTTTCTTGAGCAATTTGTAGCCCATAGCTAAATATGGCGGCCATCCCGGCAACCTTTACACCTACTTCCCGAAGTGCAAACACAGCTTCCAGGCTGCTTTTGCCTGTCGACACCAAGTCTTCGATTACCACGGCTGTTTGCCCGCTGCTGATCGACCCTTCTATTTTGTTGGCCAAGCCGTGGTCTTTGGCCGATGCACGAACATAGGCAAATGGAAGCCCAAGTTCCTGTGCCACCAACACACCCTGAGGAATGCCCGCAGTGGCAACACCCACTATTACATCCACATCGCCAAACTGGTCTGCAATGGCTTTGGCCAGTTGCTGCCTGATATAAGTGCGGATTTTTGGGTGTGACAGCGTGATCCTGTTGTCGCAGTAAATGGGTGATTTTAGGCCCGACGCCCAAGTGAAGGGTTGGCTGTTATTCAGCTTAATGGCCTTAATCTGAAGTAAGTTGGCCGAAACTCGGTCGGCGGTTTCCTGATCAAAATTCATGGGGCAAACCTACACATTTTCCCGTTTGCTATGAAATTAAACATACAGATCACGCTTAAAATCTATTAAATTTGTCTGATGAAAGCAGTTTACTTCAATAATATTAAGGTGTTGTTTGGCGATGAAAATTTTGAGGACTGTTCATCAGCTATGGTGATCGATCACCCGGAATTGATGCAGACGTTTGTTCAACAGTTTTTAACAGGGTTCTTTGATGGTGATGTTTGCCTGAGAAGTGCCAATCCCGATCAATTGTTTAAGAAGTTTGAAAGTCAGTTTAAAGTTATTCATGCGGCAGGTGGAGTGGTGAGAAATGACAAAAATGAATATTTGTTCATTCATCGGTTTGATAAATGGGATCTCCCGAAAGGGAAGGTGGAACCCGGTGAGTCCATTGAAGAAGCCGCCATACGTGAAGTTTGTGAAGAAACCGGGGTCGATCACCTGAAGGTTGATGGACGGTTGCCCGATTCGTATCATATTTATCATGAAAAGAATACCTTTATCCTGAAACGGACCTGCTGGTTTTCGATGAACACCCATTCCACCACCGTTTTAACTCCACAAACGGGAGAGCAAATCACCAAAGCCGTTTGGCTCAGTAAAGAAGAAAGTCTTAAGTCTATCCGGCTGAGTTACAGATCACTGTTCAATACTTTGGGTTATCTTTTCGAAAGTGAAACATATATCCTGTAATTTTACCCTTTAAATATTTTCCTATGAAAAGAATCGCAGTTTTCCCTGGCTCCTTCGACCCCATCACATTGGGACATGTTTCCGTGGTGCAGCGTGCCGCTTCACTTTTTGATGAAATCATCGTGGCCATCGGAGTAAACGTTGAGAAAAAAGCCATGTTTCCGCTGGAACAACGAAAAAAATGGATTGAATCGGTGTTTAAAGAGATACCTTCTGTGCGTGTCGAAATCTATGAAGGGTTGACAGTTGAGTTCTGTAAAAAAGTAAATGCAGGTTTTATTTTGCGTGGACTGAGAACAAGCGCCGATTTTGAATTTGAACGTGGAATTGGGCAGGTAAACAAGATGATGTACAAGAATATAGAGACCGTGTTCCTGCTCACCGAACCCGCGTTTACTCCCATTTCTTCATCAATTGTGCGCGATGTAATAAAACATGGCGGCGATATCAGCGTTATGGTACCAAAAGAAATTGTCACTCAAATTAAGAAGGTTTGAAAAATACCCACTGGATAAAGTCGACTTTTGTTGGTTTAACCTTATTTACACAACTTTTCGGATGGTCGCAGGAAGTTTCCGTTTCAGGAACCTCTCTTGGCAAAACCGGTGATTTGGTCCGGGTGCTGGTATATGCCGATCAGTTTTCTATGTTGGAACAGACCATTGCCAGTTCACAATGTGATGCACAAGGTCATTTTGAAATGGTAGCCTCTTTAGCTGAAACCACCTATGGTTTTTTGGCCTTTAACCTCGAAAAAGGGGAACTCTATCTAACACCGGGTGCTACATACAAGGTTGAAATCCCCCAACAGCAATCGGTGGCACAAGGTTCTGTTTTCGATAAAATTCCCCTTCAGTTCGATCTGCAAGTTACCAACGACGGTGGTTTACAAACGGATATCGGAATGTTTAACTTACTTTATAATCAGTTCATTTACGACAACGCACAGGTGATTTATCGCAGTCGTAACAAACAGGCCATTGCAGAGTTTAAAACTGAAATGGAGGGTAAATTCAAGGATTCAAAGAGTGAATATCTGAAGAATTATATCCATTATGCCTTTGTTTCGCTCGATTGGCTTAGCAAACGAATCAGCAATGCACAGGTGCTTAAACAGGAAATTCTTTCTAAACCGGTTTTGTACAATAACATTCAGTATACCGATTTCTTTAAATCCTTCTTCGATAATTACCTTGACGTTTATAGCAACCGTCATTACGACCAACTTATTCAGGTATTAAACAATCCTGGTGATTACCTGCCTTTAAAACACATGCTCCAACAGGATACCCTTTTAAAGTCCGATGCCAGGGTAACAGAACTGGCCATGATGCTGTTGATTTCCAGGAATTTTTATCTTAATGAAGTAAAAAAGGAGGCGGTAATCGAAAAGTTGAAAATACTCTCTTTTGAATCGAAGTTTAAAGAGAACCGCGAAATAGCCTCTCATTTTATCGATAAGCTAACGCAACTTACATATGGATATCCGGCACCCGAATTTAGTCTGGAAAATGAAAGGGGTGAACCGGTGGACCTGAAAAGTTATCATGGCAGATTTGTTTTGCTCAATTTTATTAGCAACAATTGTCAGATTTGTTTGTTTGAGTTGGATCAGATTCAGAAGATAAGTGCCAGCTTTAAAGGGAAATTGGATCTGCTTACACTGGTGGTTGGCGATGACAACAGCCAGGTTGTTAAATACAAAAATGACAAGGGATTACGGTGGGAATTTTTAACCATTACCAGCCAGATGATACTTCCTGAAAAGTATCATGTACGCGCTTATCCTTCTTATATACTGATCAATCCGGATGGCACCATCGCCAATGCAACCATGCCCATGCCAAACGAGAATATGGAAGCCTATATAACAAGGTATATACAGCGATTTCGGTATTAAAGGATGATCCTTTCCACAAGTGCAGATCAATCAGGTTAACGCTTGCATTAAAAAAACAACTGGATTTTTAGATACCTTTGCCGACTGTTCACAACGTATGTGATGACATTTGGAATAATTGTTGATCTAATCAATTTTTTGAGATAAAAAACCATGATAAACTTCATTAAAAAACTGCTCGGCGACAAAGCTACCCGCGATTTAAAAGCCATTGGCCCAGAGGTAGAACGGGTAAAAGCAGTTTACGATAAAATAGCACTTTTAAGTAATGACGAACTCCGTGCTAAAACGCTTGAATTTAAGCAGCGGATAAGCGATTACATTGCTGAGGAAGAAAATGAAATCAACCGGATTAAGCAACAAATTAACGATGAGCCTGATATGGACTCCAACCTGAAGGAGGATTTGTATGTTCAGGTGGATAAGCTCAACAAAGTGAGTTACGAGAAAACCGAAGAGGTGTTGAACGAGATTCTCCCTGAGGCTTTTGCAGTGATGAAAGAGACGGCTCGCCGGTTTAAGGAAAATGCCGTGGTTGAGGTTACAGCCAACGAAATGGATGGCTATCTGGCTTCAAAACTAGATTCGGTAAACATCAAAGACGGGAAAGCCTATTACAATAATCGGTGGCTTGCCGGGGGAAATACAATCACCTGGGATATGGTGCATTACGATGTGCAGCTCTTTGGTGGTACTGTGTTGCATCATGGTAAAATTGCTGAGATGGCTACCGGTGAGGGTAAAACCCTCGTGGCTACTTTACCTGTGTACCTCAATGCATTGCCGGGAAAAGGAGTGCACCTGGTTACGGTAAACGACTATCTGGCCAAACGCGACGGCGAATGGATGGGTATGTTGTATCAATTTCATGGATTGAAGGTGGATTGTATCGACTACCATCAGCCTAATTCCGCCGAAAGGCGTAAGGCTTATCTGGCCGATATTACTTTTGGTACCAACAATGAGTTTGGTTTCGATTACCTGCGTGACAACATGACAGGCAACCCGGAAGAAATGGTGCAGCGCGGGCATAATTACGTAATTGTGGATGAGGTCGACTCTGTTTTAATCGATGATGCCCGTACACCTTTGATTATTTCCGGGCCTACTCCCAAAGGCGACTTACAGGAATTCGATGCTTTAAAAGCGGATGTTCAATCGTTGCACAATGCTCAAAAGGTTTTGGTTTCGGGTATATTGGCTGAGATAAAGAATCTCTTAAAGGATCAGTCAGACAATGAAACTGTTAAAAAGACAGGGTTGTTGCTTCTAAGGGCTTACCATGGATTGCCAAAAAATACAGCATTGATCAAATTGCTGAGCGAGGAAGGAAACCGCCAGTTAATGCAGAAGACGGAAAGCTTTTTCCTGCAGGAGCAGGCAAAAAACATGCATGTGGTTGATGATGAGTTGTTTTTTGTTATTGATGAAAAACACAATTCGGTTGACCTTACTGAAAAAGGAATTGACCTGTTAACCCGTTCCTACGACGATGCTGAATTTTTTATTCTTCCCGACATCGGATCGGTGGTGGCCGACCTCGAAAAACAAACTATCGCTGAAAAGGAAAAGCTCGAAAAGAAAAGCGAACTCATTAAAAACTACGCCATTAAATCGGAACGCGTACACACCGTAACCCAGTTGTTAAAGGCGTACACGCTTTTTGAAAAAGATATTGAATATGTAATCATCGACAATAAAATTAAAATTGTAGACGAACAAACCGGGCGTATCATGGAAGGCCGGCGCTATTCGGATGGATTGCACCAGGCCATCGAGGCAAAGGAAAATGTGAAGGTTGAAGCGGCCACCCAAACCTATGCCACCATTACACTCCAGAATTATTTCAGGATGTATAACAAACTGGCCGGTATGACCGGAACTGCTGAAACCGAAGCCGGTGAGTTGTGGGATATTTATAAACTTGATGTTGTGGTAATTCCTACCAACAAACCCATCATCCGCGACGACCGTCAGGACTTGGTGTATAAAACCAAGCGCGAAAAATACAACGCCATTATTGATGAAATTGAAGTGCTGACAAAAAAAGGAAGACCTGTGCTGGTAGGTACCACTTCGGTGGAAACCTCCGAGTTGTTAAGCAGGATGCTAACCCGAAAACATATTCACCACAATGTGTTGAATGCCAAGTTACACCAGAAAGAAGCACAGGTAGTTAAAGAAGCCGGTCATGCCGGGATGGTGACCATCGCTACCAACATGGCGGGTCGTGGTACCGACATCAAACTTGGAGAAGGTGTTGTTAAAGAAGGCGGTTTGGCCATTATTGGTACCGAGCGCCACGATTCACGGCGTGTGGACCGTCAGTTGCGTGGTCGTGCCGGGCGTCAGGGAGATCCGGGAAGTTCGCAGTTTTTTGTGTCGCTGGAGGACGACCTCATGCGTATGTTCGGCTCAGGACGTATTGCCGGTATTATGGATAGGCTTGGTCTGGACGAAGGTGAAGTGATTCAGCATTCCATGATCACCAAATCCATCGAGCGGGCCCAGAAAAAGGTGGAAGAAAACAACTTTGGAATTCGTAAACGGTTACTCGAATACGACGATGTGATGAATTCGCAACGTGAGGTAATCTACAAACGACGTAAGCATGCTCTGTTTGGCGAACGTCTCTCAGTGGATGTGGCCAACATGATTTACGACTTATGCGAAAATGTGGTGACCGAATATCAGGATGGCCGCGATTTTCCCGGATTTCAACTGGAATTGTACAGAACCCTGGCGGTTGAATCACCCATCGATGAGGCCGCTTTTAGTTCGGAAAGCGTTACTGAAATTACAGAGAAATTATTCGATGTGGTTTATAAATCCTATATTGATAAACGCAAGCGACTGGCCATAAGTACATTGCCTGTTATTAAGGATGTGTATGAAAATCAAAGTCAGTTTGAGAATATTGCCATTCCGTTTTCCGATGGCATCAGACAAACTCAGGTAGTAGCCAACTTGCGTAAATCGGTCGAAACCAATGGTGCCGAGGTTCCTTTGGCTTTTGAAAAGGGGATTTCGTTGTCGCATATCGATGACGCCTGGAAAGAGCAACTTCGTGAAATGGACGACCTGAAACAATCGGTTCAAAATGCATCCTATGAGCAAAAAGACCCGTTGTTGATTTATAAATTTGAGTCATTTGAGCTGTTCAAAAAGATGATTCAAAAGATCAATAAAGATGTGGTTTCGTATTTGATTAAGGGTGATATCTTTATGCAAAATCAGGCAGGTTTGAGAGAGGCAAAACTACCCAAAGGGATCGACCGTTCGCAAATCAAGGAAGAACACGGCGATCTGTTGTCACAAGCCCATAGCAACACCCAGGAAAATGTTAAAACACAGCCTGTTAAAGTGGAAAAGAAAGTTGGAAGAAACGACCCTTGTCCGTGTGAAAGCGGGAAAAAATATAAACAATGTCATGGTAAGCACCTGGAGTAGCTAAATTATTTCTATATTGTGCTGTAATTGTAAACAGCTTATTTCCGGTGAATACCGAATTGTTTTTGCTGATAACTGATTGATATTACGTATTACACGTTTTGAAACATTAATAACAACACGATGAAAATAGTACGATTTATTACATTCTCGGTGCTGGGTATGGTGATCTTGTTCTCGTTTAGCCTGTGCAATAAGTCGAATTCGGTGGGAGACGTTCCGGTTTATAGCTATATTGCGCCACCTGATCCACCTCCCCATACGTTTCAGATTGTCTATAATTTAAGTACTTACGGCGATAAGGAAGCTGTAATTACTTTCGATTCTAGTGCTGTTTGGCTGATTGAAAAACTGGGCGACGGGCGCATCAATTATTTTGTGGTTAATGATTCTGTAACCAGAAATATATACACCGCTGATACTCTGGGCTTAAAAGCCGGATATCCTTATCGGTTTGTGGCCAACAACAACAATTACGAGGAATTTAAAAACTTCTTTACGCAATTCACCAAATTACCTATCGATTATGCGACTTTTCCACAAAAATTTTAAGCAGTAGTAAGTGGTTCAGGCTCATGGTGGAATTCGCCCCCAGGCTTGCACGGCTTATTGGTGTATTAAAATAGAATCGCTTGTGAACTGACGAAATTCGATTATATTTGTGAAGAACAACCTATACCAAAGCCATGATGAAGCATCGGTTTTACATCATTTTATTGTGCCTGATTTCCTTATCGTTTTATTGCTTCCCTTTAAATGCTCAATCCGGTACATCTTTACAGGAAAATCAATTAACATCAAAACGGCCAAAAGTGGGGTTGGTTTTAAGCGGTGGAGGTGCGAAAGGATTTGCCTATATTGGCCTGTTCAGGGTTTTGGAAGAAGTAGGCTTGTCGGTGGATTATGTCGGGGGTACCAGCATAGGCAGCATTATGGCGGGGTTTTATGCTCTTGGATACAGCGCCGATGAGATTGAGAAAATCGTCCGCACTCAGAACTGGGATATGGTATTGCGCGATGAAATCGATCGAAAATATGTTGCCTATGAAGAGAAATCTCTTTGGGAGAAATCCATTGTTTCTTTGCCATTAGCCAAACGTAAAATTGGGATAAACAGTTCATTGTATTATGGTCAACAGGTAAATCTTTTGCTCAACAAGTATTTCTCTCCGGGGTGGTCGGTTACCAATTTTAATAAGCTGCCAACACCATTTCTTTGTATTGGAACTGATTTGTTTACAGGCGAATCCGTTGAATTGAACAAGGGATATTTACCCATGGCTGTAAGGTCGAGTATGTCGATTCCGGGATATTTTTCACCAACATATTACCAGGGACGATACCTTGTGGATGGCGGAGTGGTGAATAACTATCCGGCCCGGGAGGTTCAGCAGATGGGAGCTCAATTTATCATTGGGGGAGATGTGCAGTCGGGTTTAAAAACCAATATCGATGAACTAACCACGGTAACAGGCGTCATCAATCAGATTGTGTCGTTTAACCGCATTGTTGCAAACCAGGAAGCCAATAATTTGATTAATCTGGACATTAAATATCCGGTGCGTGAGGGGATGATGGATTTTATGAAATATGATTCTATCATTGCCGAAGGTGAGCGGGTTGCCCGCCTGCATTATCCACAATTAAAAGCACTTGCCGATTCGCTTAATTCATTGGAGTTCAAACCACTCCGAAAGTTAAATACAAAACCACTCGGAAGTATTCAGGTTGATCAGGTTAAATACGAAGGGAACGTTAAAATGTCGCTTATTTATCTCGACAATTATTTTGAAGAGTTTGAAGGTAAAAGTATGACATTTGAGGAGATAGAGGAGAAAATAACCTTTGTTTATGGAACAGGGTTCTTCAAATATGTATTTTATGAACTTGAACCTGCTGACAATGGACGTGCGAATCTGATTATAAAAGTGGAGGAAAGTGCCCCGGGTTATGTATCAGCGGCCATTCATTACGATGTGGATTATAACGGAAGCATTCTGCTGGGCGGTGTATTCCGAAATATCCTTGGAAACAGAAGTAAATTGTTTACTGAGGTTATTCTTGGTCCCAACCCCCGTTTTAAAGCGTTCTATACTGTTTCAAATGGTTCAAAGCCGAGTTTTGGTGTAGAATTGGACATGTATAATTTTGAGTTCAAACTCTATCAATTCAACCGCCGAAGCAACCTGATCAAATTTTCCACAATCAATCTTTCAGTTTTTCTAACTCAGTCGCGGGGTAATGTTATGAATTGGCGTTTAGGCTTGCAGGGCGAGTATTTTCGATTAAAGGAACAGTTTCAGGTAGAGACTGATACCATTGGAGGTTCGTTTAATCCGTATGCAAATGCTTTTGTTACAATGAATGCCGACACCCGCGATACACCCTATTTCTCAAAGCACGGTTTCTTGTTGAATGCCAAAGCACTTTATGTAGTTCCATTGTCGAATAGTTTGGCCGATGAACTGTTTACCAACTCATTGGTATTTTATACCAACTACGAACAAAATATTTACCTTTCGCCAAGAATGACCTTGAAAGCAGGATTGTATGCAGGTGGTACGCTCAGGCAGGATGCTCCTCCACTTCAGCATTGGTTTGGAGTGGGCGGATTAAACGAAATTAATTACATAGGTAATCTGGTTCCGTTTTCCGGTTTGAATTTTGTACAACGCGTTGGGAACTACGTTGGAATAGCCCGTCTGAAACTTCAGTACAAGGTATTCGATAAATTTTACTTTACTTTGAGGTCTGATGTCGGAAATAATGAAGTGGATGTAGATGAAGCGTTTGATGTACGAAATCTGATGGCAGGTTATGGTGGCACCATGAGCTACAATAGTTTTATAGGCCCCATCGAATTAAGTTTGCTTGGATCGAATCTTAATGCCGGGTTAATGGCCTTCTTTAATTTGGGATTCGCATTTTAGTTAAGATATTAACAATCAATAAACATGAAATATAAAAGAATATTGCTCAAGTTGAGCGGAGAAGCCCTGATGGGTGAGCAACAATACGGTATCGACCCAATAACATTGGCAGCATACTGTACCGAAATAAAAAGGGTAGCCGAAATGAAAGTTCAGGTGGCAATTGTCATTGGAGGAGGAAATATTTTCCGTGGAATGCAGGGTGCGGCCAAAGGTTTCGATCGAGTACAAGGCGATTATATGGGTATGATGGCCACAGTAATCAATTCGTTGGCTTTGCAGGGCGAACTCGAAAACCAGGGAGTTAAAGTTAAATTGCTCTCAGGATTGCATGTGCAACCGGTTACTGAACTGATGAGTGGTAAAAAAGCCATTCAATATTTAACTGAAGGAAATGTGGTGATTATATCCGGGGGAACCGGTAACCCGTTTTTTACCACCGATACAGCCTCAGCACTCAGAGCCGTTGAAATAAAAGCTGATATCCTTTTAAAAGGAACCCGTGTTGATGGTGTTTATACTGCCGATCCTGAGAAAGATCCTACTGCAACTAAATACGAAACTATTACTTTTGATGAGGCCTACGAAAAGAACCTGAAGGTGATGGATTTGACTGCTTTTACCCTGTGCAAAGAAAATAACCTCCCTATTTTGGTGTTCGATATGAACAAGGATTTAAACCTGATGAAAGTGGTTTCAGGTGAAAATATTGGTACCATTGTGTCTGCTTAGAACAATATTGTGGCTGAATGTCAATAAAACTGCCCGAAATTGACAAATATTGGAATGAAATAGTAAATTTGAAAAAAATTTTTGAGTTATGACAGATGATGCCATATTATGCCTTGAAGAAGTAAAAGAGAGTATGGACCATGCTCTACAACACCTGGATAAGGAGTTTCTAAAAGTCAGGGCCGGAAAAGCCAATCCATCCATGCTGGCCGGGGTCAGGGTTGATTATTACGGAGTGCCAACTCCCATCGAAAGAACCGCCAATATTAATACTCCCGATGCCCGGCAGATTATTGTGCAGCCATTTGACAAAACCACCATCCATGCCATTGAGAAAGCTATTTTAGCGGCTAATTTGGGTTTCAATCCTCAAAACGAAGGCGAAATACTACGCATTAATGTTCCACCTCTAACCGAAGAACGCCGCCATGACATGGTCAGGAAAGCCAAGTCCATTGTAGAAGAAACCAAAATTGGAATCAGAAATGCGCGCCGTGCCGGCAATGATGAGGCCAAACGCCTCGAAAAAGATGGAATAGCTGAAGATGAAACCAAACATCTGGTTGATGAAATCCAAAAACTTACCGATCAGTATATTGAAAAAGTGGACCATCTTTTTACACTCAAAGAAAAGGATATTATGACGGTATAGTTACCCATAAAACAAAAAAAGCAGCCTAATCAGCTGCTTTTTTTGTTTTATCAGGTCGCTTTCGCTTCAATCTCTTTATAAGTAAAAAAGCCAGCTTAGCTACATTTGTTGACGTAACCACCTTGGCGTATACACTTTGAAAAATTTGTTGCGAAATATTGACGAAGGTCAATGTTTCATTCAGTTGATGGAATTTGGCATGCAGAAGCTTTTGTTGCTCCTGCATCTCATAATGCATTACTTTTATCGTTTTCTTCAGATCTTCCCTTTTACCGAAAGGGTTGGTAGTCTCCCCCTGAATTTCTTCTTCAAACAATATGGTACCCAGTAATTTGCGTATGGGATTAAATAAAAGTTTCTCCCTGAATCTAATGGCTATTACAATTAAGATCAGATAAAAAGCCGATATAATCAGGTAACCGTAATAAACATCCAAATTGGTAACCTTTGCAAACCAAAAGGCAAACGCAAATGAAAGAAAAAGCAACAAGCCTCCGGCAAGCGCAATAACAATAAGCAACAGGGCAAAATACGAAGTAATATCGCCCAGTTTTTGGGTTAAAATCAGTTTATTGTATTTTACCTGAGTATCCAGATATTCTTTTAGCGATTCAAAAGATTCCTGAAAGGCGGTACCTATCTGATTACTTTCCATTATAAAAAAGCTTAGGCTTCTTTGGTTTTAGATTTCTTCACTTCATTCAGCAAATCAACGGTGGTCTTCTTCACGTTCTCCATTGTTTCTGCGGTTCCGCGCTTTACATCATCAAACGCATCGGTCATCGATTCTTTAAAATCATCGAATTTGTCCAGCAATTCATCCGTTACTTCTTTGGTCTTTTCGCCCAGTTGTTTACGGGTTTCTTCGCCCGTTTGTGGGGCAAATAGCAGACCTGCAAGTGCACCAACAGCGGCACCTACTACTAATCCTGCAATAAATGCAAATCCTGAATTTGAATTTTCATTACTCATGGCGATCATTTTTAAGGGTGTATAATGTTATATTGATTTACAATAAAAAAGTTACATTCTACTGGTTAAATATTTCACCAATTTCATCTGATTTAAGAACTGGCGTAGTACCACCCGCAGTATGGTATAAATAGGGATTGCTAAAATCATGCCAATAATACCTGCCAACTTTCCACCGATGATGATGGCCAGGAAAACTTCCACCGGATGGGCCTTCACACTTCTTGAATAAATGAGTGGTTGCAGTACCAGATCGTCGATGACCTTGGCTCCGGCAAAAACTCCCATCACTCCCAGAACCACATATGTCAGCATGTCATAGTTTTTTGCTCCCAGTTCAGAGAGTAGTCCCAAAATAATCCCCAAACACATACCAATAGCAGGACCCAGGTATGGAATCACATTCATCAATCCACCTATAAAACCAATTAAAACCGCATTTGGAATTCCAAGGATGAGTAATCCAATGGTTTCCAAACTGATCATAATAATCACTTCCGTTAAAATGCCATGAAAATACCTCACCAACAGAAATTTAGAGTCGTGCAGCACCTGGCTGATGTCGTCAACATATTTGTCGGGCGAGAGGATTAACATAAAGTTTTTGATCAATCCATCGTCGAGCAGGAAGTAATAAGTTAAAAATAATATGATGAAAACGCCAAAAACCAACGTGCCGGTAGCACTGATAATGTTGGTGAAATGTTGTCTGAATCTGGTCATATCCACCAGATCGTGTACCTGTAACTGGATAAACCGGGTGAACGTTTCACCTGGTTTAATTATGTTGTATTGTACTAAGAATGCATCCAAATTTCGCATTGGATCCTTAAAATGGACAACGATGTCATCAATTTTGATTGATTTGATCAGATAAGCCTGGTTTAAAATCATGGGGGCAATGATCAGCAGAAATAAGCCGAAAAGGAAAAGAAATAGTACCATGGTAAGCATCGCACTTGCACCATGTGGCATAGTATATTTTCCGATGTGCCAGGTATTCATGTACTTGGCCAGAGGTGCTCCAATCATGGATAAAAATATGGCAACCAAGATGCACACCACCACATCAGAAAAATACCACGTCATAAAGACGAGTATGCCGAAGGCAACCAAAGGTTTTATGTATTGATAAAGCTGATTGTTCATGCCTTATTACAGGTTACGTAAAAAAATTAACATAGTTGTAAATGTACGCCGATTTGGCCCGAAAAGCAAGAAGCTGAAACTGAATTTTTAGTTTTCTTTATCCTTAAAAGCCATAATAAAGACTCATCTTAAAGGCAAGATTGTCCATTGTGCTGTTGTAACTATAAGTTCCGTATCGATACAAAACACCAATTCCCAGGTCGTAAATCTGTAGGTTGAGCAGCTTTCTGATAACAATACCTGATTCATAAAATCCTTTGTCGAGGGTTTTAAATGCGATGTTGTGGTGATTTTGCTGATGGTTCATCATTCCGAATGTAATGTTGGTCACCAGATTCAATTCGGGTTTAAATTTTCCGGTTTTATACAGCAGCGATCCAAAATTGTGGTTAATGAACAATGCCACATACCGATCGGAGAAAAATTCGTTGGTACGCATGGTTCCAAAACTCCCCGGAGCCAACAAGGCCACAGTCCGATAGGTCCCGACTGCATTGTACAGGTTGCTAATGGGCAATTGTCCATCGATAATACCAGCCAGCATCTTATAGGTTGTTTCGCCGTAATATTTGGTTTTGTGCGTATATTCAACCTTTAAATCCAGTCGGTTATAATCGAAATCACCATCGGTCACATGGTTAAATCCATGTGTTACGTTCAACCAAACTACAGGATATTTCGATCCAAACGAAAGCTGCCCTTTGGTGGTTTGAAGTATTTTTTCGCGGAAAGCAAACCTGAAACCAAGGCTCACATCCGAAAATTTAAACCTGGTCAGTTGCTCTCCTGTCTGAAATGAATCTGCGGTAAAATAGTAATCCTGATAAGCGGTTTTTTCCTGGTGCCGCACACCAACATTCCATTTGAAATCGCGCAATGGACGCAATCTGAACATGAAATTCAGTTCACCACCCACGGTTGGGTTCATCCTCGACACAAAAAACTGGTAGAAATCATCCGTTCGCCAGATTTGATTTTTATCATCAAAAAAGCGTACGTCGCCGGAAGCCGTTACCACGTTGTAGACTTCTGCCTGTAGGGTCGATTCCGATGGTTTATGCAGAATCCAGGAAGCATCCATACCATATTTGGCGGCATGATCGTTAAATCCGTAACCGACGAAAAATCCTGTCGTAAAGCGCTTCGATATTTTATCGTTGGTGTGTAACCCCATACCCAGATAGACCCCTTCATAATCGTTGTAATGCACAATCTTGTTCAGGTCGAAGTCGATAAAACGAAAAGGGATTTTGCCGTTGAGCAAAGTCTGAAAAGTAGAAGCCATCTTATCAAAATTTTCGGCTTTACCCAACGAATCTATAACCCGGTAGGTTTCTTTTTCCTTGTCGGTGAGGCTGTCGACACGAAATTCGCGCCAGAATTCCCCTTTTTGCGTGGTGGCGCCTGCTTCAATCTCAATTGCGTGGTAGCCAAAATCACTTTGTTTGAGATCAGGGTTCAGGTTGATATCCCGGATGTAACTTCTTCCTTTTCCAATCAACGGATAGTTGTTGATGCTGTCGCTTACCGAAATCGTAGGTAGCGAAAGATCAGTATTGAGTTGAGTGGGAAACCAATGATCCTGAACAAATTCGTATCCTTGTTGAATTTTAATGCTAAATCCGGTCGTTGAATCATTGGCGGGTTCGGCCTTTACGTTCTGAATGGCCCAGCGGTTAGAATTGATCGACAAAAAGCCCTTCATACCTTCAAAACGGGTGTCTTTCATGGGCCGATAGGAAATAATAAAAATTGTATCGCTTGTTGCGGAAAAGGTGGTGTCTTCTATCAGGAAAAAATACTTTTTGGTACTTCCTTTGCTGATGGGATTGATGTATTTTTTTCCGGCAATCTCAATCATCTCATCATAAAAACTGGTGGATTGGATTTGTGAAATCATAAAGGTAATGATGGGATCAGAAAACCCCGAAACCTTGGTGGCCAACACGTTTTCCTGGTTTAATCCGGGAGCCAGGTACTTTCGTTCGGTAACAGTCTCCGTGATAAACAAATCCTGTTTCGCCAGAAAACTGCGGGCCTTCATCTCGTTGCTATCCAACAAAGCGGGGTCTCTGCTCATCAGCGAATCGGAGTTGACGGTCAGGATCATTTTGTCGTAGGCTACATAACTAAAGGCCTTCAGTTTCTCAGGATTATTTACGTCGCGGTTATCAATAGCATGGTTGATGATGCGGTGGGCCGGATTTTCACCCGGAAAAATACTAACCTCTTCCAGATTGTAAATCTTAGGTGTAAGTGTTATTATTTGATTGGATCGACTGGTGTCGATGTCAACCACCAGGGGTTGGTATCCCACATACGAAATCGACAAGACGAGTGTATTTTTTCCGCCGTTCAAGGTAAATTTTCCATCAATATCGGTAATGGCACCACGCCCGTCGTTGCTTACCACATTTACAAATGCCAGAGGTTCTGCCGTTTTTTTATCAGTAATAATTCCTGTGACGAGGTAATTCTGACATAACATCCTAAGCGGAAGCATGAACAGAAAAAGATAGAAGATAAGTTGCTTCATTGATGTGAAAACTACGAAGTAAGTTTTTTATTGTTTTTGTGTCGCAGGCCATCTCTCGATGCTTTTTTCTCCAGGTTTTTAATGAAGGCTTCTGTAAGATCAATGCCCGTTTGGTTGGCCAGACACATCACCACAAACATAACATCGGCCAGCTCGTCTGCAAGCTCGGCATCACTTTCGTTGGCTTTAAACGACTGCTCGCCATATTTACGGGCGATGATCCGGGCTACTTCACCCACTTCCTCCGTCAAAAGAGCCATGTTGGTGAGCTCGCTAAAGTACCTAACCCCGGTAGTGTTGATCCATTTATCAATGGTGTCCTGTGCTTCTCTGATCGTCATGGTCATTTTCTTAAAAGTTTATCGCTTTGATTTTTGCGGTGCTAAAATAGTTAATTTTGCAGGCTTATGGAACCACTTAAAGAATACCTTCCCGGGATGGATTTTGTTGCGAAGACTTTTGCCGGACTGGAAAACATGCTGACTGCAGAACTCATTGATCTGGGAGCCATCGATGCAGAACCAATCAAGCGCGGTGTAAAGTTCAGAGGCGATGTAGCTATGATGTACAAGGCCAATTATATGGCGCGCACAGCCATACGGGTTCTAAAGCCCATCAGCGTTTTTGAGGTGAACAACGAACAGGATTTATACGATCATGTACTGCGCATCGACTGGACCAAGGTGTTTAAATTGGAACAAACTTTTTCGGTTGAAGCCAATGTTTTTCATTCGGAGCTTACGCACAGCCACTTCGTAGCCTTAAAAACCAAGGATGCCATTGTGGATCAGTTTCGTGAAGTCCTTGGCAAACGGCCCTGGGTGGATACTGACAACCCGGATGTTTTCGTGGATGTACACCTCAGTCATAACCTATGCACGGTTTCACTGGATAGCTCTGGTCATTCGTTGCACAAGCGTGGTTACCGGGTTGCTGCCGACAAGGCCCCTATCAATGAAGTACTGGCAGCGGGGATGATCCGGCTGGCAGGATGGAATGGAGAATCAGATTTTTACGATCCCATGTGTGGATCCGGTACCATTCCCATCGAAGCGGCTATGATTGCCATGAACATACCTGCCGGATACTACCGCCAGAAGTTTGCTTTTATGAGCTGGGAAGGTTATGATGAAGCAGTGTGGTTGCAGGTAAAGGAAGAAGCCGACAGCCAGATGGGAGAGTTGAAACACCGGATTTTCGCTTCCGACCGATCGGAAAAAGCGGTGGGTTTTACACGCAACAACCTGAAAAGTGCTGGTCTACATAAAGATATTGAAGTAGAGTGTCGTTTTTTCGACTCTGTTAAGCCCGCCTCTAAAAATGGTATGATTATCATGAACCCGCCTTATGGCATGCGCCTGGAAGAAAAAGGCGAACTTAGGGATTTGTACCGTGGAATTGGTGACACCCTGAAAAAGAACTTTACCGGCTTTGATGCCTGGATTATTACACCCAGCATCGATACTTTCAAGTTTATCGGATTAAGACCGGCTCGCCGGATTCCTTTGTATAACGGACCCATCGAAACCCGTTTTTTGAAATTTGAGGTGTATCAGGGCAGCAAGCGCTATGGCGAAGAAAACCGGGATACCACTCCTGTGGCCAGGGAAAAACGCAAATGGGATTCAGGGGACAAACCCCGGTCGGATAGAGAAGGTGGTTATCATAAAGACTCTCCAAGTGACAGGAGAGAAGATTTACCCAAACGAGAGAGACGCGAAGACCGACCCGGTTCTGACAGAACCAGCGAGCGTCCGTTTAGGGAAAAACGCAACGACAAACCTCCGTTTGAACGCCGGGAGCGCCCTGCCGATGACCGCCGCAGCCCCCGTACTACAGAAGCAAAAAAGCCGGAAGAACGATCACCCGAAAGTGAAAGAAGACGCGAGTGGGAACAATCGGGCCATGATGGAAATCGAAGCCGCATCCGCAGCTATGTAAGTCCCAAAGACGGTCAGTCGAAGAAATCAACCCGCAAACACCGACGGCCCAGAACGGATGAGTTAGGGGAGTAGGATGGATTCAAAACAGGAAAATTCTGATCCGGAAGATTCTGATTTAAATAATGGAGGATAGAGTAATTATAGGTATTAATATTTTATATTTCATTTTAGTATTATATACGGGTACCGTAATATATAGAACATTTCTGTTGTCACATCTATATAGTCGATATAAAATTAAGGTCGAAAACAAACTATTTTCTTTGGATAAAAGCTATTTAGCTAAATTAATGGAAAATTCAAAAGAAGAAGCTCTTAAGTCTCTTTGTAATAGAATTATTCTAGCAACCAAAATTATATCTTTTCTTAATGTGATGGTTTTTATTTCGATTGCTTTAATACTTTTAGCGCGTAACTAGAGCACATTTGCACTCTCCTCTGGCGCGCGAATGTTTCGCATGCCTTAAATTCAACAATTTGCGAATCAATAATACAAATGATGGTTAAATTCTGACAACCGCGTTACGCTATCGTTAAACGCGCCCCGGTAATAGCCCTGGTCTTCAAAATATGATAGTTAACATAAACTGTGTTTTCTATTTGGAATAATTCTATATTAGCAGCCTAAACAACGCAACTTCAACTACTAACGCTCACTAAATCAGCAACTATGAAAATTAACTACCCTCAAAAACATCTTCTTCTGATAGGCTTCCTGATGGTTTCTTCCATTCTGGTTGCACAGCCCGGTTTTATCAACCGGATTCCGATTCCACCACTGCTGGATGCCGGTTTAGATACCATTCGCCTGGAAATGCGACAGTTTTATAACCACAAGTTTAACCCGGGCGATCCCCACGATTCCATCATGAATGGCACCTCTCATCAGCAAGGTTATCAAACCTGGGCTTACAACCTGGCCGGAGATTCAACCATGAGTATCCTGGGTCCGACACTCTTATGGCATACCGGTCATCCTACGAACATTCAGGTGACCAATCTGCTCACTCAGCCAACCACAACCCACTGGCATGGGGCCGAAGTGCCGGCTTACCTGGATGGAGGTCCTCATCAGCCTATTGCACCGGGTGAAACCTGGAATGTGAATTTTACTAATCTCGACAGCGCTTCTACCATGTGGTACCATCCTCATTATCACAATAACACCTATCCGCAAGTGCAGTTGGGCCTTTCGGGGATGATTGTATCTTCACAACCGGTGGACGCCATCAACCATTCGTTGCCACACACCTATGGTATTGATGACATTCCGGTGATTATCGGCGATTTGTCCATCAAACGCGACACCATTGATTTTACTACCAATGCATTTATTTATACCGTGGATACCACCAAGTCGAAGCATCCATATAATATTGTGAACGGTGTCACCAATCCTTATATGGAAGTACCGGCCCACCTGGTGCGTTTGCGCATATTAAACGGCTCCACCCGGAAAGGAATGCAGTTCGGAGTTTCAGCTTCGTATACGGACACGATTATGTCGCATATGGATAATTTTGTACTGGTAGCGACCGATGGAGGTTATACGCTTAAACCTGACACGCTTAAAACATTGGTCACCGGTCCGGGTGCGCGTGCCGAGATTATTCTCGATCTCACGGATAAGCATGTTGGGGATATTGTTTATCTGAGAAACCTAAAGGAATTTATGCCGAATTTTATCGTGGGAAGTCCCTATTCACCACCACCACTACCCGGCGGTGGGGGTGGAGGAGGAAAGGATCCGACATCCGGTAATGCCTTTCTGGAATTGCGTATTGTTGCCGATCCGGTCGGATATACTCCTGTGGACCATTTCACTACTTTTGCTTCGCCCTGGGTTCCAAGCCTTCAGGATACGATTGGTGTTACACGCCACCGTACAAAAGAACTCATCAAAATGCCAGGGGCAGGTGGAGGTTTTACCATTGATGGTACTTCTTATGATATGATGACCATCAATGATACTGTTTGTGTTGGTGCCAAGGAAATCTGGACCATCCATAACATATCAGGGGTAGCTCATCCTTTTCATATTCATAAAATTTTCTTCCGGATTCTTGATATTACCGATTCGATTGGAACCAGGCTTAACCTCGATTCGCTGGGATTGAATGGTCCAAAAGATGATATCCTGGTACATCCATATTGGAAGGTGCGCTTTATGGCTGTATTTGACGATTATCCCAGCCCTGTCGACTACATGTTAACCTATATGTATCATTGTCATATTCTTACACATGAGGATTCGGAAGGTGGGGGGATGATGCACCAGTTTGTTGTAACCGACGAAGGTTCCTGCAACATTGGTATAGATGAGGAAAACGAATTTAATGAAGTGGTTCTTTTTCCCAATCCGGCAAGAGACGAATTAAGGCTGAAGGGAAAATCTTTAAATCCGGTTGTTGTACACATCATCAACTTGCAGGGGCAAATACTTCGCGAACAGACACTTCCCGCCTTTAACGGAATAGCACCCATCGACATTAAAGGGCTTTCCAGAGGGCTGTTTATCGTTCAATTGAATTCCGTCGAGGGCATGATAACCAAAAAAGTGATTATTCAGTAATTTGAAGAAAACACTTTTGCAAAAAAGAGGCTGTCTTCGTAAAGGCAGCCTCTTTTTATTTGTTTTCAAAAACCTATTTCAATTCTTCAGCGAAGTAATGATAAAACCAGGTGATGGTTTCGATTCCTTTGTAGAAGTGCTCCACAGGGAAATTTTCGTTGGGAGAATGGATGGCATCCGATTCCAGGCCAAATCCCATTAGAATGGATTTGATTCCCAACTTGTCTTCAAAGGTGGAGATAATGGGAATACTTCCGCCACTGCGGGTTGGAATAGGCACTTTGCCATAGGTTTTGGTGTATGCTTTTTCGGCTGCCCGATAGGCCGGTAAATCGATGGGACAAACATAGGCTTGTCCGCCATGCAGGGTTTCCACCTTAACTTTAACCGATTTTGGTGCAATGGCAGCGAAATGGGCTTCAAACATTTTACCGATTTTTTCGTGGTTCTGATTGGGAACCAGTCGGGTTGAAATTTTGGCGTAAGCTTTTGAAGGCAACACGGTTTTGGCTCCTTCTCCGGTATAGCCACCCCAAATACCGCACACGTCGAAAGAAGGGCGGATACCGGTGCGCTCGATGGTGGTATATCCTTTTTCGCCAGTCACCTCAGCCACATCAATGGCATGTTGATATTTCTCAAGATTAAAAGGTGCCTGGTTAAGTTTTTCACGCTCTACAGCAGTGGCTTCCAGCACATCATCGTAAAAGCCGGGCATGGTAATGTGGCCATTTTCGTCGGTCATCGAGGCAATCATTTTCGATAGCACATTGATGGGATTGGCAACGCCACCTCCAAACAAACCGGAGTGCAGATCGCGATTGGGCCCGGTAACTTCCACTTGCCAATAGGCCAGTCCGCGCAAACCAACGGTGATGGAAGGAATGTCGCTGGCAATCATCCCAGTGTCGGAAACCAGGATGATGTCGGCCTGGAGCATTTCTTTGTGTTCATCACAAAAGGCGCCCAGACTAACGGATCCGATTTCTTCTTCACCTTCAATCATAAACTTCACATTTACCCTGAGGTTACCAGTTTTTACCAGCGTTTCAAAAGCCTTAAAATGCATAAATCCCTGACCTTTATCATCGTCAGCACCGCGTGCGTAGATATGGCCGTCCCTGATTTCCGGCTCAAAAGGAGGGTTTTTCCACAATTCAATCGGATCAACCGGCATAACGTCGTAATGGGCATATACCAAAACAGTAGGTAATTTCGGATCGATTATTTTTTCGGCATAAACCACAGGATTTCCTTTGGTAGGCATTATCTCTGCTTTATCGACTCCCGCTTTTAACAGGCTTTCACGGTAGTGATTGGCCATTTTAAGCATGTCGGGTTTGTGATCGGCAATAGAGCTGATGGATGGAATCCGGATGGCTTCAAAGAGTTCCTCCATAAAACGTTCCTTGTGCTGATCGATATAATTTCTTACTTTTTCCATGATACTTTTATTGATTTTTTATGCGGTGTAAAGTTAAGGGAAAGTTGTGGGAAAGTTTGAAGTTTAAAGTTAAAGTTAAAGGGCAATCCCGATTTTATCTAACTCCAGGCACTTTTAACTTTAGCTTACTTATAACTTCCCCACTGTCTGTACCATTCAAACAATCCAATGGCCAGGGCATGGGTTACATTCAGTGAATAAATTTCTCCCGGAAGGGGAATAAAAACACTTTTATGGGCCAATGTCATCAGTTGAGGACTGATTCCGGTGAGTTCATTGCCAACCATCATCACCATTTTTTCGGGAAGGCGGGTGGTATAAATATTTTGGGCGCCTGGTGCTGTTTCAAGTGCAATTATCTGATAATCCTCAGGCAGGTAATCAGTTAATTCGTTGGGTTTGATCACTTTCCAATGGGTTTTTTCAGAAGCCCCTGAAGCGGTACGTTTGATTTTATAGGGCTTAAAAGTTGGAGGATCCTCAGCCACAAACAGAGTCATCTGTGCACCGATATTACCGGCAAGGCGAAGCACAGCCCCCATGTTTTCGGGTGTTCGCAGGTTATCGGCTACAATGATGGGTCGAAAGGCATTTTTGTAGTATTGATTTGTTTCCAGTTTTCTGAAAAGTTCAACCGAACTATGTGGATTAGCTGTTTCCATAATAAAAAAAGCCCCGCTTTTAAAAAGCGAGGCTCTTATAGTTTTGAAAATTATTGAATGATAATTTTCTGAGTTGTAGTTCCGTTTTTAGTCGCAATTTGGATGAAGTAAACTCCACTTTCCATATTGCTTACATCGATTTGGGTAGCAATGTTATCAAATACAACCTGACCAACAGTGTTGATCAAACGTACCTGAGTAACTTCACCGTTTGAACCTACATTCAGCATATCGTTTGCAGGGTTAGGATAAACAACCACATATTCTTTTTCGCCTTGCTCGTTGATGCCAACGGTAACAGCTAAGCCAACAGTGATTGAAACCATTTCATTTGTAGGATCGTTGCTTCTGATGTTCACTTTTCCTTGATAAACATCTGAAGCCAAACCGGTAGCATCGAGATTAATGTTAACATCTACGCTATTGTCCTGAGCAAGAACACCATTGGCCGGATCAGCAGATAACCACTGTATGATTGGGTCACCGGTAAGGTTGGCACGAATATTCCAGTTGTAGTTCAAATCTGGGTTGTCACCTAAGTGGCTCCATCCCGGACCGGTTGAAATCCAGTCACCATTTGGATTGGCAGGACCGGCATCGCAACCAGGAGCAAAAGTTCCTCCGGCTGCAGCCATCCACCAGCCTACCCAGATATCTTTACCTGTGATAGCGATTGGAGTGTCTAAAGTAACTGTGTTCCAGCTTTGTGCAACGCCATTAAAGCTTTGCTCAAGCAATAAATCACCCGGACCTGGGGTAATCATGGATCCCATATCATAAATTTGAATTTTAGCAGCAGTTACAGGGTCGTTGATATAAACTTCAACCGATGTAATGGTCATGCCAATGTAGGGCTGAACCATAGCAACCGGGAACATGGCTGAAACGCGGTATTCGTAATCAGAATCTCTACCAATGGCACTTGAATTATCATTATCATAATGCAACACTACGTCACGGTTCGAAGGATTGGTGTTAGTAGGTGTGTAGTCAGGATCGGCAATAAATTCGCTTGCACGTACTTTTGCAGAGTGAATACCTGTTGGTTCAATTCCAAGTGATTTTGTGCCAATGTTGTAAGAAGGGAAAATTTCGTAGTTCAGATCTGACTGTCCGGTGTTGCTCATAGGGCGAACAATGGTAGTTGAAGCACCCTCTTCAAGAACAGAGGTGATGGGGTTAGTTGCAATGTTGATAATAGGATTGGTTACACCCGGGTCGAGTACGATATAGGAAACATCGTCAAAATAATATTTGGCAACATCAGTTCCGGGGGCACCAGCATAGAGGTTTACACCTCCAATTTGTTTTGCTCCCGGATCACCTTGTGCTTGCAGACTCCACTGCCATTCGGCAATAATTTGATCGTCAATCATGAAGTAAGCTAAATCTTCATCCAGATCAATCCATGTTTCGAGCTTCATCCAGGTATCGTGAGCGAATGTAAAAGGAATTTGGGCCGGGTCACCTGC
The DNA here is from genome assembly GCA_030690365.1 of Bacteroidales bacterium. Lineage (GTDB taxonomy): Bacteria > Bacteroidota > Bacteroidia > Bacteroidales > F082 > UBA6244. The sequence continues at coordinate 32,106 of JAUYGX010000057.1, read as the reverse complement.
AAAAATATAGCCATTTTCGCTGCCAGTGGCTGCTCCAAAATAAGCTTCATAGGCCCATTCGGTTCCGGGAAGTTCAAAATGTTGCATGTTGATATATCCGCCAAATCCTGAAGGAATGTAATACCAAACGCTGAAAATGTATTCACCAGAAGTTTTATTGCCAAGTTTCAAAACCTGGTCGTTGGTTCCGCTGATCATAACTGAATTTACAGGGCTGTGAGCCTGATCTGTGGAAACCATACCATCTTCTGCTCCACCGGGAGCGTCTGACCAGGTTGTCCACCAGTCGGGATCAGCTTGTTCGGCCAGTTTAGTTCCGGCAGTATAGCCTTCCATGTCGTCGAAGAAAAGGTATTCGTAACCGGCTTTGATCTCTACTCCATCAATACCAGCCAAGTCACCATCGTTACCAACATATTGCCATGCTACCATGAAAGGAGCACTTGAATAACCACTGATGTCTAAGGATACATAATTCCATGCCCAGTCAGCGTCAGGGGCGATTTCGTCAGCTGCATTCCATAACTCTGTCCAGGTACTTCCACCATCGTTTGAGATATGGCATTTTAATGTAGCGAACTCAATCCATGGGCCACTCACACCAGCGTAAAAGTTAATGGTAAGAGGTTCTTCACCAGCCGGATCAATTTCCGGAGTGTATAACCACTCGTCCTGATCAGCAGCTACCCATGGAACCATAGCAGAAAATAAGCTGGTAGGATCAATGGTGTTAAAATTTCCTGTTTCAGGATTGGTTTGAATCCAGGTGTTGTCCACATTCAGGATGTCCTGAGTCCATCCGGTAGGAAGGAAATCCGTGTCGAATCCTTCTTCAATAAAGATGGTTCTCGAAGCGGATTGTTTTGGACTTACAGTGGCGGCTTGTTGCACTGTGCTGCTGCTTTTTAGTCCTAGTGCCTGCGCTTTGGTCATGAGCGTATTTTGTGCATTAACGGCACCAAATACGAAAACCAAGGTCACTATCAAAGTGAAAATGCGTGAAAGGTGTTTCATGATTTAAATATTTAATGAAAGAATAATTGATTTCAACTCACAAATGTAATAAAAACTCTTGTAGAATATGCCTGTTTCAAATAATTAAGATATTTCTTTTAAATTTTGTCCAGCATCATTATTTAATAAGCTTATTGTAAACCCAAAGTAAAATGGCAGAAACCATACCAATTCCAAAAACCACCATCCAAATGTTGTTGGGATGAAAGGTCTGCCAAAGGTATTGTGTGAAATCGGCATCGCTCAGGTGAAGAGCTCTTGCTGTTTCGGTAAAATACTCTTGTTTTGTCCAGTTTGCATTGTATGTCAGGTTGTTATCTGCAATGGTTTTAAGTACCAAGGTGTGCTTGTCAGAGAGTTGTTGATAAACACTGCCCGAGATCCATCCTGCCCCCAGGTTACCAATAAACATGGGGATAAACGAATATCCCATATACAAGGCTTTTTTGTCGGGCGGTGCAATATTCCCGATGTACTCTGTTATTTTGGGCGAAGCCGCCATCTCTCCTATTGAAAAAATAAACATGGCCACCAAAACAAAAAGCACATTTTGTGTGTAAACCGTTAAAGCCATGCCAATAGAAGCGATCACAATTCCGGTAATCATGCTGTTGAGGGCTTTCCAACGCATCACAACCGATGAAACCACCAACTGAAAGGCTACAATAAACAAAGCATCGAAATTGGTGATGAATTCAGCATCCAGTTGATTTCCATTTGAATAATGTCTGGCCACAAAAGGGATGTTTTCCCGAAAGAAATTCAGCAATACCGTGGTGTCGACCCATTGTGCAATAAACACCGGGAGGGTAAAAAACAACTGTAGGTACATGATCCAGAATCCGGCAACGATAATCAAAAAAACAACAAACCGAAAGTTGAGCATGACCTCCCAGATGTGTCCGAAAACAATTTTCATGGAGCCGGTAAATGAAGTTCTTTTTCGGGTGGTTTCGGGTTCTTTATAGAATTGGAGCAAGATCAGGTTCAAGATGATAACTCCGGCGGAAACCCTGAAAATGAGATTGTAATCGGCTCCTTTAAAAAACAAGGTAATCAACGGGCCTATGAACGAACCAATATTTACCATCATATAAAAAATGCCAAATCCGATAGAAGCGGTTGACTCGTTCGTGGTTTTGGCAATGGTGGCCGAAATAACCGGCTTGAAAAGTGCTGCCCCAACGGCCAGATAAATATACATCAGAAAAGTACCCACAAATGTGGTAAACATGGGCAACAATATAAATGCACTTGCGTAGATGACAAAAGCAACCGTAAGCACTTTTTTGTATCCGTATTTGTCGGCGATGGCACCTGTTATTACGGGTAGAAAATATAAAATTCCGGTTCCAACACCCATAATCCAGCCTTTTTGCGCCTGTGTGAATTCCAGCGCACCCGTTTCGGAAGTCCCGGTCAGGTAGTTGGCGAACAACATAAAAAAACCATACCAGGCCATCCTCTCGAATAATTCAAGGGTGTTGGCTACCCAAAATGTACGTGGGTATTGCTTTATTGTTGTGGTGATTTTCCCCATCTTTTTTTGGCCCCGAAGTTAATACTTTAGTGAAAACAAAAGGTAGAACTAACAGTTGAAACGGTTTAGGGGTTTTTTAGACCAATAATTGTTATTTATGGGGTGTAGCATCCGTAATAACAATATAAGGAACAATGTGTTTGAAAAGTGAATCGGTCATAGTAGGGATTTGCAGCAATTGATCGGGGCTACTAAATGATTTGATCTTTGTTCTGGTTTCGAGGATTGATTTTGTGGTTTCATAATCAAAATACGGATGGTGCAGCAGTTCTTTGAAAGAAATGGTGTTGAGGTCAATTTTCCTGATCAGCAAGGTGTCGATGGTAACAAACGGAAGTATTTTGGTCATTACTTCAGGTTTCATCCCATAAACCTCGGCTAATTGTTGCGCGCTATAATATCCTCCGAGCAATTCACCATAATCCGATACACGTTTAGCCAGCCAGGAATTTAGCCCCAGATTATTGATCAGCATTTCCGGATTGGCCTGATTGATTTCAATCGTCAGTAGTTGTTTGGATTCCTTGGCCTGCCATTTGGAAGTTTCTTTGGGCGGTTTCGTCTGGTAGGGTGATTTTATTTGTATAAACGGTTCCAGGATTTGATATTCAGCATCTGAGATACAATAGAGTTTTTTTACGTCTTCCTTGCGGTAAAACTTGCCACCTTTGGCTTCGTAGTTTTTTATGGTTTTAACCTGATGGGGAGTAAAACCCAGTTTTAACCAGATTTCATCGGGCAATTTGTTGGGATCGAAGGCAAAAGGGTTGATTTTTTGTAAGGCAATTTCCATCTCCATCAATCCTGAATTTTGAATTTCTTCGATATAAATCGAATCGTGTTTCGATTTCTGATCGAGTTTAAATGTCAGTATATCAGCCTTAAATGCATTTAAGTATTTATTTTCTTCGGGTGATATTACAAATGGTAGTACCAGATTAACAACAACCATCAAAAGGATGAGGATGACAAGTGCCAATATTCCATGTTGCTCGCTCTTATTCAGGCTGAAAAACGGGAGAAGCAGATGTTTTATCTTAGAGAGCATTTTAGGTCAGGTAATTAGCCTCACAAAACTAACAAACTCTAACCAGAAAAGCAAATTGATAAAATGGTGGAGGAATAAGTATATTATTTAAACCTTTTAATTTCCCCCGACTTAAGCCTTTTCTGGTACGTTTTCAAATCTGCACGTACTTCGGGAAGTAAAATCAACAATCCGATAATGTTTGGAAATGCCATAGATAAAATCATCATATCCGAAAAGTCGATTACCGATCCCAGATTCGAAGAAGATCCGATAATAATGAAAATCAGGAAAAGGGTAAAATAGGTATATTTAACCACATTGCGGTTTCCAAAGATTTTTTGTCCAAAATCCCCAAACAAATAGTCGAAACCTTTTAGTCCGTAATACGACCAGGAGATCATGGTTGAGAAAGCAAATAGAAAGATAGCAAATACCAGGATGTATGGGAACCACCAAAACACCGTTCCAAAGGCCATGGAGGTAAGTTGGGCTCCTTCGTAACCCATTGGATTTTCGTACGATCCGGTATAAATGAGTACCAGGGCTGTCATGGTGCAAATAACCACGGTATCGATAAATGGTTCCAACAACGAAACATAACCTTCGGTAATGGGCGTATTGGTTTTAACTGCTGAGTGAGCAATGGCTGCCGATCCCACTCCGGCTTCGTTTGAAAAAGCGGCACGCTGAAACCCCACAATCAAAACTCCGATAAAACCTCCTTTGATAGCATCGGCTCCAAAAGCTCCATCCAGGATCAAACGAAATGCATCACCCGTATGCTGGATGTTCATGATGACAATTACCAGGGCGGTTCCAACATAAAGGAAGGCCATAAAAGGAACAATTTTGTCGGTCACCCTGGCAATGCCTTTTATTCCGCCAATGATTACAATAGCTACCAAAATGGCCAGTATCAGTCCAAAATAAGCACCGTAATCTGCTATGTCGGGCACGATATAAGCCAGTTGGGCAAACGATTGGTTGGCCTGAAACATATTTCCACCTCCAAACGAGCCACCAATTACGAGTACAGCGAAAATAACCGAAAGTACCATGCCAAGTTTTCCCAAACCTTTCTTTTTTAAACCATCCCGTAAATAGTACATCGGGCCACCGGAAACTACACCATGGGCATCAATTTCGCGGTATTTAACGCCAAGTGTACACTCGGTAAACTTTGATGCCATACCCAACAATCCGGCAACAATCATCCAAAAAGTGGCGCCCGGGCCACCAATTGAAATGGCCACCGCCACACCGGCAATGTTCCCCAATCCCACAGTGGCCGAAAGGGCCGTGGTAAGTGCCTGAAAATGGGTAACCTCTCCTTTGTGTTTTGGATTATCGTAAACGCCTTTTATCAAAAGGATGGCGTGTTTAAATCCCCTGAAGTTGATAAATCCAAGGGTAAGAGTAAAGGTGATTGCTCCAAAAATTAACCAGATAACAACCAGCGGAATTCTTTTCTCAAACGGTTTTCCACCCTCATCCAGTACAACAACTCCCTGTTCATCATAAGTAACCGGATCGTAAACACCCATCGCTTTAAAGGGATCCCAGAAAAGTACCGTCGATAATCCATTTACAATAGGGGTAAAAGCATTGTCAATACGTTGACTTATGGTAGGATTTTGTTCAATCAGCGGTTTTTCAGCTATCATCTGTGTTTTCTGATTAACAAACAGTGTATCCTGCTCAATCGGATCGCTTGCAATAGCGGAAATAAAAATGAACGAAAAAAAACTTATCAGCAATAAAACAATGGTTTTGTTATTCATTATAATGCTTTTATGAAGGTTGAATTTTAAAATGGCATGCAATGATAATAAAAATTGGGCTTTTAACCAGCCTCCCGGCTTAGATTATTGTAAATTACATCATTATTTGCAAACTTTGATTGTTAAAATCAATTCCTATCTTTGGGTTTTCTTCAAAGCAAAAAATCCATTCATGAGAATTGCAATCTTACTTTTAAATAAAGGTCGTGGAAGTGGCGAAGTTGCACGCGAGCATGTAAAACACCTGTTGACATTGGGCCATACGGTTTATTTTCTTTACCCGGGCAATACAGAAGGTGTTGATGGGGCAGTTAATATTGATATACAGTTACATACACACATCTATCCGGTGCACGAATATTTGCCTTCGGCGGGTGTCGACCAAAAGCAGGTAGCCCGAATGAGTGCCGGAGAAATGAGTAGTTATGCACGCGATTATGAACTGGCCCTTGAAACAATTGCAGGTGAGGTTGATATTTTTATCGGGCATCATGCCAATGTAACTGCCGTGGCCGTTCACCGGATTGCCAAAAAATATAACAAGCCCTATGTGTTGTTTGTTCATGGAACTGGCATCGAGCCACGGCATCATGGGTTGTGGGACGATGATAACTGGAAGTTGATCGAAGAGGCGATTTTACACGCAGATGGTATTCTGGTGACGACTGAATATGTCCGCGAGGTGTTGGTAAAACCATTGGTCAATTTGCCGGACAACCGTTTTTTAATTTTGCCCTGTGGCGTAGATATGGAGGCTTTTAAACCGCATCAGGTTGGGAATGTACTTGAAAAATACAAGATTAGCGGAGATTATGTGATTTGCCCCGGAGCACTTACCTACTCAAAAGGACCCCAGAATGTGGTTGAGGCCTCTAGTTATTATACAGATCTGGCCACAACCATTTTTTTAGGGGATGGCGAGCTGGAGGGTGAATTAAAATTGGCTCTGGGTGATCGCGGCAGGTTTTTGGGATTTGTTTCATCCGAAGACAAAGCTTATTTGATAAACGGTGCAGCCATCTTAACGGCGGCTCCTGAAAAACTCGAACATTTTGGAATTATCTATGCCGAAGCACTGGCCGGTGGCGTGCCGGTGGTAGCCTATGCAGGTGGTGGTGTCGACAGCATTATAACACCACAAGCAGGGATTCTAACCGAACGCAATCCTGAAATCCTGGGGAAAACCATTCGCCATTTATTGCAGGATGTTGCTTTGCGCAATCAAATGTCGGAGTATGGTCGTAAAAGGGCTGAACAGCATTACGATTACAACACTTTGGTTAAAAAGCTGGCCCATTGGTTGCAAGGGTTTTTGTAGATTGATGCTGATCGACATTGTGCATATTAAGCTTTTATTTTCGGTAGTCATCCGGTCGAAACCATTCAAAAATTTCTTCTTCTGTTGAATTCCATCCCAGGAGCCAGGCCGTTAGCCGGTCAATTTTTAAGGTCTCCATGGCATAATCCACCCTTAGCATAATGTCGTTGGGATAAAGTTCGCGGGCCTTAGCCTGTTTTTCAAGGGTTTGGGCATAGGTTCGATATAAATCCCATGCACCGTACAGGTGTAAAATTTCGTGCGACACTATGCATGAAACAGGCATCTCAGCTCCATTGTCATAGCGTTGATAAACCAGGATGCCCTCCATGATGTACTTCTTTTTACTCATACCTTTTGCATAACGCATGGCATATGAAATACCATCGGAATGTGCAAATACGACTACCAAAATATTGTCGTTGTGGAGTTTAACTGAAAGTTTACGGAAAGCCTGTCGTGAATTTCTATAGCCCGCATTTTGTACAACCTTTTTTATCCAGTCCACACGCTCTCGTCCGCTTCCTGTTCCGGTCGTTATGCTGTCGAAACTGATGGTTTCTGCATTTTCAAGTGGCGAATTCTTGAAAAACAGGGGTACATTCCAATGGCCAGCCTGTTGCACAAGCCAATGCTGAGCCGACTCTAAAGAAGCTATCATGTTTGTTTTTTCAGACTCCAGCCAGGGATTGGCTTCAGTTTCAACAAAACAATAGAGTGTTTGAACGGTGTCCGTGAGCAACAATGCACTGCCTGCTTTCCAGCGATCATTGGGTTGGGCAACTACTCCAAAACCAAATATCAACAGTAAAAGAGTGAAGAAATTGAATAAAAAGGTCAGTCTTTTCATGTACTAACCAGAATTTGTGGTGATTAGTCGTAGATAAATTTTCCGTAGGGAGAGTCAATCGTAAGTTGCTTTTTTGAGGAGGCTTCCACATGTCCAACCACCCGTGCATCTATTCCAAAGGATTGAGAAATAGCGATCAGTTCTTGTGCCACTTCCTCAGGTACATACAACTCCATGCGATGACCCATGTTAAACACCTTGTACATCTCTTTCCAACTGGTACCCGATTGTTCCTGTATCATCCTGAACAAAGCGGGAGTAGGGAAGAGGTTGTTTTTGATGATATGCAGGTTATCTACAAAATGCAATACTTTGGTTTGTGCCCCACCGCTACAATGAATCATGCCATGCATTGCAGAACGGTGTTCTTTTAGCATGGCTTTAATCACAGGGGCATAGGTGCGGGTAGGAGAAAGAACCAGTTTCCCCACATCGAGTCCTTCAACAGTACTTGGTTCTGTGAGACTTAGTTTTCCGGAATATGCCAGGTGATCAGGTATTTTGGTATCGTAACTTTCGGGGTATTTTATAGCCAGATCGTGGTGAAATACGTCGTGGCGGGCCGAGGTGAGCCCATTGCTTCCCATGCCTCCATTATAAAAGGTTTCGTAAGTGGACTGTCCGTCGGAAGCCAGACCTACAATCGCATCACCGGGTTGGATGTTGGTTTCAATGATGTTCTTTCGCAGCGTTCTGGCGGTTACGGTAGTATCCACAATGATGGTCCGTACCAGATCGCCCACATCGGCGGTTTCACCACCGGTGAGGTGCATGTCGACACCCAGACTGCGCATATTGGCTAAAAATTCTTCTGTGCCATTGATGATGGCCGCGATCACCTCACCAGGGATTACATTTTTGTTTCGGCCAATGGTAGAAGATAGAATGATATCGTCGGTAATTCCCACACAGAGCAGGTCGTCGGTATTCATGACAATGGAATCCTGGGCAATGCCTCTCCAGACACTCAAATCGCCTGTTTCTTTCCAGTAAAGATAGGCCAGCGAGGACTTGGTGCCTGCGCCATCGGCATGCATCACATTGCAATATTCAGGATCGTTGCCCAGAAAATCCGGGATCACCTTACAAAACGCATTGGGAAAAAGTCCTTTATCCAGGTGTTTTATGGCGGCATGTACATCCTCCTTCGATGCAGATACACCTCGTTGTAAATACCTTGATTCTTCGTGGTTGGTCATAAATCCATCTGTCTCGACTTTTAACGTTCAGATCAAAAGTCAGTTATCACTCATCATGCAGTTACTCAATGGTTAGTTTATGAGTCTTTACATCGTAATTGTACTTGCCAAATTGCGTCATTAACCTATCACCAAACACCAAACCATGGTTTAGTTTATAGGTAACAGTAATCTTTACATCGTTGATGGTTTTATTGGCAATGGTGAGTTCCTTAATGTTGATTACAGCTCTGTTGGCGATGGTGTTGTTGGCCAGGACCTTTTCGGGGTCGCCTTCAAAGTCTTCTTTGCTAATGGCTCCCCATTTGAGTAAATCTGTTGCTTTTTCAAGCGATATCATCGGATCGGCACTCTTGTCGAATGCAAACGCTTCGTTGTAACCATCGATAATACAGCTCGAAACGTAAGTCCCGGTTCCGGGTTGTTCTGTAAACATCACCGAGTTGTCGTCGGGATTGATTACGATGTTTACATCAGCAATATCCAGATTGGTTCCCGAAGGCACATAATCTTTACGCAACACCCTGAATTCGGTACGTCTGTTCATTTGGTGTGCAGCTTCCTTTTCTTTATCCGACGTCAATGAATTGATAAAAGTATCATCTAAGACCGTACCTTCTTTAAACAGGAATCCATCCCTCACCGCATCTTTCTTAAGCTTTAGCGGAACCCGTTCGCCATAGCCTTTGGCTACCAGCCTTTGTGGCTCAATGCCTCTGATAATCAGGTAGTCGACCACTGATTGCGCTCTTTTTTGTGAAAGGATATCATTGCGTTCGTCGCTGTCGCGGAAGTCGGTATGCGAGGCCAGTTCGATAACCAGGTTGGGATTGTCGCGTAAGGTTTGAACCAGACCCTGCAATGAATCTTCATATTGAGGTTTCAAATCCCATTTTGCCAGATCGTAAAGTATTTCGGGCAAGGCAATAGGTTCTGCCGGAATGGGTTGAAGCATGAAGTTCTTTTCAAAATCTTTGCTGAATTCAACTCCCACCGTAGTGAAACTTCCCTTTGAATTGAAATAATTGGGCTTGGTTACGATGACATCGTAGGTGGTGTTGGGTTCGAGCTGGCTTTTCCCAAAGGAATAAAATCCCTGGTCGTTGGTACGCGAAGAAACCGATGAGCCTGTCGACCCAACCATCTGGACTGTAGCGTCTTCAACAAACATCAGGGTACGGTCGTCTTTCACGGTTCCTTTCAGGGTAAACTCAAGCGGAGGTTCAATAAAGTACCAGATATCTTCTTCACCGCGTGTTCCCTTGCGGTTTGAGCTTAAAAATCCGTATTCATCGGTTGGATGAAAAACAATGCCAAAATCATCGCCTGTGGAATTGATGGGGTATTTCAGGTTCTTTGGTGGCCCCCATTTGCCTGCTGTGTCGATGGTGGTTACAAAAATATCGAGCCCACCCATGCCACCATGTCCATCGCTGGCAAAAAACAGGGTGGTATCGTTACGAAGGAAAGGAAACATCTCATCACCGGGTGTATTCACCACATCACCAATGTTCAATGGACGACTAAATACATCGCTTTTGCTGTCGCGGAAAGATACCCAGATATCATTGCCTCCGAAGCCTCCTTTTCTGTTAGCGGCGAAATAGATGATCAGTTCATTTTCGCTGATGGTGGGCTGGCCGATGGTCGACAAGGTATCTATTCCTTTAATTTCTACCATTTCAGGTTTACTCCAGTTGCGTCCGCTGCGTTGCGATTTATAAATCTGACAACCCGATTCGATTTGTTCGGTATTGGGACAACGGGTGAAGTAGATGGTGTTGAATTTCGAGTTAAAAGTAGCCGAACCCTCGTTGCCCTTTGTGTTGAGGGTTTCTGTGTTGTCCAGGAGAACCGGAGTTGACCATTCGCCTTTTCTGTCCATTTTTGTAATAAACAAATCGCTAAAGCTTTGACCTGTCCATTTGTCGGTTTCTTTTCCTGTGGTGCCTTCCCGGGTGGAAGTTAAAGTGATTTCGTTGTAATTCTCGCTGGTGTAGGCGGGTGTAAAGTCTGCTTCACGCGAATTGATATTTTTGATATTGGAAACTTCGTATTTGGATGGATTGTCCATCCATTCCTGCACCATAAGTGCCGTTTCGGCGCCACGTTTACCTCTGGGGTCGTCAGGGACTTTTTCGGTAAATGCGTTGTATTGTACCACGGCTTCGTCAAAGTCACCGTCCATTTTTAATGCATCGGCATAGCGCAACAGTATTTCAGGATTTTGTTTGTCGTATTCGTTTTTTATCAACCTTTTATAAGCAGATTTGGCTCGTTTGTAATTTCCGGTTAATCGGTAGCATTCAGCCATTTGGGCTGTAATGCGGTTTTTTTCTTCCTTGTTTTTTTTAACCTTGGTATAGGCTTTCTTATACTTATCGATTGCTACGCTATACTGCTGTTTCGAAAAGGCCTCGTCTGCTGATTTGGCAGGATTGCGCTGTGCGCTTAAAAATATAGGCAAAACCAACAACAGCATAAGAAGCGTAAGTGCAGGAAACAGTTTATTCAAATGTGCCATAGTTTTTTATCGTTAGTCTTTAAACGCAATGATGCAATTATTATTGGATGTTTTCATCTTGATTCGTCACCGGATTTTCAACTTTTTCTGATAGGGGTTGCGTTGCTTCTTTCTTCAAAGAATTTTGATAGGCTACCAACCGTTTTTCACGGTCTATCCTGTCGGCTTCCCGGTTTATCTCTGTTTTTACATCTTCGGAAGCACGTTTTACCTCGTTTATAAACTTTCCTAAACCACGGGCCATTTCAGGAATTTTACCGGGACCAAATACCAAAACAATGGCCAATACAACCAAAAATATTTCGCCCGACCCAAGATCAAAAAAAAGTAGTGTCAATTGAGTTTGAATTAGTGATGCCAGCAAAATTACAAAAAAAAGTCCCGCTGCGACAGCAACGGGACTTTAGAAGTTTTTTTATAAAAAGATTATTTCTTTCCTTTTCTGGCATTCTCAGCTTTCAGGCGCATCTCTTCTTCTTCTTTGTCGCCGCCGAGCAGGTCGTATGCAATCGGACTGGCTGTAAAGATGGACGAATAGGTACCTACTATAATACCAATCAACAGAGCGAAAATAAATCCGCGGATAGTTTCCCCACCAAAAATAAAAATCACCAACAGTACCACGATGGTTGTACCGGATGTGTTCATGGTACGTGCCAATGTACTGTTCAATCCTTCATTCATATTGCGCAGGATGGAATGTTTAGGAAATAATTTAACATTTTCACGGATACGGTCGAAAATAATTACTGTATCGTTGATGGAGTATCCGATAATGGTAAGGATAGCCGCGATAAACGACTGGTCTACCTCCATGCTAAAGGGCAATACACCATAGAAAATGGAGAACATACCCATGGTGATGATGGTATCGTGGAACAATGCTGCCACACCAGCTACTCCATACTGCCACTTTTTAAACCTGATGGCGATATAGATAAAGATGATAATCAGCGCAAAGAAAACGGCCATGTAAGCTTTGTTGCGGATATCGTAAGCAATGGTAGGGCCTATTTTCTGTGAACTTAAAATACCCAGCAATTTATTTTCACCTTCGGTATCCGAAGAAAAGTCAGTATAACTGATTTCTTTTGCATAGAGACCTTTCAGACCTTCATACAATTTTTTCTGAATAACACCATCTACTGAAGGACCTTCTTCGTCAATCATATACTTGGTGGTAATCTTGATCTGTGAATTGGCACCAAAAGTCTTGATTTCGGGTGAATTGTTATCAAACAGAACGGTAAGACTCTTACGGGCTGCTTCAGCATCAATATCCTTGTCGAAACGAACTACATAAGTTCTTCCTCCGGTAAAGTCAACACCATAGTTGAGTCCTTTGATGGCAAGCGAGGCAATACTGGCGATGATGAGTATAGCTGAGAATATATAGGCTTTTTTGCGACCTTGAATAAATTTATAACTGGTATTTGCCAATACGTTGGCAGTAAATTTGGTTGAAAAGTTCACCACTTTGTTGGTGCGCTCCATCCATAAGAAAATCAGGCGGGAGATAAAGATAGCGGTAAACAGTGACGAAAGGATACCAATAATCAAAGTAGTGGCAAATCCCTGAACAGGACCGGTACCAAATACATACAACACAATACCGGTAAGCAGGGTAGTTACGTTACCGTCGATAATGGCCGAGTATGCATTTGCATAACCGTCCGTAATGGCAAGTCGCATGCCCTTGCCTGCCCGGATTTCTTCTTTTATACGTTCATAAATAATAACGTTGGCATCCACCGCCATACCTAAGGTAAGAACGATACCGGCCATACCGGGAAGGGTTAGAACCGCTCCCAACGAAGCCAGAATACCAAACAGGAAAAAGATGTTGGTTACCAAGGCGGTGCTGGCAACAACACCGGCGCGGTTATAGTACACAATCATATACACCAAAACCAGGATGAAAGCCAGGATGAAAGAGTTCATACCTGCAGAAACAGCTTCGCGACCCAACGACGGACCTACAACTTCTTCTTCCACAATGTGGGCAGGAGCAGGCAGTTTACCGGCTTTAAGAATGTTGGCCAAATCCTGTGCTTCGTTTAAGTCCATGCTGCCACCCGAAATGGATGAGCGGCCGTTTGGAATCTCGCCGTTAACAACGGGATAAGAATATACATAGTTGTCGAGTACGATGGCGATTTGTTTTCCAATGCTTTCTCCGGTAAGTTTTTTCCAAACCTTTGCACCTTGTCCGTTCATCTGCATGTCGACAGCGATTCCTCCATTTTGATCGTAATCCTGACGGGCGTCTTCAATTACATCACCGCCAAGGGCTGCAGAACCGTCGCGGTAGCTAGCTTTTAAAGCAATAAGCTCAAGGACATCAGGATTCCGTGGATCTGGTTTTACCGACCATGCAAATCTCAGGTCGCGAGGGAAAATATCGTACACTTTTTTCAACATATAGTTGATATGTGCAGTATCCTTTATGGCGGCCACACCAACACGGGCGGTGGCTCCGGGAGTCATTCTACCTGATTCATCCTGAAAGTAGGATGGTTGCAGGTAAGCATACAATGGATAATTTTTTGCCCTTTCGGCAAGACTATTCTCACCTGCATTCGTGGTATCCGATTCAATTTGTTCGAGCAATTTGTTGTCGGCAGCGGTGGCACTGTCGGCGGTTTTTAATTCGCCTTCCAGTACTTTGTCGTCGCCATTGGCTGCAATTTCATCTGTGATTTCTTCCTTATTAGTTGAATCGGCATTCAGGATTTCTTCATCAGTGAGTACTTCTTCAGTTTTTAACTGTGCATTGGCTTCGTCAAAAAAGGTGTAGATGTCGGAGAAGTTATAAGTTTCCCAGAACTCAAGCTTAGCAGTACCCTGAAGCAGTTTACGAACTCGTTCGGCATCTTTGATGCCGGGCAATTCGATCAGGATTCTACCAGTAGCGGCCAAACGTTGTATGTTGGGCTGGGCCACACCAAAACGGTCGATACGAGTACGGAGAATCTGATAGGAGCGGTCGATGGCATCGTTGGCTTCATTTTGGATTACTTTTAGGACTTCATCATTCGTTGAGTTGGTGGTAATGCCTTTGTCCTTAAATTCGTATAAAAATATCGAAGCCAAACGGGCGTTTGGATCGGTTTGATTAAACGCTTCACCAAACAGGGTGACAAAACCTTTATTGCTGTTTTTTTGATTTTCATGAGCCGTTTTCATAGCTTGCACGAAAACAGGATCTTTGCTGTTGCCAGAGAGAGCCTTAACAATATCACTCACTGATACTTCAAGTACCACATTCATACCCCCTTTAAGGTCGAGACCCAGGTTGATCTCTCTTTCCTTTGCTTGCTTATAGGTGTATTCATCAATCAGGATGTTATAAACAACCAGGTTGGCAACGCTGTCGAGGTAATATTTTTCTCTGACACTCGTAATGGAATCGCGGATGTATGATTCCATATTTTCATTTCCTGCGGCAAGCTCTTTTGCTTTTTGCGTTGTTACCTCACTTTGTGCATATTCTTTGGCCTTTTTTTCGACACGCATGGTGACGAAAGTAAAGCTCAACTGATACAAACACACCAGGGCAAACGCAATGGCAAAAAATTTGATAGCTCCTCTGTTCTGCATTTGAGATTAATTATTAATGATTTAACTGCATTTTTTTTAAGGGTGCAAAAATAGTATAATATTTGAGAATTAACAATTTTGGTTACATTTAATAAGGAGTCGCTTTCAGTGTCAAATCATTTATCGGGTCGCAGCGGGACAATCAACCAGTTAAAAGCGTGTCATCTTTTTATCTTATCGGGCAGTCAGCCATTTCCAGACGACTCCATAAGTAATTTTTTTTCCATACATCAGGATTCCTGTTTTGTATATTTTTCCTGCTATCCAGGTGCTAATGATAAATCCTGCCACCAGCAAACCCATCGACAGCAATATTTGCCACTCAGGTACGCCAAATGGGATGCGCATCATCATGGTAATGGGAGAGGTAAACGGGATGATAGACATCCAGAACGCCAGGCTGCTATCAGGCTGGTTTACAATTACACCCGACATGGCCACCGCAAAAATCAAGGGAATGGATACCGGGAGCATAAATTGCTGTGTGTCGGCATCGTTGTCGACGGCACCACCGATGGCTGCAAAAAGTGAGGCATACATCAGGTAACCTGCCAGAAAATAAAAGATGAAACTCAATACCATCACCGTAAAATTGATGCTGCCAAGAGTTTCGGAAACCATCACCATCGGGTTCATCTGGCTTCCGCCGCTGGTCATCTGTCCCAGGGCTTCCTGCTGGCTTCCAATCATTTCGAGTGCCGATGAGCTGCCACTGATGAACATCACCTGCGCGACACCAACTATGATCAGCGTGAGCAATATCCAGAGCATGAACTGAGTGAGTCCCACCAGTGCAATGCCTACTATTTTGCCCATCATCAGCTGAAAAGGTTTTACAGATGAAATAATGACTTCAACAATGCGGTTTGATTTTTCTTCGATGACCCCTTTAAGCACCTGAGCCCCAAACATAAAAATGAAGAAATAAATCATGATACCGGCAAATATGGACAATCCGACTTCAACTTCGGTGTTGCTTTTTTTCTCAATCCCGTCGGCTTCTACCTTGATATTTACCAGGTTAATGTCCACTTTGGTGGATTTAATAATGGCAGGATCGATGCCTGAGGCCAGCAGTTTTTGATTTTCCACGATTTGTTTCATGGTCGATTTAATGTAACTGGTTACATTTAATCCGGGCTGATTGGTCGAAAACAATTCTGCATTTTCAGGCACATTGAGTTCAGGAAGCGGAATATACAGCAAGTGATCGCCTTTTTTGGTTAAAGCCTCGCTTTTTTCGTCTTCGAGTTCGCCAAATACATAATAGAATTTGATGTTGTCTTCATCTTTAAACTTCTCAAAAAACCAGCCTGTTTCATCCAGAACGGCAATGCGCTTTTCTGTGGCCTCGCTCCAGTTAGCTAAAAAAACCGGAAGAATAATCATGGCTGCCATCAGGACCGGACCCACGATGGTCATGACGATGAAAGATTTCTTCTTTACTCTGGTCAGGTATTCGCGCTGTATGATGAGTAGAATCTTATTCATAACAAGTGGTTATTTAGGGCTGACTTCTTGAATGAAAATGTCGTTGAGTGATGGAAGCAATTCCTGAAATTTGATGATTTCCGCTTGCTTGATCAGGTGTTGTAACAACAGGTTCGAGCTGGCGTCTTTTGAAATCTTTACCTGCGTAATCAAGTGATGATTAGTCTTTTGTGTGGAAACGATGTTAAAAAGATCTTCGGGTAGTAGCAACTCTTTGGACGACTTATACTCCACTTCAAACGTATTCGATTTGTATTTTTGTTTGATATCATGAATTTCGCCTGAAAGAATATTCTTGCTTTGATGAATTAAAGTGATCTGATCGCAGATTTCTTCTACCGAAGCCATGTTGTGGGTAGAGAAAATAATGGTAGAGCCTTCCTTTTTCAGGTTGATTATTTCCGATTTCAGGAGGTTTACATTGATCGGGTCGAAGCCGCTGAAAGGTTCATCAAAAATAAGCAACTTGGGTTGATGCAACACGGTGACGATAAACTGCACTTTCTGCTGCATCCCCTTCGAGAGTTCTTCAACTTTTTTATTCCACCAGGAGTCGATCTCAAATTTTTGAAACCATGTTTTCAATTTCATGGTGGCATCGTGTTTCGACATTCCTTTTAAACGTGCCAGGTATACTGCCTGTTCGCCCACCTTCATTTTTTTGTACAATCCTCTTTCTTCAGGCAGGTAGCCGATGAGGGTGGCATCAGAGGGCTGCATGGGTTTGCCGTTAAGCAGGATTTCTCCCTTGTCCTTTACAGCAATCATGTTAATGATGCGGATCAGGGTGGTTTTGCCTGCACCATTTGGACCCAACAATCCGAAAATGGATTGTTCGGGTACCTGAATGCTAACATCATCAAGGGCTTTGTGATTGTCAAAGCTTTTCGAGATGTGGTTGGCTTGAAGCATTATCATAAGCTTAGGAGAAAAATTCCCTCATCCGGTCGAAGTAGCTTTTGTCTTTGGCCGTAGGATTTGGTTGAAAATTGGGTGACTTTTGAAGTTCTTCGAGCATGGTTTTTTCCTGGTCGTTCAATACCCTGGGTGTCCAGATATTGATGTTGACGAGTAAATCCCCTTTGCCATAGCCATTTACATCGGGCAATCCTTTTCCTTTTAGACGGAGTACTTTTCCGCCCTGAGTTCCGGGGCTGATGGTAATGCGGGCTTTTGCTTCGATGGTGGGTATTTCAACAGAGCTACCCAAAGCGGCATCGGCGAAATTGATGAACAGATCGTACAACAAGTTGTTGCCATCGCGCACCAAATCAGGATGTTCTTTTTCTTCAATCAGGATGATTAAATCGCCGGGTACCCCACCGCGGGCACCGGCATTGCCTCTTCCGCTGATGGAAAGCTGCATGCCTTCGGCTACGCCTGCCGGTATCTTAATGGTGACTACTTCCTCGCCTTTATCTACACCATTGCCATGACAGGTGTTGCATTTGTTGGTAATAATTTCGCCACTACCGCCACATTGTGGACAGGTAGAGCTGGTTTGCATCTGGCCCAGAAAAGTGTTGGTAATCTGCGAAACCTGACCACGACCATGACAGGTAGGACAAGTGGACGGTGAACTGCCTTTTTCGGATCCCGAGCCATGGCACTCCTTACATTCAACATATTTGTTGAGCTTGATTTTCTTCTCAACTCCATGAGCAATTTCTTCCAGCGTCAGCTTAACTTTTACCCTCAGATTCGATCCTCGGTTTACACGTTTGCCACGGCTTTGTCCTCCAAAACTGCTAAAGCCACCGCCACCGCCAAAGGCGCCACCAAAAATATCGCCGAAATGACTGAAAATGTCGTCCATCGACATGTGGGCACCACCACCTCCATAACCGCCACCATTGCCAAGCCCGGCATGACCATATTGGTCGTAGCGTGCTTTTTTATCCGGGTTGCTCAATACCTCATAGGCTTCAGCAGCTTCTTTGAAGGATTCTTCTGCTTCGGCGTTTCCCGGATTTTTATCAGGGTGATATTTAAGGGCCATTTTGCGGTATGCCTTTTTGATCTCGTCTGCTGCCGCACCCTTGCTAACTCCCAGTATATCGTAATAATCGCGTTTACTCATGGTTTATACCTTGTCTCTTTTTATTTATTTTTTAGCTTCCTACTACTACTTTGGCGAAGCGGATTATTTTTCCGTTGAGCAGGTATCCTTTTTGAACCACATCAACCACTTTACCAATCTGGTCTTTATTTGGTGCAGGAATATTGGTGATGGCTTCATGAAAATCAGTGTCGAATTCTTTACCTAAAGCATCCATCGATTCGAGTCCTTTTTGTGAAAGTATGGAAAACAACTTTCCAAAAATTAATTCAACACCTTTGGTAGATTCTTCGTTGGCATGACTGATCGTTAATGCAGTGATCGCCCTTTCAAAGTCGTCCAAAACCGGGAGAAGATCTACAACAATTTCCTGGGAAGCCGTTTTGAGCAATTCGAGACGTTCTTTTTGAGTTCTTTTGCGGTAATTGTCAAATTCAGAATAAAGCCGCAGATATTTATCATTCGATTCTTCACATTTCTGCTCCAATTCTTCTATGTGATTTTCTACTTTGTTCTTTTTACTCTTTTTGCTTTCCTTCACGTGTTCTGTACCGTTTTGAGGATTGGTTTGTGTCGATTCATTGTTATTCGAATTCATATCGCGCTGATCTTCAAAAGTTACATCATCAACTTCTTTATTTTTTTCTTTATCCATGCTTTAGATTTTTATGGCTGTAGCAACAAATGTACTAGTTGGCTGCAATAAGCAAATAGTTTGCCACCCTGATATTGCGGTCAATTTGTCAGAGTAAATAATCCAAGTCGGTAGAATTGACTGTTTTGAAAAGGGTAGTACGACAAATTTTGTTCATTTGGTACCGGCACCTACTTCACCAGCCTGACCTGATATTCCTTGTCAATAAAAATGTCGGCCTTGTTCCTGATGCTTAAAACCGCCTGATGTTCCTGTTCCAGCACGCTCCACCTGAATGGGTTGTCGGGTTCTTTACCTCTGTCGGTCTGGGCCTTTTTGGTTTCGTGGTAGGTGAGTTCAATAAAAATCCGCAGGTTAACGCCTTCGGTGTTGATGGCATAAATTCCATCGATAATGAGCATATCAACACTGTTGAAATCAGTGGTGAGTTCGTCCACTTGTTCGGTGACCAAATCCACGCATGGCATGGTTGACGAACGGCTGTTTTTAAAATCGTCGAGTACCTGATAAACTTTATCCCAGCGGTATTCATTGATGCCCACCACGTTTTCAACTCCGTGTTTTGTACGCCATTCGGTTCTTTCGAGCGGATGTGTATTGTAAAAATTATCGATGTGGATAGGTTTGGCAAAGATTCCTTCTTTCCTGAGCGACTTGGCAATCACATGGGTAAGCTCCGATTTTCCGGAACCCGACTCACCCGAAATGGCCACAATCATTTTAGGAACACGGCGTTTTAGTATCTCCTGAACAATAACGGCCGCTGCTTGTTTGTGTTTGTCGGCAATTAGTAATACATCTTCCAGCATGGCAAGCAATTTTTTAAAGGTGAAATATTTCGTTTGAATTGTCGAAGTCGATAAAGAAATTGGCTTCTTTTTTCAGGTCCTGCACCACTTCCTGTTCTTTTTGCATGACCTGAAACCGAAATTCGTCCATGGGCTCGCTCGACTCATAAACGTTTAGTTCCAGTGCTTCCTGATACGACAATTCAATAAAAACCCGGATCTTCGATTCTTTGCATTTTATTGAATATAATCCCTTTATGATGAGCATATCAACTCCTGCAAAGTTGGTCGTTAGGGTATCAACATAATCGGTCAGCAGATCGACCAGAGGCATAGTGGCCACCCGGTCTTCCTTAAAATCCCGGATGTTTTCATAGATTTTAGTCCAGTTATATTCGTCGGGGCCCACTTTCCCCAGGCCGTTTTTTAATCTCCAGGCCTTTCTTTCAAGAGGTGGAATTTGATAATAATTATCCAATTCCATAATCTTGCAACGGATACCTTTCTTTTTGAGGTATTTAGCCACCAGATACGAAACTGTGGATTTTCCGGTGCCAACCTCACCCGTAACGGTAATAATAAACTTAGGTGTTCTTTCGGCCAATACCCTTTCTACAATCAGGTTTGCGGCAGCCTTATGTTTATCGGTGATGGTTATAATTTGATTTTGCATGTTAAATAATCCTGATTAATGAATACAAATGAGCGTGGTTCCAACCATGGTTTCAAACTCAGTGTTGTGAATGATGAGTTTAGCCGCCTTGTCGGTAGATACCAAAACTGTTTCGTCCGAAATCTCAAATTGATATTCCACTCCTTTAAAATTCAGGCGAAAGACCAGATTTTTCCAGGAGTCTGGCAAATGTGGGGTTACTTTCAGCAGATCGCCACGCAGGTCGATGCCGGCAAAGGTGTTGATGGCAATCATCAGTGTTCCGGCCATCACCCCTGCATGGATGCCTTCGGCGGTAGTGCCTCCCTGAATGTCGGCATAATCCGAAGTAAGCGCATCGTGGTAAAGTTCATTACTCAATTGGTAATTTCCAATGGTACTGGCCAATTGGGCATGGACTACCCGGCTTAAGGTGGAACCATGTGAAGTCCGGTCGAGGTAATACTGTAGGTTTCTTTCCAGGTAGTCCATTGGCAGGGAATATCCCATTCCATTCAATATTTGTGTTACCTGATCCTGATCGAGGTTATAAAAAGTCATCAGGGTATCGGCCTGTTTGGCCACTTTGTAGTCGTCGGCCGATTTTCCTTCAGCTTTCAGCAGGCGGTCCATGCGGTAGATGTTGCCAAACCTAGATTTGTAATCATCCCAATCGAGTTCTTTCAGTTCAAAATAACCATCATATTGAGCAATGATGCCTTCGTTGTTGATTACCAGATTGAGTTTATTTTTAATCTCATTCCACTTATTGATTTCTTTGGGCAGGATCCCGGTTTTGAGGAAAAGTTTGCCTTTGGAGGTCAATCCCAGTTTTTTGATGAGTTGATCTGCTTTATCAAACATCCATGAAACCATGATGTTGGTGTAGGCATTGTCGCGAAGACCTCCTTCTTCAGCTTCGGGGTAGCTTTCATGAAATTCATCAGGCCCCATCACTTTATCGATAGAATAACGCTGAGTTTTTTCATTCCAAACACATTTGCTTTCCCAAAACCTACATATTTCAAGAAACATTTCTGCGCCATAGTCTTCTATAAAATCCCAGTCGTCGGTAATGTGGAGGTATTGCCAGATATTGTATGCAATGGCCAGCGAAACATGCCTTTGCAACGAACTGTAGTCGTCGCCCCAATGTCCGGTAAGCGGGTTTAAATGCACTACCTGCGTTTCTTCGCGGCCATCGCTGCCACTTTGCCATGGAAACATAGCGCCTTTGTAGCCGTACTCTTTGGCGTATTCACGGGCTTTATCCAGACGGCGGTAGCGGTACATCAACATCGATTTGGCCGTTTCCGGAAAGTGGATGTCGTAAAACGGTAAAATAAATAGTTCATCCCAGAAGATATGGCCCCGGTAAGCTTCGCCATGAAGTCCCCGGGCGGTCATACTGGCATCAATGTGTTGATTGTGGGGTGAAACCGAAACCATCAGGTGGTAGGTGTGCATGCGCAACAGTTTCTGATCCAACCTGTTTCCGGTGAGTTTGATGTCGATTTTGTCCCAGATTTCTTGCCAGGCGTCGGCACTTTTTTGCAATAAGTCATCAAACAACAGCATGGTCTTTACTTCCGAAATGGCCATCTCCAAAGGATTTTTGCTGCCCAGGTGCGATGCATGGATGGCCACCATTTTTTCAACTCCGAGGGTTTCACCTTCGGATACAAAATGGCTGGCATAGGTATATACGATACCTTCGTCTGAGGTAACGCCAAAGTCGATGGTTTCGGGAATGTCGTTCAGGATCATGGTCAGTTTGGCGGCTTCGGCAATTTCAATTCCCGACTGGGTAGTCTCCACCAGCAGCCACGAGAGGTTGCTTTCGCCACCCTCTTTTACTGGTTGCAGGTGCTGCTGATTGAGGGCTTTATATCTGTTTACGCCTTCGTTTTTATGGGTGCCGTCGAGTGCCGACGAAAAACTGATTACCGCGCTATAATTGAGTGGCTTAACGCTGTAGCGGATGCAGGCCTGGTGCGGTGATTCCATCGAAGCAAACCGCTCACTTTTGATGACTGTCTTTCGGTTTTCAACATCCTTTACAACCAGCGTTCTGCTGAGCAGTCCGTTTTTAAAATCAAGGGTACGGCTGATTTTTTGAATATTGGTTTGATTGGGATCGAACCAGGTTTCGTCATCAATTTTAAACCGGATGGGCAACCAGTTGGGTGCGTTTACGAAATCCTCGTTTTCAACCAAGCGGTCGGCAATGGGAGTGGAGAGCCGGTTATATAGGCTGGCAATGTAAGTTCCGGGATAGTTGGAATCGTCGGCGCTGGTTTCTTCCATGGCACCTCTGGTACCAAAATATCCGTTTCCGATGGTCAGCAGTGCTTCACGCGATTTTTCGTTCGAACGGTCGTAATCAGAGTAGTTTAATATCCAGCTATCTTTTTTTTTTCCTTCGTCAAACCAATCGTTGATGTCTTCGAGGGTGATTTCTTCCAGGTCGTTCACCACCAAATCAGCTCCGTTGGACCGGAGCGCTTCATGGTTTTCTTCGCGTGCCAGACCAATCACCAGACCAAAGTTTCCGTTTTTTCCGGCCTGAACGCCCGAAACAGCATCTTCTACCACAATGGCTTTGTCGGGATCGACACCCAGGTTTTTAGCGGCTGTAAGAAAAATATCGGGCCGGGGTTTGCCTTTTAGTCCCATTTCGGCTGAAACTACGCCATCAACGCGGGTTTCCACAAAATGATTTAATCCGGCCGCGGTAAGCACAGCTTCACAGTTTTTGCTGGATGAAGCCACCCCAATTCGGATATTGTCTTTCTTCAATTGTTCGAGCAGTGCCACCGTGGAAGGATAAACTTCAACGCCCTCGTTAGCAAGTACTTCGTTGAAGGTTTCGTTTTTTCTGTTTCCCAATCCACAGACAGTTTCCATGGACAAACTGTCTTCAGGAGTTCCAAAAGGAAGGTTGATGTTTCTTGATTTCAGGAACGACTGCACTCCCTCGTAACGGGGTTTCCCATCCACAAAGGTTAGATAATCTTCTTTGGTAAACTCAACAAAGGGTTCTCCATACACTTGTTGACGACCGGTGAGGTATTGGTCGAACATTTTTTTCCAGGCCTGGCTGTGGGTGATGGCTGTTTTTGTGATCACACCATCGAGATCGAAAATAACTGCTTCAAAGGAGTTTTTTGCCATTGTTCAGTAAATAGAAGTATTTAAAAATAATTTCACCAAAAGGGATTCGGTCGTTATCAAATCCAATAAAATAGTGTGCAAAGATCGCATTATTGATGGTAACTGCGGCGATTTTTACTGCGTGAAATTAAGTCTAAAAATTCAGATAGTCAATTTGGATAGTGATATTGCATATTTCAAACGTGTGCAGGTTGACCGAAAGAAAAATAAACAGGCCCTGATTCGATCTGAAATAAACAAGAACCTGAATCCGGGTCGACCTTAAGCCTTTTATTTCATCATCTTTTCATCCAGTTTATCCTGAACGAAGAAGGTGCTGACGGCTCCTAAAATCATCAAAACCCCTGCCATGACAATGGAATAGATTGGATCACCCTGAAAGGCGAAGGTTAAAATAAACCCGCCAAAAACACCATTTATAATCTGAGGGATGGTGATGGACATGTTAAACAGGCCCATAAAAACACCCATTTGTTTGGGGGGGATTGAGTTGGCAAGCATGGCGTAAGGCATCGACAGGATACTTCCCCAGGCAATGCCGATTCCTATCATGGGTATAATTAAATATACCGGATCGGTAAAAAACAAGAAGGAGATAAACGAAATTCCTCCCAACGTAAGAGCCAACGCATGTGTGGTTCTTCTCCCGAGTTTTTTGGCCATTTTGGGTAACGAAAGTGCTATGATGGCAGACACTCCATTATAAACCCCGAATAGAATGCCCACCCAGTTTCCTGCTTCCTGATAAGCCTCTGATGCAGGGTCGATGGCGCCGTAGAAATGTCTGGCTACGGCAGGCGTGGTGTATACCCACATACTAAAGAGCGCAAACCACGAAAAAAACTGGACCAACAAAAGTTGCCACATTGTTTTTGGAATGGTAAACTTTACTTTTGTTTTTTCTTCAACCAATGTGTCGTCCTCATAATAATCAGGAGGATATTCTGTGGTGGTAATCACCGTCCAGATAATGGAAGAGATCAGTACGGCAGCTCCAATATAAAACGACCACACAACGTTTGGAGGAACCAATCCGGCATGGGCTGCCTCGGTTGGAACACCCAGCCAGTTGCCCAGCATGTAAGGAAGCCACGATCCCACCACGGCACCAATTCCAATGAGGAGCGTTTGCATCGAAAAACCCAAGGCATGCTGTTCGTCGGGTAGTTTGTCGGCTACCAGTGCCCTGAACGGTTCCATGGAAATGTTGATGGATGCATCCATAATCATCAATAAACCTCCCCCCACAAACATGGGTGCTATCCAGGAAGCCAGGTGCGGAGCATTGGGCATCAAAATTAAAGCCATGCTGGTTAAAAAGGCTCCTGCCAGAAAATAGGGTCTTCTTCTTCCAAATTTATTCCAGGTTTTGTCGCTGAAATACCCGATAATGGGTTGAACGATCATCCCGGTGAGGGGTGCAACAAGCCAAAACCAGTTGAGGTGTTCTACATCAGCGCCAAATGTTTGCAGAATTCGGGATGCATTCGCATTTTGTAATGCAAAGCCAAACTGTATTCCCAGAAAGCCGAAACTCATGTTCCAGATTTGCCAAAAGGATAACCGGGGTTTTTTGATCATGGTGTGTTTTTTAGAAGCCCCGAAATTAGGAAAAGCAACTCAAATACCTGCCCCTCTCACGTTTTTTTTTTGACCGGAGATTCATTCTGTTGAAAAGGACTGCCGGGAAGAGGCTGTTGTTAGGAATAAAAACCAGGATAATAATCTCTTAATCAGATAGAAATACCTATAACAGAAGGGGTGGTTGCTTAATCGGAATGAAACCGTATTTTTGCATGAAATTGAAAATTACTTCCAGCATCCGGCTTTTGATTTTTGAGTTCAACATATACCTTTGAATGGAAGCGACCAGATATACATTTAAAAAAGCAGAACGATTAAATAGTGTTGTGTTGATTGACAACTTGTTTGAGCGGGGTGAATCGATGTTTGTATATCCGTTCAAGGTGGTGTATATGGAAAATCCGAACCATGTTTTTCCACCTGTTCAGATATTGGTAGTGGTACCGAAAAGGGTTTTTAAACAGGCTGTCGATCGGAACCGTGTTAAACGTCTGATTCGTGAGGCCTATCGTACCAATAAACATCGGTTGTGGGAAAAACGTGGCCAAGCGGCACAACAACTGCTTGTTGGATTCGTTTACGTAGGTAAAACTATTCTGACGCAGGCAGAAATAGAAAAGAAATTAATCCTAGTTTTGCAAAGATTAAAGTGAAGGAATGAAGAAAATATTGGCTGGTTTTTTAATATTGATGATTCGGGTCTACCAATATACTTTATCTCCATTTCTTGGCCGATCGTGCCGTTATACCCCGACTTGCTCTAGTTATAGCATCGAAGCGCTACAAAAACACGGACCATTTAAAGGCGGGTGGCTCTCCATAAAACGAATATCATCGTGTAATCCCTGGGGAGGAAGCGGTTACGACCCCGTACCTTAAAATTTTTTAAATATGAAACCAACGCGCCAATTGCAATATGTGTTTTTAATGTTCTTGTTTCTGACTACATTTACCGTCAGTGCACAGGAAAAAAATAATTTCGAGATCGCTAAAAATCTGGAAATTTACGCCGATCTGCTGCGGCAGCTCAATATTAACTATGCCGACAACATCAACCCCGGCGATTTAAATACTACGGCTATCAATGCCATGCTCGAAAAACTCGATCCGTTTACCGTGTATGTTCCCGAGTCGAAACTCGAGGATTTTGAGCTGATGACAAAAGGTGAATATGGTGGAATCGGAGCCCTGATTCAGCAACAAGGCGATTACGTGATCATTTCAGAGCCTTACGAGGATTTTCCAGCTCAGAAGGCAGGGTTGAAAGCTGGTGACGAAATCATCAGCATCAATGGCGAATCGGCCAAAGGAAAAAATACCAACCAGGTAAGCGAGAAATTGAAGGGCGTACCAGGTTCGACCTGCGATTTGGTTGTTAAAAGATATGGTGATTCACTTACCCAACAAGTTTCAATTGTACGTGAGAAAATCAAAATCCCAAACATCCCCTACAGTGGTTATGTGAGTGATGGTATTGGCTACATCAGCCTTTCGCAGTTTAATCCCAACTCAGCCCTGGATGTTAAAAATGCCTTTTCAAAGTTGGCTTCTGAAGGCACACTGAAAGGGATTATTTTGGATTTACGCGGAAATGGAGGTGGTCTGCTGAATGAAGCGGTGGATATTGTCAATATATTTGAACCTAAAAATGAACTGGTAGTCACCACCAAAGGAAAAACCAGGGCCAGTGTTCAGACGCATGTTACCCGAAACAAAGAGATTGACGGCAACATCCCACTGGTTATTTTGGTTGACGATAACAGTGCTTCGGCTTCTGAAATTGTGGCTGGCTCCATTCAGGATCTCGATCGGGGCGTCATTATGGGCGAGCGTACATACGGCAAAGGTCTGGTGCAAAATATTGTGAATTTGCCCTATAATTCAAAAGTAAAAATCACGGTAGCCAAATACTATATCCCAAGCGGGCGCTGTATTCAGGCCATCGATTATTTCCGCGAAGACCACGATTATGCGGCGAAAAAGGTCCCCGACTCTTTAATATCTGCCTTTAAAACCCGTGCCGGACGAACCGTGTACGATGGGGGAGGAATAATGCCGGATGTGAAAGTTGAAAGCAGGTCGTTTAGTCAAATCAGTGGCGATTTATATGCTCAGAACTATATCTTCAGGTTTGTTAACAATTATGTTCTGGAGCACGACAGCATTCCACCTGTTGATGAGTTTCAGGTTTCGGATAGTCTGTTTGGTGAATTTAAAGCATTTGTTACCTCCCAGGCATTCGATTATCATACCGAAACGGAAGCCCTGTTGGCACAGATGGAATCAAGTGCAACCAGGGAATCTTATCTGCCAGCCATAAATGATCAGCTTACCTCACTCAAAGAGTTAATCAGGGAAGAAAAGAAAAAAGACATCGATAAACACAGGTCGGAAATCGAAGAAATGATCAGGGTAGAAATTATTACCCGGTATTATTATCAAAAAGGGAAGATTGAAGCGGCACTTGAAAATGATCCGGCAATAAAGGATGCTGTTGATATACTAGATAATAAGGCAGTGTACGATTCTATTCTGAATGGTACCTATGTGGCCAAAAAAACCGATGCTTCTAAATAGTATAATCCAGAGAAGATGAATTCCGGGACAAACATCCACTCACTTGCCTATTTTGTCGCACTGGTGATGCTCGCCGTGAGCATCCCATTGTCGAAATACGCGATGAGTGTGAGTGAGTTTGCGCTCTTGGGATTGTGGATATGGGCTGGATTTTCATTTAGAATTTCGTTAAGATTCTTCAGGTTTTGTGGTCCCTTTAAAGGGTTTTACCATTTCATTCATTATGTCTTTAAGCTTGCGGGCGATAATTTTGTGGAGAAGATCACCTTGTTTTTCCACAACCGTGCGGCCGTGGTGCTGGTTTCAATCTACCTCATCCACCTCATTGGATTGTTGCATACCCAAAATTTCGATTATGCCTTAAAGGACTTGCGGGTAAAATTACCCTTGCTCTTGCTTCCAATAGTTTTATCTACCATGAAACCTCTGCCTTTCCGCATGTTTAAGATGTTGCTGTTGTTTTTTCTGGCTTCAGTTTTAGTGGGCACTTTGGTGAGTGCCGGTTTGCTGATTACTGGTAAGTATGTGGATATTAGAGAGATTTCACCCTTCATTTCACCCATCCGATTTGGATTAAGTGTAAGTTTTGGTGTATTTATCCTTGTTTATTTTACCTTCCACGACCGCCAATTCCGATTTTGGCATCGGGTTCTTTTTATTGTGTTAATTGTCTGGTTTATTTCATTTTTGTTTCTGCTTGAAGCCATCACTAGCATCGTCATATTGGTGGCTGGCAGCGTTGGATATTTAATCTGGCTATTGCTAAAAACCAGGTTTCGTCTTGTACGTGTGGCGATCATTGGGATTACCATTGCAATTCCTTTGTTATTTGTTTTTGAGGTTTGGAGAACGGTTGTTCAGGCCACTACACCACCAACAATCGATTACGCCAAGCTGGAAAAATTTACCTCTCTTGGCAATCCATACCTTCATGATACCTCCCAGGTGGAAGATGGACGTTATGTGGGCTTGTATGTTTGTCCCTCTGAACTGGCAGATGCCTGGAACAGAAGGAGTAAACTTCAGTTTGATGGACTCACCAGGGAAGGTTATCCCGTTGAGGCCACATTAATCAGGTACCTCACCTCGAAGGACCTTCGGAAGGATGTCGATGGGGTAAATGCGTTAACCGAATGGGATGTCAAAACCATCGAACAGGGTACCGCCAACATACATTATATTAAATCGCCCGGTTTGCGGGTGCGTATTTTAAAAATACTGAAAGGGTATGAGGTATATCAAAAAACCGGAAATCCAAGTGGTAGCAGTACCATGCAGCGAATTGAGTACATAAGGGCCTCCATTGGGATTATTAAGAATAACCTGATCTATGGAGTGGGAACAGGTGACCTGGAGGATGCATTCAACCGTCAGTATGAAGAAATGAACACGCCTTTAGAGATACAATATCGGTATCATGCTCATAATCAGTTTCTGGGGATAGCTGTGGCATTTGGTTGGTTGGGCCTTGTGTGGTTTATATTTGCATTGGTTTATCCCGGAATAAAAACCGGTGCTTTCCACGACTATTTTTTCAACGCTTTTTTCTTAATGATTGTGATTTCGATGTTCTCTGATGATACCATCGAAACCCAGGCCGGAGCCACCTTGTTTGCCTTCTTTTTCTCGTTATTGCTGTTTGGCCGTAAGCGGGAACCCAACATTTGGCAGATTGGTAATCAGGAATAAATTGTACTTTAGCATTAAATCTGAAAAAGATGAATGTAAAATCAATAACCATCAATATAGAAGAATACGGTGCTGATGAAGCCCTTTCTAATGCGGATTCTGCTTTGTTGGCCAAGGCAGAGGAGGCTCTAAAGGGTTCGTATGCACCATATTCTGAATTTCATGTGGGAGCGGCTGTAAAGTTGGCCAATGGTGAAACCGTGCTTGGCAGCAACCAGGAAAATGCAGCCTATCCTTCGGGCATGTGTGCCGAACGGGTTGCTCTGTTTCATGCACAATCCACTTTTCCGGGTGTCCCGGTGCTTGCCGTTGCGATAACCGCCAGAAGCGACCGATTTACAACTACTTATCCCGTAACCCCTTGTGGTGCCTGCCGACAGGTAATGGCCGAAGTGGAAAAAGGACAGAAAGAGGTAATCAGGGTGGTTATGAGAGGAGATGAAGGGATTACACAAGCTGTAGTTGGTATCGATCAGTTGTTGCCAATGCTTTTCCATGAAGAAAAACTGAAGAAGGTAAATCACCTGTAAAATACTCCTGGTTACGAACCCGGTGAACGACCGATAAATTATTTGTAAAATTGATATAACTAAAGACTCATGAAAAAACTATTCATTTTAACACTGACTTTAATTTCACTTGCTTCTTTTACTCCCGACAAACCTGCATACCGCCTCGTTGATACCGACGGTAATCAGGTGAATTATGCAATAATGCTGGAATTGTTACAGGATGCAGATGTGGTGTTTTTTGGCGAACAGCACGACAACCCCATTTCGCACTGGCTTGAGCTTGAAATTACCAAAGACCTGTATGAGCGTAAAAATGGAAATATCATGATAGGAGCCGAGATGTTTGAAGCCGATAACCAACTGTTGTTAAATGAGTACTTAAATGATCAGATTTCGGAGAGCAGCTTTGAAAAAGAAGCACGCCTTTGGCCCAACTACAAAACCGATTACAAACCATTGGTAAAATTTGCCAAAGACAGCAGTATTTATTTTGTGGCTACCAATGTCCCACGCCGATATGCGTCGTTGGTTTACAAACAAGGACTTGATACCCTTGAATATCTGTCGGCCGAAGCCAAATCGTACATGGCTCCGCTTCCAATTGCCTACGATTCTACGGTGGCTTGTTATGCCAGCATTATGAAAGAAATGAAAGACATGGGCCATAATAATCCCAATCTTCCAAAATCGCAGGCGCTTAAGGATGCCACCATGGCCTATCAGATTTCGCTGAATACCCCCAAGGACAAATTGTTTATCCATTACAACGGAAGCTATCATTCTGATAACAAAGAAAGTATCATCTGGCACCTGAATCAATACAAACCCGGGTTGAAAATCGTTACCATTACCACCGTGGTTCAAAGCAATATTGATACCTTGAATGTTGATAATCAGCATCTGGCCGATTATATCATTGTGGTTCCTGAGGATATGACCAGAACAAACTAGTGTAACGATTAGTTAGTACATTAACTAATATTTGCTATCTTTGCCTCATGGCACGAAAAGGACAACCAATAGAACTTACCATGGAGGAAAAGCAGGAGCTTCAAACCATGCAGCGCTCTCAGAAACTTGAGAGACGATATTCAGAGAGGGCAGTGATTATTTTATATTCAAGTGAAGGCAAGACTCTTGACGAGATTATAAGATTAACAGGTAAAAGCAGACCTGTAGTAAACAAGTGGCGCAACCGCTTTCGGGCAGAGCGACTACAAGGGCTTAAGGATGCTCCACGTAGCGGAAAACCAAAACGAATAACACCAGAGCAGAAAGCTTTAGTAATTGAAAAGGCGTGCAGCAAGCCACCCGGAGGTTATACC
This sequence comes from Bacteroidales bacterium, assembly GCA_030690365.1. Lineage (GTDB taxonomy): Bacteria > Bacteroidota > Bacteroidia > Bacteroidales > F082 > UBA6244. The sequence goes on along the minus strand of JAUYGX010000057.1, from coordinate 744 downwards.
AACTGGTCACAGAGACGGATAGCCATGGAAGTCGGCGTTAGTCAGTCTAAAGTGTTTCAGATACTAAACCAAGCAGACTTAAAGCCTCACAAAACAGAATATTGGTGTGGAAGCCCCAGAGACCCAGAGTTTACAGAGAAAATGATAAACATTGTTGGGTTATATATGAACCCGCCGGAAAACGCATTGGTCATTTGCGTGGATGAAAAGACACAAATTCAAGCACTTGACAGAACACAACCGGAACTCCCCTTGAGAGCAGGAAATCCAAAGCGTCAAACGGCCACATACAAACGAAATGGCACTGTCTCATTGATTGCGGCATTAGCAGTTCATACAGGAGAAGTCACTGCCAAAACGATTAAGTCAAATAATGCAGAAAACTTTTTGAAATTCCTGAAAAACCTTGATCGTAAATACAGAAACAAGAAACTACATATTATTGTTGATAATCTTTCAGTTCATAAGGATAAGGAGGTGAAGCAATGGTTGAACGGGAAGCGAAAAATCCAATTGCACTTTACACCAACGTATTCGTCATGGCTCAATCAAGTGGAGATGTGGTTTAATATATTGACCAAAGATGTTGTAAAAAACGGTATTTGGAAATCTTCGGAGCAACTTGCCGACCAACTAATGGAATACGTTATTACCTACAACAAAACCAGAGCAAAGCCTTTTAATTGGACATACTCTGGAGACCCCTTGAAAATAAGTTAACCTATTAAGTAATCGTTACACTAG
>JAUYGX010000024.1 GCA_030690365.1 Bacteroidales bacterium | reverse complement strand
AAACCTCAGCTTCTTTAAGCAGTTTTTGCGCTTTCTTTGCTTCCTTTTCATAGTTGATAATCAGGTTGCTACCCGGCATCCAATCATAAAATTCAGGAAATTTGTTGGGAACGATCATCTCCACCTCATGTCCTTTATTTTTCAAATAAAAATACATCGCCAATAATGATCCAATGGCATCCCCATCGGGGTTGGTATGTGATGACAAAACAATCTTCTTATGGGTATCGAATAAGGACTTAAGTTCTTCTTTTTCAGTTGTATTCAGCATTATATGAAATTTCGTAAATAGTTTGCAAAGATAACAAAAGCAATCATCACTTGATTATCAATCAACGACTTCTAAAACCAATCAATATTTATTTTATTACAAATTAGCTGTAAAACCTTTATTTTCAACCTGTTTTACACTTACCTCATTCATTCTCAAAAATGAAATTCGTACTCAAAAAATTGTATTTTTGCCCAAAATTAAAATCAAAAAGATGTCTGGAAACATTACATTTACCATGATAAAACCCAAAGCGGTTGCTGATGGGAACATGGGAAACATTATTGCTAAAATTACTGAAGGTGGGTTTAACATTAAAGCTATGAAATTCACCAGGTTAACGAAAGAACAAGCTGAGAAGTTTTATGCTGTTCACAGTGCCAGACCATTTTTTAATGGTTTGGTCACCTTTATGAGTTCAGGACCGATTGTGGCTGCTATCCTCGAAAAAGAAGAGGCCGTACAATCATACCGCAACTATATTGGAGCCACCAACCCAGCCGATGCCGCTGCCGGTTCCATCCGTGCGCTGTATGGTACTTCCATCGAAGCCAATGCGGTACATGGCTCCGACAGTGATGAAAATGCCATTATAGAAGGTGCCTTTTTCTTCTCTGAATTTGAGAGATTTTAGTGATAATCGATTGCCATTGATACAGACCGGACCCGTTCCGGTCTTTTTTTTACCTGCTCTCGAACGATTCAAAGGTTTGATCGCTGTAAAACACCACCATTCGGATAGGTTTTCCAGATTTATTCGTTTCCTTGATGGCAGATGTTGAAACATTTGGCTTATCAGCATCTTTTTGAATTCCCGGTTTTGCCGGAATTACCGGGTTTGTTGCTTCAAACGATAACTGTTGTTGAATAGCCGCTTTCTTCGATTCTTCGATAACAGGTTCCCTGATTTCGATCCTTTCGCTTTTTTTGGAAATCTCAGTGCCAACCCCCAAAAGCAACCAATCGGTATTTACCTCATCATATCTGCCTTTAATTTTCATGATGACATCCAAACTTGGGTTGTTTCGTCCCGATAAAATATGGGATAGTGAGGACCTTTTTAATCCAATTTCATCGGCAAACTGAGAGGGCGATAATCCCCTTTTTTCCATCAATTTTTTGATCCGGTCTATCATGTTTTTTTGTTTACAAAGCTAACAATAATTTACAAATGTGATTACAAATGTCACAAATTCTTATTTACATTTGTAATTTACATTTGTAACAAGTAGATAATATTATCTTTATTATAGATAGTAAATTATATTTAACTTATATTCATAGTATTATATCAAATTTTATCACTTCTTACCAAAGTACATTACTCACCATTATATATCATTCATAATATTGATTTATATATTTATTTACATGATATATACCTATTTATGATCTTTATAACTAATTCTTTTGTAATATAAACAAAAACCAGCTTAAAGTAAACATATTGGCGGTTAAGAAATTGTTTTTTACAAATGTTAAATCATTGTAGTGTACATTGTTACATATTGAGTATTACAAATGTAAATTACATTTGTAAACAATCAATTTGATTTAATTTCTACCAAAAATCACTTTCATTACCTGCAATTTCACTATGGTCTTGTGCCTATTTCAACCTTGAGATACTCCTTCATAACACTACCCTCTTTGAAGATATTCAGACAATAAAACTGCCCTTTCCCTACTGCATCAATTTGATTGAATTTAGAAACACGACTATACACAATCACCGCTTTTGTCCATCTGAATAATGGTTACTTTTGATAAGATCTTTTTTGAGAACTCAATTTTGTACAATTAACAATTTGAAAAATTAAATTTCAACGGGGATATTGGGATAAACTTTCTTTTTTGAGGCAACATGGTCTACCCATACCTGTCGGGTAGATTATTTTCAATACCCTGATTATAAAAGTAATTCGGAGATTTTGTAAATTTACGCACGATTTATTATTCCCTTAATTTGTAACCATGGCCATTCCAACCACCAGAACCAAAGAAAAAGCGGAAATACACATTAAAACTGAACTTTGTACCGGTTGCGGACTATGTGTGTTGGTGTGCAAAGACTTTAGTTTACAGATGGTGGATGGAAAAGTAGCCACCACGGAACATCCACTTTTTGGTTGTATTGCATGTGCACATTGTATGACCATTTGTCCTTCGGGAGCAATTGAAATTCAAGGTAGAGAATGTTCACCAGAAGATGTATTTGATCTGCCGAAAAAAGCAACCAAGACCAATTACGACCAGTTAATGAGCATGTTACAGTCCAGAAGAAGTATCCGTGAATTCAATGACTATCCCGTGGAGCAGGAATCAATCAAAAAGATACTGGATATGGCACGAACAGCACCCATGGGACTGCCACCTTCAGACGTCAACGTACTCGTTTTGGATAATAAACAGAAAGTCCGGGACTTTTCAGAAGATTTTTGCCACTATCTTGAAAAAATGAAATGGTTTGTATCTGGCTGGTTTTTAGCACTTATGAAACCAATTTGGGGTAAATCGAATGATGAATTATTCAGGCAATTTGTAAAACCATTGTTTCGGATTTATATCGATCATATGAAACAGGGACAGGATTTGGTTACCTACGATGCGCCTTTGGCACTGTATTTCTATGGATCCCCTTATGCTGACCCGGCTGATCCTTTGATTGCCGCCACCTATGCGATGATGGCCGGCGAAACACTCGGGTTGGGAAGTTGCATGCTGGGGGGAATTCATCCACTGATTCAGAATGGCCGAAAAGCCAGGGTATTTAGAGAGAAGCATGGAATTAAATACCCGAGTCGTGAAGGTATCTTCCTGATTTTTGGACATCCAAAGGTTCATTACACAAAGGGTATCAAGCGGACTTTTGCCTCAATTACACATGCAGGCTAATCTTTAAATAACTGATTTTAAAAGCATAAGTCTTTTACGATAGTAAAATTTCTTATCTGAAACTGTATGAATTAAATCTATCTTTGTTAAATGAAAGAAAAGTTGGAAAAGAAAGAAGCAGCCGCACACACTGCTGCTCCTGCTCCATCGAAGTAAGAAGTATTATTAACAGAAATTCGCGATCTTTTAAAGAAATAATTATGCAAACGATACTCGGCGCCGGTGGAGCCATTGGAATTGAACTGGCAAAAGCGCTAAAAAAATATACCACTAAAATCAGGCTGGTAAGCCGAAACCCTAAGAAGGTAAATGATACAGATGAGCTACTTACTGCTGATCTGCTTAATTTCAACGAAGTTGAAAAAGCGGTAAGAGGCTCTTCGGTTGTTTATGTAACCGTTGGTTTTGAGTACAACCTGAAGGTTTGGACAAAAAATTGGCCGTTGTTTATCGGTCATGTAATTAAAGCCTGTGTACAACATAAATGCAAGATGGTATTTTTCGACAATATATATATGTACGACAAAAACTACCTGAATGGCATGACAGAAGAAACACCCATCAATCCACCCAGTAAAAAGGGTCAAATCCGGGCTGAGATTGTAAGGGAGATTATGAGTGAAGTCGATTCAGGACAACTTACCGCCCTCATTGCCAGATCAGCCGACTTTTATGGCCCATCCATACAAAATGTCAGCATGCTCACCGAAATGGTATTTAAAAACTTTAGTCTGGGTAAAAAGGCCAATTGGATGGGTTCCGCCAACTTCAAGCATTCATTTACCTATATTCCTGATGCAGGAATAGCTACAGCTCTTTTGGGGAATACAGCCAATGCCTATAATCAGGTATGGCACCTCCCAACAATGGCAAACCCATTTACGGGTAAAGAGTGGATTGAGGCCATTGCCGGAGAAATGGGAGTGGCACCAAAGTATCAGGTAGCTCCCAAATTTTTGGTTCGCATTCTGGGCCTTTTCATCCCCATCATGAAGGAGATGGTGGAGATGATCTATCAATACGATCGCGACTATGTTTTCGACAGCAGCAAATTTGAAAAGCGGTTTGGCATCAAACCGACTTCTTATGCTGATGGGATTCAGAAAATTGTAAAAACTGATTACAGTGGCCTGAAAAATAAAGATTAATGAATGTCTGACCATGGATAAAAAGGAAGAAAACGCACTCACTCATTACAGATCAGGAAATAACTGTGCTCAATCGGTGCTGAGAGCCTTTTCGGAAGAGTTAAAAGTTGACAGCAATATTACTCAAAGCATAGCAAGCGGATTCGGTGGAGGCATGGGAAAACTTCAGGGCACATGCGGGGCAGCAACCGGATCGTTTATGGTATTTGGGTTATATAATGGACAAAAGTACAATGAGAACCAGGAACAGAAAGAGATTACAAACGGCATGATCCGCGATTTCAGCAAGCAATTTACCGCCATTCATGGAACATTGATTTGTAAAAAGCTGCTAAATGCCGATCTAAACACGGCTGAAGGTCAACAATATATTAAGGAATACCAACTAATGGAATCTATTTGTGAGAAATGTATATCTGATGCTGTTACCATCGCAAAGGAAGTACTTCGTTAACAAGTGCATAGCTAAACTTGCATAAAACACATCTGTGCATTTCGGCGTAACCTTTTTTTTATAATTTTGACCAACTAAAAGTTATGGACTGTTAATCGTCGGTATATTTTATACCCGGGCATTACTTTTATGATGTAATCAAAATTTCAGAATAAAAACGAACTGACTATTCAATTGAATATATAAATCAAGCAACAGATGATTATTAAGGAAACGACCTCAGTTAAAAAAGAATCCATTACTTTATCAACAAATTATGAATAACAAATTTACTCCTGGCCTCTTCACTTTGGCCCTGATTTTTATTACAAGTGTAAGTATTCAGGCACAACGACCCGCCATGAAATACGGTGATGTAACCAAAGAAGAATTGCTGATAACCCATTGTCCAATAGACTCAAATGCGCATGCATACTACATTTATGACTATGGGAAAGCCTACTTTGAATATGGTACTACCAGAATCGTTTCCGATAGGCCGGATAGTGAAAACAATGGATTCCAACTTTATTTCACACGTCAATTCAGAATAAAGATTCTTGACAACCAGGGGTTTTCGTGGGCAGATGTTGAAATACCCCTGTACCATGAGAATAATGAAGAGGAAAGAACCACAGGTGTGAAAGCGGCCACCTATAATCTGGAGGGAGGGAAAATTGTTAGAACAAAATTGAATGCCAGTGATATTATCAGGGAAGAAACTAGTGAAAACTGGATGACCAAAAAATTTGCTTTGCCCAATGTACGAGCGGGATCCATTATAGAAGTTGAATATTCTATTAAATCCGATTACTTTTTTAATTTGCGTGACTGGAAATTTCAGTACTCAATTCCTGTTTTGCAGAGCGACTATCATATCAGAATTCCTGATTATTTCGTATTTAACGCAACCCAACGAGGTTACTTTCCCATAAAAGTTAAAAATACTTCCCAGAACAAGCAATTGGAATTCACCTATGTTCAGGTAAACGACGGACAGATACGTACCACCGATACCTACACAAAGAAATATGATTATATGGAAATATATGATCACTACCATGTTGAAAACATCCCCGCGTTTCCATCCGAAGGATTTTTACGTACAAAAGACAATTACCTCACCCGTATTGAATTTGAACTTGCTTACACCAAATTTCCCAACCAAACTACCAAGAGCTATACAACCACTTGGGATCAGGTTGACAACAAACTACTTGACAATGCAAACTTTGGCAAGCAACTGGACAATTCGGGACATTTCAAGCGAAAAACTGAAGCGCTGAAAAGTCTTAATCTCGGTGATGACTCACTTATGAATGCCGCTTTCCACCACATAAAAAAAACCATGGTCTGGAATGGAATCAGAAGCAAATACACCAGTTTCCCCCTTAGCAAAACCTACAAAGAGGGAGGCGGAAATTGCTCCGATGTCAATCTAAATCTGGTAGTGCTTCTAAATACCCTCGGTTTTAATGCTTATCCGGTTATTTTGAGCACCCAGGAAAATGGCATTATTCACCCGGCTCACCCATCGTTAACCAGGTTCAACTATGTTATCGCCATGGTTCAAATCGATAGCAGTGCCTATCTGATGGATGCTACTGATCCCTCATCCGAAATAAATTTAATCCCCATCCGCTGCCTCAATGACAAAGGAAGGGTAATTGATAAATCGAAACACGACTGGATAAATTTAATGGATTATAAATCTTATCAGTTAACTTCTAAATTTGACTTGTCGTTTGATGAAAATTTTGTTCTGACAGGAAATGAAGGTATGATGCTTAAAGAATATGCTGCCTACAATTTTATAAAAGACTTCAAAAAGTACAACACTAAGGAAGAATACACTCAATCTCTGGAAAAGAAAAATGGTGGTTTATCCATCGAAAAAATGGAACTTTCGGATATGGATTCAATTACCGGAAGTATCAATGTTTCTTATCAAATTAAAATAGAAAATCCTGCGGAGGTTTCAGATAATCTACTTTACTTCTCCCCTGCCATCAATCCATTTATTGAAAACAATCCATTTAAACTTCCAAAACGCGACTACCCTGTAGAATTTAACTATCCATACAGAATTCAACAAATATGCACCATCGAACTACCTGAAAACTATGAAGTATCTGAGCTTCCAGAGGCTACCGTCCTAAAACTTCCCGACAACAGTATCAAATTTATTTATCAGGTAAATGTGATAGGAAATAAAGTTAATCTTGTTTCAAGATTCTTTATAAACAAGAGTATCTTTCTACCCGATGAATATGAATCTCTAAAACAAATTTACGATCTGATACTCAATAAACAAAAGGAGATGATCGTACTTAAGAAAATATAGATGCACAGGTTAATTCTACTACTTGCAATTACATTTGCCCTGATCAATTCGGTTTCCGGGCAAACTCCGCTAAACAGTGAATTAATTGCTGACTCACTTACCAGAAATGCCAACGCGGTGATTCGGTTTAACACGACCACCTATGATCGTACATCGGTTGGGAAATACAGCGAAACCGTACACTATGCCATCACCATTCTTAATTCAAAAGGAATTTCCGAAGCCAGATTATTGATCCCATACGATCGGAATTCAAAAGTTATACGAATTGAAGGCTATACCTATAATTCCTTAGGTATCTTGATAAAGAAAATCAATAAAAAGGACATTCAGGATTATGCCTCCAATAACAGCTACACGCTTTACAGCGATAATCGGGTAAAACACTGCAATCCCGTATCAAACACTTATCCTTTTACTGTTGAGTATAAATACACAATTGAGTATGATGAAGTTGTTGGATTTGGCAGCTGGGTACCACAAAAAGGTTTTAATATTTCGGTAGAAAAGTCAGAATTAATTTTCAGAACACCTGCCCAACTTGAACTCAAATACAAGGAATTAAATCATTCATTTGAATTCAACCAAAGTGCAGATAAGACGATTACTGAATATACCTGGCAGGTTAATAACCTAAAAGCCATTGAATATGAACCTTATAGCCCTGGTTACCTGAGCATATTCCCCGCCATACTTCTAACGCCCGTGAATATCAGTTATGAAGGAACCAGTGGCGATTTTACAAGTTGGCAAACATATGGCCTTTGGGTAAACCAGCTGATTGAGAACCGGGATAATCTCCCGGATGAGACCGTCTTTAAAATGCAAAAACTTACTGATACCATAAACGATATCAGGGAAAAAGTAAAGGCTATTTATCAGTATATGCAGCAAAACACCAGGTATGTCAACATCTCACTGGGTATTGGAGGTTTTCAGCCTATAATGGCCAGTGATGTGGACGGAAAAGGTTACGGCGACTGCAAAGCACTGTCAAACTATACCAGGGCTTTGTTAAAAAGTGTAGGCATAGCATCGTACTATGCTGAAATTGGAAATGGATTAAACAAAAGGATAAAATACCCCGAATTTCCAAGTGTAAATCAAACCAACCATGTGATTCTTTGTGTACCTATGGAAGATACCCTCTGGCTCGAATGCACCAATCAGAATATCCCTTGTGGATACATCGGGAGAGGCAATGCCGACAGATATGCTTTGTTGATAACACCTCAAGGAGGAGTGCTTGCCAAAACGCCTGAATATAATATCAAAGATAACCACAGAAATTCGACAACCAACATCACACTTTTTGATGATGGACATGCGAGTTTCGATATCCGGGCGGATTATAAAAACTATCTGTTTGAAGATATTTATAGATTCATGCATAAATCAGGTAAAGAACAAAAGGAAGATTTGTTAAAATCACTTTCAGCCAGAGGATTAGAGATCAATAACTTTTCCATCGATGACCAATCGGATAAAAATGCACTCGGCGAACTTAAAGTTAATGGAACTATCAATCAATACGGCTCCAAAACCGTAAAACGATGGTTTATTAAATCGAATAGTCTTTTACAAATGTCCACATTTAAAGAAATCAATGCTTCCCGAAAGTATCCAATTTATCAGGCCATTGGATATTCGTATAGCGACACCCTGTGTATTCACATACCTGAACATTATCAAATTGAAAAATTACCCGATGATATATCACTAAACTCCTCATACGGGAGTTTTGAGATAACCTATCACTTTGAAAACAATCTGGTAACTATTGTGCGCGATTACACAATAAACAATGGAGAATACAAAGAAACAGAATATGATGAGATCAATAAATATCTCAAACGGCTAAGTGCAAAAGACGACGAAAAAATCATCCTTATTGAAAAATAGTCACCTTAAAAATCTATGCCTGGCGTTGGTTTAAATGGGTTTTCAATTCACTAACATAACGCTTAATTATAATAAGTATAAATAAATTCGTCAATCCAGCCCGCTATTTTAAATAAATCGCTAATTTCGCAGTTGAAAAAACCAGGAATTTAAGCTTAGGATATTGTTGATTTTAAGCATTTTAATAAAGTTGAAAATTGATCATGGCAAAATTTGAAATCATCATGCCCAAATTGGGCGAAAGCATTATAGAAGCAACCATTACCCGCTGGGTGAAAAATGTGGGCGATTCTGTTGAAGAAGACGACTCTTTGGTAGAAATTGCAACCGATAAAGTGGACAGTGAAATACCCAGTCCGGTTGAAGGAAAGCTGGTAAAAACCCTCTTCAACGAAGGTGATGTAGTGCCAGTAGGTACTGTGATTGCTCTTATCGAAACCGATGGCGAAGGTGGTGAAGAACCTGCCGGACAGGAAGAAACCAAAACTGAAGAAGAAAAAAAGCCTGTAGAAGAAAAGGCAGCCGAAACTGTTGCACCTGATTCATCGGCAACTGAGAAAGTTGGAGAAAAAGCTATTTCAGACTTTTCGCAAAGTGAGCGATTTTATTCACCTTTAGTAAAAAGCATGTCCAAGGCGGAGAATATCAGCCTGGGTGAACTTGAAAAAATGCCGGGGTCGGGCCGCGATAACAGAGTAACGAAGGCAGATGTGATTGATTATCTGGACAAAAGAAAATCAGGACCTGTTCAAGCTACCGTTAGCACACCTTCTAAATCGGCCGCAACGCCAAAAATGGCTGCTCCAACGGTCACTTCCGGTGCTGGCGATCAGGTAGTTGAGATGGATCGCATGCGTAAACTAATCGCTGATCACATGGTAATGTCAAAACAGGTTTCTCCACATGTTACTTCGTTTATTGATGCTGATGTTACTCACATTGTGAACTGGAGAAACAAAGTCAAAGATAGTTTCTCCAAACGTGAAGGAGAAAAAATTACCTTCACTCCTATTTTTTTCCACGCTGCAGCCCAAGCCCTGAGAGAGTTTCCTCAGATTAATGTTTCGCTGGACGGGTATAATATTATTTACCGCAAAAACATCAATATTGGGATGGCCACCGCCTTGCCTTCCGGAAACCTGATTGTTCCGGTGATCAGAAATATAGATCAGAAAAACTTACTGGGTGTTGTAAAATCGGTAAATGATCTTGCCAACCGAGCCAGAATCAATAAGTTACAACCAGATGAAATTCAGGGAGGCACCTTTACGATCACCAATTTTGGATCGTTCGACAGTCTCACAGGAACACCTATTATCAACCAACCTCAGGTAGCCATTCTTGGTCTTGGGGCCATCAGAAAACAACCACGGGTAATTGAAACCGCCGATGGAGATATGATTGGAATCCGTCACATCATGATTCTTTCGCTCGCCTACGACCACCGCATTGTGGATGGTGCTTTGGCTGGTATGTTTTTAAAACGGATGAAAGAGTTACTCGAAAGTTTTGATCCTGAAACACAGATATAAATTATTAAAAATCGGGGAGCCTCGCCTCCCCAATTTTGTTTAGCGCACTTACCATGGAATTAAACCTCAAAAAGCCACTTGCTTTTTTCGATATTGAAGCAACCGGGCTTAGTATTGTAAAAGACCGGATTGTTGAATTATGTATTCTGAAAATAAACTCAAACGGCACTCAGGAGAGCAATACATGGCTTATCAATCCTGATTATCCCATCAGCGAAGAAGCGGAGCAGATACATGGATACAGCAACGAAAGTTTAAAGGACAAACCCACCTTTAAGCAGGTAGCAAAAGAAATTAGTCGTTTTCTGCACAACTGCGATCTGGCCGGATACAATGCCATAAAATTTGATGTCCCCATGCTGGTGGAAGAATTTCTGCGTGCCGATGTAGATTTCGAAATTAAAAAACGCCGGGTAATTGATGTCCAGAACATCTTCATGAAGATGGAACAGCGCACACTATCAGCAGCTTACAAATACTATCTTCAAAAAGAGCTGCAGAATGCCCATGGTGCTGAGGCTGATACCATTGCCACCTACGAAATTTTAAAAGCCCAACTGGATCAATACCAGAATACCATTTATACCGATAAATCCGGTGTAGAATCAATACCGGTAAAAAACGACATGGATGCGCTTCATGCATTTTCGACCCATCACCACAATGCTGATTTGATTGGTCAAATCATATACAACGACAACAACGAAGAAGTGATTAACTTCGGGAAACACAAAGGCAAAAAGGTAGAAGATATATTGAGAGAGGAACCCTCCTATTACAGCTGGGTTATGAACTCTGATTTTCCGTTGTTTACCAAAAACCTGCTGACAAATATCAAGCTAAGAATGAAACTTCAACAAAGTTAACAGCTATGAAGATTATTTGTATTGGGAGAAATTATGTGGCTCATGCCAAAGAGTTAAACAATGCTGTTCCTGAGTCACCGGTTTTTTTTATGAAACCAGATACAGCTATGTTGCTGAAAAACAATCCATTTTTCTACCCTTCGTTTACAGAAGATCTGCATTACGAAACAGAGATCGTTCTCAAAATCAGTAAAAACGGCCGACACATTGAACAGGAATTTGCGCACCGGTACTATGATGAAATTTCTGTTGGAATTGACTTCACAGCCCGTGACCTTCAAAACAACTGCAAGGCCAAAGGACTTCCCTGGGAAATAGCCAAATCGTTCGATCAATCGGCTCCTACCGGTAAATTTATTCCGCTTGATTCGCTGGCCGATCCTGATAACATCCGTTTTTGGCTCGACATCAATAACGAACGCCGCCAAACAGGCAATACCCATGATATGGTCTTCCATTTTGACCAATTGATTGCCTATATTTCACAATTCGTTACGCTCCGTATTGGCGATTTTATCTTTACAGGAACACCTTCGGGTGTAGGGCCAACCCAAATCGGGGATCATTTTGAAGCCTATATCGAAGATCAGAAATTGCTTGATTTTAATGTAAAGTAGAGTTCCAGTCCGTTTTTAACAAATTGCCTTTTAAATAGTTACTTTTCCTGACTTTCCTCCGGATCGATAACAGGCAGGTTTAAAACATCCACCAGACTTACTTTTCGGTAATTAACAGGTGGATAAAAGAAATCAACGGGAATTTGAAACTGTTTCACACTTTTCAACTGAGTTTCAATAAAGTGGCCATTTTCACCCGGTTTAGTTGATTTTACAATCAAACCTTCACTCAACAACCGGACATATTCCTTTGAATTCAGGGTATACCCTTTACGGGAATAGGGGTTTATCCAGTTATTGATCGAAATAAACAATGGAATATCTACCTCATTATAGGGCTTTACTTCCTGGGTTACCCAGAACTCCTCTTTCAATATGCTATCGGTTATAATTTGATAGGCGCCTGCTTTGTATTCACCGATAAGCGTTATGCTGTCCAACTTAATCAATTTCAGTTCATTTGAACCTACATTGGTATCAGGAGATTTCAGCTGTTGCTTGATGCTGTCGTACATCTGCTGATAAATGGGTTGCTGATCATAGGGCAAATCCAAAATAAGCGTTTGAGCCTGAATATCAAAGGCATCTATCATACCTGCAATCAAATCCGCAGGGCTACCCTGCCAGTAGGCCCTGAGTGTTGGAAATACAATGGTGATGGAACTGTCGTTTAAATTCAGGATGGTAATAGACGAAGCATCTTCGAACCTGATCAGGTTTTGTTGTATAAAGGTGCTTCGGGAAGACTTATTTCCGAAGTTATCGGTGATTGTTTCAGAAATAACCCAGCCTCCCCAACAGGTTCCCACGCTCAGAATCAAAAACATGGCCAACAGCCATCTATATAAATACCTCATTTGATACATTATAGATCAATATTTTTGAATGAAATGTGTTTATAACCCGGTGGAAAAAGCAAAATTAATAATTATCAGTTGGTTTTTATTATTGGGAATAAAAATATATTTTTGCACCTCAAATCAAAAGACTATGGCCGATAAAAAGCATCTGGACGAAAAAGGTGATCAACGCCTTGAAAACATTGAAGAAACACTTACCAGAACAGAACAATTTATTTTTAACAACCAAAAGAACATTTCGGTTGTTGTCTTTGTAGTAGTAATAGGCATCATTGCATATTTTGCATACAACAAATACTACATGGCACCAAAAAGCATGGAAGCCTCTACTCAAATGTTTAATGCCCAACGCTATTTTGAGCAGGACTCCATTGAGAAAGCCCTTTATGGTGATGGTAACAACCTGGGATTTATTGACATTTCCGGTAAATATGGTTCAACAAAGCAGGGCAATTTGGCAAATTACTATGCCGGTATCTGTTTCCTGAAGAAAAAAGATTTTAAACAAGCCATCGATTATCTCGAAGATTTTAGCGGTGACGATCACCTCATTGGCCCAATGGCTACCGGTGCCATTGGTGATGCACAGCTTGAACTTGGCGATCAGAAAAAAGCAGCAGCTTTTTATCTGGAAGCTGCCAATCAGGATGGAAATGGGTTTACCGCTCCTTTGTTTTTGATGAAAGCCGGAAATGTTTACGAGCTCATGGGTAAATATGACGATGCCATCAGCACTTACGAGCGCATTAAAACCAATTTCGTCAAGAGCAAGGAAGCCCGCAACATCGATAAGTATATCGCACGCGCTACTACGGCTAAAAAAAATAAATAGACCTGACTTTAAAAGACTGAAACCCGGTTAAATGCCGGGTTTTTTTTATTTTTACCCCATGGATAAAACTGAAGCCCGTATCATCTTTATGGGAACACCCGAGTTTGCTGTTCCGTCGCTTGTTGCCCTGGTCGACAAAGGATTTCAGGTGGTGGGCGTAATTACGGCTCCTGACCGACCAGCCGGACGGGGCAAGATATTAACACAGTCTGCTATAAAACAATGTGCTCTGGAACTCGGGTTACAGGTACTTCAGCCTGAGAACTTAAAGGATCCCCAATTTATCGAAGACTTGAAACAATTCAGGGCCGACCTGCAAATTGTGGTCGCCTTCAGGATGCTGCCAAAAAATGTATGGGGAATGCCTCTTTTGGGTACTTTTAACCTTCATGCCAGCCTGTTGCCACACTACAGGGGTGCAGCGCCCATCAACCATGCCCTGATCAATGGAGAAACCACCACGGGTGTAACCACATTTATGCTCGATCAGGAGATTGATACCGGAAAAATCCTCTTTCAGGAATCTGTTTCTATAACCCCCGAAGACGATGCAGGCAGCTTGCACAACAAACTGATGGATATCGGTTCGCATCTGGTGGTAAAAACAGCAGAAGCCATCCTGATTGATGCGATTAGCCCTGTTTCGCAAAGCGAAATAGAAAACCATATCGAAGAGCCAAAAAAGGCACCTAAAATATTTAAATCCGATTGTGAAATAAACTGGCAACTGTCCGGGGAGGAAATTCACAATTTTGTCAGGGGATTGAGCCCCTACCCTGCTGCTGTTTCTATAATCCAAAAGAACGACGGAAACCAGATATCGGTTAAAATTTTCAAAACCCGATTTGTCAAATCCCAACATCAACTTGCAATCGGCAGCATTGATATAGAAGATAAAAATAACATTCGCGTAGCCGTAAAAAATGGCTTTGTTTATATTGAAGAATTGCAGCAGTCGGGGAAAAAACGTATGAAAGCGGACGAATTTTTAAGAGGAACCAGTGATATATCAAATGGATTCATGAGTTTGAGCAGATGAAAGGCTGTTTTTTAGTAAAGATTTCGCAGCCTTTGAAAAGCATTTTGCGTAAAAACAACGCTATTTAAGCACGTTTTATTAACAAAATGGTGCATTTATCAACAAATTTCGCTAAAATGTGCGTCAATGCTTGATTTTTAACAGATATACATTACATTTGTTAAGATAAATACCCTAAGTGTTAATTAAAAATTCTATTCACGATGAACAAAGCTGAATTAATCGATGCTATGGCCGCTGGAGCTGGCATTAGTAAAAGTGACGCAAAAAAAGCATTAGATGCTTTTGTTACCTCAACTGGTGATGCTTTAAAAACTGGCGACCGTGTTGCTTTAGTTGGTTTCGGATCATTCTCCGTTTCCACAAGAGCCGCCCGCAAAGGACGTAACCCACAAACTGGTAAAGAAATTAATATCGCTGCCAAAAAAGTGGTAAAGTTTAAAGCTGGTGCTGACCTATCAAATGTTGTAAAATAATAATTTTACATCGTGTAAAAACGTCCTGTTGCTAAAACAGGACGTTTTTTTTTGCCATCCATGGTTCAGTCACTTGAAACCGATATGGAAGCAAGGCATCTTCAGCCGCATAGTCTACACCGATTCTCTTGCTTGTAATTATTTCATTTTCCGCGATTCTGATTCCGGTATCAAGAATTTGAATCGTTCCATCCGTTAGCCGGGCCGCATTGTGGGTGATGTTGATACCCAGGGCTGAAGTCAATTTTCCCGGCCCATTAAAATCCTTATAATGTGCAGTTTTCAGATTTCTTCTCGCCACCATCAAATCGACACCCTCAAACGGAACTACTCCTCTAATCAGCACCGCGTGAGGCACGTTTTCGGGGCCTGTAACCACATTAAACAAATAATGTACCCCATAGCAGAGATAAACGTAGGCAACGCCTCCTGTTTGATACATCACTTCAGTACGGGAAGTGCGGCGGCCATTGTAGGCATGCGAAGCCTTATCCACCACCCCTGCGTAGGCTTCTGTTTCGGTGATTAAGGCTGATACAATTCCATCGGAATGTGCAACCTGAATCAGTTTTCCCAACAAATCTTTGGCAAGAAAAACTACATCTTCGTTGCAATAATAAGTCTCAGGAAGGACTACTCTGCTCAAGATTAAAGGATATAAGCCACGCCAAAGGTCAGCGCCAGATAATTTATTTTTTGAGAAAAAGTTGTGGTATAGGGCTCATCATCCCAGTTCCAACCCGAAGCATCCTTAAAATTAAGATCGGCTCCCACATAATCTGCAAAGGCAGTTAAATAGTAGTGACTAAGCCTGTATTTAACTCCTGCACCAAGCAAATATCCAAAACCTGTTGATCGACTGCTCTCGCGATAATAAGTTCCCTTATCGTCAGGTTTTGTCAGGTGGTTGGCATAAATGGTCGCTTGTGGCGAATAACTCCCAAAGAAACCGATTAACCCCCGGACATCAAACGAAAATAAATCGCCAATAGGAAATCTTAAATAAGGCCCGCCAAAAATACCGCCACTCGACCAGTTTTTTGAACTTTCGACACTCACCCCGTATTCAGGATGTACTTTCATCAGTTCATCTGCATAAGCACTGGTATTTAGAGCATTACCGCTATAATTAACCAAAATCTGGAGGCCAAAATTATGGGAAACTCTAAAGGCGTAGTTAAAATTAATTGAGATTCCTGTTTTTGCAAATCCTGAAGTAGAATCGCTTATGTCTTTTTTGGCAAATGCCGACAAGGTGAATGACGGCCCGATTGAAAGTCCGGCCATTTGTCGTTTGGTGGATTGTGCCTGAGTGATAAAAGGAATTATCACTATAAAAATCAATAACTTAACTGCCTTATTCATGATTCAAAATATTTAAAGTGAAACACCATGATGACCAAAACATCACCTAATTTGGTATCAAAGTTAATCAATTATTCAAATGTTAGGTTAAGCTGATCGTACCAAACCAAACTTTCATCCTTCAATCTGATGATCTTGTCATGGTCCATCAACCACCTGACGACATCAATAATTTGGTCTTCTGTATACTGTGTGAAAACCGGAAAAATATCATTCAGATATCGGGGCCTTTGTATTAACATCGATTTGATGGATTCAACCAATTGTTCGAATTCAAGCTCGTTTAGATTTGTTTTATTTTTCGACATACATACATCGCAGATACCACAACGCTGGCTCTTTTGCTCCCCAAAATAGGCTAAAAGCTGCTGACTTCGGCATTTCAGGTTGTCAGTAATAAACCGGAGCAATGCATCAAGCCGCTTTTCGGCGGCTTCTTTCAGAAAGCGATAATTCTGATCAGAGAGCTGTATGTATTTGGCATTGAGCCTGCCGGATGTAAAGACAAGCTGAGGCTGTGTTGAAACAGGAATATAGGTGAGGACTTTAACCTTCGCCAGATAACTCAACTGCTTCACCACCACATCGATACTCATGTCGGCACGTTTGGCCAACATATTTTCGTTGATGTTGATATAATCTGTAAATATTCCTGAATAGGAACGCATGATTTCTTTAATAATGCGTTCACTCTCTGAATTTTCAACCATAAACCGGTACAGGTCCTCCTTGGTTAACGGTACGAACAGTTTTGAATATTGTCCTGCCGATTCGATGTACATCAGATATCCATCGCGCTCCAAAATCTTTAAGGCATTATACACCTGGAGCAAATTGAAATTGTAGTTGTTCGCAAAATCACTGATTCTGAAGTCAAAACTAATGTCTTTGCCTCCACCTTCCGGAAGCTGCAAATAGTTTCCCAGCGCATTATATATGGTTTTTATTTCTTCGATGGGTGGGTACGATGCCTTCAGAAGATCCTTCGCGTTGACGATGTCGTGAGAGGTATAAAGTAAAACTGCCTGCGATGGTTTTTGATCGCGGCCTGCCCTGCCTGCTTCCTGAAAATAGGATTCAACACAATCGGGTAAATCGTAGTGAACCACTTTCCGTACATCGGCTTTGTCGATGCCCATACCGAAAGCATTGGTAGAAACCATCACTTTAACCTGACCCGTACTCCACTGCTTTTGCCTTTCGTCACGGGTGTGGGCATCCAGGCCAGCATGATAGAAAGTAGCGCTCACTCCTTTTTTGGTCAGGATTTCAGCAAGTTCTCTGGTTTTTTTCCTGTTGCGCACATACACAATTCCTGATCCCTTTACATCAGCAAAAAAACGCATCAAAAAGGCTGGTTTATCATATTCTTTAGCTACATGGTAAGCCAGGTTGGTACGCTCGAAGGTGGTACGAAAGACCTTGTGTCTCTTAAATTCAAGCTTGTTCATGATGTCAGAAACCACCTCCGGAGTAGCCGTTGCTGTTAAAGCCAGTACAGGCACATCGGGGATATAGGGTCTGATTTCCGCGATGCGCAGATAGGGTGGTCTGAAATCGTACCCCCATTGCGAAACACAGTGGGCTTCGTCAACGGTTAATAAATTAACCTTCACCCTTGAAATAACTTCTTTGAAAATCTCCGTATCCAACCTTTCGGGAGAAACGTAGAAAAATTTATACGTACCGGCCACCACATTTGAATAAATCGACTCAATTTCAGACTTGTGCATCCCCGTATAGATGGCCGCCGCTTTGATACCAACCTTTTTCAGATTATTTACCTGGTCTTTCATCAGTGCTATCAGCGGTGTGACCACGATGCAGGTTCCGGGGCTCATGAGTGCCGGCACCTGAAAGCAAATAGACTTTCCGCCACCAGTGGGCAAAAGGGCCAGGGTATCGTGACCTTCGGCTACAGAAAAGATAATCTCCTCCTGCATGGGCCTGAAATCAGGAAAACCCCAATATTTAACCAATATCTTTTTTGCCTCAATTCTCATTTTTTTGTGGCTCCAATTGCAACTTACATCAATAAAGAATAAAGATAAGCGAATTAATGGAAATATTGCTGAAGTAACTGAATAAGTTCCTGCAACATCAAAGGTTTGCTTATGTACTCGTTGAAACCACAAGCCATGCACTTTGCTCTACCATCAGAATTAGGATAGGCGGTAAGGCTCATCAATACGATCTCAGGAAATTCCTGACGAAGAATCCTTGCCGTTTCATATCCATCCATCACCGGCATACGAATGTCGAGGATAGCCAAATCGAGCGTTGAATTTGAACGTGCAAGATTTATGGCTTCCAGGCCATTGCCGGCGACGAGCAGTTCTGCATTTGTTTTTCTGAAGAGTTCGATGAGCAATTTGCTGTTTTCCTGAATATCATCCACAATAAGCACCTTCTTACCTGTTAAATCAACATTAAATGCTCCTTGTTCGTTCACGGGTATTTCGAGATTGATTTGATCCTGACCAATTGGAATAGTGAAGTAAAATGTTGAACCAGAGCCTGTCTCGGAATCGAGCCAGATTTTACCACCCAACAGTTCAACAAACGATTTACTGATAGCCAGCCCCAGGCCGGTACCTTCACGGTTGCGCTGATAGGTACTCGAATCCTGTCCGTATTGCGAAAATATCACTTTTTGCTTACTTTTCTCTATTCCCACGCCTGTATCTTTCACATAAAAAAGCAAGGTGCCCGGCATGATTGAGGAATAGCCAAATTCTACATATCCCTCATCCACAAATTTGAGCGCATTGGTAATTAGGTTATTAAATATTTGTCGCAACCTCAACTGATCTGTTTTAAGCAGGATATTTTCAGATGAAGAAACGGCCAGACGAAGTTCAACATCTTGGTTTTCAAGCTGCATCCGTTCGCGGATAAAAGTCTGATAGATTTCCTGAAGAAAATTATTCAATTCAAACTCCTCCTCATGAATCATCACTTGCCCTGCTTCAATTTTTGAAATATCAATAATGTCCGCTACAAGCTGTACGAGTGATTTTCCCGCCACCATGATCAGTTTCGTAAAGGTTTCCCTGTCTTCTTCGGAGACATCCGTTTCGAGTAATAAATCGGA
Organism: Bacteroidales bacterium; assembly: GCA_030690365.1. Classification (GTDB taxonomy): domain Bacteria; phylum Bacteroidota; class Bacteroidia; order Bacteroidales; family F082; genus UBA6244. The sequence continues at coordinate 46,481 of JAUYGX010000024.1, read as the reverse complement.
AAAACCAATAATTGAATTTAATGGTGTACGTATTTCGTGCGACATGGAAGCCAAAGACGCGGACTTTAGCCGATTGGCTTCCCGCGCTTCATCTTTAGCCTTAATTAACTGATATTCATATTCTTTACGCAGACTGATGTCGTTGATTATCCCCAGAATATTAAAATCAGGCTGACCCTCAATTTTCTTCAACGTTACTTCTGTCGTAAATAAACCGCCAGTTTTTTTTTGATGAACCCATTCAAATTTTTGGCTTTCCCCCAGAAGGGTTTTTTCGGTATATTTTGTCACATCTGAGTGCTGCAAACAACCATTGACTATGTAATCATCCGGTGACAAATCATCAGTTGAGAGCCCTATAATGGATTCAAGTGACATTTCAAACATACTACAAGCCATAGGATTAGCGTCGACAACCACATTATCATTAAACAATAGAACACCGTTACTACTATGGTCGAATACGGCCTTGTATTTGTTGAAGGGCTTAACAGAAGTGCTTGATGGCTCCTCTTTTCTCAGGATAAGTTTAAAAAGATCTCCAAATATCAACAATAAATTAAGATCTTCCCGGCTAAATACCCGGTGATTTTTATCACCAACTACAAGCAATCCAATGGCAATATCTTCCTGAACGACGTGTACTGCGGCCATGGAAACCAGTTTTCTGCTTACAATAAATGTATTATCAGGGGAATTATTGAAATTTAAATCAACAGAAAATTGTATGGGTTCCATCGAATTTCCGTTAAAATAATCGACTAAATTTTTCTGATCAATTATTGAGCATGGACTTTCCGGAGATTCATTGGTAGCTTCAAGATACAAATGGCGATTTGAGTCGGTAGCAAGGAAGGCCATAAACGGAACATGCAAAACTCCCGCACCCTCCCTTAACACTATTCCGGTGTTACCATTCTCAGATCCGGTCAGTTGCCTCAGGATATGTACTATTTTACTCTCCATTGACAGATTTAATCACTTATATGAGTTAGCATCATATCCCAAAAAGATTTTGGTTGTTCAATTCATGGATGACAAAAGTAACCATTATATTCAACAATACATTGCATACTATTAAATTATAAGCGATAAAGAGAAAAACAAAAAAATCGAATGTAGGTCCCAACAGGATATTATTCAATTTTGCTGTAGCATAGCAAAAAGGAAGTAGTGGCTTATTTATCGTTCACCATATCGTAACGGGTTCCGTTTGCCGGATCGATGGCCTTCATGATATTAAGCATGTTTGTTTTCTCCATTGGAGTGGCTTCCTTATAGATGTTGATAATTTCGTCGCGTTTGGTTTGAATCATTACCTGAAGCAAATACAAACCTGACCGTTTGTCGTAAACATTCTGAAAATACTTAATTGATTTCCCTATATCAATTCTCGCACCTTCCACATTTTCCGACATTACGTCCATCCCTTTCAGGTGATATTCATAAAGAAATTTTCTCATTTCCACGTAGCTTGGGTTCAACAGGTTTTCGATCAGGTGGTATCTGTTTTCAGAACCATCAAAACTTTGCCAGCCACGTTCCTGTGAACTTTGAGCTGAGGAAACCACAGCCATTGCTTTTTCGTAAAACGGAGTCCCTCCCAGCGGGCTAAATGTATCAAAATCAAGCCCTAACATCAAGTAAGCATAGTAAGCCAGAATGGAAGTCAGATTGTTGGAGTAAGTACCATCGACATATTCCATGGATTGATAGGGAATATACTTAAAGTGAATATCCTTGTCAACCAGATTTAATATATCCGTTTGGTAATCTGTTCCATAAACCGGCCTTTTCATCACGAGGTTCAAGGTACCCGTAAAATCGTCACCACCAACCACACTGGCCATGGTAAAAACCATGGAAAACTGAATACGTTCCTCGGTTTTAAAATTGTAATTGGACCAAATCCGGTTGTTCATAAACTCATACATCGAGGTCTGCATGGTGGTCCAAAGCGAAGGGTCGATTCCTTGTATTTTCTGCGATTGGATTTGAATATTTCCCAAAAACTCCTGGGCTACACTTATTTGAGTAATCAAAATAAACAAAAATGCAACAATTCCCTTTTTCATCCTTTTGGTATTTCTTTTAATGCGATGATGGCATTTACAATGTCTCTGGCTACTTCTTTTTTAGACTTTAACGGAAAAACAACCGGATCATTGTTGCGGGTGAGCAGGGAAATTTTGTTAGTGGCATGTCCAAAGCCGGCGCCTGCATCGTTCAATGAGTTTAGCACGACCATATCCAGGTTTTTGGAAGTCAGTTTACCGGTGGCATGTGCTACTTCGTCATCGGTTTCAAGAGCAAATCCAATGAGTAGTTGGTGATTTTGTTTTCTTTTTCCGAGTGTTGCCAGGATATCTGTTGTTGGTTCAACTTCCAGGCTATGCACCATGTTTGACTTCTTCATTTTTTTATCCGAAAGCACCACAGGTCTGAAGTCTGCCACAGCGGCTGCCATGACGGTGATATCTGATGAATCAAAATTCTTGTTGCAGGCTTCGAGCATTTCACCTGAAGTGGTGACTCTGGTTACGTTGATAATGGAATTATCCAATTGGATGGAGGATGGTCCCAATACCAGTTGCACCTCAGCTCCCAGGTCGGCCAGTGCCTTGGCCACTTCAATTCCCATCAAGCCTGTACTGTGGTTCCCAATAAACCGGACCGGGTCGATAGGCTCATAGGTAGGGCCTGCTGTTACCAGGCATTTTTTTCCAGCCAGAGGTCTATTCTGATCGAAAAAACCGAGTATCCGCTGGAATATGACTTCAGGTTCCTCAAGACGGCCAAAGCCATGCAGACCACTTGCCAATTCCCCCTGAGTGGGTTCAATAAGCTCATAACCATATTCCTGAAGCCGCTTAATATTGTCTTGTGTGGTTGGATGTTGGTACATGTCCAGATCCATGGCCGGGGCAAAAAACAACGGGCATCTTGCCGATAAAACTGTTGTCAACAACAGATTATCGGCGATGCCGGCCGCCATTTTGGCCATGGTATTGGCCGAAACCGGGGCCAGTAAATATACATCGGCCCATAAGCCCAAATCAACATGACTGTGCCAGCTTCCGTCGCCTTTATCAAAAAAGTTGACCAGAACCGGACGTTCAGTTAAGGTGGACAACGTTAAAGGGGTAACAAAATCGCAGGCCATCGGAGTCATAATTACCTGAACCTCAGCTCCTGCTTTTTTCAACAACCGGATAATAAAAGGAACTTTGTAAGCCGCTATGCTCCCGGTTATGCCAATTAATATTTTTTTACCCTTCAACATATGGTCAACTATTTTACCATTTCCTTGTGCGGGTTTCTAAAATAAATTTCTCCGTTAAGAAACTCATTCACAGCCAAGAGAGTTGGTTTTGGAAGGCCTTCATAGAAACGGGCGATCTCAATTTGCTCTCTGTTTTCAAAAACTTCCTCCAAATTGTCGCTGGTGGGGGCAAACTCCGAAATTTTCTGATCCAATTCCACTTTAATGTCCGATCCAATCTGATTGGAACGTTTAGCCAGAATGACGATGGTTTCGTATATATTTCCGGTTTGTTCGTAAAATTTGTCCTTTTGACGGGTGACGGCAGAAGTTTCCGTTTTTACTTTTTTATAGTCCATATTATTTGATTGTTAATTACTTAAATGATTCATAGCATTGTCGTTATAGGTCTGTGCCATGGGGAGATATTTGCTTTCGGGAAAGATGTATTTTAAGTTATTAAAGGCTTCAACGGTTTTTTCGTATCGTTCGCCCTTCTTCGAGAAGATACTTTTTTCAGCATAAGAATAATAGGCTTCGGTAATGGAAAACAACACCTCTTCTTTGTATTCAGTGTCGGGATAATTCTCCATTAGATTTTCGAACGAAGTAATAGCGGCCTGAAAGTCTTCCATTTTAAAATATAAAACAGCTATGTTATAGCTTTTTAACTCCAATTTGTTGCGTAGATCATCCATCTGTTTGGTGGCTTCCGCAACCTTGTCACTTTTAGGATACATATCGATAAACGACTGTAGTTGACGAAGTGCCTGATAGGTGTTGGTTTGATCCAGGGTGCTTCTGGGCGATTCCATGTAACTACAGTAGGCTGTTAAATAAGCTGACTCTTCGGCATGGCTTCCACGCGGATACATCTGCACATATTGATCGTAATAATAACTGGCAATCTGATAATCACGCATTTGAAAATAGCAATTGGCAGAATAATAGGTTAGAAGCTCTCCTTTTTCGGTGCCGCGATATACAGCCCTGAGAATATCGAAAAACTGAAGTGCCTTGTTATAGTCACCTTTTTCGTATAAATCTACACCGGTTTCATACTTTAACTGGTTGTTACCGCTTTTAAGTATCTTTTGAGGGCCATTGCAGGCAGTTATAACAAGCAGTGTTACAATTAGTAACGAGTATAAACTTTTCTTTTTTAACATGGCGCAAAATTAGCATAAATAATTGAAGTACAAAACGATTTTTCAAGGCGTATGGTATGTATGGGAATATTTATTCATCCCGCCTCATCGCCTTCAATTGCAAAGATGCACAGAAACCGCCATTGGACCTGTTTACAGTAATGTTAAAATTCAATAAAAATCCATGTTTTCGATCAGTTTAGCCATCAGCAAATACATATGCAACGAATTCGATGAAACATCTTGTTCTATAAAAGTAAATCCATACTTTTGCACCTTAATTTTAAAGTATACAGAATATGGATGTTTTTGACAAGTGCGTTACAAACATGGGACCTCTGGGTCGATATGCAACACAATCTGAAGGTTATTTCATGTTTCCCAAGTTGGAAGGCGAAATTAAAAACAAGATGCTGTTCATGGGTAAAGAACGATTGGTATGGAGTTTAAACAACTATCTTGGGTTAGCCAATCACCCGGAGGTACGCAAAGCAGATGCCGACGCAGCTAAAGAATGGGGGTTGGCCTACCCCATGGGGGCACGAATGATGTCGGGACAATCTGTATATCACGAAAAGCTTGAAAATCAATTAGCTGAATTTGTTGGTCGCGAAGCAGCTTATTTGCTTAATTATGGTTATCAGGGAATGGTCTCCATTATTAACGCCATCGTCGATCGTAAGGATGTCATCGTTTACGACTCTGAAGCACATGCCTGTATTATTGATGGAATGCGGTTGCATTTCGGTAAACGGTTTGTTTATCCGCACAATAACATGGTAAACCTTGAAAAAGAACTGACCAGAGCGACCAAGATTGTTGAGCAGACGGGAGGGGGCATCCTGGTCATTACCGAAGGCGTTTACGGCATGTCGGGCGATTTGGGCAAACTGGATCAGATTGTTGCCCTGAAGAAAAAATTCAACTTCCGCTTGTTTATTGATGATGCGCATGGATTTGGAACCATGGGACCGACAGGTGCCGGAACCGATGAATATTTTGGTGTTCAGGATCAGGTTGATTTGTATTTTGGCACATTTGCCAAAGCCATGGCCGGTATTGGAGGTTTTGTGGCTGGCAAGAAAGAAGTTATCAAATTTTTAATGTACAACATGCGTTCGCAGATTTTTGCCAAATCGCTTCCCATGCCCATGGTCATTGGTGCCATGAAACGTTTGGAAATGTTACGCACACAGCCTGAGCATCGTGAAAATCTCTGGAAAATTGTAAATGCTTTACAGTCGAAATTAAGGGAAAGAGGATTTAATTTAGGAGATGCCAACTCACCGGTAACGCCGGTTATCCTGAACGGAGGCGTCCCCGAGGCAACTCAGATCACCTACGATTTGCGTGAAAACTTCAATATTTTCTGTTCAATTGTGGCTTACCCGGTAGTCCCGAAAGGAATCATACTTTTGCGGCTGATTCCGACTGCCATCCATACCCTGGAGGATGTAGAATATACCATTAAAGCATTTGAAGTTGTAAAAGCGAAGTTAGAGAACAACGAATACGCGGATACATTTAAAGACCATACCGCATAAATTAACATGATTCGGGGTAGCTTTGCTACCCCGAACTTTTTTAACCTATGAAGCACCATAAAACACAAACTCAAAAAAATTTCTGGATTATTGCTGCCAATTCAACAGCTTCGTATGTTTTGGCCTTTCTGTTTGTGTTTTATATCAATCATTTCGCCAACATCCTAACTTGTGGCACTTTTGGCTATGAAATTAGTTTCGATTGGGACATTATATTTTATCACATCGAACCTTACGAATGGACCCATGACTCCGTATTTCTGATATATAGCGCAGGCCCCATACTTATTCTCATAACAGGATTTATTTCGCTGATTACTTTTTATTCATTCCTCGAAGAACAGGCGCGAATTAAAACTTTTTTCATGTGGCTCACGCTGCATGCCTTTAACTTCTTTTTTGGAGGATTGCTGATAGGCAACATCTTTAAGAAAGGTATCGGCCATGTTTTCAACTGGTTGTATTTTACTGATACGTCAAAAATGTTGGTGGCCTTAATTGGTTTTTTTGGATTATTGGCCACAGCTTTTTTTATGACCAAACCAGTGGCCACCTCGGCCAATATTTATTTTAATAAACTGGACCATAAAAATTTCCCTTTCTTTATAACCGCCCAGGTTATCGTGCCTTTCGTAGCCGGAACTCTATTGTACATGCTTTACTTTATGCCACGGCTTCTTTTTCAGGAGACTTATTCATGGATCAGCCTGGGAGTTTTGCTCATCATTATTTTTGGCAGGATAAACTATATGGAAGCCCTGTATTTTGATGAAGAAACCCGATACATCCGCCTTTCAAAAGTGATCGTATTTACCACGCTCACCATCACCATTGTCATGCGTGTACTGCTCAACCATGAATACAGCATTTTCTGGAACTAGTCCTAATCCCCTTCATGGAAATACTCAGGATATTGGGTCGGTTTAATTTAAGGAACTAATAACCACTTTTCCAGTTCGTTTTTGGTTTGACGTAATCACGGTTATCAAATAAACTCCTTTTTTTAGATCGCGGACCGGAATGGCAAGCATTTTTAAATCCGTAAGCTTTTCATAGACCTTCCTACCAGTGATGTCGGTTAAAAACACCTGACTCATTCCTTTGTCAGGAAGTTGAACCTGAAGCAAATCGGTCACCGGGTTGGGGAAAAACAGGATTTCGATTTCAGGATTGTCCACAACACCAACGTTTGAATCACAGGAAACCAGCGCTGTCCATCCCGCATGGTTTTCACTGTCATCTGAATGAAAATACAGTGTTAACGCACCCTCCGTACTCGACGATATTACAATTCCGGGTGATTCGGTTCCACACCAAGTGCCTAAAATGGGTGAATTTATATCCGAACCATTGTATACCTTTAGGTAATCATAGTTACAATCAGCTTCAATTTCTAGATCAAATTCAAGGAAATCCAACTTCACTACTTTTTCGGTTCCGGCAGGATAAATGGTAAACGTGTAATTTTTGTTATTTGCATAGTTGGCAAATGGTCCGCCATTATCATATAATATTGCACTACATGTAGTTACCTGACCATCTTCCATATTATATGCATCATACACATGAATATATCCCACTTTGGTTTCGGTATCAGAATCGCCACCTGAAGTCGTTACTTTGAGTTTAACATCATACACTCCCGGAACGGCATACATAATTCCGGTAGGGTTTTCCAATACAGAAGTCGCCGGGGTGCCACCTGTAAAAGTCCAGTTCCAGGAAATGATATCGCTACCATAGCTTTCGTTTGTAAACACAATGGGTGAATTGGTTCCTATATCGGTTCTGGTGGCCGTAAAATCAGATGTGAGTTCCGTAATGGGATCCAGTTGCACATTTAAAACTTCAGCTTGTTGATCTTGCAAAACAATCGAATTGAAGGTTTTTGAATAATATCCATAAGCTGAATAAGTAATATTGTAATTACCCTCTTTTATTGGCCGGTGATAATCGCCAACAGGCAACCCACTGTATACCCAGGAATTATCGGCATCATGGTCATCCATGGTCACCTGAGCTTCAATGGGAGTACCTGTTACGTTGTTTGTAATCAGCCCCTTAATTCCATATTGACTTTGCTCCATGTAGTTGAGTAACGACCTGTAGTTATACTCCCAATAATTTGGCAAATAAGCAGAAGGTGGTGTTTTTGGCGAGGAAATTTCAATGGTTAACTCCCGGCAATTGTGAAAATAATTCATGTAATCCTGACGGCCACCGGTAATGGTGTACCATGCATATCCATTGGTAATACCGTTATTTAAATCAGTTAAATAACCTGTAGGACTATGGGCTTGAGCCGTATCGGCATATTCGCGGCAAACATATACCCACCAACTGTTGTCGGGATGAAGTTTCGACCATGTATCCCATGGATAATTGCACACCTCTGCCCCACCATGGAAATTGCTCGACATGGTAAAATGATGGTTTTCGGCAAAATCCATAAAGGCCTGCGTTTCGATTTGATAGGCATTTCCATCGGGATGAGGTCCGTCATCGGGATCGGCATAATTGCGGTTTAAATCAATTCCGTATGCGTTGCTTCGGGTAGCTCCATAAACCGTGTTATTTCCACCCGCGAAAGTACCGTCGGGATTTGCCAACGGGTTGATCCAGATATCAATGTTATCAACCAGACCGGTCACCCTTGAATCGACACCGTAGTTGTTCAACAGATAATCGATATATCTCAGCATCAGCACATAGCCAGTAAGTTCATCTCCGTGAATACTTGAAGTATACATAAATTGTGGTTCGTTCTGGTCGACTCCCAATTGATTGTTGATGTGGATGAAATACAGGTTTTTACCATTTGTAGATGTCCCAATCGAAACCAGTTCACATAATTCAGGGAAATCGGTCACGAATTGCTGCATCATTGCTACGTATGTATCCCAGGTGGGATAAGCATCCCAATCGTTACTTTCTCTGGAAGGAAGTTCGGTCATCATTTCTGGTTGCCGCAACATGGATGGAGGAGTAACCACCCTGAAATCGATGTTCATTTCAAGAAAATATTCAAACTCCTGTTCATTTGCATAGGCCGTTACTTCATTTCCTGAAACTTTATCAATGGAAATGATATGCGACAGTTTGTTAATTGTTTCTTTGCTCTGATTGCCAACCGAAAAAGTAAATACAATTTCTTTTCTATTGCCCGATAAGGTATTAAAATCTGGTTGTGCCATAATTTCCCCGATGAACAACCCAACCAACAACACCAACAGTAAACTCTTTTTCATACTCACTTTTTAACAAATATAATCTTCTCTTTTGACAAGATTGTGTTTACAATCGTTGCATTCATTTCACAACCCAAAATGAGCCAGGGCTTTTTCAAGTGCCTGTTTCACTTCCTGTTTCACGGGTACCAGCGGCAAGCGTAAATTGTTGTCACAAATGCCTAAAAAATTCAGTGCCGCCTTAACACCAGCGGGATTTCCATCGGCAAACAGCAAATCGATGACAGGCAGAATTTGATAGTGGTGGGTTCTGGCCTCCTCCATTTTGCCTTGCAGGCATAAATCCACCATGCGGGCGAATTCGGCAGGAAGCGCGTTGGCAACTACAGATATAACGCCCTCGGCTCCAAGTGCCATCATGGCAAATGTAAAAGCGTCATCACCCGAAAGTACCGAGAAACCAGCCGGTTTACGGCGAATGATTTCCATAATCTGTCCCAGGTCACCGGAAGCCTCTTTTACTGCAACAATATTGCCGAAATCGTTGGCCAGCGCAAGGGTGGTATCTGCCATCAAATTGGAACTGGTCCGGCCGGGAACATTGTACAAGATCACGGGGAGTGGGGATGCCTGTGCAATGGCAGCAAAATGTGCATACAACCCACGTTGATTGGGTTTGTTATAATACGGAGCCACCGACAACAAGGCATCAATTCCGGTAAAATCGGTGGTGGCTATCTGATCGATAATCGCCCGGGTGTTGTTACCACCCAATCCCATCACCAATGGAATTTTACCCACAATTTTTGATTTTACAAAGCTCATCACTTCTGCTTTCTCAGCAGTGGTAAGAGTTGCGGCTTCGCTGGTTGTCCCCAGGGCAACAATAAAATCCACATTTCCTTCCAGCAGGTGATTGAGAAGTCGATCAAGACCCTCAAAATCAACTTCTCCCGTGGTTAAAAAAGGCGTTACGATGGCCACACCTGTACCCTTTAGCTTATTGTTCATGGCTGTGTGTTTTAATTTTTTTGAGGTAAATAACAAATTGTTCCAGTACCAATTCATCTGACAAATTCTGCGAATCCACCTGGAGCATAAAATGAAAAAGCGAAGAAAATGAAGCCTGATAGATGCCTGCCTTAAAATCAACAGGAATAGTACTGACCAAATTTTTAAAATAACCCGACTCACAACTATTCATACTGATCAAAATATCCGCTTCATATCCGGCAGTATATTCCAACAATCCTGAATTTGGTTTTCCCAGAAGAGTAAAATCATTTATTGAAACCACCCTTACCTGTTCCTTAGAAATGGGTGGTTTTTTAACACCGGTATACAACACCAGTGCAACCACCTTTTTAAAATGCATTTTTGCAATTGGTAATATTGCTTCAATTGATTGCATATCAGATTGTTGATTTATGCAAAACAACAATATAAGGTTGCAATCGTGTAATTGGGTATACCCGTGATGAAATGGAATTGTATCCGTACGGCCGTGGTTTATAAACAGGCTTTGTACAGGCTTTTTTATCAGGTTGAGGATGTCCAAAATTACAAATGGTATTAGGTGGTAAAAATAGTAAGATTTTTAAAGCCGCATAAGCAATCATTATACCTTTGCAGGAATTTAAATTTTTCAATTTGATAAAAGTAACATTCTTAGGATCAGGAACCTCACAAGGAGTACCGGTAGTTGCCTGCCCTTGTGATGTTTGTCGCTCAGCAAATATTAGAGATCAGAGACTTCGCTCTTCAATATTAATTGAGGTGGACCATCAGGTAATACTGATTGATGCGGGACCTGATTTCAGGTACCAGATGTTACGTGCCGGAGCCATGAAACTTGATGCCATCCTGATCACCCATGCCCACCGCGATCACATTGCGGGGTTGGACGATGTGCGGTCGTTCAATTTCATTTACAGAAAATCGATGGATATTTATGCTTCGGCAGAAAGCCAGAAAGAAATCAAACTTGAATTCTCCTACGCTTTTGGAGAAGCCGATTATCCGGGATTACCAAAATACAACCTGAAAACCATCACCGACAAGCCATTTGATATTAACGGAACTCGCGTTATTCCACTATCTGTACTTCACAGGAGTATGGAGGTATATGGGTTCAGGATTGGTGATTTTGCCTACATTACCGATACCAATTACATACCGGGTTCCACACTTGCACAGCTCGACGGGGTAAAATATATGGTGGTGAGTGCTGTGAGAAAAGAACCTCATGTTTCGCACTACAACCTTGAACAGGCTGTAAACATACTGCAATTTATCAACCCTGAAGTTGGATATATAACCCACCTCAGTCATTTGATGGGTTTTCATAATGCAGTTGAAAGGATGCTCCCGGATGGAATCCACCTGGCTTACGATGGTCTTGTAATCAACTTGTAAGTTAATTCAGTGCCTCAAAGTGCTTTTTAATCAACATCATCAACTCATTTTGTTGAAGGGGTTTGGTGATATAATCATCGCAACCAACCGCGAAGGTTTTTTCCCTATCGCCCTCCAGGGCATAGGCTGTTTGCGCAATGATAATGACGTCTTTGTTGAATTCCCTGATTTGACGGGTAGCTTCAAATCCGTTCATCACAGGCATTTTGATGTCCATTAAAATCAAATCCACATCCGGATGGTTTTTACAAATCTCAACCGCATGATCTCCCGAAACAGCATGTAAAATTTCATTCGAAATGTGTTCTAACAGAATAGCCAGGTGTAAGTTGGCGGTTTCATCATCCTCTACAACCAATATTTTCAACTTTTTTGATGTATTGCTGATGGCGAGTTTCTTTTCGGTGCTGCTGCCTGCCGAGAATTGATTTCTTTCAAGCATATTAGGCAGCGAAAAGTAAAATTGTGAACCATCCCCTTCTTCCGAATCCAACCATATCCTGCCGCCAATCATTTCGACATACGCCTTTGAAATTGTCAATCCGAGACCTGCTCCTTCGTAAACTTTAATATCTTCTATATCAGCCTGTACAAAGCGCTCAAAAATGGCAAACTGGCGATCCTTTGGAACTCCTACTCCTGAATCTTTAACAAAAAACACGAGTGAATTCTGCTGAATTTCAACCCCCATGAAAATCGACCCGATTCTGGTATATTTAATGGCATTTTTAACCAGATTCGACAGAATTGCAGTTAACTTTTCAGCATCAGTTCTGATGACCGCTTCCGAGGGTTTTAAAGTACTCATCACAAACAATTGCAGCCCTTTCGCATCAGCTTCAGGCTTAAAAAAGGCATAAATGTATTCCAACTGCTCATTCACATTTACGGCAGAAAAGGTAATTGGCATCTGGCCCGCTTCAACTTTAGATATGTTGATGAGGTTATTGATGATGTTGAGCATGCGAGCACCACTTTTTTCGATGATGCCAATGTATCTCTGTTGACTTTCTCCGCCCAGTGCAGGTTCTTTGAGGAGTTGTGCAAAACCCATTATCCCATTCATGGGTGTTCTGATTTCGTGGCTCATATTGGCCAGAAACGCCGATTTTAGCCGATCGGATTCTTGTGCTTTTTTTAAGGCCCGTTTAAGTTCTTCCTCTGATTTTTTTCGTTCAAGTACAAGACTGATTTGAGGGGCCACAAATTCAAGAACCTTTAAATCGCTTTTAGTCAATGCTGACTCATCCAGGTAACTTTGACAAACAATAGCACCAATCACTTGGTTTTTAAGGGTCAGAGGAACACCTACCCAGACTTTTGAAGGAGTTCCTATAAGTTCAATTTCGCCCTTTTGTTCCAAATCTTCAAAAACTTCGCTCGTGGCATACAAGGATTTCTCCGTTTTTATCACATATCCTGTTAAGGTTTTATCGGCTTTTACTTCGTCAAAACGATCGTTCTGATCAACCATAAAAGGTATGCTGAGGGTATCTGTATTTCGGTTATAGAGCGCAATATAAAAGTTGGAAGTATCGATTATCTTACTTAATTCATAGGTAATGAGTCTGTTCAACTCTTCCAGACTATCCGTTGACATCACTGCATTGGAAATATTAAACAAGACCTCCTGTCTTTCCTGAAGTTGTTTTTTTTCGGAAATATCCTGAATTACACCAAACAATGAGTTTTTCTCTTTATCGAAGAAGGCCACCGAACGGATATCTTTGATTTCATTTGTATCGGCGGTTCTGATTTTAAACTCTACCTGATAAGGTATATTTTTTTGTACCAGGTTTGCCAGTGCCTCATCAAGAACAGGCCTGTACTCCGGTAGCGGATACTTTTGAATTTCAGCAATGGAAAACTTTGATTTGCCCAGCCCATAAATACGGGAGGCTCCTTTGGATGCAATGCCAATATTCTGGTCAAAGTGAATTTCCCAGTTACCGGATTTGGAGGCCAGTTCTGCTCTTCGAAGACGCAATTCGCTTTGTTCGATATCCCTCCTGCTTTCGCGTTCCATGGTTTGGTCTCTGAAAACCAATACCACACCCAGAATTTCCCCGTTTTCATTTTTAATGGGTGCTGCGCTATCGGCGATGGGGATTTCTTCTCCATTTTTTGAAATCAGCAAGGTGTGATTAGCCAATCCAACCGTTGTTCCATCACGCATCACTATATCCACAGGGTTTTCAACGATTTTCCGGGATTTTTCATTAATGATTTTAAACACTTCGCTCAACTGAACATTTATGGCTTCCTTTTCTGTCCAACCGGTAAGCTTTTCGGCAATGGCATTTAAATTTCTTACCGTATTAAACCTATCGGTAACAATTACGGCATCACCTATACTATATAAGGTGGTTTTAAAAAGTTCATTGCTATCGCGAAGTGCCTGTTCAACCAACTTGCGTTCGTGGTGCATCAATTCATCTTCAGAATCGAAGCCCTGATTAACCTGTATAAATTTATTCTCCAGTTCGGCATACCTCTTTTGGAGTTCAATAAGTTCAGCACTTAGCTCCTCATTGGACTTATTGGTTTTCTGTATCATCCATTCCTTTTTGTATACACTTTTATATCATTTCATCATCCTGACTGTTTACAATTCACCATGTGACACGTCGTGTCTTGAAAAAAATCAGTAACACTGACAAACAAAACGCTACCCGCTCCGGCAGGTTCGTTTACACAATACAATTCCACGAACCTGATGAAATCAAAGCCAGTATTTAACTTAACAGAATGGTTATCTGTAAATTAAATCCAACCTATTTCAGCCAAATTCCAATCCGGAACATTACCTTAGAAATAAACTTAATGGCGAACGATCCTTTTTTCGTACCACAACACCAACAAACTGTTTGTTGATGGTCATTTCAGCTCCAAAAATAGTAAATTGAATCTTGCAAACCAACGAACAGCACAACAATTATTTAATGGTTATTTCGGTTCGCCGGTTTAAGGCCCTTCCGCTCTCAGCACTGTTTGAAGCGATGGGTTGGGTATCGCCCAAACCGGCAGTAATAAGCCGACCAGAATTTACACCCTTCCCAACAAGGTAATTCATCACCGATGTTGCACGCTTTTGCGATAGTGTGCGATTAAAATCCCCTGACCCAATGCTATCTGTATGCCCTGTAATCTGTACCCTGACAGAAGGATTATCGTTTAAAAGGGTAATTAACCTATCCAACTCAGGTGTGGAGGCTGGCAATAATTTGTCGCTGTTGAAATTGAAAAACACATTGTATAAATTCATTTTCTCCCCCGATTTCACGGGCCGCAAGGCATAAACCTTATCCAGATTTTCCTTTAGCTGAACATCTGTTTGGCTTACTTGTTCCGAATAAAACAGATAGCCTTTTTTGTAGATATTAAATATGTAGCTATTTTTAGGGTTCAGCACCACCAGAAACTCGCCGGTAATGCTATCAGATTGCAGTTGCCTGATTTCTGTGGCAGCCGGAAGCGTTACAATTTCCACCTGAGCTTGTAGTGGTTTTGAGGTGAGGCTATCTACCACAATGCCTGCAAGTAAGATCACCGGTTGGGGTTTCAGCATTTCGGGAATCGGAAAATCCCAGATATCCATGCCCCCAAAGCCCTTTTCGCGATTGGAAGAAATCCAGCCATGAGTACCTTTTAAATTGACAAACAAATTCACCTCATCAGCTTTGGAATTGATGGGAACGCCCATATTCCGGGCATTACTCCATCTGTCGGCTTTATCTTTTCGTGCGTAAAACAGGTCGTATCCACCCAGTCCGGGATGTCCGTTTGAAGAAAAGTACAACGTCTGGTCATCGCCATGGATAAAAGGAGCCATTTCGTCACCGGCGGTATTGATGCTATCGCCCAGATTAACTGGTATACTCCACCCCTTTTCGGGAATATAATTGGTTCTCCAAATATCGGCACCTCCTTTACCTCCTGCACGCTTCGACGTGAAATAAATGGTTCTGCCATCGGATGAAATCACAGGTTGCGATTCCCATCCCGGGGTATTGATCCGGTCATTAAAGGCCACTGGGTTTTCCCAGTTCCTGCCGATGCGGTTTGAGTAATAAATATCGCAGCTTCCATTTCCATTGGGCCAGTAACAACCGGTGAACAACATACTCCGTCCATCGGCACTCATGCTCATTCCACCAGCATTGTTTCCATCAATCCAGGGTAAGTTCATGGCTTGTAGCTTCGTCCAGACAGAATCTGCAAAATGGGACTGGTAGAAACCTTCCGCAAATTCGACATCACCTTCAAGTACCGAATCACGCCGGATTTTTCGTGTTATCACCATCATTCGATCATCGGCAGATAAAAAGTTAACAAACTCATCATCAGCCGTATTAATGTCATTTCCCATGTTGTGGATTTCAATCATAAAAGGATGTTGCATCAAATTCAACGCAAGTTGAGCTGATTTAAGTCCTGATAAAACCATTTCATTTTCAAGACTATCCAGTGAATTGAAGTGGATATAATTGCGATAATACTTCACCGCTAGTGGGTAATTGCCCATATCAAAAGCCAGCTTTCCCATGGAAAAATACATGTGGGGATACCGCATCGAATCAATCGAAAAAGCATGTTGAAATGCAGACAAGGCCTCCGGATAGTGATGCTCGTCCTGCCTGATTTCGGCCAACAGCAGCCATCCTTCGACAAAATTCTGATCAATCGTCAACGCTTTGTTTAAGGATTCAATCGCCATTTCCAGATTTCGCTGATGGGCAAATTGTTCGGCCTGCACGTAAAGTTTTCTGGCCCTTTTGTTTTGTGTCGACAATTCAGTTTCCTGCCCCGGCAGCGCGCTACCGACAACCAATAAAACCAAAAGAGTAAGAATTATTCGTCGAAATGATGTATAAGTACTGAATTGAAATCCCATTAGTAGCTGTTCAATATAAAATGCAAGACACCGAAAGCCGATTACACTGATTTTTATAATAATTGGAGCTAAAGTATATTAATTTGAGGTTTTCTGCGTTGTTTGAACAGGTAATTTGTTAATAAATTAACCTGTTTCAACCAAACCGCAATTGTGCAATGTATAGTTTTACTTTCTTATAAGATCAGCAATCCAATGAAAATAAAATCACTGATTTCCATTACCTTATTCTTCATTTTCCTAAATGTTAACCATAGTTTAGCACAGGAAACGGTATACAGGAATCCTCCATCGGAGACCTACCGAAATGCTTTAACTCTTTTTGAACATCAGAATTACGGTGCCGCACGACAAATGTTTGCCCAATCAATGCAGCAAGAAAAGGACCAGCAGGGTGCCTTTTACGAAAATGCAGCTTATTACAGCATTGTGTGTGCCGTGCAACTCGAAGACAAAGACGCATACAACCATGCACTGCATTTTGCCTCCACCTATCCCGAAAGTGCGTGGATTCCATCTATTCATTTTCAGATGGGACAACTTTTGTTTAAGGACAAAAAATATGATGATGCCCTGGAGATGTATCAAAAAATTTCCGCGCAACAGCTTACAGGCGAACAACGCACGGAATATTACTATCAAATCGGCTTTAGCCAGATGAAGCTGAACAGGTACGATGCCGCCATTGCCAATTTTTCAAAAATTACCGACTCCAAAACAGAATATGGCCGCGCAGCCAACTATTATTATGCCCACCTGCAATACCTGAAAGGGAATTATGACGAGGCCTTAAAGGGTTTTAAAGCCATTGAAAACGACCGAAGATTTAAAAAATATGTCCCCAATTACCTGATGCACATTTATTATGTACAGGGACAATTTGAAAAAGTGGTGGATGAAGGCAAAACATATTATAACTCCGCAGACCGAACCACCAAGGCAGAGTTGGCCCGGTTGTTGGGCAATGCCTATTACAATCTAAAGGATTACCCACATGCCCTGGAGTATTATACTGAATATGAATATGGTGGCAAACGCGACCAAAGCCCGGGTGAACAATACCGCATCGGTTATACCAAATTCATGAATAAGGAATACAGCAGCGCCATCAGCAACTTTCAGGAAGCCACCAAGGAAGGAGGCGCCATGGAACAAAACGCCTGGTATCACCTTGGATTTTGTTATTTGGAAACCCATCAGGAGAAGTTTGCCCAGAATGCCTTTTTGAAAGCCTATAAATTAAAAAGCGACCCCAGATTGACCTCTGATGCCCTGTTCAACTATGTAAAAACCACCATCACTTTGGGAGGCGACCCATACAACGATCCGGTGGTGACCATTGAAGAATTCATAGCTGAGCACCCGGGATCGTCAGAAGCCAGTCAGGCATACGCCTTGCTATCGCAGCTTTACCTAAGCAGCCGGAACTATGATGCCGCTATCCTATCCATCGAGAAAACGAACCATCCCGATAAGCAACTTCAAAAAGTTTATCAGCAAATAACTTACAATCAAGGAATTGAATACTTTAACCGGGGCTCGTACACCGACGCCTTGGCCTATTTTGAAAAATCGCAAACCTACCCCATCGACGGCCGACTAATGGCCTTAAGCTTGTTTTGGCAAGGTGACACCTATTATAGATTAAAACAATACGATCTTGCTTCACGCAAATTTTCTTCATTCCTCAACATGCGTGATGCCAGTCGGACCGATTTGTTGGCAACGGCCAGATACAACATGGCGTATGCAGCTTTTAACCAGAAAAATTATGCACAGGCCATCAGTGATTTTGAAAAATTCCTGGCCGCCAAATCGCCACAGAAAAATCTGGTGGCAGATGCCTGGCTACGACTTGCCGACAGTTATTTTATTTTAAAACAGTATTCAACTGCCATGCAGTGGTACCAGAAAGTGATTGGTTCCGACAGCCGTGATGCCGACTATGCGCATTATCAACTGGCGGCCTGTTACGGATCGGCGGGCAACTTTCAACAAAAAACCAATACGCTGACCCAACTGGCCGAAAGGTACAAATCGTCGAAACTATATGATGACGCCCTATACGAAATCGCCTCTACTTATCTGATCATGAACGATCAACGGTTGGCCATTAACTATTTCAACCGGTTGGTGAAAGAAAAACCCAATAGTAATCTGGCGAAAAAGGCATTGGTAAAAATGGGATTTGTGTATTATAAAAATAACCAGTTTGAAGAAGCTATCAAGGTGTTAAAACAGGTTGTGGACCGCTACCCGGCTTCTTTGGAGGCCAAGGAAGCTCTTAACACCCTCCAGAGCATTTACATGGATATGGGAAAGGTTGATCAATATCTGGCGTTTGCCAAAGGACTTGATTTTGTGCAGATTTCGACCAGTCAGGAGGATTCGCTCACCTTTACCTCCGGCGAAAATTATTACCTTAACAACGATTGTAACAAGGCCATTCCGGCCTTAAACAAATACCTGGAACAATATCCAAACGGAGGATTTATTCTAACCACCTATCATTACCTGACCCAATGTCTTGAAAAGACGGGTAAGGGTGATGAAGCACAAGTCATTTTTGAGAAGATCATTTCGATGCCCGACAATCAATACACCTCTGAAGCTTTACTTAAATCAGCCAGAGTGGCCTTTGCCAAGGGTGATTACGGCAAATCGCAGCTTTACTACGAACGCCTTTCAGAAATGGACGATAACAATTCGGGCTGGCTTGAATCGCTTGACGGCGTGATGCAGAGTGCCTATTTGAATGGCGATTATCCCAAGGCCAAAAAAGCAGCCACTGATCTTTTAATGACCGAAAAAGTAAGCAACGACCAAATTATTAATGCTCACTTCCTGCTTGGAAAAATGGCCATGCTGGACAACAACCAGACGCAGGCGCTCAAAGAATTCAACATTACTACCAACCTGTCGGCAGGTGAAAAAGGGGCCGAATCGAAGTACTACGTAGCCTTACTAAACTACCGGGCCAATAAGCTTGAAGATGCTGAAAACCAGGTTTATGAACTTTCTGAAAAATATCCCAACTCCGACTACTGGATTGCCAGGGCATTTATTCTGCTGGCAGACATCTATGTAGGTCGCGACAATATTTTCCAGGCCGAACAAACCCTTCAAAGCGTGATTGAAAACTATAAAGGCGACGATTTGAAAAAGGAAGCTGTCGATAAACTTGACCGTTTAAAGAAACTCAATGCAGATAAGAACACAAATCCAGAAAACGAAATTATTGAAGATAATGACAATAAGACCAATTAATTCATTACAGAAGTTGCTTGTGGCTACCCTGTTTTTGCCCATGTGTGTATTGGGACAGCAGGGCGCCAAAGACATTACCCATAAGGAAGAAGTAACCATTATTGGCTCATTCGATCCTTCCATCAACGAGGCTTTTAAAATCAATTTGCAGCCTGTTACCGAGCTAAGTCCGTCCGAGGAAAAACCAACATACAATTTCGAGGCACTGGATATTGTTCAACCTACCGAAATTGTCAGCGATCCCATCACGCCGGTGACCCTGAATCCGGGAAAACGTGAAACAACATTTGATAATATTCTTTTGGCCGGACTGGGAAGCCTGCTCACACCCTATTTTGAGTTCTTTCACTCTCATGGTCAGCGCAATCAGTACCGGTTAAATGCACATGTTCACCACATCTCAACTTTTAGTAACATTAAAGGTTACCAAAAAAGTCCTTATAGCAAAAGTGGTTTTGATGTGGATTATACCAAATTCCTGAGCAACCATTTACTCAAAACAGGCATAAAATATCAGTTAAACACCAATCGGTACTATGGCTTTAAGCCAGATGATTTTCCAAATGCAGACTATACGATAGATCAGTTAAAACAGAACTTTAACATGGTGGAAGCCAATGTGGGATTGACCAGTAACTACAAAAGCAACAAAAAACTGCATCATGAGGTCAACCTGGAGACCGGTTACTATTTCGATAAATTCAAAACCACTGAAACCAATGCCAACCTCACGTTTAACGCTTACAAGGAATACGCACTGACCGAATTACTGAATTATCAACACCTGGGTGTAAAGGGAAATGTTACCTACTACGGTGCAAAAAACAGTATCGTTACAAATAATTCCACACTTATTACAGTAACTCCTTACTTTAAAGGAAATTACGGGATATTCAACTTCAACGCCGGACTCAATTTTAATTTCCTAAATGCCAGCTCGTTCGATTTTTATTTCTATCCTATACTGCATGCATCGGCCAATTTAATTGATGAGTCGCTTACTGCATTCGCAGGAATTGATGGCGATGTTGAGTATCAGGGTTACAAAAAATTAACAACCGTGAATCCCTGGTTAAATCCCGAAACCAACCTTGATTGGGACCATGGCATGCGGGTGTTTGGAGGTTTTAGAGGCAACATTGCCCATAAAGTAAACTATAGCATACAAGGCACCTGGAAAAAATTCAATAACATGTATTTTTTCATCAACGAGCCACAGTTGGATCAGGGCTATATTTCACCTTATATTCAAAACAAATTTATTACCATATTCGACAATGGCAGCCGCGTTTCACTGGATGCCCAGGTAACCTATACCGTTCAAAAAACAGTAAAACTATGGGTCGGAGCTCAGCTCCACTCCTATTCCCTGGATTCGCTCGATCAGCCTTATCATAAATCCTTGACCCAATTTCAACTGGGAGGATCAGTCCTGATTAAGCAAAAAGTAACCGTAGAAGCCGAATTGTTTGGTAGTGGAAAGAGGTATGCCCTTGATGTGAGTTCATTTGTAACCAGCGACGTAACCCTGGATCCTTATGCAGACTTAAACCTGAGTGTCGACTACCAGTTAAGCGACCAGTTTTCGGTGTGGCTGAGTGGTACCAACCTGTTGAACAACGAATATCAAAGGTATTATCAATATCCGGTTCAGGGATGGCAGGTGATGGGAGGAATAACCTATCGGTTTTAACAAAAACCTAATCATTTTTTTTGCCTCTCATCACATGTAAAAGCTTTATAATATACTGATTTTTGGCATATTAACACCTGTTAATAATTCGGTAATCAGGCGGCTATTTGGTGACAGTGGTCAAGTAAATTTTGTTAACTTTGCACCCTTAATAAATCTGAAAAAAGTCAGAGATAAGATATGACCGAAGAAGAAAAAATGCAGAATAATTCAGCAATGTACACTGCTGATAACATTCAGGTACTTGAAGGATTGGAAGCCGTAAGAAAACGCCCCGCCATGTATATTGGCGACGTGAATATGAAAGGACTTCATCACCTGGTTTACGAAGTTGTTGACAATTCGATTGATGAAGCACTTGGCGGGTATTGTGATACCATTGATGTATGGATTAACGAAGACAACAGCATCACGGTAACCGACAATGGTCGTGGTATCCCCACAGGATTGCACGAAAAGGAAAATAAGTCGGCACTGGAAGTTGTTATGACCGTGTTGCATGCAGGAGGAAAATTCGACAAAGGTTCGTATAAAGTTTCCGGAGGTTTGCATGGTGTTGGTGTGAGTTGCGTTAATGCGCTTTCGTCGAAGCTTGTAGCCACCATCCGCCGTGAAGGCAAAATTTACCAGCAGGAATATTCCATTGGAAAGCCCACGACACCTGTGGAAGTCATCGGAGAGGCAAAAACCAATGGTACCAGCATCACCTTTTTGCCCGATAACAGTATTTTCCTTGTTACCCAGTACGATTTCAGTATTCTGGCGGCTCGCTTACGCGAATTGGCTTTTCTGAACAAAGGGATCAAGCTGAGCCTGACGGATAAAAGAAACACCGACGACAATGGGGATTTCTTGAGAGAAGACTTTTTCTCTGTGAACGGCCTCAGCGACTTCATCAAATATCTGGACGAAAACCGGGAGCATTTAATCCCTGAGCCTATTTCCATAGAAGGCGAAAAAGCTGGTGTACCCGTAGAAATTTCAATGCAATACAACACATCTTTTTCTGAAAACCTTCACGCCTACGTCAACAATATCAACACGATAGAAGGAGGAACACACCTTTCCGGTTTCCGCCGCGGACTTACCAGAACACTGAAAAGCTATGCCGATAAGTCAGG
Organism: Bacteroidales bacterium; assembly: GCA_030690365.1. Taxonomy (GTDB): domain Bacteria; phylum Bacteroidota; class Bacteroidia; order Bacteroidales; family F082; genus UBA6244. Next base: position 23,949 of record JAUYGX010000024.1, on the reverse strand, counting down.
TATGCTTAAAGCCCTTAAGTTCGACATCAGTGGTGATGACTTCCGCGAAGGGCTTACCGCCGTGATTTCGGTAAAAGTGGCTGAGCCTCAATTTGAGGGCCAGACCAAAACCAAGCTGGGCAACACCGATGTCATGGGAGCCGTTGACCAAATGGTGAGCGAAGCCTTATCGCATTACCTGGAAGAAAATCCAAAGGAAGCCCGCACCATTGTTCAGAAAGTTATTCTGGCCGCTACAGCCCGCCATGCAGCGCGTAAAGCCCGTGAGTTGGTTCAACGCAAGAGTGTGCTCAGTGGTTCCGGTTTACCCGGAAAATTAAGCGATTGTTCAGAAAAAGACCCTGCCCTTACCGAGGTTTATCTGGTGGAGGGTGATTCTGCAGGTGGTACAGCCAAGCAAGGTCGCGACAGGAAATTCCAGGCCATTCTACCACTGAGAGGTAAAATCCTGAATGTGGAGAAAGCGCTTCCTCACAAAATCTTCGACAGCGAGGAAATAAAAAATATTTACACAGCTTTGGGAGTCAGCGTTGGAACGGAAGAAGACAGCAAAGCACTGAACCTGGCAAAACTCAGGTATCACAAAATCATCATTATGACCGATGCCGATGTGGACGGAAGCCACATTGCCACCCTGATTATGACTTTCTTTTTCAGACACATGCTCGAACTTATCGAGAAAGGTTATATCTATATCGCTACGCCTCCTCTATATCTTTTGAAAAAAGGCAAAACGGAGAAATACTGCTGGTCAGAAGAGCAAAGGGAAATGACCACCCGCGAGTTATCGGTTGACGGAACTGACAAAGGTATTCACATTCAGCGCTATAAAGGTCTTGGAGAGATGAATGCTGAACAGCTTTGGAGCACCACCATGGATCCTGAACGCAGGACACTGCGCCAGGTGACCATCGAAAACAGTGTTGAAGCCGACCATGTTTTCTCGATGCTCATGGGTGACGAAGTGCCGCCCCGCCGTGAATTTATCGAAGCCAATGCTAAATATGCCCGCATCGATACCTAATCTAAAATGAAAATTCTTATTGACCCGCCTTGTACTTTGGCGGGTTTTTTTTTGCAAACAATTCTTTCAAGTCCTTACTTTTCATATGTCGAAAACTTTACTTTTGCCTGCTACAACACTACTTTAGCTTTAAGTGTTTAAATATATGCAGCAAACTCAACCTAAAATAAAAAGCCCGTTTCTGGTTATATTGATATTGGCAGGAATCTTTTTTAGTTCACCTGGTTTTGGTCAGCTCACCAAAATAATGGGAACAGTAACCGATAGTGCCACAAGCGAGCCTATGCCCTTTGTAAACATTATATTTAAAGGGACTTCCATTGGAGTGACAAGCGATTTTGATGGCAAATATTCCATCGAAACAAAAACACCCGGCGACACTTTGGCGGCTTCATTTATAGGCTATTACAAGAAATCACAACCGGTAGCACATGGCAAATTTCAGGTAATTGACTTTTTGATGGTCTCCCAAAATATTCAACTTCAGGATGTTGTAATTCGGCCCGGAGTTAATCCGGCAGAGGTCATCCTACAAAAAATTATCGACCGAAAACCCGAAAACGACCCCGATCACCTGGATGCCTATCAATATGAGGCCTATACAAAAATAGAACTCGATGCAAATAACATCACCGACAAGCTTAAAAACAGGAGAATATACCGTCCGTTTCAGTTTATCTTCGATAATGTAGATACCTCTACAGTAAACGGAAAAACCTATCTTCCTATTTTTTTAAGTGAAACGCTCTCTGATGTTTACGTAAAAAAAGAACCCAGATCCTTCCTCGAAAAGGTTAAAGCCACCAAAATCAGTGGCATCAACAACAAGAGTGCAGTACAATTGCTTGGAGATGAATTTTTTCACACTAATATTTACGATAATTTTATCGAAATTTTTCAGTTAAATTTTGTGAGCCCCATCGCCAACGGGAGCTTGCCCTTTTATCGGTATTATCTGGTTGATAGCGCTTATTTTGGAAATAAGTGGTGTTACAAAATCATGTTCAAACCCAGGCACAAACAAACACTCACCTTTACCGGGAATTTTTGGGTACACGACACTACATTCGCCATCAAGGAAATTGAAATGCGTATTGCCGACGATGCCAACATCAACTACGTCAACGATTTGGTGATTACCAAGACCTTTGAACAGGTGGATGGTGAACACTGGCTTTTAACCCGGGATCGCACCGTTGGTGATTTTAACCTGATTGAAAACAACAAAACCACGCTGGGATTTTTTGGAAAAAAAACAACCTCCTACCTGAATTTTCTGGTCAATCGACCCAAAGAAAACAAGTTCTATCAGGCACCTGTTAACGTGGTTGTTGAGGATGATGCACTAAAACAATCCGAAGAATTCTGGACAGAGAATCGTCCCGAAACGCTGACCAAAGATGAGCGTACCGTGTATTATATGATCGACACTTTAAAAACCATTCCACAATTTAAAACCTACATCGACATCATCGAAATGGTGCTTACAGGTTATTATGTGAAAGGAAAATTTGAGATTGGGCCTTATGCTTCGATGCTGAGTTTCAATGCGGTGGAAGGTACGCGGTTCAGGTTTGGCGGACGTACCAGCAATGCGTTCAGCACCAAGGTAATGGTGGGTGGTTATATGGCCTATGGCACCCTCGACAACAAGTTAAAGTACGGTGGAAATGTACTTTATATGTTGAATAAAAATCCACGACGGGCGCTCAGCGGTTCTTTCAGATACGATCTGGAACAGCTGGGAGCCAGCCAGAATGCTTTCCGTGAAGACTTCTTTCTGGCTTTTCTGTTCAGGAGGGAGCCGGCGAACAAACTGTCGATGGTTGAGGAAATCAGTTTAGCATACGAACACGAATTTTTTACAGGTTTCAGCACCAAATTCAACCTGAAAAACCGCAACCTGTATCCGGTGGGTGGAGCCAAATTTGAATATTATTACGATGATAACGGGGTGCAGAAAATTGCTGAAGAAACGGCTATTACTTCTGCCGAGGTTGGCATAGATGTACGGCTGGCTTACAAAGAGCGGGTGTCGATGGGTGAATTTGAAAGAATCAGTCTGGGTGCCAAATATCCCATCCTTAACATCAGGTACGCCTATGGAATTCCGCACGTTTTTAAAAGCGATTACGAATACACCAAGCTGCAAATGAGTGTGAGTCATTGGTTTAACGTATTCAATTTCGGATGGTCGAAGTTCCGTATAGAAGGCGGCCGCATTTGGGGTACACTCCCCTATCCTTTGCTAAAACTGCACGAAGGAAATGAGACCTACTTTTTTGATGAAGCCTCATTCAACCTCATGAATTACTACGAATTTCAAAGCGATAAATACCTGAGTGTTTTTTTTACGCACCACTTTAATGGATATTTCTTTAATAGGATTCCCTTGTTCAGGAAGCTAAAATGGCGCGAAGTAGCTTACGTAACCGGACTGGTAGGTGGATTGGATAATAACAACAGGAATTATTCTGTCCATCCCGACAACATACTGTATCCACTTACCAAACCCTATTTTGAAGCAGGTGCAGGTGTTGAAAACATTTTTAAAATCATCCGGGTAGATGCTATCTGGCGACTCTCCTACCTGGATCATCCCAACGTGGTTCCTTTCGGGATCAGGTTTAGTTTACAATTTACTTTCTAAAAAAATCATAAAAAAAGCCCCGTCAAAACTGACGGGGCTTATACAACACTATAGGATAACCTATTGCTTTACAAACTTTTGCTGGAGAACAACTCCATGAGTAGTTTCAACCTTTACTATATAATATCCGTTAGAAAGTTCAGCTGTATTTATCTGAAGAAAAGTTCCATTGGTTGAAAGAAGGACATTTTCTGATGCAACAACTTGTCCAAAGACGTTCAATACCGAAATAACAGCCTTATTTTCGTTGTTTAGCACCAAACTAATATTGAGTACTTTATCCACCGGATTGGGATAGATCTTTAATTCACCCAAAGCGTTGGTTTCAATCGCGGTACAATTATCAATGGTTACCACAATTTCTTCGGCAACACCCGAGCAATCCTCAGGGGAGGTCTGTGTTAAGTTCACAGTACCAACTCCGGGATTGGACCACATAACCGTAATTTGGTTGGTTTCATCACCTGATGTAATGGTACCACCCTGAACTACCCACTCGTAGATATGATTGTATTGGTCAGGTGCAGTGTATATTTCGGCTGTAAAATCACAGGTCATCACAGGTCCGGCGATCTCGGGATGGGGAACATCCGAAAGTTGAATGGCCAACTCATCGGAGTATGTACCAACACCACACTGATTTTCACCGGCAACCGACAACAGAGCCTCACCACTAAAGGTGGAAGCCCAGGCAATATCAACATCGGTACCCACCACCGTTAACTCGCCGGCTTCTGCGGGTACTAAAAGCCAATTATAACTTTCTGCATTGGTGAGTGAGGTAGTTGAATAGCTGGATTGCTGATCGTTACAAACTGCTGTAGAACCTGTTGGTATGGAGGCCTGCGAAGGAATTGGAAGCACATGAATCCATGGGGTACCCCACATTTGCAAATCACAATGTGTTGCGTGGGCCATAACGGTATAAATTCCTTCCTGATTCTGGAAGCCAAAATTCAAAGCATTTCCCGTTCCGGCCAGGGTAGTCCCTGTATAGTTCCCTTCACAATACAGTAAATAATCAATTCCTGTTTCCGATCCTGATTGCGTAATTTCCAGTCCCTGGCTACCAGCACAGATGCCGCCTCCATCAGATAAAGAGAAAGGTTGAGGGGTGTAATTTAAAGTACAACTTAGCGGTGACGACCAGATGCCATTACCACAGAAATTATCAGCGCGTACCGAGATGGTGTAATCACCCACAAAACTGCCATCGGAAGTAAATGTTCCTTGTGTGCCTGTTCCTGTAATGATTCCTGCCGCAACAGGCTCTACTTTCCATGTGTAAGTGTCAGCTACAGGTACCGCTTGGGCGGAATAGGTATAAGTGCTGTTAGCACATACTGAAATTTCTCCTGTCGGTGCATTGGGTTGTACCGGAGGAAGGATAATGTGGATCAGATTTGAGAGCGCCATAGTGCTGGTTGTGGTTCCATCGCTTACTTCCAGCGAAACATCATAGTCACCGACGGTATTGTATGTAACCACGGGATTCTGATCGGTTGAAGTGGCTGGGATACCGCCTTCAAAAACCCAGTTCCAGGATGTAATGTTACCGCCAGACAGGTCGGTAAAGCTTACTGAAGATCCTTCGCAAGTGGTTTCAACATTCTGGGTAAAATTGGCACTGGCTACGTCAGGCTGTAGACTGAGCAATTCCACTTTGGTAGTCTGCAACACAAATTTATTTGCATCATCCTGAATCCAGGCCACCAGTTCACAGTTGGAAGCTACCCAGGAGCTATTAAAGGTGAAGCTCAGGTTTACATCCACCTGGTCGCCAACATTGGCAAAACTTACAGCCGTACCATTTTCATCTGGTGCCATCAGACGCTCTGCAAAGTCAATGTCAGTTAATCCGTACCAGTTATAGGGCACATTCGACTCGGTAAGTGCAAATCTTACTTTCAGATCGGTTCCGCTATATTCGGATTCTTTGGTTACGCGAACCACGACATCATAGCTATTTCCGGTGTTGTCGCCGTAGAGTTCTACGGTAAATTGGCTTTGTATCACGCTACGTGCATTCACAAATGGCAAATAGGTGGAATACAAACTATTGGATGGATCGCCGCCCACATGCTCTGCATATTCACCGTCGAACTGAGCGGTGGGATAACCGGTAATGCCATAGTATGAAGTACGTGCCGCTGCCTCAGGGGTGTTAAATGGGTCGCTACTGTTATAGGAATGATATTCGATACCAGCAACAGGATCACCATTTACATACAAATCGTCAAGACCTAATGCAGCTCCTGGACAATAAACACATCCCGTACCTGTACCAATTTCTACAAGGACATATTCACGTGCAACCTGCGCAAACAGGCTCCCTGCAACCATCAAAATAAGAGAGAGTAAAAGAGTTTTTTTCATATTTAAATATAATTTGGTTATAGGATGACAAAGTTATCAGGTAGATGTAATGGATTACAAATTTTAAACGATCGTAATCCGTTTGAGGGTTTTCCCAAACACAAAAATTTCAGTCAGCCCATCTAAATAGTCTCGTATTTATTTCATATTATGCTCATTAGCCTTCAATTAATATCAATGTAGAATTATTCTGAATAAGCATTTGTAGAAGTTTTAGGGAGTTTAACAGGGGAAATATTTTTCAGAAACGTCACCAAATGTTTGATTTTTTTACCAAAATTGAGTGCAATGTACACAATCATTAAATCTTATATTTCGGTTTGGACAAAAAAAAAGGCGGTTTCATCCGCCTTTTTCAGAGTTTTATTAAACAATTAGTATTCCAGCATTTCCTTCATCACAACCAAAATTTTATCCGCATTGGGAAGAATGGCTTTTTCCAAAATTCTGTTGAATCCAACAGGTGTAAAGGTAGAACCCACTCTTCTTACCGGAGCATCCAGGAACTTAAAGGCTTTTTCGGTAATCAGAGAGGCAACTTCGCCCCCAAATCCGGCAAACACCTTGTCTTCGTGTACCACGAGTGCCCTGCTGGTTTTTTCAACCGACCTGAGGATAGTTTCTTCATCCAGCGGAAGCAGCGATCGCAAATCCACCACTTCAATTTCTTTACCTGTTTCTTCAGCTATTTTGTTGGCCGCACTCACACACATGGGGAGCGTATTTCCGTAGGTAAATACACTCAGATCCTTACCTTCGCGGCGCACACGTGCCTTCCCGAATGGAACTTCAAAATCCTCAGGAACAACCGCTTCTGAAAGTGGGTCGTTGTACAGAGCCTTGGGTTCAAGAAAAATCGTTAATCCTTTCGAGCGGATGGCCGTCCGCAACAAACCGGCAGCATCATCCGCGTAAGCGGGATATACCACCCGCAGTCCGGGGAAGGTGGTCAAGGTACCTTCGATGGTCTGACTGTGATACAAACCACCGCCAATATAACCGCCCGAAGCCAGCCGGATGACTACATTGGGTGAAAATTTTCCATTGCTTCGCCAGTAATCATGTGAACTGTCGACGAGTTGTTCCATGGCAGGCCAGAAATAATCTGCAAACTCGGCTCCTTCGACCACCACCCTGATTTTATCATTATAACGGGTCATTCCATTGGCCGTTCCCAGGATAAAGTCTTCTGCAATGGGGGCGTTAAAGATGCGGCTCTCGCCAAATTCCTGCTGCAATCCCTTACTCACATTGAAAATCCCGCCTTTGTCTTTGTTGGCCATGTCCTGGCCATATAGATACGTATCAGGATTTATCCTGAATTCCGCCTTCAGTGTTTGATTTAATGCCTGAATGAGTTTTAACTTTTCGCCTTGAGTGCCATCGTGAAGGCCTTCAGGATATTTGGTGGAAACATAGGGTTCAGGCGACACAAAATCGTAAATGGATTTGGGATTCGGGTCGGGAGAAACCAGTGCCACTTTGTGAGCTGCACTGATCGTTTTTTTGGCTTCTTTGTCCAGATCGTTTAACTCATCTTCGGTAAACTTACCGGAGTGAATTAATTGGATTCTGAAGCGGGTGAGCGGGTCGCTCATCCTCGCACAGTGGCGTTCATTTTCATCCCGGTAAAGCTCGTGTTTGTCGCTATTTGAGTGTGACAGAATCCGCACACAGTTGGCATGAACGATCACCGGTTCCGAATGTTCTATCGCATGAGCTCTGGCAGCATCCATGGTGTTCATCGAATCGAACACATTCTTGCCATCGCAATACATGATGCGCAGGTTGGCGATACCCCGATAGTTTTCGGCAGCTCTTCTGTTGGCCGACTGGTCGCGTTGAGGTACCGAGATACCGTATTGGTTATCCTGAAAAACGAAGATCACCGGAAGTTTTTCTCGGGAAGAGCCGTTAATGGCCTCAAAAACATACCCTTCCGAAGTGGAGGATTCACCCTGTGAACTGATGGCGACTCCATGCGACTTATATAATTTTATGGATCGGGCAACACCGGCAGCATGCAAAGTATGGTTTCCGGTGGCTGAACTTACATTTTGTATATTCCATTCAGGTTTTGCAAAATGGTTCGACATATGACGCCCACCGGAAGCGGGATCTGCTGCCTTGCTAATTCCGTTCAGGATGACTTCTTCGGCTGTTAATCCGGCTGAAATGGCCGTGAGCATATCACGATAGTAGGGGAACAAAAAGTCGGTTTTTCTATTAAATACCTGACCAATGGCCAACTGTATTCCATCGTGTCCGGCATAAGGGGCATGGTACGACCAGCCTAGGGCCTGCTTCAGATAATTGGGAGCTTTCTCATCCAGCTGCCTTCCAAGTGTCATCAGTTGGTACCACTTTTTCAGGGTTTCTTTGTCGGTATTATCTAATGAATATTTACGTTTTTGAGCCATCGGCTTAACTTTTGGTTATTGCGGGTGCAAAATTAACAATTGTTTTTCAATTTAAATCTATTCTAAATTATAAAGTATCGTTTAATCGCCCCTGATAATGATCACTAAAACCACATCATTTTAACTTAAAAGCCATAACCCATTAATATTTAGGTTAAAAAGCAGGATGAGGGTCGGGCGATCGAATATTTTTACTACTTTTGCCGCCGATTACACATGGAGGTATTAGCCGGAAATTTCCGGCATTGAATTTTTACAATTACCTGCCACCGTGTACTTTTCATGAACACAAAGAATTAATGACCACTTTCAAATCGCTTGGATTGTCGGACGAAATACTCCAATCAATCGAAAAATTGGGCTTCGAAACGCCTACTCCTATTCAAGAAAAAACCATTCCGATTCTGTTGGCAAACGAAAACGACCTCATCGGTCTTGCACAAACAGGAACAGGAAAAACAGCTGCTTTCGGGCTGCCTATCATACAGAAAATTACAGAATCAAAAGAAACACAGGCGCTTATATTAAGTCCTACCCGTGAGCTTTGCCTTCAGATCGCCAACGACCTGAAATCGTATGCAAAAAACTCAGATAAAATAAATATTGTGGCTGTTTACGGCGGTGCAAGTGCCGAAGGACAGATTTCCGAATTGCGCCGTGGCGCACAAATTGTTGTTGGAACTCCGGGCAGAACCCTGGATTTGATCAACCGCAGAAAACTAATCGTCAACAACATCCGATTTTTGGTACTCGACGAAGCAGACGAAATGCTTACAATGGGCTTTAAGGATGAGTTGGACGGCATCCTTGAAGGAACTCCCAAAGAAAAACAAACCCTGCTTTTTTCGGCCACTATGCCACAGGACATTGTCAGGATTTCAAAAACTTACATGTCCAACCCCATTGAAGTTTCGGTGGGCAAGAGAAACGAAGGTGCCGACAACATTGAACACATCTATTATGAAGTACATGCGCGCGATCGTTATGAGGCACTCAAACGCATTGCCGACATTAATCCCAAAATATACGGCATTGTTTTTTGTCGTACCCGCATGGAAACCAAGGATATCGCCGACAAGCTGATGCAGGACGGTTACAATGCCGATGCCTTGCATGGCGACCTGAGTCAGGCACAACGCGACCATGTGATGGGCCGTTTCAGATCGAAACACCTGCAATTGTTGGTCGCCACTGATGTTGCAGCCCGTGGCCTTGATGTAAACGATCTCACCCACATCATCAACTTTAACCTGCCAGATGAAGACGAAGTATATATCCACCGCAGTGGCCGTACCGGTCGTGCCGGAAAAAGCGGTATTTCTCTTTCTATCCTTCACATGCGCGAAAAACATAAGCTGAGAGCCATCGAAAAGAAAATTGGCAAAAAATTTGAGAAGAAACAGGTTCCATCTGGCAAGGAAATCTGTGAAATTCAACTATTTAACCTCATTGATAAATTCCAGCAAGTTGAAATCAACGAGAAACAGATTAATCCTTTCCTGGAGGTGATTTATGATAAGCTGAGTTCACTGGATCGTGAAGAGCTCATCAAACGGTTTGTATCGGTAGAATTTAACCAGTTTTTAGAGTACTACAAAAATGCCCGCGACCTGAACATTAACGAGAAAATGGAGGGTGGTGACAGAAACGACCGGGGCCGCAGAGACAGCAGAGGCAGCCATGACGAGAGAGGCCGTGACGACAGAGACAGAAGGAATGACAGAGGAGAACGATTTCGCAGTGTTGACGACAGAGAACGGCCCAGCCGCAGAGACAGATCGGATGATTCGGGTGACAGACGCAAATCGAATGCCGACATTGAATTCTCCAGATTTTTCATCGACAAAGGGAGCAAGGACGATCTGAATCCTGCATCACTTATTGGATTAATCAATAAATACTCCAACGAAAGAGGCATCGAGATCGGGAAAATAGAAATTATGAAGAGTTTTTCATTCTTCGAAATCGATAAAAAATTCGAACGTAAACTTGCCGAAAGTTTCCAGGGTGCCGTTTTCGACAATGCACCTGTGATGCTCGAAGCCGCCAATTCAAAGGGTGGTGGATTCCGTGAGGAAGGCGAACGGAAGAAAAAGAAGAAATCTTTTGAAAACCGAAATGCTGATACACCACGGTCCTCGGTAAAAAGAAAGAAAAGCGACCCAAAGCCTTACGATAAAGGCAAAAGACGCACGAGAAAACCATAATTAGGAGGGTGTGTTTGCATAAAGCAATTATTTAGTATTTGCAATTATCCAGCAGATCAAACATCCACATTAAAATTCCTAAGGGCTTCGTTGAGTGAGGTTTTCATGTCGGTGGAGGCCTTTCGCTTTCCAATAATCAGCGCGCACGAAACCTGATACTCTCCGGCTGGGAATTGCTTTGGAAAGGTGCCTGGTATTACCACCGATCCGGGTGGCACGTAGCCTTTATATTCAACTGGTTTTGTTTGACTTACATCGATGATGCGGGTAGATTGGGTAAGCACCACATTGGCTCCCAATACGGCCGCTTTGCCAATACGAACGCCTTCCACCACAATACAGCGTGACCCAATAAAGCAGTTATCCTCAATGATGACGGGGGCTGCCTGCACAGGCTCCAGCACTCCACCAATGCCCACTCCCCCACTCAGGTGGACTTCGTTGCCAATTTGCGCGCACGATCCCACCGTAGCCCAGGTATCCACCATCGTGTTTTTCCCGATGTGGGCGCCAATATTTACATAGGAAGGCATCATCACCACCCCACGATCGAGGAAAGCACCATACCGGGCAATGGCATGTGGCACAATGCGCACCTGTTGAGCGGCGAAGTCGTGTTTCAAAGGAATTTTATCATGAAATTCAAACATCCCCACTTCCAGGGTTTCCATTTTCCGGATGGGAAAGTAAAGAATCACCGCTTTTTTAACCCAGTCGTTCACTATCCAATCTTCTCCACGGGGTTCCGCAACGCGGATCTTTCCTTTATCCAATGCCTCGATGGTTGCTTCAATGGCTTTGATGGTCTGGTTTTCAGCCAACAACAACCTGTTATTCCAGGCTGCTTCGATAATCCTTTGTAAATCTTTCATGTTTACCGCTTAAGCCGCTAAAATACAAGTTTTCGTCAACCGAAAAAATTGTAATTTTGCTGTCAATTTAAGTTATGGGAAGAATTCTGGCCATCGATTACGGGCAAAAGCGTGTCGGCATCGCGGTTACCGATCCATTGCAACTCATTGCCAATGGTTTAACCACTGTGCACGTAAAAGATTTCTGGGATTTTTTAATCAATTATCTGAAATCGGAAACGGTGGATTGTATTGTGGTAGGCGAACCCCGAACCATGCAAAATCAACCATCGGATGCTTCGCGCTTTATTGAACCTTTTGTTTCCCGGCTTCGGAAAAACTTCCCTGCTTTAAAAATAGAACGAATGGATGAACGTTTTACGAGTAAAATGGCACACGACGTGATGCTGGCAGGCGGACTAAAAAAAATGCAACGCCAGAACAAGGAGCTTGTTGACACCATCAGTGCCACCATTATTCTGCAATCGTATATGCTTTCATCTGAAGAAACACCGAAAAATTTAATACCATGATATTACCCATTACGGCTTACGGACATCCCACCCTGAAAATGATGGGGGTAGAAATTGACAAAAACTATCCGGATCTTGAAAAACTAATCGACGATATGTTTGAAACCATGTATCAGGCTGACGGACTTGGACTTGCAGCGCAACAAATCAACAAGGGCATCAGGTTATTTGTGATTGACACAACGCTGCTTAAATTAGAAAACAGCGAATATGCCGATAAGGCGTTTGTTTTTATCAATGCCAGGATTAACAGTGAAGAAGGCGAAGAATGGGGCTTTGAGGAAGGTTGTCTGAGTATTCCGGGCATTCATGAAGTTGTTAAACGCAAGCCTGTTGTTTACATCAGCTATTACGACCGTGATTTTAATTTTTACGACAATGTGCGCATCGACGGACCTTTTGCACGGGTGATACAGCACGAATACGATCATACCGAAGGAAAGCTGTTTGTGGAACGGATTCCAAACATTAAAAAGGTTTTGTTAAAAGGAAAATTGCGCGATATTAGCCAGGGGAAATCCGAAGCTGAATATAGGATGTTGCTGCCCAGGAAAAAGGTAAAGGGAAAAAGTTAGAAGTTTAAAGTTAAAAGTTGAAAATAATAAGTTAAGATGAGAAAAACGACGTTCATTATTAGTGTAGTTATGTTGTTAATGGTGGGTTTTGCCTGTCAGCAATCAAATAAAGCAGCTGCAAAGCTATCGACCATGGAATCGATTAAACAGTTGGAGGACAGTCTTTTTAACGCAAATACCAATGCACTCGATAAAAAGAAAGCCAATGAGTTATCACGTTTGTACGAGCAGTGGGCTGTTGAAAATCCGGCTGACGAAAAGGCATCAGACTATCTGTTAAAAGCTGCGGATGTGGCGATGAATTTAAACAATCCCCGTCGTAGTATCGGGCTTTTCGATCAGATTCTCACCAACTATCCCCAGTCGAAAAATGCGTCCACAGCCTTGTTTTTAAAGGCTTTTGTGTATGACGACCAGATGCATGATTTTGAAAATGCCGGCAAGTTCTACAACGAATTTCTGGAGAAATACCCGGAAAGCCCCTTTGCCAATGATGCCCATGCATCACTTCTAAACCTGGGAAAAACCCCTGAAGAGCTGGTAAAGGAATTTGAGAAAAACAACGCCAACAAATAATGAGTCGTCATAATACATCGATTTATCAAAGTATGGTAATTCAATGATAATGAGTAAGAAACAATGGTTCATTATTGGCGTTGCAAATTTGCTCCTGATCGTTGGTGTTTCTTTTTTCATTAACTATGCCTACTCAAAGCTTTTTTGGAAAAACAAGGTAAGTATCTATGCCGATGCCAGGGCTGAGGATGCAATAGCCGACCAAAAAGACACACTTACCGAAGCCTATATTGGAAAATCGTACAAGATTGGTACTGCCTTCGAGGTATTTAAAAAAAATGATCCTTTACTAAAAATCGTTAGTGGGCGACATGGTGCATTGGAATTGGCAGTGGCATCAGGCGAAAATCATTTCTCCGACCTGGCTCAGGCGCGGGATGCCGTCATCAGAAAAGTGGGTGAAGGCAACCTGATACTTTCTATTCCATCTTATACCGGCCACAATCAGCGATCGATCATTTTTGGCAACGAAAGCAAAGCATTTCTCACATTAAACAATTCCAACCAAATCATCATCGACACACGGAATTTTAGTATTGATAAAGAGGGTCTTATTTTGGTTAAAGATTTGATCTTAAAAGATCCAAACATGAATCGGTCGTTAACATCGACCCTGTTTCAGTTAAACAATTCTTTAATTGAGGCGCAAAATCGAATTGATAAATTAGAAGATGATTTGCTTACCCTGGAACAAAAAATGAAGGCTAATTAGTGTCTTATTCCACATGTTCGTGCTTTATCCGGCAATATGTTTCACGCAAAGATTACGGAGCCATGGTTCGCAACGTGATGAATGTTTTGTGTCACTAACCTTCTTTGCGAACTTTGCGGACTAAAACTTAGCGCGCTTTGCGTGAACTTTTTCTGGCATGTCCGGGATAGGTTCAGTATTTTTCTTTCCTATACACGCAAAATTCGATTAATTTTATCACCTGAATCCTGAAAGTCTTCTCAATGGATTTTTTTGAATATATAAATCAGATAAAGAACCAATTACGATGAATATACGTTTTGATTCAAGCGTTGAATCTACACTTTATAAAATGTCGGGTGCACCCATAATTTCTACAAAAATCCCTTATTTACTGGTTGATAATTTTCCGAAACTCGGATTGGTTACGGCATTAAGGTTTTTAGAATGGGTTTCAGAAAATCCCTACGGAGTAATCAGTCTTCCCACAGGAAAGACTCCCGAGTATTTCATCAAATACACGCAGTTTTTATTGAAGAACTGGGACAAAGTTAGTGGACTGGAAATCAGGAATAAATATGGTCTGAGCAGTTTGAAAAGACCTGATTTGAGAGGTTTAAGGTTTGTGCAGATTGATGAGTTTTATCCCATCAACCCAAAACAGCACAATAGTTTCTACAACTATGTGATGAATTACTACATCGAGGGCTTTGGTTTGGATTTGGACAAAGCACTTCTTATCAATTCAAATGAAATTCCATTGAGTGACGGGAAATCGTACATAGAGATTTTTCCTGATTTGAGCATCGACTTGTCGTTGCGATACCGTGAGGCAACAAACCCGATGGAAAAACTACAACAGCAATCCATTTTTAAAATTGATAACTGGTGCACCGATTACGAAAAGAAAATCCGGGATATGGGTGGTATTGGGTTTTTCCTTGGTGGCATTGGCCCTGATGGACATATCGCCTTTAATACCCGTGGTTCCGATCATTATTCCACAACCCGTTTAACCCCGACTAACTTCGAAACACAGGCCGTTTCGGCCGGCGATTTAGGCGGCATCGAAGTATCGCGAACCCGCTTGGTCATCACCATTGGTTTAGAAACAATCACCTACAATCCCGATGCGGTGGCTATCATATTCGCGGCTGGCGAAGCAAAAGCCAATATTGTAAAATCATCGCTCGAAAGTAATCCCGAAGCCATTTACCCGGCAACCGTTTTGCAACGAATTAAGAATGGACGGTTCTACCTGACGATAGGCGCTGCCTGTAAGTTAACCGATAGTATTGATGCATATTACCAACAGGGTGAATGGAACCATCAGAAAACAGAAAGGGCCATTATCGATCTGTGCCAAAAACTGAATAAATATGGACATCACCTGACCATTGATCATTTAAAAAGTGATAAATATTGCAGTCTGATTCCTGATCTGTCAGATACCACCGTGCAATCCGTCATCGATTCGATGAAACTGAAGATGGCAAAGGGCATGAAAAACGACGACCATCAGGTCTATTACCATACGGGGCCTCATCACGACGACATCATGCTGGGAATTATGCCCTACACAAACCGACAAGTTCGCCTGGCTCATAACGAAGTTCATTTCTCGGTACTTACCTCAGGTTTTACAGCTGTAACCAATGGGTTTGTAATAGAAGCGCTGAACGATATTATCTATTTTATGGATAAAGACAGGATTCAAATGATACATTATGCCGACTTCTTTGCACATGGATATAAGGAAAAATGGGATAAAGATGTGTATCATTTTTTGGATAGCGTTGCCGAACGTAACAAAGAAGAAAAAAGAAGGGGATTGTGTCATCGTTTGGTAAGGGCATTGGTTGATATATGGCAAATAGAAGATGTTATTGCTTTACGAAAGACTATTCACGACATCATGAATCTTCTGGGCGAGAGTTATGATGGAAGTAAAAATCCCTCCAGGGTACAGAAACTGAAGGGGATGATCCGTGAATTTGAAGAAGAACTGGTCTGGGCTCACTTCGGCGTACCATTAAAGAATGTACATCATCTGCGACTAGGCTTTTATCAGGGAGACATTTTTACAGAGCAACCGCAAAAAAACCGCGACATGCTGCCCGTTCTCGAAGAATTCAGGAAATACAAACCAACGGTAATTAGTTTGGCCATGGATCCTGAAGGAAGCGGCCCTGACACACATTATAAAGTATTGCAAACCATTGCCGGAGCAGTAAGAGAGTGGAGCAAAGAGACTGACTTATCGAATTTGAAAATAGTTGGTTACCGTAATGTTTGGTTTAAATTTCACCCATCCGAAGCCGATGCCATTATCCCTGTTTCGTTAAATGCCCTCGACGTACTCGAAAATTCATTTACTGAATGTTATATGAGTCAGGTAAATGCGTCGTTTCCCAGTTACGAACATGATGGTAAATTTAATGAGCTGACCCAAAAAATCTGGGTTCAGCAGTTGAGACAGATTCAGTTGATACTTGGCAAGAACTATTTTTATCAAAATACTCATCCCCTGATAAGGGCCACACATGGGCTGATTTATGTTAAAGAAATGAAGGTGGACGACTTTATCGCGCTCGCTGAAGAGCTTGAAAGCTCGATGGAAGGGGCGGGTATTTCTGATCATGTTGTATAAAGAAAGCCCATGTCAGCGTTTATTGATCCAGTGATAGCTAACCCCTCTTATTTCAACGTAGTTAAGCTTTCCGTGCAATATTGAATTGACTCCACACAGTTCGCCAAACTAAGCCTAATTGATGTAACGTACAGCAAGCTTATTATGTGATAAGGTAAAATGGAACCCTGTAAGAACAGAACCGGGTGGTTTATTGTGATGGTTTTAAGTACCCCTATCCCCTCCCGAATGCCCCCACGATAGCTATCGGGGTCATCGGAGCCATGAGGAAAAGGCGATAGCTTAGTTTTCGTATCGGGTTTATCAATTAATTCGATTTTAAATTACGATGGCATTCCTTGGAACAACAATAATGCAGAGCATTCCAAAAAACCATTTGCAAAATGGAGAAAGAAAATCAGTAAAAGCCTTACAAAGAAAAATTTAGAACATCACTTGATTTTGCTTTCGATACTTCAAACCTGTAAATATCAAGGGATAAACTTCTTTGACTTTTTAAAATCGGACGAAAAAAGCATTTATCAATATTCAGAAAAGTAATCATCTCAACTTTTATAGCAATATTGTTCTCAATTTATTTTTTGTCGCAAATATTTACTAAATTTGCGACAAGATTAAAGTATAAATATGTCTGAAAGCGTTGAATTACATGTATTAAACAAGATAAAGAGAAGTCCGAGAGGAATGCTTTTCTTTGTAGATAGTTTTACGAAAATTGCAAATAGCAAATCGGTAAATAAGGCATTGGAACGCTTAGTAAAATCGGGTGAAATAGAACGAGTAACACAAGGTATTTACGTTCGACCAGTAATTGATAATTACATTGGTAAAGTATTGCCGAGCATTGAAGAAATTGCGGTTGCCATAGCAAAAAGGGACAGAGCAACGATTATCCCGACAGGCAGTTATGCAATGTATAAATTGGGCTTGACAACACAAGTTCCGTTAAACATTGTTTTTTATACGGATACTTCAGCACGAAAAATTAAAATCGGAAAACAGACCATTACGTTTAAGAAAGCAAGTTCTAAAAACCTGGCTTTCGTTGGCGAAATCAGCACATTGGCAATACAAGCATTGCGGACAATTGGTAAAGAAGAAGTAACAACAGAAGAAATAAAACAGATAAAGAAAGTTTTGAAGAATGAAAATCAGAAAAACTTGCAACACGATTTGCTGTTAGCACCTGTTTGGATAAAAAAATTGATTGCGGACAATGAATAAGTTAAACATTTACAAGAATGGTTTCGGTTGCCTTCCGAAACTAAAATCAGATTGTTTGCAGAAACAAGCCGACATATTGGTTTGCCGTCTTCATCAGCCGCAGAAAAAGATTGGTGGGTAGTACATACTTTGTCCGTGATTTTTTCAATAGATTGTGCAAATGCCTTAATTTTTAAAGGTGGAACTTCGTTAAGCAAAGGTTGGAACGTGATACACCGATTTTCGGAAGACATTGATTTGGCTTTGGACAGAGAATTTCTTGGTTTTTCGGGCGAACTAACAAAAGGCGACATCAGAAAACTAAGAAGAAAATCGTTTCAATTTATCTCGGAAATTTTTACCGAAGAATTGAAAAATAAATTTACCGAATTAGGATTTAAAAATGTAACAGTAAAACCTCGTGAAGTAGAGAATCACGACCAAGACCCTTTGATTATTGAAATCTATTACAACAAACTCACGGAAAAAGACACCTATCTGAAACCCGGTGTCTTAATTGAGTTGGGTAGCCGTTCATTAAAAGAACCTTTTACGCAAAGAACTTTCGGAACATTTGTTTCTGAAATCTACAAAGACAATCCTTTTACGGATAAACCAATTACCATTCCTGTTGTAAATCCCGAACGGACATTTTTAGAAAAGGTATTTTTATTGCACGAAGAATTTCAAAAACCGCTTGACAAAATAAGAGTGGAACGATTAAGCCGACATCTTTATGACATTGAAAAACTAAGTCAAACTGATTATGTTGACATTGCTTTGCAAGACACCGAACTTTACAACACTATCGTAAAACATCGCAGTAAGTTTACAGCTATTTCGGGCATTGACTATTCAAAACACAATCCTGCAAACATCAAATTTATTCCGCCCGAAACAATTATAAGAAAGTGGGAAACTGACTACGAAGAAATGAAAGACAGTATGATTTACGGACAACCGTTAGACTTTGACGAACTCATAACTGACTGAATTGCAAAAACGAATAAATAAAATACAGGCAGAAGAAAGGAAGAACGAGGCATAACAATGCATAATACTTTATGGCGGGTTACGTTATGAAAATGAGTATTTTAGTTCCAAATATAAATCGTCGTGGGCTGAAAGATTTGTCTTTTAAAGTCCGCCACAAAGCGTATGCTACCCGTTAGCAGTATTTGTTGAGCGACACCCAAACTGACAAAAAATAAATGTAAAAATTAACATATGAACAAAAATTTTCTCTTAACAGGCTTAGTTACCACGATAATAAACCTCATACTTCATGCTGGTGCTTTTTTTGTTTTTTTAAAGGATTTTTATGCAACCCATCCAGCTGGTTCAATAGAATATTTAAAACAACTTAACCGACCACCTGACCAACCTATAATTTGGGCTTTGCTTGTTTCTTCATTGGCATTTGGCTTTTTAATAACCACTACCATAAAATGGTCAGGCGCGAAAACTTTTGGCTCTGGATTGAAGTATGGTTTCATACTTGGATTTCTTTTTTGGACAGCTATTAATTTCGGACTATTTTCTGCACAAAATATTTTTTCAATACCAAGTGTTTTTGCAGATTTAGCTTGTAGTGTATTTGCAATGACAATTTCTGCAGGAGTTTCAGCTTGGATGTTGAGCAAAGGAATAAAAAATGAAAAAATTTAATCATTGTAAATTTAGCACGTGAAGAAAAACAACGAACCGCTGATACACAACATAAAACAGTTGCAATTCAGTTATTTTAAAAAGAAACTCTAAATGAAGAAATTAGCAATACTACTTTTCGGTTTTTTAACCTTAACTTGTTATTCACAGAAAGAGGCTTATATACCCGCCTACCTGCTCGACCCTAACACCGTTGACGGAAGTCAGTTTACATGGAGTAAAACAATGCAAAGCTCAAACTTCACCATTATTTGGGGTGATTCAGTTGGACTTGATCCACTAAACCCTCCTGACCCTGACCTTTATTTTGACCCAAATATGGTACTCGACACCATGGAAATGATCTACCAGGCATTTGTTGATTTCGGCTTTGCCTGGGACACAACAGGAACAAACCTGCATCAATATAAAGTACCAGTCGTTATGCTCAATACTTTTGGCCCCACGGGCACAACCGGATGGGCTTTTGGAGGTGATGCAGATGGAATCATCGGAGCATTTTGGGTCCATCCCCTGGCCATACAGACAGGTGATGTGGCTGCACATGAATTCACGCATTCGTTGCAAGCACAATGTATAATAGATTACAGAACCATTTTTGGTCTTGGGTCGGTTTGGAACAATGCGGGCATTTTTTGGGAAACACATGCCAATTTTATGCGTAACCTCCTTTACCCACAAGATGTAACTGCCTGGGGAATGGATGTTTATCACATCGAAACATGGGGCGACTGGAAAAACACCTACGAAAATTATGAAATGCTTTTGGCTATCATGGAAGAGGATGGTATTGATGTAATAAACCGCCTTTGGCGTAACTCCTACAGCAATGAGTATCCCCTTCAATCCTATAAAAGACTGATGAACTTTAACCAGGAACAGTTTAATGACAAAATGTTTAAATATGCCAGGAGGATGGCGACCTATGATTTTAACTACAATAATATTGGCGATTACTTCCTGCAATACCGAAACAATGATTTGCTTAACTGGCTTCCTTCTATCCAGGCAACGTATACGATATTAGCTCAGGATTCGCTCATACCCACTCATTTCAGGGTTCCCATTGAGATTGCCCCCGAAGAATCTGCGTATAACATTATTCCAATATATCCTGATGCTGATAGTTGTGCTGTGATCATAAAATTCAAGGGTCATACCGATGCAAATTTGCATACAGGCTGGTGTTATGGCTTTGTTGCTGCATTTGAAGATGGAACAGTTAGCAGGTATAGTGAAACTTACAATGAGCCGGATGCTGAAATTGGTTTTTCATTGCTTGAAAATGAATCGCATATGTATTTTGTTGTGATGGGTGCTCCGGATATGATTACGACTTCTGAGTACAATGACACCTGGCATGGCTACCCCAAACATTTCAGATTTCCTTATGAACTCACTATTAGTGGTGGTATACCCGAAGGTTTTCAAGTAGCAGAGAACTTCAGGCCACAATTAAAAACCAACGGACATATTCATTCAAATGGTGGAGGATGGGTTGCAAATACCGCCACAGTTGCCCCATCAGTATATGTATCTCACTATGCAATTATCCTCGGAAATTCAAATATTACCGGCAATGTCAGGATTGAAAATACGGCCCTTGTTAAAAATGCCACCATGAGTGGAAATTCCAGAATCGCAAACAATAGTTTTGTAGTAGGGGGAGTTATTTCAGACAATGTAGTTATTGAGGGTCAGGCTTTTGTAGAGAATTGCACACTTTGGGGTGATGCCCTGATTGATATGAGAGCAAAAGTGAGCAACTACCATTTGCATGGAAACATTGAAGTAGGTGGTGACGTAGTGGTTTATAATGAAACAGGCGACTGCGATAATGGGGTTTATTATCGAATGACTAACTACTATCAGAATAACCTGCTTGAATGTGACGGCAGGACGGCAACTCACCCTGCAAATCTTGACACAAACAATAATATTATGCCATTCAACAACAATCAAATGACCATAGAATGCAACTGTTTAAATTATCCTGATTGCCTGATTGTGGAAGTGGATGAAATAAAATTGAACTATGACAACCTGTTGATATACCCTAACCCTGCATCAGATATCATTACTCTCGATTTGGGAGCAGACTACTCAAACCATGTTTCAATTACACTTTACAACCTATACAACGAAGTTGTCCTGAGAAGGAAAGTACAAAAAGCAGACAAAATAAGTATTGATATTACAGGATTGCCACAAGGCTTTTATACCATAAAAGTTGGGGATTTTAAAAGTAAGTTGAAATGTGCAAAATTAATTATCAGGAGATAAAAAGCACGAAATTATCCCATCGCTAATAACAAATCATCAAAATAACACTTCTAAAAATCAAACCACTAAAAATAATTCCCTAGTTTTACCAAACCAAACATCAGATGATCTATTTGCATTGAAAACAAGGAGCCGATTTATTCATGATGATCGGTTATGATTGTATAGTATATTGATAATGAAGTTGTATGAATACTAAAAGATTTTATAACTATAAAGACTACATAATGGGCATAGCGACAATTGGAGCTATTCAATCCATAACGACCAATACTAAAAAGCCGATGCGAAATTTCATAGACTAAAAACGAATACCATGAATATTCTGGACAAAACCAAAGAAGAACTCATCCGCGAGTTGAGGGAATTGCAACAAGAGAATAATTCCTTAAAAACCTTGTTTAACGACATCTCCAGATTGAAGAAAACAGAGATGGCTTTGATTGCTTCCGAAATCCGCTATCGTTCGCTTTTTGAATCGGCAAAAGACGGTATTCTAATTCTGGATGCAGAAACAGGAATGATTGTTGATGTGAATCCCTTTTTAATAGATTTATTGGGGTTTTCTCACGACCAATTCATTGAAAAATTTATTTGGGAAATCGGGATATTTAAAGATATCATTGCCAATCATGATAAATTTTTAGAATTGAAGAAAAAGGAATATGTCCGTTATAATGATTTGCCACTTGAGACCAAAGATGGGCGCATAATCCATGTTGAGTTCGTTAGCAATGTGTATTTAGCCGATAATCAGAATGTAATACAATGCAACATCCGTGATATTTCAGCACGAATAGAAATCGAGAAAGAATTAATCAAAGCTAAAGTCGGTGCAGAGGAAAGCGACCGCCTGAAATCTGCTTTTCTCGCGAATATGAGTCATGAAATTCGCACACCAATGAATGGCATTCTTGGATTTGCCGGATTGTTGAAAGAACCAAACTTATCAGGCGAGAAACAACAAAAGTACATACGGATTATCGAGAAAAGTGGTGCCCGCATGCTAAATATCATTAATGATATTATTAGTATTTCAAAGATAGAATCGGGTCTGATGGAGGTTAACATAAGTGAATCAAATATTAACGAGCAAATCGAATATATTTATACCTTCTTTAAACCAGAGATTGAAGGCAAGGGAATACAGTTTATATTTAAAAATCATTTGCCTTTCAGCAAAGCCATTATCAGGACCGACCGCGAAAAGTTATTTGCTATTTTAACCAATCTTGTAAAAAATGCCATTAAATACAGCGAAAAAGGCACAATAGAATTGGGTTACGACAAGAAAAACGAATATCTTGAATTTTACGTTAAAGATTCAGGTATTGGTATTGACAGCCACAGACAGAAGGCCATTTTTGAGCGTTTTGTTCAGGCTGATATTTCAGATGAACATGCATATCAGGGAGCAGGTTTGGGCTTGTCGATTTCCAAAGCCTACGTGGAAATGCTTGGTGGAAAATTGTGGGTGGAAAGCAAAAAAGGCATAGGTTCAACCTTTTACTTTACTATTCCCTGCACTATTGAAGTAATGAGATCAGACGGAATTACAAACAGTACCACCAATGATGTGATGGAACCTCAGGTTAAACACCTGAAAATATTAATTGTTGAAGACGATGATACTTCTGATTTGCTAATCAGTATAATGCTCACAGAAATAAGCCGGGAAATCCTTCATGCAAAAAACGGGCTTGAAGCCATTGAACTTTGCCGTAATAACCCTGATATGGATTTGATATTAATGGATATTAAAATGCCGGTAATAGATGGTTATGAAGCTACCCGACAAATTCGCCAGTTTAATAAAGATGTTATTGTCATTGCTCAGTCAGCTTATGCACTTACGGGTGACAGAGAAAAAGCAATCGAAGCAGGATGCAATGAACATCTGTCGAAGCCGGTGATAAAAAATGAGTTAATGTCATTAATACAAAAATATTTTAGCTGATAGAAAGAAGTAAAAAACTTACAGATGATTGAAATACCAGAAAGCATCTTGACCATTACATTTTTAATTATTTCTATAATCCATTTCTATTGGGCCTTTGGTGGACTAAAAGGACTTAATAAAGCATTACCGACTGATAAAAATGGAAAACGAGTATTAAATCCCGGGAAAATTGAAACTTCTATTGTTGGTATGGGCTTATTATTTTTCGCATTTTACTATTCGACTAGAATTGGAATATTTGAAATAGAATTACCAAAATTAATAGCTGATTATAGCGGTTGG
>JAUYGX010000044.1 GCA_030690365.1 Bacteroidales bacterium | reverse complement strand
ACATCAAATTAAAGTTGCATTTTTGCTTTGCTTTGATTACATTTGCAACAATTAACAGTACGTTCATACAAGGTATTTCTATCAATTTACATGAGACCAATAAGGGACCCAATTATTTTGACCTCTGTAATTATTTGATATACAACATTTAGCAAAAAAGGTTCGAGTCCCGTCCGGACCGCTTTTTAAAGCACACATCAAAATAAAAACCGCTTAAGCCATTGGACTTGAGCGGTTTTCTTTTTTTATACCTCTCAATCTTTAGCAAATATTTTAGTCCTAAAGGGTACCTATTCGAGACCCAAAATTAAAAACCAAAATTGGGTCCCGCTATCCTGAATCATGCTTGTAATATAGATAATGCCTACTATTTCATGGAGCCTCTCATTTGCATCATTTGGAGAAACCAGAAGATTCAATGTTGTGCTAAGAAACTTTTTACAAAGAGTTGAAAAATGCAAGGAAGCATTGCCTGGAAGAAATCACCTCAAAGGAGTAATGGATTCAGGGTAAATAATTTAAAAAGTGCAAATTCGATCTAACTAATAAAATGCCCAATCAGATTCCTGGGTGCTCCCTGATTCCTCTTTTGGTTTTAAATTAAGGGATTTATCTTTGGCATTTTTAGGCAGTGTACCAGGAACCACTTGCTCATTCAGCTCAAATACAGCCAGCTTATCCAACAGATTTAATGCGCGGAGAACCTGAACAAAAACCACCAGACTGGTATTTTCACCTCTTTCAAAAAGGCTTAGGGTGGAGCGGGCAATTCCAATTTCACGGGCCAACTGGTCCTGGGATTTATTTTGCTGTATGCGGTGATGTTTAGTATAAATCCCAATCCCTTGAGTAATTTGAACATTGCTTAGATCGCAGGTAGCATTGTGTGATATTTCAGTCATTGTTATGATTTTTTAGAATTACCGGGTTGTATTTCATACAAACTTAATTAATTATCTTAAGTTAAAACAAAATCATTTCAAATATTCCCAAATTTATTGTCGATTCAATTTCAATTTAAACAAGTAATCTAACAAATGACCAAACAAGCAGACAATCTAACTAAAAAACCGAATATCATTCGATTAAAGCCTTTTCAGGTTTTATAATAGCACTCGTTTTGAGATATTTACCATTGTATGGAATGGAATAGAACAGCGGTGAATTCAATGCAGGGAAATTTCCTTTCAGGACGTTATTCGGTCTTTCTCCTTCAAAACCCAGGAAGGAGTATTTACCATAGTGTGGTAACAGGCGGGTGAGACCCGGAATAGCCCGCTGAACATGGGTTCCGACAAATCCAATGGCATAGGCGCCATCTTCCGGATTGGGAATGGCATATACAAGCGATCCGTCTGAACTGAGTTTCTTTATCATTCCGCTCTGAACGGAATCCAGCGCTGTGGCATATTTCTTTTGAACATCGAAAGCTCCTGCAAATTTGTTTTCAAATCCCAAGACCCAGGCAGACGTGTGAGTCGGAATGGTTTCCAATTCATCATCCCATACCACCAAAAGTGATTTCCCCTGTGCTTCCTGCGTTTGCTTCCAGGTATCGGCCAGTTGCGAATAATCTTCTTTAAAAGGACTGCCTTTGGGCAGAATAATCATGGCATCGATACTTCCAAAAATCTGAGAAAGTGCTGGCGGTACCTCTGCTTTATCCAGCCGCCTGAATACATCAAACTGTGGATCTATCTCGATTTTTACAGGCTCCGATGAGAATCGTAAAGTATAAATATTGCTGCGTTGATTTAAATTTACCACCATGATTTCTACCTTATCTTCAAGATACACCGCAACAGGTACATCTACTTCAAAAATGTCTTCGGTCTGAGTTTGAGACAGTGAAAAACTGAGTTCATATCCCACGCCATGCGGCTTAACACTTACGTTGCTCAGGTTCAGTGCAGGAGCGCCCTTTCGTTTCAACCATTGATCAAACATCTGTTTTAAATCAGTCTCCGAAAAAGGTTGAAAGGAATTTCTGATATCATCAAATGAGGCCATTTGAAATATATTGTCGTTATAAAATGACTGATAGGCTTTTACAAAGTTATTATCGCCCAGCTTTTTACGCAACATATGATTAAACATCAACACCTTTCCATAACCAATGGCTTCTTCGGCAGCATTGTTTCTCGATCGAAACTCCGTCACCGGGAAATCATTTTCCGGATTTACGTAATCGGCAAACTTTTGCAGGGTGGTACGCCGGTAATCAGCCCCCTGGCCTGTCTGTTCTTTCATCAGGTGGTCGGCCATATAAGCTGTTATTCCCTCACACCAATTCCCTTTTGTATAATCCACATACACCGAATTACCCCACCAGTTGTGCAGCAATTCGTGTGGATACGAGGTGTACAGGATAAAAGGAAACCTGATGACCTTCTCCCCCAGTAGGGTAAAAGAAGGCATTCCATAACCTGTTTCCCAGAAATTTTCTACCAAAGCGAATTTATGATACGGGTATGGCCCGACCAGGTCGACATACATAGAAAGATAACCGGAAGTTGCATCTAAATATTTTTTGGCAAGTTCCTGATCGGGTGTACGCAAAAAAGCCTGAACCAGAATGTCTCCGGATTTTTGTTCATATCCGGTCCAGCCGGCAGAAATCAGGTAAATTTCTTCTGTGGGAGAGTCGCATTGATAGGTTACCACCCTGTAATTCCCGGAAACCTCATTCACCGTTCTGTCGCCCTGCGAAACCACATTCCAATCGCTCCTCAGTGTTACGGTCAGGTTGTAGGTCAACAATGGCACATTAAAAGCTGGAATCCAGAATGTTGAACCTGCCAGATAAGCTCCCGAATCGCTGATCATACCGGATGTTTCACTAAATCCGCGGGCATATTCAGCCGCTCCACCCGCAATTTCACCGGTGATGACACCAGCATACTTAATGGGAATTATCAAATCGCTATTCCCATGATGTGTAAATTCAACCAGGTAGTTATTGTATAAACTATTGTTGCTGTTCTGAAGTTTTTTAATCACCGCCGAGCCATCCAGGGAGGTGGCATTCAGATGCTGGTTTAGAGAAAATACCAAAGAATTCTTATCCTCAATCATCTCAAAAGGAATGGTCACCGAATCGGTCACCACAATAGATTGGTTTGCAATGCTTAAGTTAACATATAGTTGATGATGAATAATTTGGGCAAAGGACTGGGTTGTAAGAGCAAGGATTACCAGAGTTACAAACATTTTCATGTGACGCATAATAGTACAAATTATAGGGTTGAAATGTATTAGGACAAAAGTAATTAAAAGGTGAAACCAATAAATAATGAACTTGCACCAAAGATCATCTACACTTACGGTAAAGTTACATCACATCTTCATGTAGTTACATCAATCTGATACGGGGAATTGCCATCAAAACAGACCAGAAAAGTTAGCTTTTCTGTGGCCGGCTCTGATTGCCATAGGATAGGTGCTGCGTACAAACCCTCAACAGATGCTTTGAACAGAATTTATCAACTTTTTCCTGTTTCGAGTGCTTTTTCCAGTTGACTGATAATGTCATTCACATTGTGGTGAGCAATAGACTCATTTATGGTAAATGCATCTACGCCCGCTACCGAAGTAACTATTTCCTGAATTGCTGATTCCGTCCTACCCTCCATGGGGAGATCATCAATTTTGTAGAAGATTTCGGATATCTGGGCATTTGTCAGGTGGAAGTCGTCAATCCCAATGGCTTCTTCAAATTTTCTGGTGAGTTGTTGCAGGTTCATTTTATTGTCTTTAAAGTTCGCTAATTGATATAATTACAAAACGCTGCCTCAAATATACTACAAAATGTTACAAACAATACAGGTAAATCAGGAGGTTATACTAATTCATTAAAACCATTTTCTTTATATCAGCAAATTCGCCTGATTTTAACATCACATAATATATTCCATTTGGCAGATTTTGCGGTTTCCATTCAATGGTGTAATTACCTTGTTCTTTTTGCCCTTTGGCCAGTGTGGCAACAGCTTGTCCCGATAATCCAATCACCTGAACAAGTATATCTGACTTTTGGGTCAGGTTAAATTTAATGGTAGTGGAAGTTGAAAATGGGTTGGGAATATTTTGCTCAAGGCTGAAATTACTGATAGCTCCCGGGACATATACATACTCGGGGGTCATTAAAGGGCTTCCGGCTTGCACCCAAGCGGTATAAATTAGCTCCGAAAGTGCATGCGAAGCGCCTGAAAACAAAGGGATGGTATAGCTTTGGGAACTTTCCCACAAAGCTTGTTTGTATGCCGGTGAACTGGTATTGCCATTGATGCTTTTAGCATAATTGTCGGAGGCCAGCACCGAATCAACATAGATGTAATTGGCATACAAATAATCGAATACGTACTGATTAACATCCTCAATGTCAACGGTTTCAAATCCTTCATAATTGATTTGAGAAACGTAGGCATTAATCATGGTGGATTCGTATCGGGAATGAATTCCGTTATTTCCTGAATACTGGCCGTTATAATTTCTGGTGATATGCATGGGCATGTGACCATCCGCCACATAATGTCCCAGATCGGAGGCGAAAAGCACTGCTTTATCCCAATCATGACGTTCAAAGCATCTTTCCAGCGAATCAAAACAAATCAGGGTAGCCCAGGGCAGGATACCATTGTCCATTACAAAGGCCGAGCCATGCACTGCAATTACCGAGTCCCAGGTTTGAGGTATGGTGCCCACTGTTACAAATTCGCTGTAATTATCGATGTCGATATAATGCTTAGGAGCTTCATTGGGATCCCAGTCTCTCCGGTAGTCGGCATCCGAGGCATGATCAGCCAGAATGGTAATCCATGAATTGAATTGAGCCATTTCATCGTTAAACGAAAGTCCTGAATCAGTATTGATCTTGTAATGCCCGGTTCCTCCCCAGCTCATCAAAAGAATGGAAAGCCCAATCAGGGCTACAAAAATTAGAAACTTCTTTTTCAATGGAAATGGTTTACATAAATAAGTAAACAAAGGTAGGCTTAAATTGTATGAGAAGCGATCAATTTCATACAGAATTCAGTTTACCACCAAAGAAACACTATTAACCGCAAAGTACTAATGGATATTGATCTTTTAGTGATCCTTTGCCTGTTCCACAAAATCAGTCAGCTGATCATAAGTGAACTTAAAATTCCTTTTAAGCTTGTATAATGGCATCGTAGATCCTGCTCTGGTTGGCATACCCAATTGCTGCCTCAGGTAAGATTCGAGAACCTGGTTGGCTTTGGCAAATTCACCGAGTGTCATGGTGCTATCAAGAACCACAGCATGGAAAGCCTTTGTTTCTTTAACTTTCTCTTGTTGAGGGGTTGGTGAGGTTGTACAGGCTGCAAAAAAGAAAATCAGCACGAGTGCAAATAAAAAGTATTTCATAATATCTGTTTAAATGAATGATATAGATCCGGTTTCGACTGAAACCGGATCTGAAAAATAGTTTACATTACAAATTTAATACCTTGAGCAAGAGGTAATTCGGTTCCAAAATTGATGGTATTGGTTTGTCGTCGCATATAAACTTTCCATGCATCCGAACCCGATTCACGTCCACCTCCGGTATCTTTTTCACCTCCAAAAGCACCACCAATTTCGGCTCCTGAGGTTCCCAGGTTCACATTGGCGATACCACAATCTGACCCGGCATATGACACAAAAGTTTCAGCTTCACGCATGTTCAAAGTAAAGCAGGCTGACGATAAACCTTGTGGGACATCGTTTTGAATGGCGATGGCGTTTTCGATGCTTCCACTGTATTTAATAAAATAAACAATGGGTGCAAACGTCTCTTCCTGAACAATTTGATAGTGATTTTCTGCTTCGGCAATACAAGGAACCACGTAATTTCCCGATTCATAACCAGGTCCTTTGCACACTTCTCCACCAAATAATATGCGGCCACCTTCTTCTACCACTTTGGATACAGCATGTTGAAACAATTCAACTGAGTTGCTGTCGATTAACGGACCTACCAGCGATGATTCGTTCAAAGGGTTTCCAATTTTAGGGACCACACTTTTATAGGCTTCAATAAATTTATCGCGTACCTCGTTATATACATCTTCGTGAATAATGACGCGTCGGGTACTGGTGCAACGCTGTCCGGCGGTACCTACTGTTCCCCAAACAGTGGACATCACCGCCATTTGGATATCGGCACTTGGCGTGATAATCACGGCATTGTTACCACCGAGTTCAAGGATCGTTTTTCCAAGACGTTTACCAACAATTCCGCCTACCCTTTTTCCCACAGCCGTCGAACCGGTAACCGATAACAAGGCAATCCGTTTGTCGGCCAGGAAGTTATCACCCATCACCGATGATTTAGCCACAATCAGGTTAAATACTCCTTCAGGTACTTTGTTGGCAATCAGTACCTCTTTAATAATTTTTTGCGTAGCAAGTGCTGTAAGCGGGGTTTTTGAGGAAGGCTTCCAGATGACCACATCTCCGGCTATGGCTGCCAACGCTGAATTCCAGGCCCAAACAGCCACAGGAAAATTGTATGAAGTAACGATACCTACGATACCCAGAGGCTGGTATTGTTCTGACATTCTGTGATTTACACGTTCAGATTGCAGGTTTACACCATTAATAATACGCGACTGGCCTACTGCAAAGTCGCAGATATCAATCATTTCCTGAACTTCTCCCAGTCCTTCCTGATAAATTTTCCCCATTTCCAGAGATACCAGTGCACCTAAATCTTCTTTATGCTCGCGCAAAGCACAACCAACCTGACGCACAATTTCACCCCGAACCGGAGCCGGTACTTTACGCCATTCCACAAAAGCAGCCTGTGCTTTTTTCACCACCATTTCGTAATCATCGAGGGTGGCATTTTTAACCTTACCAATTTCTTTCCCATCTATGGGAGAATAAGAGGAAGTAACATCTCCACTAGTATCTATCCATTCAGCACCTGTGGAAACACCACAGTTTAATTCTTTAATTCCAAGTTTATCGAGCAATTTCCCGATTTCCTTTACACCGTTCATAGATTGTTTTTTTAAGAGTACTATTTTAGTCATGTGATAGCGGCTGCAAAAGTATAAAAACGGCCAGTGCAAAAGACTTAACGAATCAAAATAAATTGATTCGTTCCAAATTACCCTTAAGACTTATTACTTAATTCTGAATGAAACTTTACTAAAAAACCTACTGAATGATCATGCGTTTTGACACAATATCCTGTTTGTTTTGAAGCCTGATAATATAAACTCCGGCTGTAATATTGGGAATATTAACAGGCTTAGAATATCCAGCAGCCAATCGGCCCGACAGCAACTCACGATAGATTACCTGTCCTATGATATCACAAACTTCAATTGAAACATCTGTTAATGATTCATTAAAGGCTAGCGTGAAACTACCGTGATTTGGATTTGGAAAAATGCTGATAGCGTTTTCCAGACGGTTCGGATGTTCCTGAATATCAATATTGCATTGTCCGAAATCAAACATAATGGTAATACTGTCGACACTCTTACAACCGGTTGTTTCATTGGTAACACGGACGGAGTGAGTTTGGTTCTCAAGCCAATTGCCAAGGGCTTTTACTACAAAATATCGGCTTACATAACTGGATTTCAGCCAATAATATTCTGTGTTAACGGGATTATCAGCATTTCCGGCATCCAGCACCACAGAATCACGCACACAAGCCACAATGTTATCACCGCCGTCATCCAGTGCGGTATAGCCATCAGGAATTAGATTTATTACAGGCAATTGATTTACTGTAACTACAACGTGTGCAGTAAATTCATTACCAAATTCATCCAATAAGACCAAATCATAGCGGGTGGTCACATCGGGTGCCACATCTATAGAGGGCTGTGTCAGAGTGTCTCCGGGAGGTGAAGAGGTCCATTCGTATGTGTAGATTATTCCACCACCTGTAGCATTTGCATCAATATGGGTAGTATCTCCATTACAGATTTCGACAGGATCGGCCAAAGGAAAGGCAGATAACCCATCACCGGCAGGATTGATTAACACCTGCGAAGGATCGCTTGGGCATCCATTGCCATCTGTCGCTATCAACGTAAATACAGTAGGTTGGTACAAGGGTAAAGTGGTTGGATTAGGTATATCATTTTGCACGAGCCAGTTGACAGGTTCCCAATGGTAGATATAATTGCCCGATCCACCTGAAACAGACCCGTTTAGCGTTGTAATGGTTCCTTCATTGATTACCTGATCCGGTCCGGCATCCGCCAATGGTGACGGATAAACAACCACATATACACTGTCGCTCAACTGCGTATATCCATCGTTAACAACCACTTTGAACCAAGTGCTAACGGTTGGATAAACAGAAGCTGTTTGCTGTGAAGAATTTAATCCGGGAGGGTTTGAGCTCCACAAATAACTGTAATTACCTGATCCTCCACCCGTATTGGCCACCAGATCTACACGTTCGCCACTACAGACTGCTTCAGCAGAAGCGGTAGTGTTTAGGCCCAACGTACCACCAACTACATTCACCCACATGGTATCCTGACTTTGACAGGCCGACTCCTGATCGCTCACCAAAAGATAAAAGGCTGTGGAAGTGGTCAGGTTAATTGTGGTTGGCGTTTGAGAGGTTGGATCGTCAAGTAAATCTGCGGGTTCCCAATAGTAGGCAAATTGACCGGAGCCTCCGGAAGCACTTCCCTGAAGGGTAGCGGTACCTGCGTAGGCGATAGAAATATCATCACCAGCATTGGCATCCGGAGTGTCCAGATTAATGCTAAAAGGGACGGTTGTGGACTGGGCATAATTATTACATGCATCCGAAATGGCGCTAAAGAGGCTTAATCCCAATTCAAATTCTCCACCCTGATAGATAGCAGGACTGATAGTGAGTGTATATTCTCGTTCGTTGGAACCACCCAAATCGCAGTTATAACCTAAAACGCTTTCTATTGTGTACGGACCGCCAGGTCCTGTTAGAATAAAATCGGTAGCCTGAACAGTAGCACATTTCACATTTTCATTAAATCTAACTACTATTTCGCTGCTTCCGCAGGCTGTAATAAGATCTCCGCCCACATATTCCACAAAAGGTCGTTGATCGTCGAAGATGGCAGCTGTTGAAGCACTAAAATCGAGGGTATATCCACCCGGAGTCTGGGTCCAGTCGCTAACCACAAGCACATAGGTACTTCCTGCCCAAACCACTAAGTCGGCATTCCATTTGGCTGTAGGACCTCCCCCATTACAATTGTTGGTTCCACCATGAGGTGTACTGATGCCGGTAGCACCCTGATATCCGGAGCCTCCTGCCGCATTACAACTGACGAGCATCTCTCCCGGATTGCTCCATATCTCACCACAATCGTGGTTGGTCAAATTAAAAACAGACCAATCATAATCATCTGAAGAGGTTTGAGGCGTAATTTCAAAACGCAAAACACCGCTTTCGAGCACAGTAAAAATATACCAGCGGCTATTTTTTTCGCCATCCATGCAATGCAAAGGACATGTTTGGGTGCTGGGAATTTCGTTATAATTTCCATGTCCATTGGCTGTATGATCTTCTATATAAATAAAATCACACACCGGTATTGCCCCCAAACAATCCTGGGTGGTGGGTGTTTGTGCGACAGCCAACTGAGCTGCAACCATCATAACATACACAACAAGAGTAAATTTCGCCAATCCTTTCATACAATAATTTTTCTTTCGAATCGTTTTTACCAATACAAAACTAACCATTTCATTTCTATAAATCCATTATTAACGACAAAAAAAACACCAGCACAGATTATTCGCCTTTAAAAACGGGATGCCTTTTTTCAAGAAATGAATTTTTCCCTTCCATAAAATCGTGGCTGTTGTAGGCTTTTCGACGCAGCTCGGCGATTTGCTCAAAAACAAACGGATTCATTGGACGTGCTTTGCCCAGCAGGTTCAACTGTTCTTTAATAACCGAAATGGCCAAAGGTGAGTTGTATGAAATATCAGTCGCCATCTTCATGGTAAAGTCTTCCATTTCTTCCAAAGGCACCAAATGATTTATGATTCCCAGGTTATGGGCTCTGGCAGAATCGATCGGCTTGGCTGTAAAGAACATCTCCTTGGCAATATTCATTTCCACGAAGTTCAGAAAATGAACCAGACCGGTAGCATTGTATGGAACGCCAATTTTAGCGGGTGTAATGGCAAACGAGCAGTTGGGTGAGCCAATCAGCATATCACAGGTAAAGGCCAAATCGCAACCTCCACCCCACACCGAACCTTCGATCATGGCAATTACAGGAGCCGGGAAATCTTCTATTTTGCGCATCAACAATTCAAGCGGATGGTTGTAAGGCAAGGGATCTTTACCCGGTTCAGGCAGTTCGTTGATATCGAGTCCTGCCGACCAAACTTGGACTCCCGGATTGCTCCTGATGATTACCACACGTGCCTTTTGCTCTGCCAGTTCTTCCAGTGTACGACAAAATTCATGAAGCATATCCATGCTCAATGAATTGCGTTTATCATCATTGTCCATTGTAATGATGCCAACATTATCGGATAGTAGTTTCTTAATAAAAACCATAGGTATTTTTTCGTTAAAATTAGCCAATATTATAGTATTATACCACGTGTTATTGCTTTTTCAGGCAAGATATTTCACACAAAGTTCAGGGAGCAACGTTTCGCAATGAACGCAAAGAGATGAAAGTATTGTTTCACAAAACCTCTTTGTGATCTTTGCGTACATCTAGCTTTGCGCACTTTGCGTGAAACTTTTCTGGCCTGTTCAGGTTAAGAAATAACAACGATATGATGAAATTCCGATTCATATTGCAAATGTCAGGGATGTTAAAAAATCATAGCAACTGCTCGGGATATAGATTCAAACACTACTTTTGAAGTTAAAAATAAAATATGATCAGGGCATTAATAACCAGTTGCATTCTTCTTATACTATCGAACCTTTCCGCACAAGAAACCCACCAAATTAGTGGCTCGTTCGCCGGATTGTCGAACGAAAAAATCTATCTGATGAGCGTATCAGGTGAAAACCGCAAACTGGTCGACACCACGCGTACCGACCAGGCCGGTGCCTTTTCGTTTATATTAAAGGAGAACGCCCCTGTCGGAATGTACATGGCCATTCAGGGACCGGGAAGAGCGGTTGAATTGATTTATAATCATGAAGATATTCGGTTTTCGACCACAGGCTTTAATGGTGACGATCAGGTACAGATTATCAGTTCTGTTGAAAATCTGTTGTATTATGATTACCTGTTTATCAAAGGAAGCAATCTGTACAAAATGGATTTGTTGCGACCCGTGATTAATGAATATCCAAAAACAGATCCATTTTACAGCAAGGTACTTACGCAATATGATTTGCTAAAACAGCAACTCAACGACAGAATTGAAACACTTACTTCTGAAAATCCCCATACGCTGGCTTCCATTTTCATTAAAACCGACGCACCTGTTATTGCCCCACTTGGCCTTACACCCGAAGATGAAAACAAGTACATGAAAGTTCATTATTTTGATGGTGTGGATTTCAACGATACCTTACTCATCCACAGCAGTATCCTGACTTCCAAAGTGGTACAGTATATGTCGCTTTTCCAGTTTAATGCCGGCAACCAGGAATCACTCGAAAACAATTTGTTGATCGCTGTGGACACGGTCTTAAATAAAGCAGCCGTCAATCAGCAGGTGTATGAATTCCTGGTGGATTTTATGGTAAAAGGATTTGAAGGCATCGGATTTGAACGCGGGCTGGAACACATCGCCAACAGCAACCAGCTGGAGCAGTTTTGCGAAAACACCGAGCGCAAAGCTAAACTGGCCAACAAAATGGAATTTATTCGCAAACTGGCACTTGGCCAAAAAGCACCTGATTTTACAGTGGTTGATTTGAATGGCGATAGCGTCAATCTTGATAAAATCAAATCAAAAACCACTGTCCTGGTTTTTTGGGCCAGCTGGTGTCCGCATTGTGACGAGCTTCTGCCTGTTATCAAATCATTTTACGACCAAACTACCCGCAACCAGCTTGAAGTGATAGCTGTTTCGGTGGACGACTCTAATGAAAAACTACTAAAATCCATCCATGACAATGGCTACAATTGGATCAATATTGCCGAACTAAAAGGATGGGACGGACCTATGATCGACGAATATGGTATTGCAGCCACCCCAACCGTTTTTGTTCTCGACAAGGATAAAATAATTCTATCCAAACCGCTCAATAAAGAACTTCTGAAGAATGAATTGCAAAAACGACTGACCAAATAACCATTATAACTCCTTGCTTTTCACCGAAAACGTGACCATCACCCAGGCCCAGGAAGAAAATGGGTTGTTACCCGAAACACCCTGTATGCGTTTCAACTGATTACCAGGCAACATGAACGAATATCCGGTTTGAATGTTGATCCCTTTCATGACATCTGCATTTAACCAAAAATCCAATTCCGTGCCTAAATAGGATTTGTCAGAATTTGTATTTGGTTTACTTAGTGAGGTTGGAACCCTGTTCAAATAAAAAGCATGAGCTGTTGCAAAAACATGTGCCTTTTGTGTAACAGGAACTCCGACGGTGGCGTAAATATCGTTGAGACCACCTGATTTTGTGTCTTTTCGCAGGTTGCTGAAATAATCGAGAAAACCATAATATTTGTGACGTGCGCCATAAAACAGATCGAACAGGTGCGTTTCACCATGCTGGCTATCTCCATTTTTATCTCCCGAAAGCAGGGAGCCACCCATCTGAAATAAAATATACTTTAATTTGTATTCCACCTGAACATTGACATTATAAGCAGCCACTTTCGTGATATTTCCACCATAAGTGTCTTTTGCATATTGAAAATAAAAGCTGGAAAACACCTTCCATGGGTTGGAATTGAAATTCAGATTTACACCCGAGGTACCTTTCAAATAAACAGCCAGGGCAGTATCTGAACTGGTAAATCCTGAAAACATGGTGATTACCGTGGCATTGAATTTTGGATTAAACTTCTGTGATAAATGCAAAAAACAAAGCGTTTTCATTTTAATGGGATCATAAATTTCCATGAAATTCTTATCGACAGCGTTGTTGTAGGAGAACCCCGCATCGACAGTGGTTTTACCCGATTGAAAGTTCATGGTGACAGCATCATAAAACAAAGCGTTCTGATTCCAGTTGCGCTTTGCCAGCAAGCGTTCATCGTCAAACGAAAGCGCCTGTCTACCGGCAGTTAAAGAAAACGACTTTGTTAAATTGAACGACAACCAGGCTTCCGTCAGATCGATACTCGCCACATCGCCATGCACACCAGTGGACGAATACTGGGTTTCGTCGCCCCAAACCCGGATGTCCTGAAACGTAATTTTTGCCTTTATTTTTTCAGATTGATAGAGGACTCCCAACCGTGTCCGTTGAGAAATCGTCAACACAGGTTCTTTGTCGCTCCTGGCCAATTCCTTGTAACCATAACGAACTTCAGCCCTGGGACGAATGGAGGCATCAATGACAAACTGGGCCCTGGATTGAATCGGAAAAAATCCGACAACCAACAACAATAACAACAAATTGTAATAGATAGAATTTTTCATTTCATAAAGTTTAAATTTTTCATCATCAGCATTTTCATGGAAAAGAGAAGGCCCACTCAGTTTTAAATTAAACTGTAAACTATTGGTATTCATTGATTTCACATGTATTCCTATTAATAGAATTGTCCGCTCAAATAGGATTTGGTGACCGGATGTTGCGGATTGTTAAACAACTCATCGGGCGTGCCTTGCTCAATAACTTCACCCAAATACATCAGTACCACATAATCGGCCATCCGCCTGGCCTGCCTTAAAATATGAGTAACCAACACGATGGTATACTGATTTTTTAGTTCCAGAAATTTCTCCTCAATCATCCTGCTCGAAATAGGATCTAATGCCGAGGTAGGTTCATCGGCCAGAATAATTTCAGGATCCACGGCAAGGCCCCGCGCCAGACATAGTCTTTGTTGCTGACCGATGGACAAAGCCGAAGCAGGGTCTTTCAACCGGTCCTTCACCTCTTCCCACAAGTTGACCATTTTTAAATAATGCTCCACCCGTTTATCCAAAAACTGCCTGTTGTGTCGGCCACTGATGCGCAATCCAAAGGTGATGTTGTTGTAAATGCTCATGGGCAAAGGATAAGGTCGTTGGGCCAGCAGCCCCATTTTTTGTCGGATATCAACCAAATCCTGACCTCCGTTAAGGATATTTACCCCATCAAGTATAATTTCGCCTGACCGTTGCACTCCGGGAATTAAATCGGTCAAACGGTTTAAACTTTTAAGCAAAGTAGTTTTTCCACAACCCGAAGATCCCAGAATGACGGTAATTTTATTCTTTGGAATGGTCAGGTTTACATTTTTCAGGATGGGCTGCCGATCGATGGAAAGACTCAGATTTTGTATGTGGATTTTTGGATTCATTTGTTAAATGTTTTAATCAGAAACGGCGGTTGCCAATCAATCGCGAAAGCAAACTAATGACGAGTACCATCACAATTAGCACGGTTGCCGAGGCATAAGCCCTGTCCTGAACGGCTGCAATGGGCGAACTCAGCTGAAAAAAGATGGAAAGCGGCAAGGTAGCCGAAGGTTCGAGTAGCGATGTTGGAATACGGTCGGTATACCCTGTGGTAAAAAGCACCGAAGCGGCATCGCCAATGGCACGGCCGAAACTCAACAGGATGGCGGTAATAATTCCCTGAAATGCCTCCCGGGAGAAGATCCTGTAGGATATTTCAGACCGTGTTGAGCCTAAAGACAAGGAAGATTCGAGCAGTCCGTGTGGAATCGACTTAAGTGATTCGTCAATGGCCCTTACCATAATAGGAACGATGAACAAACTCACCGTGATAATTCCGGCCAGCAAGGAAGCCCTTACTCCCAGAAAAACCATCAGGATAAATCCGAAAGCACCATAAACAATGGAAGGAACACCCCAAAGCACATCAAATACAAACCGAATGGCGTTGACAAGTGTATGGTACTTAACCAGATAAACATTCATGTAAAGTGCGATGGGCCAGCCAATGATAAACGCCAGAAATGTGGCTCCAAACGACAAATACAGCGATCCAATAATCGCATTGAGGATGCCTCCGTCTTCACCAAAATAAAAACCACCTTTTGGAATGCTGGTGAGCATGGCAAAACTAAGCGATGGCACGCCTTTGTAAAGCACGCTGCCTACAATCAGCAGCAGCACCCCAACGATAAACACGGTGGAGAAAAACATCAACACCCTAAAAAGCCTTTCTTCGTTTTTAGTATTCATCATGATTGTGTTTCTGTTTTAACAATTAGCCACCTCGAAAAGATATTAAACATCAGCACCACCATAAATAAAATGAGCGCTGCCAGCATCAGGGCCGAATCGTAGAGAGGAATACTGAGCATTTCGCCGTAGTTGTTGGCAATCAGCGCCGGGAGCGGATATCCGGGTTGGAAAACGCCGGTTGGAATCCTGGTTACATTACCAACTACCATCAGCACAGCAATGGTTTCGCCAAAAGCACGCGACATGCCCAATCCGAAGGAAGAAACTATTCCCGGTAGAGCTTTTTTAACCACTACCCGTTTAATGGTTTGCCATTTGGAGGCTCCCAACGACAGCGATGCTTCCTTGAGTTCCTCCGGAACAGCCCTGAAAATATCGATGAGCATGTTGAGCATGAAGGGAATAATCATAATGGAAAGTACGATGGCACCTGCCAGAATGGAGTAGCCTGAAACACTCTTCCCAAATAAAGGGCCCAGCTGATGGGAGATAAATGGCACGATGACCAAAATACCCCAAACACCAAAAATAACAGAGGGGATACCCGCCAGAATGTCGATTACCGGATGCATCACCCGCAGCACCCAGCGTTTGGCATACTGAGTCAGGTGAATGGCTGTAAGCAGACAAACCGGTGCAGAAATAAGTAACGATAAGATTGTGATCCACAGCGAACTCACAATAAATGGCAGAAATCCAAAATGACCCGAGAGAGGACTCCAATCGGTGGAAGTCAACAGCCCTAACACACTTTGGGTGTTTAGTAGAAGCATCGACTTCAATATCAAACCCGCCACCAATACCAGCGGAATAAGCAACATCCCCAACAGGGCAATCACCATCCACCCCTGGTGAAATCGGTTACGCCATTTGCGGTAACGCGTAAGTTTAATTTGCCTCATCCGTTAACTTCAGTAGTTGTTTCGGTATCTGATCGTTCGACAAACCAACGTAACCGGCTTGTGACACATATTGCTGCCCTTTGGTAAGTACCCAGTTTAAAAAAAGATTTACAAGTTCATTGTCGGGTTTTCCCTTTGAAATAAAATACAGATCGCGTACCGGCGGAGACGGATAGCGACCCATGCTGATAGCGGCCATCAAAGAGTCCAGCGATTGATACACATTTTCATTGTGATCGATCATCCCGTTGCCATCGAAATCCACAGGAAGGATATCTATGCCTTCGTATTTTTGTCGGGTGTTTACATCAAAGGCGTAGGCCACATTGTTGTATCCAATTCCCATGACATCTTTTTTTACTGCGTCTGTCATCCCGGGATCGCCGAAAACGCCAATTCCCCTGAGCGATTCCTGGTTGGTTCCCAGAAATGAAGCCCACACCTGGGCAGCTCCACAAGCATCGGAACGGGTATAGATATGAATGGGAGATTCGTCGTGAATTCCGGCATTGATATCCTTCCAAAGCCACTTTTTATCCTGGCTAAACAACATGGTTAACTGTTGTTGTGACATGCCATTGGTTAGCAAAAATTCCTTAAAAGGATTTACATCGTTGATGGTGGGTACCACCGCATCCTTTGCAACCGCAATATACCAGGCACCTTTCTCGCTTTCCACCGGAGTTACTTCCCTCGAAAACATGCCCAGATCCACCATGTCGGCCAGCACATCGGCCATGCCTTTGCCGGCACCACCAGCGCTTACATCCACCTGAACATCAGGATAATCTTTACGGAACTCCTCTACCCACTTTACGGTAAGGGGATACAGTGCAAAAGCACCTGAGATAGAAAAATTGCCTTGCGGATGATCACCGGTTTTCCCTTGATTTCCTTGACAGGAAAACAGGATGCCGATTACAGCACCCAGCATCAGTAGCCAGGTTGCCAACATGAAGCGATATAAATGATTTGATTTCATGATTCTATTTTTTCAACAAAACTACGGTCGGATTTCCGGGTTTTCAAGAGACTAAACACCTCAAAAGCCTGCGTAGAAAAACCTGTTTATACATAGGTATTTATACTTATCAGGAATAGAATAAGCGATTTATAATGTTGATTTTCTGGTACTTGGCTTTGCTTCAAAATGTAAATTCTATTCCATTAACAACAACCAACAGGTATTATTGACCTTGTTCGGTGGCTTCTTTGTTTAACTTTGTAGAATAGAAGTAGGAACTCGGATTTGAATTGAAATTATTGATATAAAAAAGGAGAATTGTTTGGGAATAAATATCTAAATTTGAAGAAATTAAACCTAATATTTTATGTCATGCTGACATCTCTGGCTATCATTTTATCCATAATTCTTCAAGTAATTGCGGTTGCAATTGTAGTTAGTTTGATCAGGGGATCCAAGTACAAATCGAGCTGGATATTGTTATCGATTGGTTTGTCGATGATGGCGTTGCGGCGGCTTTATGAACTATTCATTTTTTATCAGATCCCTATTGGCGAAACTACCCTGCAACTAAACAACTGGCTGGGGGTTTTAATCTCAATTCTCATCGTTATCGGGGTGTTCTACGTGAAGAAAATTTTTGGATACATGGCCAGAATGCAGGAACTGCGGGAAGAATCCGAGAAAAAGGTACTTTCAGCCATCATCAATACCGAAGAAAAAGAACGGAAGCGGGTGGCCAACGAATTACACGACGGGCTGGGACCTTTGTTGTCGACAATTAAAATGTCGCTTTATGCACTTGCTCCTGAGAAAACACAGGCATCGAGCAAAAAACCTATCTACGTAAATGCCATCGAATCGGTGGACGAAGCCATCAAAAGCCTGAGAGAAATTTCAAACAACCTGAGTCCGTCGGTGTTGGAAGACTTTGGACTTATAGCCGCCATCAAATCCTTTATAGGTAAAACGGAAACCGCTGCTGAAGTTAAAATCGAATTTGTAACCAACATGACCGAAAAGGTCCAGGTGAATAAAGAAACCTCGCTGATCATTTACCGTTCTCTTTGTGAGTTGATTCACAACACCATAAAACATGCAAAGGCAGGTAAAATTATGATCAGTATGTACCAGGAAAATCAGGAAATAAAACTTCTCTATCAGGACAATGGAGTTGGTTTCAACTACGATTCACCCATGAGCCGCCAGCCACTGGGCATGGGGTTGAATACCATCCAAAGCCGCATTGCCTCCATCGAGGGGGAATTCGAGCTTAAAAGCCGTCCCGGAGAAGGAGTATTAGTTACTGTTGAAGTAAAAGCCGACCGCCATGAATAAAGTTAAAACCATCCTGATTGTTGACGATCACACTCTGTTCCGCAACGGACTTAAGCTTTTGCTGCAACATTATTCACCTGACAATGTGATTATTGAGTCGGAAAACGGTGAAGAAGCCGTTTCGAGAAGCATGCAAACAATCCCGGATATTATCCTGATGGACATCAACATGCCTGTGATGAATGGCATAGAAGCCACGCGTAAAATTCTTCAATCACACCCGGATGCCTGTATCATAGCCCTCACCATGCATGGTGACGAAAG
The DNA here is from genome assembly GCA_030690365.1 of Bacteroidales bacterium. GTDB lineage: Bacteria > Bacteroidota > Bacteroidia > Bacteroidales > F082 > UBA6244. Next base: position 14,066 of record JAUYGX010000044.1, on the reverse strand, counting down.
TTATTATTATCAGATGATTGATGCCGGAGCCAAGGGGTTTTTAATGAAAAACTCCAATCCCGACGAGGTGCTGGCGGCTATGGAACAGGTGTGTGCAGGAAAACACTATTTCCCGGAAGAAATTTTGTACTCCGTCATTCGCAAAATGAACAAAAGTGCCAATGAAAGCGATACGGTACAGTTTTCAGTCCGTGAAAAGGAGGTCATGCTACTGATTTGCAAAGGATTATCAAATCAGGAAATTGGAGAAAAACTATTTATCAGCAAACGTACTGTGGACAACCACCGGGCCAGTCTGTTAGAAAAAACCCAATCGAAAAACACAGCACAATTGGTGATGTATGCCATTAAAAAGGGGATCATTGAATTGTAGATCTCTTTTTAATGGCTCCTTTTCAATCTGTCAATTTTGAATCATGATTTTCTTCGTCAGAATCGCTTCCCCGTCAAAAATCTTCACAAAATAAATTCCACCCGAAAGGTTTGACAAATCGACATTAAACTTCTCATTGCTGACTGCGGCTTCATAAATCTTTGCTCCCTGTAGGTTGTAAATATAAAGGTTATTGCTTCTATCGAACTGAATACCTGACAGTTCAAACTGGAATATCCCGCTTGACGGATTTGGATAAACAGAAACTACAGATTGATTTTCAGAAATTCCGGAGGTGCTTTGTACGTTGATGATCCCTTTCATTCCTCCTGACGCATGTGGACCACAAACATAATAGTGCATGCCAACGGTAAGTTGTGAAGAAAGCAGCAGGCCTCCTCCAAATGGCAACGAAAATCCCGGCAACGGCGTATTGCCATTGGCCAACCAGGTTGCCTGGCTTACTTCAACCACATTATGGGTATCTCCCAGGGTAAACTTCACACTATCACCTTCAAAAATGGTGATGCTATCAGGAGTAAATACAAAATTAGTGTTGGTAACTGTCCAGATAGTACTATATCCCGACAGTACGAAAAATGACAGTAAAGCTGAAAGTAAAATTTTTGTTTTCATAAGACTGATTATTAATTTTTCCTACTCATTTGGCTTTTCGGTTACGCCCTGTTTTTTATACTGGTTACAGACTCCGTTTTTTTTTAGCGGTAATCACCAATTGCATATCAATTAAACTGATACACATTGAATGAAATAATCAAATAATTTTGGGAGAAGAGGATAGTTATTCCCTATTTCCGATAAATGCATCGCTCAGTTTTATTTCTGATAACTATCAGAATATCAAACTTTTGCTATTCATCTAAACCTGTTAAATTTAGTTCAGATTTTACAAATGTAATTAATACGGAACCCTTTGGCAAGGGAAATTGCGATAAATAATCAAATAAATCTGAAACCAATTTGGTTTATTAAGTGGAATATACCGAATTAAACAACACATAATCAGTAGTCAGATCTGTTCCCCAACCTTTGGCATTGGCTTTGCCACTATGCAGATCAAGTAGAATCCGGAGATGCGATTCGCGCAATAATTTTTTGATGTAATTGGTGTCGAAATCCAATGGATTTCCCTTTTCAAGGACTTTAACTACTTTTTTTTCGGAACCGATATAAAGATCAATTTTCTCATAATCAAATGGAAGTCCCGCATTGCCGGCAGCACTGATAATCATATTGAACGAATCATCCACCGTTTCCTTCACCGTTTTTGTAATAAAACATGATCTATTGCTATATTGGTGACGATGAATGCCAGCAACGTGGCCATGTTGGGATGAATCTGATCGTGCAGTCGGATAAATCCGGAATGCAATGGATGTACTTTTAACACATTCATTGTAGATGAATAAAACTGAATAGATTCAATCCATTGCAGTCTGGCTTTAGCCGACTGCAAAATTAGCCAAACTCAAGATTGCAGTCTGGCTTTAGCCGACTGCAAAAAACCCCTTCTGTTTAAGTTCTGATCTTCAAAAACAAAGCAATTTCAACAATACAGCTATTGTAAAATTCTCACTTCGACTTTAAATATTTTGTCAGTTCACCGTATAAAATTTCCCTATTAATGGGTTTGGAAATAATGCTATCACATCCTGCAGCTATGGCTTTCGACTTATCCTTGAGCAGGGCATAGGCAGTAACTGCGATAACAGGAATCCGGGGGTATTTCGATTTTATAATCACAGTCGACTGATAACCATCCATCACAGGCATGAACAAATCCATCAGGATAAGGTCAGGTTTTTGTATTAACATTTCAATGGCTTCTTTACCGTTGCAAGCCTCCACCACATCTGCTCCGGTTTTCTTCACAAATGTTCTGATTAAATCCATACTGATGGGATCGTCTTCCACTATTAAGATCACCTTACCGGTGAATACCGGGACATGGGGATTTTCAACAGATACTGTACCGGAAGAGCATGTTGGCGTAATTTCTGCCGGAAAGGAGAAATAGAATGTGCTTCCTTTTCCGGGTTCTGACTCAAGGCTTAATGTTCCTTCCATGACGTCGGCTATCTTTTTCGAAATGGAGAGACCGATGCCGATGCCTCCATATATTCTTGTGTGTGAATCATCTAACTGGCGGAAAAAATCAAAAATAAGTTCATGTTTATCCTTTGGGATTCCAATTCCGGTGTCGCTTACATAAAAAGTAATCCATCCCGGGTTTTTTTGATGAAATCCGAATTCTATCTTGCCCTTCTTTGTAAACTTCACAGCATTTTTAAAAAGATTTATCAATACTTGATTTATTTTATTCTTGTCAGCATAAATACTGTTAAGCAGAAGTTGACTATCCGGGTTAAAAACAAGCTCAATTTGATCTTTCTTACCTGAAGTATCGCGTATTTCAGTGAGTGTTGATCTATTAATCAAAAAAACATCAAGGCCCTTAAAGGTTTCTTTTCTCAGTTTAATCCCTGATTTTTCTGTTAATGCTAGCTCAAAGATATCTTCAATAAGGTTTAACAGGTAACGTCCACTTTTATTAATTAACTGGGCAAACTCAATTGTATTCTCCAGATCGATGCCCGATTGCATTAAATCGCTGAACCCCATAATATGATTTAATGGTGTACGCAGTTCATGGCTCATGGTGGCTAAAAAGGCTGATTTTAGCCGATCGCTTTCTTCGGCTTTTTCTTTGGCATTTATCAACTCCAACTCTGTTTGTTTGCGGGCCGTGATATCTTCTTTCACAGCCAGGAAATGGGTGACCGACCCCGTTACATCCAATATTGGAGAAATGGAAGCCAGTTCCCAAAATAACTCCCCACTTTTTTTCTTGTTATGAAATTCACCCTGCCATACTTTGCCATCGGTGATGGTCTGCCAGAATTGAAGGTAAAAATCGTTGGATTGTTCGCCTGATTTAAGTACTCTGGGGTTCTGTCCCATGACTTCATCGCGGGAGTATCCTGTTATATCAGTAAATTTAGAATTTACATATTCGATTTTCCCTTCTGTATCGGTGATCACGATGGATGCTGGGCTTTGTTCAACCGCGCGGGATAGTATCCTTAATTTTTCCTCAGATTGCTTACGTTCGGTAATATTTCTGGTAGCTGTTAAAATACCTGTAGGAGCCAGATTGGCATCTCTCAGAAAAGATACCACAATCTCGACCCAGATGATGGAACCGTCTTTACAGTACTCTTCAAGCTCAACTGTTTCTGTTCTGAATGGATCGGCATTGTTATCCCCCTCCAATGCCATGTGTTTAGCAAAGAGCTGACTGATTTTTTGCACAGACGACGGTGTAAAAATCATTTCCATTGACTGAGTCATTGATTCTTCAACCGTAAATCCACGCATCTTAAGTACCGACGGGCTAACATATATCATATTTAGATTAAGATCCAGCACAGCTACAGTATCGGCAGTATTCTCGGCAATCAAGCGGTAACGTTCTTCACTTTCTCTGAGTGCCATTTCGGCGATTTCCTGCTTTGCCTTATTATGCAAGGTAGCGATACCAAATGACAGGTCGTCGGCCAACTCTTTTAGAATTTCAACTTCCTTATTATCAAACGCATCTACCTCGTTGGAATAAATACCCAAAGCACCCAGAACCTCATTTTCGCCTTTTAATGGCAAAGCAATAATTGATTGATATCCCCTTTGTAGAGCAGCTTTCCGCCAGGGAGCAAAGGCAGGATCGGAAGGAATGTTGCGAACAATGCAAGGTTGACCTGTACGGATTGCCGTGCCACCCGGCCCTCGTCCCCGTTCATTATCTGCCCAGCTAACGTGGGCCTGCTCAATATACCCAGACTCGAAACCTGCATGAGCAACTGGACGTAAGGTTTTCTCCTGATCATTTTCGGCAAACCCAAACCAAGCCAATTGATAACCCCCGATTTCGACAACAATCCTACAGACTTCGTTTAAGAGTGTCGTCTCATCAAGGATGTGAATCAACGCCATATTGGTTTGTGAAAGCATTTGAAGGGCACGGTTCACACGTCTGATTTCCTTTTCATCCTGCTTACGTTCTGTAATGTCGCGACCAATGGCCAATGCACCGATGATTTGAGAATCGTTGTTGCGTTCGGCCACAAAACGAATATGATGTACACGAGGTTCTCCATTTTGGTCGGGAACCACATCCTCCATTTCATCGGGTTGACCTGTTTGTATCACCTGCTCCAGTTTTGCCTGAAACTTTGCCGTAGTGGGATAGTTATTGCTCTCCGTGGGAGTGAAGCCTATATGAGAAACGGCACTGGAACCAACCGTAAAATTCATATTTCGGTTAAAATAAACTGCGCGGCAATCCTTGTCGTACCGGATGATATTGTCGGGAGAGCTTTCCGCCAGGGAGCGGAATTTTTGTTCACTTTCGAATAGTTGTTGCTCCGCCATCTTGCGTTTGGTGATATTACGCACAAATACCATGACCTCATCTTTCGAAAAGCCAATCATCCTACCTTCAAAATTCTGACACTGTTCTTTTAATTTTAGATCATACTCAAATGTTATTACTTCATCAGTTTTAAGCGCTTTTTCAATGGATGGATAGGTAGTATCAGAAACATCAACAGGCAATACATCTCCAAGGGATCGGCCAAGGAATTGATCCGATTCAGCATACAAATTGATGTGCTCCGGCTTACGGAAATCAGTAATGATGCCATCCCGGTTGACCCGAAACAGAAGATCCGGTACCGCATCAACAATCGCACGGTTCTCAGCTTCGCTTTTACGCAGATCGCGGTGAATCAACATGCCTGTAAGTGCATCGCTCAAACGTCGTCCTGTTTCCTGTATCAACCGCTTTTCTTCGATTGTCCATACTCTTTTGTGCGAACATTGGTGCATGCCAAGCACCCAGGGTTTGCCAGTCTTTGGATATAGCGGAACCATCATCATTGATTTAACATCAAATTGTTCCGCACTCACTTTATTTATAGGTTTATCGGTACCTGCCATATAAGTCACCGGATCTGAAGATTCAAGTGCTTCATGTAAATTTTGAGCCAGATCAGAGGGCATAGGTAATTCCTCATTTAATATTCCGGCACCCGGATATTCGGGTTTGGAAATTTCCATAGGAACTCTAAACGAGGTGGCCTCAGGATCGCATGGATAAAAGAGCCATGTGCGATCGCAATCGAATACCAACATCATGGTTTTTAGAACCTCTTCCATCAACTGTTCCAGGTCATTGGTTCCCAGGATGGTTTGGTTTATCTTATCCATGTTTTCGAAATAGCGCATATTGGACAAACGCTCTTCCTCCAATTGTTTTTGTTTTTTTTCAAGCAGTTTTCGTTCTGCCCGGCTTTCCCAATCACGCAATTCTCTTTCAATGGCGGGTAATAACCGCATCAGCTTATCCTTCATGAGATAATCATGGGCCCCGGCTTTCATCATGTTAACAGCAACTTCTTCGCCAATGGTGCCCGAAATGACAATGAATGGGATATCTTTTCCTGAATTTTTTAAGAGTGTCAACGCTTCCAATCCATTGAAATGCGGCATTATATAATCGGAGAGTATGATGTCCCACTTCTTTTTAGCAAGTGCGGATTTCATCTCCTCTTCTGACTCAACACGCTCATAATCTATATGATAGCCCCTTTTCCGTAAGTGGTGCAGAATAAGAAGTGCATCGTCTTCCGAATCCTCAACCAACAATATGTTTAACGCTTTCTTCATGGCTCTTAAACTTCTTTATTCATTGATGGCAATTCATTCAGGATCAACCAGTACAAACCCAGGTTCCTGACAGCCTCTGCAAACTGATTGAAGTCGACGGGTTTCCTGACATAGCTATTTACTCCCAAACGGTATCCTGTTACAATATCCTGTTCCTGTTTTGATGAAGTTAATATAACCACAGGGAGAAATTTAGTGAGGTTATTTTCACGAATCCGCTGTAACACCTCGAGTCCATCAACTTTAGGAAGTTTTAGATCGAGTAAAATAATGGTCGGCATTAACGTGAGGTCGCGACCGGCATATTTTCCTGTTCCGAAAAGAAAATCCAATGCCTCGGCACCGTCATTTGCCACAACTATTTCATTTTTAATATTGTTCTTTTTTAGAGCACGAAGTGTTAAATCGACGTCATCGAGGTTGTCTTCTACCAATAAGATAATTTTATTTTCCATGATATTAAAATGTTAATGGAATTGTAAAATAAAATGAGGTTCCTCCTGCCTTTCCGGCAGACAAGTCTGTTTCTTCGCTTTCGATCCGGATTTTGCCGCCATGTTTTTCGACAAACTCTTTGCAAAGCATTAAGCCCAGCCCTGAACTGGGTTCACCTTCGGTGCCTCTTCGGTTGGTGTTAACATCGAGTTTGAATATGTTTTCGAGCATTGAATTATCCATGCCAATACCCGTATCATGAATGGCTATTTCGATAGTATTGTCATGCGTTACCGTTACCGAAATGGATATTTCTCCTCCTTTGGGCGTAAATTTTATGGCATTCGAGATGAGGTTACGAATAATGGTTTGAAGCATATTACTATCTGCAAATACCTTTATATCATCTTCAATATGAAGCGAAATGGCAATTCCCTTGAGCCTGGCCGGTTCCTTTAACAGGGCTATGCTTTCATAAACAACAGGCAGCAAATACAATACCTCCGGATTGAAAGGGACCAATCCTTGTTGAGCTCTGGCCCACAGAAGCAGGTTTTCGAGCAAACGAAAGAGGTTGAGGGCCGAGTCTCTCATTCTTAGGGAAAACTCATGTATTTCATCCATTGTAAACCCACCTAAATCGTCGGCCATCATTTCTGTAAATCCTAAAAAACTATTAAATGGGCTGCGCAGGTCGTGTGCAATAATGGAGAAGAATTTATCCTTCTCGGCAATGAGCTTTTGAAGTTGTTTGTTTTTAAGTTTTATTTCTGCCTCGGCGTGCTTACGCATTGTAATATCGCGAACGATTGCCTGGAGCAACACTTCATCGTCGATAACAACTCGGTTGAGGCTAACTTCAGCATCAAATGGTGTTCCGTCAAAGGTTAAGTGTTTCCAAACAAACGATTGAGGTGTTCCGTTGAGAGCTGCCTGTATTTTCGCAATGGCTTTTTCTTTTGAAGCACGTCCATCGGGTTGTAGAGGAGGTGAGAACTCGTATGGGTGCATATTGAGGATATCTTCTTTCCTGCACCGAAACATTTGCTCTGTTTTCAAATTACAATCGACAAAAGAATCTCCCTTCATTATAAAGATGGCATCATTGGCACTCTCGAACAGGGTTCTGAATTTCACTTCACTTTGCCGGACGATCTTTTCCGTCTGCTTACGTTCAGTAACATCCCGTAAAATTCCAACAACAGCAATCATATCTACTTGATCAGTAACTACTGGTGCCAGTGAAAGTTGTACCGGAAAATCTTTTCCGTTTTTTCTTTTGTTGATCACTTCACCGGTCCACACTTCCTTCCTTGACATGGCAGCATAAAGCGAAGTACCTACTTCAGGCAAATTGTTCATTGAAGTTATTACCGATATTGGTTGTCCAACTATTTCTTCCCTTGTAAAATCATAAACCTGACAAAAGGAATCGTTAACATAAATAATTTTGTAATCCTTATCAGTAATGGCTATACAATCGGCAGAATTTTCGACCGCCATAGCCAGCATAGTTATTTTTTCTTCGGTTTTTTTTCGTTCAGTAATATCGCGGACAATAACAATTACTTCGTCGGAGCTGCCTGGAACCATCCTGGCATCAAAATCACAAATACCTTTATTTGGTATCGACAGTTGATATTCAAATACCTGCATCTCTCCTGTTTGTATAGTCAGTTTTATTTTTTCATCAACCAGGTCGGCAAATTCGGGAGGTGTGACGTCGCGGTTATTTTTACCAATAATCGACTCTGTTTGAAAAGCAAGATCCTCATTGGCGGCTTTGTAATCAAGATAAACCCCCTTTCTGTCGAGCCTGAAGATTAAATCAGGAATTGCATTAATTAGCAAGCGGTATCGGGCTTCACTCTCGCGCAGCGCTTCTTCCACTTGCTTTAGCTCGGTAATGTCTCTTACCACATCCATCATGTAAACCGGATCGCCGTTTGCATTTTTAATAATTGTTGCTGAATATTCCCCTATAAACTCAGAACCATCTTTTTTTAATGATCTAACTTCACAATTTGTAATAACACCTGTAGTTATAAATTCTTTAAAATAAAGGTCCATTTTCGGTTTATCGTCAGGATGAATGAGCCCAAACCCGTTCAGGCCTATGAACTCGGAAGGCTGGTTGTAACCAAATAGCTTCACTACTTGTTTGTTCGCAAAAATTATTTTACCGTTTAAATCCAATAATGATATTCCATCAAGTGATGTTTCAAACAGGGCGCGGTATTTTACTTCACTTTCTATCAGTGCTTCCTCGGCATGCTTGCGCTTTGTTATATCTTCCACCGTCCCGTCATAATACAAGGTTTTTCCGTTCGCATCGCGGATAGCGCAGGCACTCTCGCGCACAAAAACAGGCTTGCGGTCCTGGCGAATCCATGTAGACTCAAGGTTTTCCACTTCACCGTTTTGCTCAATCTTTTCTAAAAATACTTTTCGTTGGGATGGCGTTTCAAAACCATTTTGTTCAACATTTCTCCTGGCAAGTTCTTCAAAAGATTGATAGCCAAGCATAGTGACCAAAGCCTTGTTTGCCAGGAGTATAGTTCCGTCCGGAGTTGTCCGGTAAAGGCCGACTTTGGCATTTTCGTAGAGTATTCGATAACGTTCTTCGCTGCTTTCGAGTCGGGCTTCCTCCAGTTTCTTGTGATCGGTGATATCAATGGCTGTAATAAAACACTGATCTTCATTTTCGGTAACTATACCGGCAAGCTGGACAAACACCGGAGAGCAACCATTCGCTAACAGAGCGACTTCGCATAATTCTTTGGCCTTGCCGGCAAATATTTTTTTAAGAAAAAGATTAAAAACCGGTTTTGTTTCATCGGTAACAAACAAACCAAACAGGCTGTTTTTCAACCGCGTGCGATCCCTGCCAAGCATTTGAGCACCGCAAAGGTTTAGATCAACAATTTTGCCTTGTTTATAAAGTGTAAAATAACCGGATGGTGCAAAATAGTATAATTCAGTATATTTTCGGGAAGCCGATTCTGCCTGTGATTTGGCCAATATCAGCTCTTCATTCTGTAATTCGAGTTCTATCTGGTGCACCTGAAGCTCATGTATGAGTTTCAGCGTTTCAACTTCAGAAAGTTGCGGATTGGTTTTTGATGATTTCTCTTTCAACAATTCCTCTGCTTTGTTTCGGAGGTCAGTTGAAACAGAGGTGAAACGAATACTATTTGGATTCATTTTCATCTACTTGACTATTAGAAACCTTAAAGGTAAACAATTATATATTAACATGCACCAAACCAACTTCTTTTTTAATTGCTTTCTCCAACAGAGCAAATTTCTTTATCATTATATTACGCTTTGCGGAATTGTAAAATAAAATGATCCACCTTTCTCAACTTCGCCTTCTGCCCATACCTTACCCGCATGCCGGTGAATGATGCGTTGTACAGTGGCCAACCCGATACCTGTTCCGGGAAATTCATTTATACTGTGCAGACGCTGAAAAGCCCCGAAAAGTTTTTGGGCATATTTCATGTCGAAACCGGCACCATCATCGCTGACAAAATAAACTGGTAATCCATTTTGCTCTTTCAAGCCAAACTCTACATTGGCCGTTGGATGCTTCGAAGTGAATTTCCAGGCGTTTCCAATCAGGTTTTCCAAAACAATACGTAAAAGATGATTATCTCCCTGTACTACAATTCCATTTTGAATAACAAAATTGACTTTACGATCAGGTTCATTTTCGTGAAGGTCATCAGCAATCTTTTGCACTATTTTGCTCAGGTTCACCTGCTGAATATTGATTTCGCTCCGGCCAATACGCGACAGGCTCAACAGATCGTCAATAAGCTGCGCCATTCGTTGGGTGGCAGATCTGATCTTCTGTAAATAGTTTTTCCCCTCTTCCTCAATCTTATCATGATAATCATCAAGGAGTGCCTGACTAAAACCATCGATACTGCGCAATGGTGCCCGCAAGTCGTGCGAAACAGAATAGGAAAAGGCTTCGATCTCCTTGTTGGTAGATTCAAGTTGAGCGGTACGGTCCTTTACCCGTTGTTCAAGTTCCTGATTTAGCTTTCTGATTTCTTCTTCAGCGAGTTTACGTTCGGTGATGTCCTGAGCAGTCCCCCGCAGACCTATCACCTTGCCATTTGAGTCAAGCTTTGTTTCGCTGCGGGCGGTAATCCAACGTTGAGTACCATCAGTTTGGGCGAGTTCCAGATCGACTACGTATGGTTTGCCGGCCTCCATATTTTTCTTCACTGCTTCATCAAGCCGTGCGGCACTCTCTGGTGTGTATGCCTTCAGGTGATCTTCGTATCCGGGTGGGTGCTGCGTTGGATCGAAACCATATATCCGATAATACTCTTTTGACCATGTAATAGTGTCTGTTATTGCATCCCAGTCCCAACTGCCAAGCCGGCCTAAGCGTTGGGCTTCTTTAAGACCTTTTTCGCTATTGATTAGCGCCATCTCGGCTTGCTTCCGTTCGGAAATATCAACAAGAGAAACAAGTATTTTTGAAAGAGACTCCTCGTAACCAGGACAAACAGAAACATAGACAGTTACGTCCCGCAGATTGCCATTGAGTGTTTTAACAATGGCATCGGTTGCCATTTCAGTCTCACCATTCCACAGGCAGATTAACTCTTGCCGGAATGTATCGAATGATTCGGGGGCAAATGCGTCGGCCAGATTTGTCATCAGTTCCTGCTTCGTGGTCGCCTCGTGCAATATAAGTGCAGACTGGTTTACATCTACAATTTTTATAAGCCCTGCACATTGTTGAACGACCTCCGGATGTTGACCAAAATAAGTTTCTATGTTGTTTATCCCATGTTTTTTTAAATTATCAAATAGGTTTTTTACTCCTGAAAAATCCTCTTCCCAAATCGAAACAGGAGAATTTTCGAAAACCATGCGGTATCTTTGTTCGCTTTCCACTAAATCGTGATAAGTTAACAGGCTGCCCATACTGTCAGCAATTCGTCGGCCGATTTCCTTGAAAAGTCGTACTTCCTCTGCATTCCAGGTGTGCGCTTGAGAACACTGGTGTATTCCAAACTGCCAGGGACTCCCCACTTTGGGGTAAATGGCCGTTGACATGAAACTTTTAAAACCAAAGCGTTCGGACACATCCTCTGGTAGTGGGTACGCTGTTCCCGGACCAAATTGCACCGGTCCATCAGAGGAAAGTAAGATTCGAAGTGTTTCTGCAACTCCGGGATCCATTGTCATTTCAAGATTCAATTCACGGACTCCCGGGTATTCTGGTTTATTGCGTTCCATCGGTATCTTCCAGAAAGCGGCTTTAGGATCGCACGGATACATTAAAAAAGCCCGGTCGCAATTGAAGGCGGACAACACAACATCCAGAACATCACTCATCATTTGTTCATAGTTATTTGAACCCTGTATGGCGCGGTTGATTTGATCAAGGCACTCAAAAAACCGGAGATGATGCAGCCGTTCCTGTTCAACCAGTTTATGTTCAGTTATGTTGGTGAACGTAGTCAGAGTAAGAGATGGCTTGCTTTCGCCCTCATTGAACTTGGGCGTTGAACTGGTAAGAATCCAATGGTAAATATTTTTATCCGGAATGTAGGCACCAATGAGAACCTCAAAAACAGGTTTACATGTTCGCAATGCTATATTCGACGGCATTTCTTCAGGATAAAGAGGTGAACCATCTTCGTGAATCAATTTCCACTGGGGATCGTATGTTGATTTTCCCAATAATTGGTCTCTGGACAGCCCCAAAATTTCACATGCTGCATCGTTGGCTTCTAATATTTTACTTCCGGCATCCTGAACAACCACCCCTTGCGCCATTGTTTCGAAAAGAAACCTGAATTGTTCTTCACTTTGTTGTAATTTTTTCTGCATAAGTTTACGAACGTCAACCTCTTTTTCAAGATGGGCATTAACAGTTAATAATTCCCTGGTACGTTCTTTCACCCTGTCTTCCAGTTCATCCCTTGTATTTTGCAAATTGCTTTTTTGTAAACGGTTCTCCAACGATAACGCCACAAAATTTCCTAAATTATTTATAAATGGTTTGTATAATTCAAAAAAGTCAGCTTGCCCTATCCTGAAAATGAAAAATCCAAACCTGTGATCAATGGTTTCTAATGTAAAAACATAAGCATCGGGCAAATCCTCTAATTTACACGTGGATTTTTTAGAGATAGTAAGGATTTCAGCCCCTGTTTCCCGTGAATTTTCGCATTCGTCACATACTTTACTAACTAAGATTCCCTCCTGTGAAAATGAATTTCCAAGGCACACACGACAAGCTTCCACTCCGGGTACAGTAGTCAACAATTTTGCAAAGAATTCTGTTATTCTCTTCGCGGAGGGCAACACAAATATCATGTTTTGTGCGGCCATAATTTGCCCGAGAACACTTGCATTTATTCCCTTTATATCAGCCCTATTCATGTTTTTCGCATCGTCATTTGGTGTCATCTGTTTCTTTATTTTTTTACCAACTAACAAGTGTTTTTTCTTTTCGACAATGATTAACCATGGGTAGATTTATCTTATTTTTTCTCAGCCATAAATTCTTCAGGTTTTATGTAATACGGGTTTCGAACTATCTGGCCCTGAGCAATAATATACGGGTGTACCTGTAGCACTTTAAATAATGTGGCACCATCAAAAAGGCGGGCATCGTATTGACACATGCCGTTATGTGGAAAGGAGCTGGTGATTGTGTTGAGTAGGACTTCATATTCCAATAACCGATCGGAACCAGGAATATCTTTAAGCGCCCAACTCATTTCGCCACAAGCGCGCGAGCCTGTATATCCTGCTTTTTGTGCAATTCCATAGCGTTGAACAGCCCTGTCGATCATTTTCTGTGGGTCGAATTTTCCGTCAGGACAGTATGCATTTTCAGCGATGGATATACCGAACGATCCATTTTTCTCAACTTCTGAAAGTTCTACTCCTAATTCTAACAACCAGGATCTGACACTTTCAGGCATTGTCTGATCAGTAAAATACCGAACTACTTCACCTTGCCTGATCCCTGCTGCGATATATTCGGAAACGATTTTTTGTCGTTGTTGCTCATTTTCATAAATCAGGCATATATGGCATGATTCAGGAAAGTGTTCATGTGTAAATCCCATCTGCAGTTCTTTTTTTAATTCGCTCATAATAAACCTCCTTTTATTAAGCAATTGTGAAATAAAACGTAGCTCCTCCTGATTTACCCGCAGACAGATTCTCAACTTCGCCCTCCGCCCACACTTTACCCCCAAGCCGGTGAACGATGCGTTGTACCGTGACCAATCCCACACCTGTTCCGGGAAATTCATTTGTAGAATGCAGGCGCTGAAAAGCCCCAAAAAGTTTTTGGGCATATTTCATATCGAAACCGGCACCATCATCACGAACAAAATAAACCGGCATCCCATCTTGTTGCAGCACACCAAACTCTACATTGGCCGTTGGATGCTTCGAAGTGAATTTCCAGGCGTTTCCAATCAGGTTTTCCAAAACAATACGTAAAAGATGATTATCTCCCTGT
>JAUYGX010000043.1 GCA_030690365.1 Bacteroidales bacterium | reverse complement strand
TACTGTTCTGACTCGAAGAAAAAAACAGAATAGGATGATTATCTTTAGGTGGGCATACAATTAATGTTGCCTAGGGGAATTTCGTACTCCTATTCTGTCCCTATTTTCTTGTCTTAAATATAAATTATTTTAACTACTTATTCAATTTTGCAAACATACGAGGAGAACTTCTGTGGACCCGGAATTTTGGTGGATTGGCAAATGAATACGTCTCATCATGCATTTTGAATGCTCTTGATGATGTATATGTAAATGGCAGTTTCAGGGGAGGAATAGAAGAAGGTGATTTTAAGGTTAAATCCGCCGGTTTTTCGAGCGATGCATTTGTTGCAAAGTATACCAATGAGGGACAATTCAGGTTTATCGAGGCCATTGGAGATACCAATACCGATTTTGCCGGACGGATGTTGATCGATAGCCTGAACTACATATACCTGACTGGTAATTACAATCAAAACATGAAAGTATTAAACGATACTACTGAAAAAGGTGCACAAGAGGATTTTTACCTGACAAAACTGTACGATTGCGATTTCAGCCCCAAAATAAAGCTGCCCAACGACACCAGCGTATGTGAAGCAGGATTTGTGATAGTGGCTGATTCCGGTTTTTCAAAATACCTGTGGAACGAAATGGGAGGTGATTACCGTTATGCGGTTGATACCACAGGAAGGTATTATTTAAAAGCCTATGATGAACAAGGCTGTATTACTGCCGACACCATTTATGTTCGTATTAACAAGCCGTTACAGGTGGATTTGGGTAACGACCTCCGGGTTAAACAAGGAGAGCTTGTCATGATTACAACCAACGATCAGTTTGAGGAATATTTGTGGAGCACTTCAGAAAACACACCTTACATCCAAATGGTAACAGATGAATTGAAACCCGGCGGATATCCCATTGGTATCACGACCAAAGACGCCCATGGATGTATTACCCGGGACCAACTTTTGTTGGAAGTGGAAGGATTGGTAGCGTTTAATATTTACCCGGTGCCTGCCAAACACACAGTTAGCCTTTTGGTACAAAATATTGAACCGGATAAAAACATTGATTACCAGTTGGTAACCGAATCAGGAAGTGTTGTGTTTAATGAAGCACAAATCTCTGTTGGCAATAGTTTTACCAAGGAAATAGACATCCAAAATCTGGAACCGGGAGTGTATTATCTAAAAGTTCGCTATGAGGAGTTAACCAGTACGCTTAAGGTGATTAAAATGTAGAAATGAGAAACACTTACAAGAGCTTATAACATGAAGAAACTACTATTTATTTTTATACTTTGTTTTGTTCAGCTGGTCGGCTATACTCAAGGCGACGATGGTTGGAATAATAGAACAATACCCGTATTTGACAGTGTTGTAGAAGTGGCCAGGGTAACGCTTACCTTTGTTCCGGGATTTGAAACCAACGGCCACCCTGATTTTCTTGGGTATATTGATCCTGACTTACCACCAAACGGAGGTAACCCACCTGTTACCGATGGCATATTTAATCTTAACTACATCCGGGTATTCGAACCCATCCGGAATAATTACACAGTAACAATCCCTGTACACAATGCGATTGATTATGAACAGGAATGGAAAGAAAGCATTACCTACTTTGATGGGCTTGGGCGTGAAATGCAGCAAACCATGGTGAAAGCCTCTGCTTATGGGAATGATGTAGTTATCCCCATACTTTACGACAATTTGGGGCGCAGGAAAAAAGAGTACTTGCCCTATACAATCTCACAGGGTGGTGATAACGGTGCCGGTGGTTATCGCCCCGAACCTGAAAGCGAAATAGCAACGTTCTATAGCTCATACTTTAACGAAGATGATGGAGCCTTTCCCTTTTCTGATAAGCAATTCGACGGTTCACCACTGAACCGCGTACTCAGGCAAAGTAACCCGGGGTTCGATTGGCGACTGGATGAAATACATGCTCAGGAGTTTCAGTATAAATCGAATACGACCAATGATGATGTGTATAAATTTGGAGTTACCCAAAGCAATCAGTTGGCAAAGCAAGGACATTACGATGCAAATATGCTGTATAAAAATGTTTTTATTGATGAAGACCAGCACACCACCATTGAGTATAAAGATAAGCAAGGAAGGGTTGTAAGCAAAGTAGTTCAAAACGGTACCGAAAAGCTGATAACGAACTATGTATATGATGATCTTGGTTTATTGCGGTTCGTACTTCCACCCGAAGCAGTCTCTTTAGTAGTTCCCGGATCAACTACATGGAATTATGATTTAAACATCTATTGGATTCAACAGTTCTGTTTTTATTACCAGTATGACGAAAGAAATCGGATGGCAATTAAAAAGCTCCCCGGAGCAGCTCCCATCTATATGGTATATAACAGCCGGGACCAGTTGGTGCTTACCCAGGATGGAGTTTTGCGACAAAACAACGACTGGCTGTTTACCAAGTATGATGTTTTTAACCGGCCCATCATCACAGGTAAATACCACCATAGTACTTTAGTATCCCAGGAAGCCATGCAGGGAGTTGTGAGTTCACCTGGGTATCCGCTTTATGAAACTTATAATGTCAGCATGGATTATGATAACACAGGATATACCAATTTAGCCTTTCCCCGTCTGACCGGTTCGGATGAAATATTAACGCTTACTTATTACGATAACTATGATGCCCTGGCGTTAGAAGTAAACCCAATTGAATATGCTTTTAAACCTACTGACCTCCCCTTTTACTTTCTTGAAAACGGCACCCATGCAACCAGAACCAAGGGTTTAACAACCATCACCAAAACAAAAGTCCTGCTTCACAACGAACTCTATGTGGCTGATGACTGGCTACTATCGGTAACCTATTACGACAAGTACTACCATGCCATTCAATCCATCACGGACAACCACGTAGGCGGACAAACCACCCTTTCTTCCCAAATCAATTTCACCGGTCAGGTGGAAAAAACCAAAGAAACCATTGATGTAGGTTGGGAAACCAACACCATCAGGCAACATCTTACCTACAATCATGCAGGGCAACTGATTGAAACCTGGCATCAGATTAACAATCAGGATTCCATATTGTTAAGTAAACAAAAATACAATGAAATGGCACAACTCACCCGAAACCAATTGCATGGAAACAGGAACGGCTTCCTGCAACAGGTGGTCTACAAATACAATATCCGGGGTTGGCTTACCGACATAAACAATATTGCTCACCCTGAAAATGATTTATTTTCCATGAAACTGGACTACAACAGTTTGCAAAGCGGTGCCCTGTACAATGGCAATATTGCCAGGATGACCTGGCAATCGGATCATTTTCCGACAGCAAAGCAATACGACTTTACCTATGATGGCGCTAACCGCTTATTGACCTCAACATTTGCCGATGCCGGAAAATACAATACCCAATATTCGTATGACAAGAATGGGAACATCAAGACATTGAACCGAATGGGGCAACTCGGAGGTTCGGGCAGTTTTGATTTTATTGATAACCTTACCTACGCCTATACCGGCAACCAGTTAAAATATGTAAACGACCAACCAGGAGTTAATTATTCTGACAACGGATTTACCGACAACGGTTCATTTCTTACCACAAATGAGTATTTTTACGACTTAAACGGTAATTTAACCAAGGATATGAATAAGCAGATTGACCATATCGACTATAACCACCTCAACCTGCCGCAGCATATTGCCATGGGCCCAGGTGCCTTCAACACCATCGACTACCTGTACACCGCAGGTGGGGTGAAGCTACAAAAATCCATTGCTGGTAGCGGTGACAGAAGTGCTTTGACCGACTATCTGGGCAGCATCGTTTACACCAGCGAAAAAACCGTTTACATACTCACCCCCGAAGGCCGTGCCCTGCGCAACGACCAGGGCAACTTCGATTATGAATATTTCTTAAAAGACCATCTCGGCAATACCCGTGTTTCTTTCAACCAAAAAGGAACCATCCTGCAAGACAACAGCTATTATCCGTTTGGTATGGACATGGGCGAATCGCTTACCTATATTGACAACACCGCCATTGAAAATAAATATAAGTACAACGGCAAGGAAATGCAGGATGATTTTGGACTGGGGTGGTATGATTATGGGGCGAGGTTCTATGATGCGCAGCTAGGGAGGTGGCATGTGATAGACCCAATGAGTGAAATAGCCAGAAGATGGACACCATACCAGTATGCTTATAATAATCCGATTAGGTTTATTGATCCTGACGGAATGGTGGTTGATGATATTTATAATTACGCAGGAAAATTTATGGGATCTGTCGGAACAGGTAATGACATTAGGATTCTTAACAATACTAAAAGTCAATATAATACGATGTCTGAGAATTACATAATGAGTAATTCAAGAAAGGTATCAATTGAGTCTAATTCTAGTGTAGGCAAAAAAATCAGCACTATGTCCTCAGAAACGAATAATGGATCTGTTGAAAAGAAAGCCTATGCAGTTTTAAACACTGAAACTGCCACTCTTTCACTAAATATTCAGCCAGTTACGTCTGGAGACTCAAAACATGGAAGTGAAAATAATTATGAGGGGCCTATTAGTAGAGGTGGTGATGAATACAATAAGCCGCTTGGAGGAAGTGATTCAGAAGTTATTGTAGGTCAGGTTCATGCTCATAATAAAGATAAAAGTAGTTTGATTAGCGATGGGAGTACAGGATTTAGTACAACTTTCACCGAAGTTGTAAATGGCACATCTGAAGATGATGCTCAAGCAGCTTCTGTTCTGAATGTACCTGTAAATGCTATTGATGGGAATAGTGGTCAGATAAATAGAGTGAATCCTGATGGCTCTGAAACACCAAATGTTAATCAAAATAATCTACTACGTGAGTCTTTAGAAATCTCAGGAGGAAAACGATGAATAATTCAAATCAATTTATATTTACTTTAATCTTTTTCCTTTTTATGGGATTAATTTTAAACGGTCAAGAATTTGAATCACCAGAAATTACTAAACCTGACATAAAACAGCATATTTATGGTTCTCCGATCGAATATTACTTACCTGATACTGTAAATCAAATTATTAATTCATATATAGACCAATCAAATGATTCACTTTTAAATTATTATATTGAAACTATTTGTAATGATTCATCTTATGAATTTTTTGTGTACTCAAGAAAGAATCACATAATAGTTGATTCGACATCTCATTCAGAATTACTTTTATCTTCAACTAATAGATTTTGTTTTATAGATAATAGATATATTCCAATTTATTTTGAATCTGATCAAATATTTGGTTATTATAATTTTACTATGACATCAACTGCATTAGTTATAACTCTTGAAAGGAAAAGTTACAGAAAATTTGTAGTCTCTTCTGTTTACTTATCTAATTAATAGCAGGATGAAGAAATACGTTTGAGTTTGTATTGTATGATTATGGGGCGAGGTACTATGATGCGGAATTGGGGAGGTGGAATGTTGTTGATAATAAGGCGGAGAAGTATTATGGCATTACCCCCCTCTCACTCGTCCTCGTTTGAGCGCAGCGGTAACGAGGATGCAAACACTCACTCATCCGTGTTTGCAACGCGGATGCAATAAGACTAGAAATGCCTTAAAACAATAGTACAGAAACAGAAAACCCCACCCTCGTCCTCGTTTGAGCGCAGCGGTAACGAGGATGCCAACACAACCAAAAATGCCATGAATTAAAAAACCGAAAACACGAAATAACCGGAAACACGAGAAAAGAAAAATTAAAAACCAATAGATGCACGGATTTAATCCTATACCCCCCCGCTGCCGCCAGTTTGTAACTGGTGGCACAAAAACAACTAAATGACCTACAAAATTGATACAGTAACAAAAAATAATTACCAAACTAACCACAAAAGAAAAAGTAAAAACCAATAGATGCACGGATTTAACCACATACCGCCCCTCAACCTGCCGCAGCATATTGCCATGGGCCCAGGTGCCTTCAACACCATCGACTACCTGTACACCGAAGGTGGGGTGAAGCTACAAAAATCCATTGCTGGTAGCGGTGACAGAAGTGCCCCGACTGACTATCTGGGCAGTATAGTTTACCCCGGCGATGCAGACGCTTTTATTTTCACCCCCGAAGGCCGTGCCCTGCGCAACGACCAGGGCGGTTTTGATTACGAATACTTTGTAAAAGACCATCTCGGCAACACCCGTGTTTCGTTCAACCAAAAAGGGACAATATTACAAGACAACAGCTACTACCCCTTTGGCATGGATATGGGCGAATCGCTCACTTACATGGATAATACCGCCATTGAAAATAAATACCTTTATAACGGCAAGGAGTTGCAGGATGATTTTGGGCTGGGTTGGTATGATTATGGGGCGAGGATGTATGATGAGCAACTTGGGCGTTTTCATACTTCAGATCCACTTGCAGAAAAATATAGTTTTCAGTCTCCGTTTGTATATGGTGCTAATAATCCAGTTAGGTTTATTGATTTTATGGGAATGAATGCAGAAATTCCAGATGAATATGAATTTGATTCGAAGGGTAATGTTAAAAATGTAAAAACTACAGATACAGATAGTTTTCATAAGGTTGATGAGAAAGGTAACAGAATTGAAGGGGCTTCATTAGAGTTAGATAAAAAAGTTGTAACTAGTGAGGTTACATTAGCAACGAATGCGGGCACAAAGGTTGATTTTCTCAATGTTAAAGGAGATGAGGATGCAACTCAGGTCTTTAAATTTCTTGCCGAAAATACAACTGAGTCATTAACTGAGATTGGTCTTACACGAATTGGTGAAAAAAGTGGTGACAATGGTCAAAATATGATTGGAGTGAATGTTGAACATGTAGAAAGCGCATCATATGCGAACTCTGCTGTTTTTGAAAATGGTTATACTATTAGAGAGGGTAACCACAGTCATCCAAATGATAATATGGGGTCATCCACTGGTGACATCGCAAATGCAAAAAGAATCAGTGCAAAGTTTCCAAAGGCTACCTTTAATAATTACACAAAAACATTGGGATTCACTCAATATAGTCAAAATACAATTCCTGGTGCCGTAATTACTTTGGATGTGTTTGAAATTATAATTAATCGCAAATGAAAACTGAAATAAAGACTTGTACTTATTTTTGTGTAGTATTTTTTGGATTACTATTCGGAAATATATTAATCTCCCAAGGTAGTATTGATAATAACAAATATTGCCAAACAATTGATGTTAGGGAAATGGTCATGAGAGATACAAATATATATATCTTACTTGATAGTATAATTGATACTGAACAATCCATCAATATTCATTTTACTGATTCGACAGTATTTGGGGTGTGGGTAGAAGATTCAAGTAATAATGAGAGTTTACTAATAACTATTTCTGGTTCAGAAAACCTAAATATACTCCTGCAAATTGGTGACGTTGAGGGTTTTTTCAAATACAGAGGACACATTTTTATTATAATGACTGCTTGCTCTAAGTTATTTATTGAGTCTAATCAATATCAAACTTTGAATATTGATCCCTCCGTAGAAATCTATGAGGATGATAGATGGCCTTTTCATTATAT
>JAUYGX010000035.1 GCA_030690365.1 Bacteroidales bacterium | reverse complement strand
TGGAGGATAACCCCCCACCTGGTAGATAGGCTCCAGCTCAACGAATTGAAAGTAGCCTTCTTTTTGCTTGGTAAAAGTAGAAAAATAAAAATAAAAATAATGAACGAATATATTGGATTTAGACACAGTATCTTTAGGGGATCCCTGCATGTCCGCATCCCCCAACTTTTCAACAAATTCATAATATTTTCCCCAATTTAACGTCTTGTTAGCAGAAGTATATTATTTTTGAATTGAAGATTGAGATATACCAAACATCAACCATGATTATCAAGAAGAGTTTGCTCGTTTTATTATTCAACTTAATCCTATTTACATTACTGGCTCAGTCGGTTTCGGTAAATAAATCGGAAACCATTGAGAACAGAAATGGCCGTAATTATTACATTCATCAGGTTGATAAAGGTCAAACAGTGTATTCTATCGCCAGGGCCTACAACGTTTCTGTTGATGAAATGTACTTTGAGAACCCCGCTGCGAAGAATGGTATTTCCATCGGACAAGAATTACTCATTCCTACAGTAAATAAAGAAACACAATTAAATACTGAAGTAAAGGAAACCAACTACGAGTTTTTTTACCACATAGCTGCAGCCAACGAAACCTTTAAACATATTGCTACCATTTATGTGATTCCGGAAGAGTATATCCGAAAAGCAAATCCGGCCTTACACGATCCAATGCGGGAAGGCGAATATGTGAAAGTGCCTGTAGAAGGGTCTTTCGATGCTTTGGATGGAAAAGCCACCAATAATGACAACTATGTAAGCTCATCACCGATACGAACAAGGCCGGTGGTAAATCAGCAACCCAAGAAACCTGAACCTGCTCCTGCATATAAAGCACCCGATCGGCAACTGTCGACCGAAGTCAAACCACAACCTGTTCAATATCAAAACAAACCGACAATTACCACAAAAAATACCGATAGTGAATTTGTTACCTTCGATCCGAATATCCCGGTCATATCCGATTATCGGCATGTGGTGATCATGGGAGAAACTAGCCAAAGCGTAGCCGATAAATACGATATCCCGCTACAATTGCTCAAGGCTGCCAATCCAGGACTTGGAAACAGCGTGCTTAAAGGTGACCGCCTGCGGGTGCCCGACAAAACCAAATTGAAAAAACCCGACACCATCGAAGAATCGGTTATATCAGAACCAATGGCTACTATCCAACAGGAAGAAGCAAAAAAGCCGGTAATCGCTGAAACAGCCACACCTCAGGAACCCGATTACATTAAATATCTGGTAAAAAAGAAAGAAACACTCTATAGCATTGGCCGCGAATATGGCGTAACGGTGGCCGAAATACAGGCCGTCAACAAAGGCCTTTCAACAAATATTTTTATCGGACAAACCATCAACATACCAAAAAAAAAAATAAGTAACGACTTTATTGAGCTTAGGATAAAAACCAAAACCAAGCTTAAAAGTATTGCTGCTTTATATCAGATTGACTTTACAAGGCTTAAAAATGCAAATCCTGGTCTTAGAAGGCGTGTGCTGGAAGGTCAGATTGTGAAAATTCCGGTCGGCGAAACAGCCCGAAATTTTGACGACCAACCACTTGAACCCGAAATCATTCCCAGTGAAAATGATGAAGTCAATATTCCTTTTTCCCCAACCACTACCTTCCAGTGTTTAAAAAATCAACCTCATTACAATCAGGTATTCAAAGTGGCCTTGATGTTGCCGCTTTATCTGGAAGAAATGGACAGTTTGAACAAGGCCGGATTTATACAGCAACAACAAACCAGTTTTAAACCCTTCCGATTTATCGGGTTTTATGAAGGCGCTATGATGGCCTTGGATTCCCTGAGAAAAAAAGGCATGCAGGTAGAGTTGTATATTTATGATGTAGATCAGAATCTGGCGAAAGCCGCCAAAGTACTTCAACAACCTGAACTTCGCAGCATGAACCTGATCATCGGACCACTATTTCCTGATTGCTTTCATCAGGTGGCTTTGTTTGCAGGGAATTTTAACATCCCCATCGTGAACCCATTGACTTTCAGGGAAGAAACCGTTCAAAGCTATAAAACGGCGATTAAGGTGAAGCCGGGTATTGACTTTCAAAATGAACTCTTGGTAAATTATTTCCAACGAACCTATCCGATGGCCAAGGTGTTTTTTATCACACAAAACCCCTACGAAGATGCAGTTCCGGTACAAAATATGGTAAACGCCCTTCGGATGACCATCCCGGATGTATCGAAAATAAGCAACTCCGACCTGTATAACATGGCAGTAGGCGTAGCTCACCGCCATGAGAATTTTACAACCGGAGATCCACTGCCCTATTTTAAATTTGAAGGTCAGGATATTTTCCCCGACCTGTTGGAAAACAGACTTTCTGACAGTACCATCCTTCAAAATAACCTGACGCGCATTGTTTATTCCAGCGATAACCTGACTCCGTTTATAAATAACGCCTCCCCTTTGCGCGAAAATCTGGTTATTCTTTATGGAAATAAAAAATCCTTTGTGCTGGATGTGATGAATCAACTCAACGAAATTCGCGACAGCTTCAATATTAAACTCATTGGTGTCCCCACCTGGGAACGGCTTAGCGATTTAAATAATACCCAGTTAAGCAACCTGAATTTAACGTATTTCTCGTCCGATTACATGAACTACGAGTCTCCTGAAATACAGCAGTTTATCTGGGAGTTTCGCCAACGCTTCAGCACAGAACCAGATACCTATGCTTATCTTGGTTTCGATGTAACTTACTATTTTCTGGACAACCTATTCCTTTTTGGCGATCAGTTTACCAGTTGCCTGGAAACCAATCCAAAGAAAATGCTTCAGACCACCTATCAGTTCAAACGACAGTACGAAAACTCATTCGAAAACAGTTATTGGAATCTGTTACAATACAAGTGGTTAAATCAGTATAAAATTCCAGATGCTTTGATAGCACCACGCAACAAGCCCAAAGAATGAAAAAAATCATCCACCTGATAGCCGTTGTGTTTGCTTCGATCTACTTTACATCCTGTGGCCCAAGTGTAAAAACCAACTTTTGGGACAATGGGAATACCCGGTCGACTCTCGAGTATAAAAAGGATATGCTCAACGGAACTTCCACCTGGTTCTACGAAAATGGCAACAAGGAACAGGAAGCCACCTACGTAAACAACATCCTTCATGGCCCCATGACCCGGTGGCACAGCAACGGACAGGTGGAAACCAGAACACATTATGTGGATGGAAATCTGGAAGGCAAAGCCGTTACCTACAACAAAAAAGGTAAGCTAATTTCGGAAGAAAATTATGTTCACGATACGCTAAACGGCGATTTTGCTGTTTATTATGCCGAAGGCACTTACAAAATCAAAGGGCAATACAACATGGGATTGTATACCGGACAGTGGATATATTACGATGTCACCGAAAAAATAATCGGAGTTGGCAATTATGAAAACGGAACCGGGATGCAAAAAGCCTGGTGGCCCAATGGTAAATTAAAAAGAGAAATTCCTTACGTGAACAACCTGAAAGAAGGCACCGAACGCTGGTTTGATGAAAATGGTGTTTTGGAAAATACCATTTATTATCATCAAGGAATAAGAATGGTAAACCCCGAATAGAGCCTTCCATCCGGGGTTTACCAACTAATTATTTAGTTAGTCTGGGTAAAAAAAATTCACACTAGCGCAGTGCAAATTTTATGGGAAGATTGTAAGCAACCCTAACGGCTTCACCATTTTGCAAACCGGGTTTCCATTTTGGCATTGAGCTTACAACACGTACGGCTTCTTCATCGCAGCCACCTCCAATTCCACGCAACACTTTCACATTCGACACCGATCCATCCTTTTCAATTATAAAATTGATAAACACGCGCCCTGAAATGGTGTCTTTTTTTGCCTGTTCAGGATAAGTGATATTAGACGACAAGAAAGTCATCAAAGCACCCATTCCATCATGAAATTCAGGCATCTGGTCCACCACTGTATATACACCAGTCTCTTCGTTATAGGTTTTGGAAGGATCGATGTATGAATTCCCGGTCATGCGTTTATCACCAGCAGTAAATACATAGGAGAAATAATCCACTCCGGGTGTGATGTTCCAGGTGGTTCGGTAGTCTCCGGGGCCCATTTGGGTATCAAAAATTGTGGCAATTAACTCATTCTTCTTGTTGAAGACCTCAAGCTTGCAGGATTGTCCATTGCCTAATCGTGCAATGAAGTCGGCTTTACGTTCGTTCATATTAAACCCGAATATCAAATTGACACTATCCTTCGGCAATTGTGGAGCTTCAGGAATATCAATTTTCACAACATTCTCGGGCAGTGTAACCTGTTTGGTTGCATCCGAACAAGCCACCAACGCCAACGCCGATCCAATAAAAATCCACAACAGCTTGGCTACCATCCTTACGGGATTTTTAACATTTTTCATCATAAATAACCTCCTTTTTAAAAGTAAATAACTAAAATTATGTGTAAGCAATTGATTTTCTAAAATTGAAGAGTGGTTGATCAACAACATCCGGTAATAACCGGCATCGGGATGTCGCGTCAACACAGCCTTGTCAGCCATAAATTCATGGTTCTCGCGCATGTTGTTTTTCAAAAGATAACTAAACGGATTGAACCAGAAAACCACGCTAACCAGCTCAGCGAAAAGCATATCCAGCGAATGCAACTGAAAGGCATGTTGCTGCTCGTGCTCAATGATCTGTTGGCCCGACTCTGGTTGGTCGAGTTCCTTTTGGCTTATAAATACATAATGGAAAAACGAAAATACCGGACTATCATCAGGCAACATAACAAAGGTGAGACCATCCCGTTGCTGCTTTTCAGCCGTTGTAATTACCCGCCCCAGTTGGAAGATTCTCACCGCCAACCTGAGAAATCCCCACAGCAATCCGAGTAAATAAACGATCATCATCCAATCGGACACATGCCACGCGGGTGTGGCTGATACATCATCAGCATGGGCAAAAATGGTGACTTCGCCCAACAAAATGGCATTCACGGCTTTTATGGGATATTGAACCACGCTCAGGGTGGGTGAATTTCCAAACAAAAACTCGTCTATATTAAAAGGTATGAGTGGAAGTACCAATGCCAGCAGGAATGCTGATAGCAGATAAACCCGATTAAAAATATAGTATCCTTCTTTTTGGTATACAAAACGATAAATAAGGTAGGCGATGCCCATCACCACCGAAGACTGTAAAAAATAACTTACCAGGTTTTGCATGGCGATGTCAATTTATAGGTTTGATTTACGCTTTATCTCCGATTCAATAAGTGTTTTCATTTCTTCCAGCTCTGTTAGCGACAGGTTTTGTTCTCTGGTAAAAAATGAAGCAAGCGATTGATAGGAATTACCAAAATAATTCTTCAGGATTACTCTGAAGTACGTCTTTCGGTAGGTTCCCTTTTCCATTAGTGGATAATACTCGTGAGCTTTCCCATAAGCCAGGTAGGCGACAAAACCTTTACGCTCCAGGATTCTCACGATTGTCGACACCGTGTTATAAGCTGGTTTTGGATTGGGCAGTTGATCAATGATATCGCGCACATAGGCTTTCTTCAAGTCCCACAAAACCTGCATCACCTGTTCCTCGGCTTTTGTTAACTGTTTCATACCTTACAAATCTTTCTTATATAACTAACTTATTAGTTAATTATTGCAAAGAAAATGAAAGATTTAATACAAAATGCTAAAACAACTAATTATTTAGTTATGCAATCGTTACCAGAGCTCGCAATCCCTTGAAAACAATGCTATTTAGACAGGGTTAAAAAAGAGACTATTTTTCATAAAAAACATCAACCGATCGAAATTAGTTCTAATTTTGCATTGTTAAAAAAATAACAACACAGTTAAAACAACTGATTTTTAAAGTAAAATTTTTACTGCTATGGATCTTAATAAAATAATGAATGACCTGGGAAAAAAACATCCGGGTGAAGTGGAATACCATCAGGCCGTTCGCGAAGTGCTTGAATCGATTGAAGAAGTGGTAAACGAAAATCCACAGTTTGAAACTGCCGGGATTATCGAACGCATTATTGAGCCCGACCGCATACTTTCTTTTAAAGTTACCTGGGTTGACGACAAAGGCAAAGTAAATGTGAACCTGGGTTACAGAATCCAGTTTAACAACGCCATTGGACCTTACAAAGGTGGTTTACGTTTCCACCCCAGTGTTAATCTCAGCATCCTGAAATTCCTGGGCTTTGAGCAGATCTTCAAAAACTCACTTACAACTCTGCCCATGGGTGGTGGTAAAGGAGGTTCCGATTTTAATCCAAAAGGCAAATCAGACGGCGAAATCATGCGTTTCTGCCAGGCCTTTATGATGGAATTGTGGCAATTAATCGGACCCGAAACAGATGTTCCTGCAGGCGATATTGGCGTTGGTGGTAAAGAAATTGGTTACATGTACGGCATGTATAAAAAACTGCGCCGTGAAAACACCGGTATCTTAACCGGAAAGGGAACCAACTGGGGTGGAAGCCTCGTTCGTCCCGAAGCTACCGGTTTTGGTGCTGTATATTTTGCACAGGAAATGCTGGCTACCAAAGGTACCACATTTGAAGGCAAAAACGTGGCCATCTCCGGATTTGGCAATGTAGCCTGGGGTGCTGCCACCAAAGTCACTGAGTTGGGTGGAAGAGTGGTAACCATTTCAGGTCCTGACGGATACATCTATGATCCAAATGGAATCAGTGGCGACAAAATTGAGTATTTACTCGAACTGCGCGCCTCGAACCAGGACATCGTTGCTCCTTACGCCGTTGAGTTCCCCGGAGCTACCTTCAACGAAGGAAAACGCCCTTGGGAAGTTAAAGTGGATGTGGCCCTGCCATGTGCAACCCAAAATGAATTAAATGGCGAAGATGCCCAGAAACTCATCGACAATGGATGTATCTGTGTTGCCGAAGGTGCCAACATGCCTTCTACACCCGAAGCCATGCATTTGTTCCTGAAAAACAACATCTTATTTGGACCCGCAAAAGCAGTTAACGCCGGTGGTGTTGCTACTTCTGGTCTCGAAATGTCGCAAAACGCCATGAAACTGGCCTGGCCGGCAGAAGAGGTGGATGCCAAATTGCACCAGATCATGCGCAACATTCATGCAGCTTGTGTAAAACATGGCACCAAAGCCGATGGCAACGTA
The DNA here is from genome assembly GCA_030690365.1 of Bacteroidales bacterium. GTDB lineage: Bacteria > Bacteroidota > Bacteroidia > Bacteroidales > F082 > UBA6244. The sequence continues at coordinate 27,733 of JAUYGX010000035.1, read as the reverse complement.
GATTACGTAAAAGGAGCCAACATTGCCGGTTTCTTAAAAGTAGCCAATTCGATGCTCGATCAGGGCGTTTTATAGCCCAATCGATCTTTAATTAAAAAAAGCCTTCTGATAATTGGAAGGCTTTTTTATTGCCTGTGAGCGCTGATTTAACTTGGTAAACCCATTAATTTTCTTATTTTTGTCCGTTTTGGAAAAAATATGTAACACCTAATCTAATAATTATGTTTAAAGGACACCCGAAAGGACTTATTCCTGCCGCACTTGCCAACATGGGAGAGCGATTTGGATTTTACACCATGATGGCCATCTTGGTGCTGTTTTTGCAAGCTAAATTTGGCTTGAACGGAACACACGCCGGTATCATTTATGGTACATTTTATTTCTCAATTTATATCCTTGCACTTGTTGGAGGTATTATTGCTGATAGAATACAAAACTTTAAAGGAACCATTTTAGTTGGTTTAATCATGATGGCAGCAGGATACCTGATTCTGGCCATTCCAACACCAACACCAGTTTCAAGCCTACCCTTTTTCCTAACTATCACGATCGTGGGTCTGTTTGTTATCGCCTTTGGAAATGGCCTTTTTAAGGGTAATTTACAGGCTTTGGTGGGTCAGATGTACGACAACGAAAAATATGACAAATTAAGAGATTCAGGTTTCTCACTGTTTTATGCCTTTATTAATGTAGGTGCCATATTTGCCCCACTGGCTGCTGTTGGTATCAGAAACTGGTGGTTGGAAAAAAACAATATGCATTACGATGCTACCCTACCAGAACAATGTCATACCTATCTCTCAGGAGCAATGTCGCCTGAAGCAGTTGGCAGATACCAGGTATATGCGGACAAAGCCGCCGGAAGCACGGTTACTGACCTCACTTCTTTTTCAAATGAATACTTAAACATATTCAATACCGGTTTCCATTATGCATTTGGTATCGCCATTATTGCCATGGCCATTTCGCTAACCATTTTTTTGAAAAACAAAAAGAACTTTCCAAATCCAAAATCGAAATCATCAGGTATCGAGATTACCGGTGAAATCAAAATGGAAGCCAAAGAAGTTGCACAACGCATGTATGCATTACTTGCCGTATTTGGTGTGGTTATTTTCTTCTGGTTCTCATTCCATCAAAATGGATTAACACTTACTTTTTTTGCCAGGGATTATACGGTACTAAAAGTGGGAACGTATAGCTTTTCGGCAGAGATTTTCCAATCGATGAATCCATTTTTTGTTGTGTTCTTAACTCCGATTGTAGTTGGTTTATTTGGCTGGTTACGTGCCAGAAACATCGAACCTTCAACTCCAAAGAAAATTGCCATTGGTATGGGAATTGCTTCTTTAGCCTTTGTAGTAATGGCCGTCGGATCAATCGGGCTACCCAATTTCTCAACTATTAGTACTGCCACTGGTGGTATACCTTTGGATGATGCACACCGCGTTTCTCCATATTTACTGTTGGGAACCTATTTTATACTCACCGTCGCTGAATTGTTTATCAGCCCTATGGGAATTTCCTTTGTATCAAAAGTAGCCCCACCTCAATACCAGGGAATGATGCAAGGGGGCTGGCTTGGAGCAACGGCTCTTGGCAACGGACTGTTGTTTATTGGTGCCATTCTTTACGATACAATACCAATCTGGATGACCTGGAGTATTTTTGTAATTGCAACCGCAATTTCCATGTTTACAATTATGTTCATGATTAAGTGGCTCGAAAGAGTAGCGAAATAACTTAAAAACTTTGGAGTAGATAACTGCTTCTTAAAAGGGATGAATTTTATCAATTCATCCCTTTTTCAATTTAAGTACATTTGCGCATGAAAACCGATCACCAGTTATGACAGATACCAACTTCCCCTGGAACCACCAACGCCGCTACAACGCCTACTCAGAATACTTTAAACGAACTCTGGGGCAAAGGGTGCAGAAACTCACCGTGGATGCGGGTTTTACCTGTCCCAACCGCGATGGCAGCAAAGGCCGGGGCGGTTGTACCTATTGCAACAACAACGCCTTCAATCCCTCCTACTGTCAGCCTGACAAATCAATTGAGTGGCAGGTAAACGAAGGAATTGAGTTTCATCTGAAACGGTACCGCCGTGCCAATCAATTTCTGGTGTATTTTCAACCCTATTCGAATACCTATGCGCCACTTGAAAAATTAAAGGAATTGTACGAATCAGCACTGACACAACCGGGCGTAGTGGGTTTGGTGATTGGCACCCGGCCCGATTGTGTGGATGATGAAAAACTGGAATATTTATGTCATCTGGCTAAAGAACACTTCATTGCCATAGAATATGGTGTCGAAAGCATCTATAATTCAACGCTCGGGCGCATCAACCGTCAACATACATTTGAAGAATCAGAAAAAGCCATCCGGCAAACGGCCGCTTTGGGTTTACACGTGGGAGCCCATTTTATCTTCGGATTGCCCGGTGAAAGCCGACAAATGATGCACGACTCAATCAATACCATCAACAAACTACCACTGACAAGCATTAAATTCCACCAGTTGCAAATTGTAACGGGTACCACCATGGCACGCGATTACAGACTACATTCTGCCGATTATGATTTATTTTCGTATGATGAATACATTCCATTTATCGTTGATATTACCGAGCGGCTCAATCCCCGGTTCATCATCGAACGATTTGCCGGTGAAGTTCCTCCGAGGTTTCTGGCTGGCCCGGGTTGGGGCAATATCCGCAACGACCAGATCAATGTAGCCATCGAAAAGGAACTTGAGAAAAGGGACAGTTGGCAGGGGAAATTTTTATAAACCGCAAAGACACGGAGACGCAGAGAAAATTAACATCTTCTTATCGCTGAGCCACCAAAGATTGAACAAATTGGATAGTACAATGAAAAAGGGTAATTCTTAAAGTTCTTTTTGCATAAAATTCTATCGATTAAAGATTATCTTTTCACACATCTTCTTGCTTTTTCCGGCGAGACATTTTAAGTTCTCGAAGCTATGTTTTGTAATGAATACAAAACGATTAAAGTTTGTGACACAAAACTTCTTTGCGCACTTTGCGTATTAAAACTTAGCGTACTTTGCGTGAAACATTTCTCTTAACCTACAGAGAAGGTAATTGATGACCTTTTTCCCACCAGGGATAGAAGTCAATCTACCCTTCAATTGACTCTTACCCGGCTTCGTTGGAAATTTTATGCCCAATGTCCGAAAAGTAACTGCAACAGTATTAACTGTCAACTGGAAAATCATGAATTTGCACTTTTCGATATGTAGTTTCTCCGTTTATTCTGGCATTAAAAAAAGCCCGGAACCTGTCAATTTGGTTGAAAAAAAATTCAATCGAACCGCATCTTTGGCTACATTTGCCGGCATAAAAATTAAATTATCGAAACATGTTTATTTTAATGGTTGTCATCTTTGTTCTGGGGTATTTGGCCATTGCTCTGGAACATCCTTTAAAAATCGACAAAGCGGCTTCGGCCTTGCTGATTGGTTCATTAACCTGGGTTGCATTTATCATTGGGGCGGAGGACATTTTATTATCAGGAGTAAGTGCTACCTGGAATGCCTTTCTTCATGAACAACAAATATTGGCGGCGGCAGCAGGAACCGCTTTTGAGGTAACACATGAAACGTATCTCGATTTTATCGTTCACAATCAGATTATAGAACACCTGGGCGATATTTCAGAAATATTGTTCTTCCTGCTGGGGGCTATGACTATTGTCGAGATTATCGACCACCATCAGGGTTTTAAACTGGTAACCGATAGCATTAAAACGACCAACAAGGTAAAACTTCTATGGGTTGTCAGCATTTTGACTTTTTTTATGTCTGCCACGCTTGACAACCTGACCACCACCATTGTGATGGTAACCTTACTTAAAAAGCTTATCAATGACAAACAAACGCGTTGGTTTTTCGCCTCTATGGTTGTGCTGGCTGCCAATGCAGGAGGAGCCTGGTCGCCCATTGGCGATGTAACCACCATCATGCTATGGATTGGAGGACAAATCTCTGCATTAAATATCATTCTGATGGTATTTATCCCCAGTTTAATAACCATGGTTATACCCGTAACTATATTGTCGTTTACGATGAAAGGTGATGTAACCCGTCCAAAATTAAACACCAAAGAAAAAGAATATACCACGCTTTTCGAACGCAAACTCATGCTTTTTGTAGGTGTGGGTGCATTGCTATTTGTTCCCGTTTTCAAAACCATCACACATTTACCTCCTTATATGGGCATGTTGCTTGGACTGGGTGTACTTTGGGTGCTCACCGATGTGATGCACCGTAAAAAACCATATGAGGACAAAGGAAAACTCACAGTTTCCGGAGTGATTAAAAAGGTAGATATACCAACTGTATTGTTTTTCCTCGGGATACTTTCCGCAGTGGCTTCGCTGCAAACAGCAGGTCATCTGGGACTGGTATCTGTTTGGTTGGATAAGGTAACCAACAACAACATATACATCATCAATACGGCCATTGGGTTATTAAGTTCTATTGTAGATAATGTTCCTTTGGTAGCTGGTGCTATGGGTATGTATCCCATTGCCGACATGGGTCATTTTGCATCGGATGGTATTTTCTGGGAGTTGCTGGCCTTTACGGCAGGAACTGGAGGAAGTATTCTGATTATTGGATCTGCGGCAGGTGTTGCAGCCATGGCACTCGAAAAAATAGACTTCATCTGGTATATGAAGAAAATAAGTTTGCTGGCCATGATTGGATATTTTGCCGGTATTGCAGCTTATTATGCACAAGAATTAATAATTGGAAATCTGTAAACTACTACACATACCTTTTACAAAGCTGCTCTCCGGGGCAGCTTTTTTTATGGTAAATTGATTACTCCGCCGATGCTGTTGCAACTTGCTCCCGTTACGGAGGCTAGGCAGTTTACTTTGTTTTGGATACGCAATACTCCCATGAAAGCAAAAACCAGTGCTTCTTTAAAATCAACCAACTGGGCTTCAGGAACCACAAGTTTATGCGAAGTGATGCTTTGGATGGACTGTATCAAAAATCGATTGTGAGCACCACCACCGGTTACCAACACTTTACCAACCGGAATTTGATTTAATGCATTTGCAATTTGATGGCTGATATGGGAAACAGCTGTAGCCAAACGATTTGTAATCGGCATTTGTATGGCCGCCAGTACGGAAACGAAATTCTCAACAACATATTGATTGCTAAGCGATTTAGGAGCCGGGGCTTTAAAATAGGAATCCGAATTCAATCTCTCAAGCAACGCAACATCAATAACCCCGGAAGACGCCAATTGCCCGCCAGCATCAAAAGGCAGTCCAATCTCAGCACTCAGGCTATTTAGCAATTGATTGGCTCCACAGATATCATAGCCCAGGCGGTCACCTTCTGAATTATAAGACAGGTTGGCAATTCCGCCAATATTCACACAAGCCTGATATTCGCCAAAAAGAAGCTCGTCGCCAATGGGAACCAAAGGAGTACCCTGACCTCCAAGGTTGATATCCGCATTTCGAAAATCACTTACAACAGTTGTCCTTATTTGTTTGGCAATGAAGGCTCCCCTACCCAGCTGAAAGCTATAACCGAACTCCGGCTCGTGAAACAAAGTATGTCCGTGTGAAGCCACTAAATCGGGCTTAAGTTGGTTTTTAATGATAAAATGCGCCACCGTTTCACCAAGGAAATTACCATATTCAACATCCAGCCTTAACAATTCATTGGAAGGTAAAGCTTGAGCGGATGTTAGTCTATCACGCCAGAAATCTGTGTATTCAACTGTTTCGGCAACTTCAATGGAATAATGCCAGGTATTATTTTCACAATTAAATTTGCAAAAAGCCAGGTCGATGCCATCAAGGGAACTGCCCGACATAATCCCGAGTGCCGAAATTGCATTCTTCATTACAATAGGGGAATAAGTTGTTCCAGTTTCATTCCACGCGATCCTTTAATCAGGATATTTGCCTGCATTATAGGGTTTTCCTTTAGGTAAGCAAGCGTATCACTGGTAGTTTCAAAAAATAAGTACCTGTTGCTTTTGAAACCATAAAAATGTTTCCCTACTAAAATCACATTTTTAAATTCCAGTTGACTTACTAAATCCATCATTTGTTGATGCTCTTTTTCGGAAGAAGAACCCAACTCAAACATATCTCCCAGAATCAACCATGCATTTTCGGCGCCGTAATGCTGAAAGCTCTTCAAAGCTTCCGACATGCTTACGGGGTTTGCATTGTAGGCATCCAGAAAAAGGTGGTTACTGCCGGTAACAAGTTGCTGCGAACGGCTATTCGCCGGAACGTAGCCCTCTATCGCTTTAATGATATGCTTGTCGCGAATTTTAAAATAACGTCCCAACGCAATGGCAGCCATGACATTGGGGAAATTATACCGTCCATAAAGTTGGGTAGAAATTTGAATGGGAGCTTCGTTGTTACTTACCTCCGCCAACTTAATCCAGGGTTTGTCCTCCAGGATAATTCCATTAACATCTCCCAAACCGGTTCCATATGTTAGCCTGTGCATTCCCTCGCTAAGTTCCATCAGTAAAGGATCGTCTGCGTTTACGATGGCTGTTCCATTGTTGATACGGATATACGAAAAAAGTTCGTTTTTGGCCTTAATAACACCCTCATAGCTTCCCATTCCTTCGAGGTGTGCTTTACCAATATTTGTAATTAAACCCAGGTTGGGCCGTGCCAGCTCGCAAAGCAAAGCAATTTCGCCTGGGTGGTTGGCTCCCATTTCGACCACAGCGATTTGTGTTTTAGTGGTCATTCGCAGCAGAGTAAGCGGCACACCGATGTGGTTATTCAGGTTTCCTTGTGTGGCCACCACATTTTTTTCAGATTCCAGCACCCTGGATATCAACTCCTTGGTGGTTGTTTTCCCATTCGATCCTGTAATACCGATAACGCAGGTTTTGAGCGTTTCGCGGTGAAACAACGCCAGATTCTGTAACGTTTCCAACACATTGTCGACCAAAAAGTAATTTTCCTGATTTGCATATACAGCAGGATCATCAACAACAGCCAATACGGCTCCTTTATCAAGGGCTTCTTTGGCGAACACATTCCCATTGAAATGATCTCCTGAAAGGGCAAAAAAGAGGCTGCCTGCTACATCATTTCTTGAATCGGTACTTATTTTTGGGGAAGCCAAAAATAGCTGGTGTAATTCCTGAATATTCTTCATGCGAATAAAAAAACCCCACTCTTGTGGGAGTGGGGTAAAGATAACAATATTTTGGTTTATTTATTTCCTCCTGGCATATTACTACCCACACGAATCATGGCACATCTAAAACCAATGGTAGAAGCAGATTCATCTTCATTTAAGAAACGCCTGGTTCCGGGGCTTAGATAGTACACTCCGTCGTTCCAAGAACCGCCTTTAACAACGCGGGCTTTATCACTAATCAGGGTAGTCTGGCCATATTCATACATGGTTTTCGAGTCGGCGGCATCTTCCTCACCGTCCAACCAATCGTTCCTGATCTCTGACTGATAGTCACCATCACGGTAGTTTACGTTATTGGCTTTGCGGTAATTTTTACGAGCTGCTGCTTCTTCGGGAGTTATATCTTCATAAACAATGCGCCCCAAAGAATCTTTTGGTGCAATACCACCATCAATATCTTTTTTCACATTTTGGAAAATATTTCCGCGATAAGGGTTAAAATCGGAAACAAATTCTGGAGTCATCGGACGATAAACGTCGAGCACCCATTCGCTCACGTTTCCTGCCATGTTGTAAATACCATAGTCGTTTGGCCAATATGAGCCAATCGGAGCGGGGATACTTGCACCATCATTCAGGTTACCAGCAACACCCATATAGTCACCACTTCCGATTTTGAAGTTGGCCACAAAGCTTCCATAATATTTTGTTTCATCGGTACGCACGCCACTACCATTCCAGGGATATTCCCTGCGCTCTACAACGCGATTATAAAGTGTATTTCCAATCAGACCCAGGGCAGCATATTCCCATTCGGCCTCAGTGGGCAAACGATAATTGGGCAACAACAATCCATCTTCAAATCTAACATTTCTAACGCCTGTACCGTTTGGATCGAGGTCTTTTTTACCTTCTTTAATGAGGCCTTCATACTGGCCGGCCAGGTAGGCATCTGTATTAAAGTTATTTTCGTTTACCTGATCTGGATCAAAATCAAGGATACCGGCATCGATGAGTAAGCCTTCGTTTACACGGTCGCTTCTCCAGGATGCGTAATCGTTGGCCTGCAACCAGGTAACTCCTACTACAGGATAATTTTGATAAGCAGGATGTCTGAAATACGTTCTTACCAATGGCTCATTGTAAGCCATTCTGTCGCGCCAGACCAAGGTATCAGGCAAAGCATTGTGCACCACCTGAGGATAACTTTGTCCGTAAACTCTGCTGAGCCAAAAGATATATTCCAGGTAAGCCAGATTGCTTACTTCGGTTTGATCGATATAAAAACTGCTTACGGTTACCTTTCGTGGTGAATTATCCCATTCGTAAAATGGTGTTTCAGTGGTAGCTCCCATGGTAAATGTTCCACCTTCAATTAACACCAAACCTGGTCCTGTCATTTGTTCGGCCGATTGGGCAACTTCAAATCCACCATTTTTTGGGTTATTATATTCCCAACCGGTTGTTTTTGAATGTTCTTTTGGCTTACATGACGTAGAAAAGATCGCCAAAAAAGCCAATCCTGCCAAGATAAAAAACGACTTATTCATTTTAAACATTTTAGTTTGATTTTAAAAAACTATTGATAATAACTAAAAAGAGGGTGATTTTATTGCCCTGATATGTCGCCGGGATGCTTCTTTATATAAACAGAAATCCCATGCAAATGAAATTTCGTGAGCACCACCGGCCTTTCCTCCAATATTCGATACTGTAAAGTCGAAACTATAACCAATACGGATATTGTTGTATGTAAACCCAACCAATGCGACTACAGCATCCGGGTTTTCAAAATTATGTCTGAACCAACCTCCCAAAACGAAAGGATATTTATTAAAATACATGCCAACATTCAATTGATGGAATTCTCCCTGCTGCATGTACAACAAATTAGGTTGTATCATAATATCGCCAACACTAGCGTTGCCGAGTCCACCGTTGGTGGCATTGATAACGGCACCTCCGTGAAAAGCAATTTTCATGGGCCATTTGCTGTCGCTGGTGTTATAAAACGACAGGTTAGGCTGGTTGAGGTGATCAACCGCTACACCAAAGAAAAATTGATCCAGATAGCTCATTATGGCACCTGCTGAGAAATCAATAGCAGAAATATTGTTGCTTGTTGGTGGCGTGTCGGCCGACACAGGGTTCACATTCCCTGTGGTTGGATTTATTTGGTCGGCAAAAATAAGTTTACCCCAGTTAAGGTGTTCCTGATAATACCCGGCCTTTATACCGAAGCTCACCATTACAGGATCGCTTACCTGTAGCTTGTAAGAAAAGAAAGCAGATACAGAATTTCGTACCAAAGCGCCATCTCCCTGTGCATCACTCATGGCCAGGACACCATAACCACTATTAATTCCAGGTAAACTTTGATCGTAACTTAAATTATAGGTGACGAATGCATTTGATAAGGATGGGTACTGATTACGATAATTCAAACCTAGTCTCCCACATTCGGTACTACCAGCCAGTGCAGGGTTCAAATACAACGGATTGGCATAGAATTGCGAGAATTCGGGATCCTGAGCCTGCGTAACTACCCATGCTACTGCGAACAATGAAACGATGATAAATCGGACAATTCTGAACATTATTCCATTCGATTTATTAATTTGGTTTTGAGAGCGCAATTATACGACCTTTTATTTTACCCTTTATCCTACTGCGCAAATTTTATTTAAAAAAATCTTTGTGCAAACTTACACAAAATAAAACATATGAAACATCGTTATACAACAGAATATTAACTGGCAAGTCCGTTATTTGTTATTTTTGGCACATAAATAATCCTTATGAAATACAGCGCTTTTTACTTGACTACGATTATACTGCTGATTTCCACACAGCTTTATTCCATCGATTATAAGTTTCACGAGTCGTTAAATTGGCAGCAATCGCAGAGAGTAGAATCGCAGAGTGGTGAAGTCATGATTCGACCTGTTTTTGATGGATCCATTTATAACGGTGACAATATTTTACCTCACTTCAATAAGAACTACCGCATACATACCGCCAATGCTACTGTTCAGGTCAGGATTGAGCAGGCTGTTTATGAGCTGATGAGTCCAATGGAAAAGCAATCCCTTCTGCCATCAATAGAATCCATCAAAAAGGTTACACCTTTGGCATCTGTTATTAAACTTCGCAAAGAACCTTGGTTATCAGTAGTAATGGTGCCGATACGCTGGAACGACAGCCTCCAGGGTTTTGAAAAACTGATTTCCTTTGATTTGGTTGCTGAAATAACCGATGTTCCAGAATCCAGAAGCAATGAAGATCGTTTTGCAAGCCAGAGTGTACTGGCTTCAGGATCCTGGTACAAAATTCGGGTAACAGAATCGGGGATGTATAAAGTATCATATTCCGATTTGCAAGCCATGGGATTTGATATGAGTACCAACCCCGCGAATATTTCACTGTTTGGAAACGGAGGTGGCACCCTCCCTGAAAAAAATGACGACCCTGTTTATGACGATCTGATGGAAAATCCCATCCAAATGGTGGATGGTGGCGATGGCAGCTTCGATCAGGGAGATTACTTTCTGTTTTATGCGCAGGGGCCTGTTATCTGGAAATGGAATCCTTTTACTGAAGCATTTTATCACATCAACAATTACTACGACAATTACGCTTATTATTTTATCACAGCGTTAAACCGACCAGGGAAACGGATACAGAACCTGGATGCACCAGAAGGACTGCCTGCTATCGAAACAAACGAATTTATCGACTACGCCCACCACGAAGAAGATACTCACAACCTGGGTGATGTTGGACGTGTATGGTTTGGTGAACAATATGACCTTTCCTCATTAACCTATGATTTTATCTTTAGTTTTCCCAACATTATAAAAAGCAGTAATTCAGGATTCTTTAAAGCAAATTTTGCTGCCGATGCCTCTGGCACCAGCCATTTTTCAATTGAACTCAATGGTACGCCAATGACAACCATTAGTATTGATGCCACATCAGGCACCTACAATGTTGGCCGTGAAGGAAATACCAGTTTCAGATTTTTGCCCAAAGACGACAACATTCTGGTTTCTACCACCTATCAACGCAGCAATACCAGTTCGGTGGGATACCTTGATTATATAGAAGTGAATGTACGCAGGTCGCTTTCGATGTCGGGAAATCAAATGAGGTTCAGAAATGTATACGACGAGGATGGCCAGGTAGTAAAATATCAATTGAACAATGCTTCCTCCGAAACTACTATTTGGGATATTTCCACACCGGTAAATGCCGGAAAAGTGACTACACAATTAAACGGAAGTCAACTTACATTCAAAGGGTTAACAGCACCGTTGAATGAATACATTGCCTTTAATAATTCAGATTTTAAATCAATTGAATTTGTCGATCAGGTGGCCAACCAGAACCTGCATGCCATAAGGAATATCGACTATTTAATCGTTTGTTACCCTGATTTTCTGGATCAGGCCAACCGATTAGCCGAATTTCACCGGACTGCCCAGCAGTTAAAAGTAGAAGTGGTTACCGTAAATCAGATATACAATGAGTTCTCGTCCGGGGCACAGGATATTTCGGCCATTCGCAACTTAGCTAAAATGCTTTACGACGAAAGCGATCCGGGAGCTGAACTGAAATATATGCTTCTTTTTGGGGATGCCTCCTTTGATTATAAAGACCGCATTAACGATAACACAAATTTTGTTCCCTGCTGGGAATCGCTGCAAAACCCGCTCGATATTATTAATTCAATTGCATCGGACGATTTCTTTGGTTTTTTGGATGATGGAGAAGGTATTGAAGTATTCGACAGTGGCCCCGACCGGGTTGACATCGGTATCGGGAGATTTGTGGTAGCCAATGAGGATGAAGCCCGTGATGCGGTAGATAAAACCATTCATTATAGTACCAACACTCCTCCTGTTATGGGGCCCTGGCGCAATGTCATCACCTTTATTGCCGACGATGGCGACAGCAATATCCACATGAATGATGCTGAGTTTCTGTCTAACTATGTTGGGACTACTTACCCGGTCTACAACATTAATAAAATATATGTGGATGCTTATAAGCAGGTTAGCACACCGGGTGGTCAACAGGCACCGGAAGTGAATCAGGCGATCAACTTACAGATGAACAAAGGAACCCTGATTTTTAACTACTCGGGACACGGTGGCGAAATTGGTTTGGGTCATGAACAAATTGTGCAAATCACAGATATCAACTCCTGGAGCAACTACAACAGCCTGACCGTATTTATTACCGCAACCTGTGAATTTACGCGTTACGATGACCCCAACAGGGTTTCGGCCGGCGAGCAGGTATTTTTAAACAACAAAGGAGGAGCTATCGCTTTGTTTACCACCGCCCGTGCGACATATGCCCATGCCAACCGTGAACTAAATATGGCTATCTATCAGGATAATATGTTTATGAAAATCGATGGCAAATATCCAACCTTAGGTGATATCATTCGCAAATCAAAGGAAAAAAGCAACACAGCCAATGTCCGCAAGTTTATTCTGGTAGGCGATCCGGCTTGCCGGATGGTTTATCCGGAATTAAACGCCGAAACCACTCAGATTAACGGACATCCGGTTGGTGAAGAACCCGACACCCTTCGGGCACTTGATATGGTAACCATTGATGGGCGCATTACCGATCAATCCGGAACACATATCGCTGATTTTCAGGGGGACGTTTACCCTATTGTTTACGACAAGCTTTCGGAAATTATCACCTACGGTGACGAAAGTTCTCCCAAACAATTCTATGTAAGAAAAAATGTGCTTTTCAATGGAAAAGCATCCATCAAGAATGGTGAGTTTTCGTTTGAATATATGATGCCTAAAGACATTGCCTACCAATATGGTCCGGGCAAGATAAGTTACTATTTTAAAAACGAAACCACCGATGGCAATGGAACTTTTGAAAACTTCATCGTTGGTGGAACTAATCCCGATGCAAAACACGACACCACCGGCCCGGTTATCGACCTTTATTTATTCGACACCACCTTCAAATCCGGTAGTATCATCAATCAAAATCCTTTGCTCTTTGCCAAAGTGAGCGATGAAAGTGGAATCAATACCACAGGATCGGGCATCGGACATGATATTGTTTCAACATTGGACGATGATGCTAATCAGGCTTATGTACTCAACGGTTTTTACGAAGCCAACCAAAATAGATTTAACAGTGGCACTATTAGTTATCCGTTCGACAAGCTTTCTGACGGAGAGCATGTGCTGAGTTTAAAAGTTTGGGATGTGCACAACAACTCTTCCATAGCCTATTTGCCATTTGTGGTTGTATCGTCAGAGAAGGTGATTATCGATCATTTGCATAATTTCCCCAATCCTTTCCGTGAATCAACCAAATTCGCTTTTACACATAACCAGGCAGGGAACGAACTCGATGTTGTGATTAATATTTACAGACTCGATGGTTCAATTGTTAAAACGCTCAACACCAAAATTAACCCCGAAGGCTATCAAAGCGATCCCCTTGAATGGGATGGTGAAGCAGATGGTGGCGGACAACTTGACAATGGATTTTATATCTACCGGATGGTGATTCGCAACCAAGATGGACAAACCGGGGAAGACAGTTCAAAACTCATCTATGTGAAGTAATGTATTTGGTGACAACGATTTTGTTGTTATTTTTGTCCTTTCAACATACTTAAATGAGTATGATTGCTTTTAAGAACCTCAATGGGTTGAAACCGGAAAAATGTAAACCACATGATACCAATGATCGACTGTCCAAAATAATACGTTGTTAAACTGATGAAAAAAATAATACTACTATTTTGCTGCTTATTTGCACTCTCCTACTCTCAGGCACAGGAGATGGTTCAAATCAAGATTAAATACACCAACGTTTTGTCGTTAACGGCTCCCAGTGGGCAAACTATTCATTATTACTCGTTTAGCGGCGCTACCAACAAGCCTGAATTTGGTGCATTGCCCCTGCTGTTCAACGAACTTAAATTACCTGATGCGGTTTTCGATTGCGATCCCCAATTGCAAAATGTTGAGGAAGAAACCATTGCGCCAGTAGAGATAGCCCTATTAAACGACCTGGAGCTGTGTAAAAGCAATTATCAAATAATCAGCGAAAAACTGGGCGACCAGGCCTTGGTTTATGTATTGCCTTTCAGGCATGATTCAGCCACAGATTCCTTTTTAAGGTTAACATCTGCAACACTTAAGCTCACCCTGTTTCCAGCTGATCCAAAAAAAACAGTTGCCCGCCAAACCGTGGAATATACCAATCAATCGGTTTTAAGTAATGGAACCTGGTACAAAATAGGAACTGTTGAACGCGGTATTTATCGCCTCGATTATGCTTTTTTTGAGTCGCTTGGAGTAAATCCGTCGCAACTTGATCCGGATAAAATCGGCATCTTTGGGAACTACAACGGCATGCTCCCGGAGATGAACTATACCGCCCGTGTGGATGACCTGGAAGAAAATGCCATCGAACGTGTGGGCATGGAGGATGGCGTTTTTAACACGCAGGACTATATCTTGTTTTATGGTGAATCGCCAACCACCTATCATTACAATTCATTTGCCCGTATTTATAACCATGAAGAAAATTTATATACCGACACCATATCCTATTTTCTAACTCTTGATCAGGGTTCTGGTCTAAATATCAGCACTTTGTCATCCACAACCACTACACCCGACCTGGTGGTTAACGATTTTTTGGAAGCTCAAAGCCATGAAACAGATAAAGAAAGTCTGTTGTATTCAGGGAAACTCTGGTTTGGTGAAGACTTTATCGGCGACAGCAATGTGCGTCATTTTAGCTTTAACTTCCCTCACATGGTAACCGACTTTCCGGTAAACCTCAAGATACAGATGGTTGCCAGGGCTATGGTATATACTTATTTTGATGTAAGCGTAAATGGTGAAACTGCGATTGATTCCACCCTGTTTTTAAAGGTATCACCCTCATCGCATGCCTATGCCACTAAGGCAACCAAGTCAAATTCATTTTTTGTAAACAACGACCAACTGGATGTTGCCATCCATTATTATTCGGAAGATCCAAATTCAACGGCTTGGCTCGATTACATCGAAATAAACGCCAGGCGACAACTGATTTATACCGGTGGGCAGATGATTTTCAGGGAACCCGATGCCGCTCAATCGGGTCAAATTGTACGTTTCAATATCAGAAATGTTAATTCACCGGTAAAAATATGGGCTATCACCGAAAACCATCAGCCAAAAGGTATTCAATTTCAAAATATCAGCGACACACTTCAATTTACACTCAATGATGCAGGTCAACGCGACTTTATCATTTTCGACGAAAATAACTATTTAGTTCCCGCAGAGGTGTTACCTGTTTCCAATCAGAATTTACACAACATCGATCAGGTAAATATGGTGATTGTGGCGCCGACTTTGTTTGCCGAACAGGCTCAGCGCATATCCGACCTGCACAGAAACATGGATGGGCTCACTTCAATTATTGTTACTCCTGACCAAATTTACAATGAGTTTTCATCAGGCTCGCAGGATGTTAGCGCTATCCGCGACTTCATGAAAATGTTGTACAACAAGGGTTCGTTTGGAGAAAAGCCGGGATATCTGCTTTTGTTTGGTGATGCCTCTTTTGATTATAAGCACCGGATTGCAGAAAACACCAACATAGTACCTACCTACGAGTCGTTGGAATCTTTAACTGAAACGGGTTCGTTTGTAACCGATGATTATTTTGGGTTGCTCGACGAATACGAAGGCGGCAGTGCCAGCGGAGAACTGGATTTGGGTATCGGGCGCTTTCCGGTATCAACCGCTCAACAGGCCTGGAATGCCGTAAATAAAGTAGAAAATTATATGCTCAACAAACCCGCTGTTTCGGGCAATTGGCGTAATACTATCTGCTTTGTTGCCGACGACCAGGACTCAAACCTGCACCTGGATCAGGCCGAAGGGATGGCTTCCATTGCCGATACCGCGCAATCAGGCATCAGGGTAAATAAAATTTATTCGGATGCTTACGCCATTAAAAAAACTTCCGCAGGATATCGGTATCCTGATGTAAATGTGAACATCAATAACCAGGTTGAAGAAGGTGCAACCATCATTAATTATACCGGACACGGTGGATTAATTGGTTGGTCAGAGGAACAAATTCTGAATGTACCCGCCATCAACGGGTATAAAAACATAAATAATCTTCCGCTGTTTATCACGGCTACCTGTGAGTTCAGCCGTTTCGACAACCCCCAATTTACTTCCGCCGGTGAATATGCCTATTTAAATCCGGATGGAGGAGCCATTGCACTGCTCACAACCACCAGGTTGGCATACGCCCACGCCAACATCGTTGTAAATACGCGCATTTACCAGCATCTTTTTCAAAAAGAAAACGGCGAATTTCCCCGTTTGGGGGATTTGGTTCGACTGTCGAAAACGCCATCAAGTACCAATTACCTGAATTTCGCACTCCTGGGAGATCCGGCTTTACGCCTCTCATTTCCACATTATCAGGTAATTACCAATACCATCAACGATGTAAAAGTGAGTGAATCGGTGGATACAGCCATGGCCTTATCGGAGATCACCATAAATGGAAGTATTGTGGATGATCAAGGCAATCTGCTCAATAATTTTAATGGATTCGTTTATCCCACCGTATACGATAAAAAAGCTAAATATACCACTCTGGGTAACATGGGATCGAGTTCTCCTGAGAATTTCTATTTGTACGATCGGGTATTGTTTAAAGGTAAGTCCACCGTTGTAAATGGTGTTTTCAGTTTTACTTTTATCATTCCAAAAGATATTGTGTATTCATTTGGTTATGGACAGATCAGTTACTATGCCCTCGACAGTGTCACCTTTGATGATGCCTGGGGCCAATACGACAAATTGTTGGTAGGTGGTTACAACCAGAATGCGGTTGTCGATTTGGAAGGGCCACAAATTGAGGCTTATCTGAACAACAGCGGCTTTAAGTCAGGAGATGTGGTAACCAGTAAAGCGGTGCTGTATGCCCGCATTTTCGATCAATCCGGAATAAATTTTACCAGCAGCGGTTTGGGGCGTGATATCATCATGACCGTTGATAACGATTATAAAAACTCAGTGCAGTTGAATAGCCATTTCAACATCGATCAAAACTCCTATCAACAGGGAATGATAAATTATCAATTTGAAAATTTAACACCCGGTATGCATACCGTGGTGATTAAAGCCTGGGATCTACAGAATAATTCATCGGAAACCAGTTTCGACTTTTATGTAGACGATAATGCCAAAATTGAAATCTATCCGGTACTATCCTATCCAAACCCGTTTTCGGACCAGGCTCGATTCGAGTTTAACCACAACAAACCAGGAATAGCACTCAGCATTAAAATAGCTATTTATGATAAGGATGGTGAGTTTATCAGAGAGTTGAATGCAGAGAGCAACAATGGCACCGGAGCCATCGACCCGGTTTATTGGGACGGAACCAACTACAATGGAGCACGTGTTCCTGACGGTTTGTATATATACCGTGTTGAAGTTTCCGATCCATCGGGCAACATCACCATACGCCAACAAAAACTTATGAAATCCACAAAATAAAATCCGGTTATTTTAGTTTTAGATGAATATACAACTTGATAATTGGTCATTAATACATGGGAAACAACCGAAAGATCCACTAAATTTTATCTGTGGTCTTCCTTTTGAATAATATAACTTAAATTAATTCGTTAGTTTTGCACACCTTTTTAAATTATTAGCCAGATAGATGAAACATAAGATCTTACTTGTAGCTCTGCTAGCAACTTTAGCGCTCGAATCAACCGCTCAAACTTTTACAAAAGATGGGCAACCCGACATTAATACCATCACAACAGCTGTACCTTTATTAATGATTGGACCTGATGCCCGCGCAGGCGGATTGGGCGACGGAGGCGTTGCATCGTCACCGGATGTAAACTCAATGCATTGGAATGCCGCAAAATATTCACGTATTAAAGACGATATGGGTTTTTCGTTTAACTACACCCCCTGGCTTCGTAATCTCGTAAACGATATCAACCTGGCATATGTATCTTTCTATAAAAGAATCGACAAGGTATCAACTGTGGGTGCCACACTGCGATACTTTTCTTTGGGGGAAATTCAGTTTACAGACGAATATGGAGAAAGCCTTGGAATTTACAAACCCAATGAATGGGCTGTTGATGCGGCTTATTCAAGAATACTTACCGAAAAACTTTCGTTGGCCGTAACCGGACGATTTATCTATTCAAATCTGGGTCAGGGACAGTATGGCACCGGTATTGATATGTCACCCGGAACCTCAGTAGCAGCTGACTTTAGCCTTTATTGGGAAGATGAAGTTAATTGGTTCGTTTCTACCCCGGCCACCTTTGCGTGGGGGATTAATATTTCCAATATCGGTCAGAAAATATCCTACTCCAAATCAAATTTACAGAGCGATTTTATCCCGACCAATTTCCGCATAGGACCTCGTCTCACACTCGATCTGGATGATTACAACTCCATTTCGTTTCAATTGGATGTAAACAAGTTGCTTGTACCCACACCACCTATTTACGACAGCACAGACAATGCCGATGGTAGCCGCTCAATTGCAAAAGGAATGGACCCTGACGTGAGCGTTATTCAGGGCATGATTCAATCGTGGTACGATGCCCCCGGAGGTTTTTCGGAAGAGCTTCGTGAATTTAGTTTTGCCTTTGGCACCGAATACTGGTACACCGATGTATTGGCCTTGCGTGGTGGTTTCTACTATGAAGACCTCACCAAAGGAAACCGTAAATACGCCACATTGGGTGTTGGACTGCGTTACAATGTTTTTGGATTGGATTTCTCGTACCTGATTCCGGTTACCACCGATCAGAATCCATTGCAGAACACCCTGAGGTTCTCCTTGATTTTCAACCTCGACAAAATGGGGAAAAGCGTAACAACCCCCGCTAAATAATGGGTTCCCCTTTTCGGGTTGGTATGGGGTACGATGTACACCCGCTTGTTCCCGGAAGGCCAATGATTCTGGGTGGTGTTGCCATTCCATCGTCTTTCGGACCTGATGGGCATTCCGACGCAGATGTATTAATACATGCTTTGGCCGATGCCATCCTTGGAAGTGTCGCTTTAGGCGACATAGGTCAGTATTTTCCGCCTTCGGATAATAAGTACAAAAATCTGGACAGCCGGATTATCCTGCGCAAAGCACTTGATCTTTTGTATGAAAAGGGATATGTGGTTGGCAATGTCGATTCGGTGGTTGCCCTGCAAAGTCCAAAGCTAGCTCCTTATATTCCGGAAATGAAAAAAGTATTGGCCGACCTATTGCAGGTAACACCAGACGATGTTTCGGTAAAAGCCACCACCACCGAAAAACTAGGGTTTGTTGGAAGAGGAGAAGGCATTTCAGCTTATGCCACTGTGTTGGTGTTCAGAAAACAACAATCCTGATTTTCGCGGAATACGTTAAAAAACAACCTCACCCTGAGGTCGTTTATCCAATCCACAAAAAGCAATTTTATTATCAGATGTTGAGTAATCCTTGTAACCCGATAACTTCGCTTTTATCTTTCGGCAGGAATTACCAACGATTTAACAACTCTTGTCAACTGCCTTACCGGGGATCAATTTTCAGCTTGTTCAATCAAACCCGACTTAAAGCCCATCATATAAAGTTTTGAAGTAGATCGGGTAACTGCCGTGTAAAGCCATCTTAAATAGGCAATATCTATCTGTTCTTCTGGAAGATACCCCTGATCAACGAATACATTCTCCCATTGTCCACCCTGTGTTTTGTGACACGTGAGGGCATATCCGAATTTAACATGCAACGCATTGTACCAGGGATCGACCCGCACTTTATCCAGACGGGTCCTTCTTTTCGGGTAATCGCTATATTCAGCCTCAACTGCATGAAACAACTTATCCATTTCGCTTCTGGGGATGTCAGGCCCTTCGGCCATCAGCGTGTCAAGGATAATTTTCACCTCCATTGTCTTTTCTTCGGGGTAATCAACCATCTGAATTTCAACATCGGCAAACCGCAATCCGTATCGTTCTTCTGTCCGCACCACCCGCTGAATGCTGACCATATCGCCGTTGGCTATAAAACCTGCTTTTGCATCATTGCCAAGCCAATAATAGTTGTTTTTTACAACCATCAGCAAATCGCCGCCTTCAAGCTCATTATCACGGCCGAGGACTTTATTCCTGATTTGCTGATTAAACAGATTGGCCCTTTTATTCGATTTACATATTACCACACAATCCTCCGAAGCACTGCTCCCAAAGGCATTGGTCAATTCTTCCTCCATTTCAAAACCGCTTTCGATCAACATCACATCGCTTACCTGATTAGGAATTATAAAAAGCGGATGCAAAACGGCCTCATGTTCAACCTTATTTCTTAATTGAGTGGCACTTTGCAAGATGCCTGAATCGAAGGATTGCCGCATCACTTCACGCATCAGGTGCTGATAGCCGGTAATGTTGAAGGTGGTTTGCAATAACTTTAGATTTAGTGCAGGGCTGATGTCGAGGCCAACGGGAGGCAACTGGGCTGTATCGCCAATCAGGATGAGTTTGTTACCTGAATTGCGGTACACGTAATCAAATAAATCGATTAATAACGATCGGTTGAATACACTCCCGGGTTCCTGACTGGTATCGCCAATCATGGAAGCTTCATCCACAATAAAAACAGCCTTGTTTAACTTGTTGGGTGACAAGATGATATTGGTTTTTCCATCGGCATTGGTGATAAAAAGATAGATATAGCGGTGAATGGTGTGGGCCCGAAATCCGGCATAATGGGAGAACACTTTGGCTGCTCTCCCGGTGGGCGCCATCAACACAAACGGAATATCCATGGTCGCCAGCGCCTTAACATAGGCACTCATCAAACTGGTTTTACCCGTACCAGCGTAACCCTTTAGCATATAAAGCGGGCTTGATTTGACACTCATGGTGAAGGAGGAAAGATGATTAATGGCCTGCGCCTGATCGTCCGTTGGAAGGTGACCAAAATGTGTTAAGATACTGTTCTTTAGGTGATTAATCTCCATGAACGCCTTTGCCAATAGTGCCATTAATTCTCATACTCCACTTTCCGGATGATTAGAAGGGATAACCAATCCCAAAATTCACGATAAAATCACCGGGTTGCAGGTATTTAATCCGCCAGGTTGCATTTCGATTGAGATAAGCGGGATCACGCATGGGTGCTGCCACATCGATTCTAAAAATGAAGAATTTAAAATCGAATCGGAATCCGATGCCGGCATCTACAGCCAATTCCTTATAAAAAGTATTGAACTCGAATTGTCCTTCCGGAAAGGTAGTTGTGTTTTTGTAGGTCCATACATTTCCGATGTCGGCGAAAAGTGCGCCCTTAAAAAAACTGTATATTGGAAATCTATATTCCACGTTCCACTCCAGTTGAATATCACCCACACGGTCGTAGTCGGTACTTTCGCTATAACTTCCGGGGCCAAGAGACTTAAACTGCCAACCTCGCATGTCGTTGGCTCCTCCGGCATAAAATCCCTTTTCGTAAGGCAGTTCATCTGAGTTTTTATAGGGTACTCCCGCACCAGCCAGAAACCTGAATACCAAACTATTCGTTTTATTGAAGAAATATATATAATGCCTGAAGTCGATGCTTGCCCTTACATATTGAGAATAGCGTACTCCCAATAAATTATAATATCCGCTATCGCTTTTTGCACTCCCTGAAAGTGAATTAATCCAATACAACAGATTACCGGAGGTTTCGAGATTGAAACGCAAATAGTTGAAATGCGTCAGCGCAATTAAATCCTGGTTATTGAAAATAAAGCTATAATTTAAACCAGCAATCATGTGATCGGAATATTGCTCACGCAACCGGCGATTTGGCTGAGCTTTGAGGATAGAATCGAATGTGGGACTGGGTTGAACGCTCACATAATTCAGATTTATCGGAGTAAGGATATGGCTGGTTACCTTACTGGTATTCCAGGAATAACCGATATCGAGGTTTGTAATGTTGCGCGAATAATAAGATTTTAACTGGTAACTATAACCAAAGTTGATATTGGTATTTGGGATGTACCGCTGATTAAATTTATCAAGTCGGATAGGAAATACAAACCTGGGAAAGAAAATAGCTCCATCAAATCCGAAATCGAGGGTATTAAATAAACTATTTGAAGTGGCTCCGCCAGTACTTGCACTTATTGTTTGAGCTTCGGTACCTCCTTTTAACCGGACACGCAATACCTCGGCACGCCTGAATATATTCCGGTTCGTAATTACCAGATTCCCCCTAATGCCCAGATCACCACTTGAATTGGTTCCTTCCAACTCCGCCGAAAAGGTATTAAGCTTGTTGTCCTGAAACATCATTTTCGTATTAAGTGAATGATAATCAGGATGAAGAGGATCATAAGTCCCGATAGTATCAAAGGTAATATTGGCCGTCCTGATAATCTGATAATTAAATAACTTGCGATAAGTAAGCTGGACATTATTTGCAGAATAATACTTTCCAGGTTTTATTTTAATGGCTGAGTTAAAAGCCACTGGTTGAATATTGAGTTTGTTACCGTAAAGAAAATAATAACGGTAGGTATTGGTATCCTGATAGAAATTTATGGTATGTACGGTGGTGTCAAGCTTATTGCTCATAGACGGATCATACTCCGGATTCACAAATACTTTGTTAATGCGGTACCTGTTGTGCGGTTCTTCCAAAAAGGCCCCTGGTTTTCCGGGATCTGGCTTTTTTATGTTGGTAATAACCATATTCACATTCATTTTTCTGTCGGGCAGATTGGTATCCACAATAAATTGAATATAGTTTCTGTTAAAAAAATAGTACCCGATATTCCGGAGGTTGTCGGTGATACGGTCGCGTTCATCATCAAAAACATAGGCGTTATAAATATCCCCTTTTTCAATCAGGCTTTTATCCATATTTCTGAATACAAGCCTTCGCATCACCGTATCTTTAATATCATAGGCAATCGATTTTATCCGATATGGAACTGCAGGAACCACGGTAAAATTCACCTTGGCATATTTGTCGGTGAAATCCACCTTGTAGGTAATTGTTGATCCAAAAAAGCCGGAATTGTTCAGGTAACGATTCATACTTCTTACAATCAACTCCACATCCTGAATATAGTAATAGGCTGGTGGTTCTCCAAAGTGCTTGTTCAACCAACCTCTAAGCTTGGTTTTATGCGTCTGGTACTTGTAATAATTATAGAGTTTAGTTCTAAAGAAAAATGTTTTGGTGTTGGGTTTTGGTCGTAAAAATGTTTTGAGCTCCGACCGGCTGATTTCGTCATAATTTCCCTGGATGTCAATTTTATAGGACTTGACCAGGTACTCATTTTTGTTTACATACTTTTTAATGGAACATCCTGAAATCAGGATGCTTATGAAAACGATGATAAATCCGGTTTTCAAAAAAGCTTTTTGCAAAAATCAAATTATTTAGTATGCAAAATTAACAAAAGAGGAATAGCAGCCAGATGATTAAAAAAACAATTCAATTAGCAAAAAAAATATTTCAAAAACTATTGTACAAACCGAATAAGGGTTTATCTTTGCACTCGCTTTTACAGCAAAGTTCTTACAACAAAGGGTGATTAGCTCAGCTGGTTCAGAGCATCTCGTTTACACCGAGAGGGTCGGGGGTTCGAATCCCTCATCGCCCACCCATAAGCCACTTTCATTTTGAAGGTGGCTTTTTTATTTACACAAAGCAGCTGATTTTCCACCTTCGACAAAAAAAGCATCCTAAAAACATCCTTTCACACTTTATTTTGCACTATCTTAGTGCCACTAACCCAACCTATAAACTATGTTTTGGTCCAGGCGACCTGCCATTAGAATTCTGATCTGGTATATTCCGGGTATTTTGGCATGGAAATATCTGGGCTTTCCAGGTGGATGGTCAACTAATCTGAATGTCGGTATTTCGGTGATGGCTTTGCTTTTCTATCTAATTACTATGCTTGGCCCCTTACGACATGCCTACCGATGGATGACAGGAGTTGCGTTTGGGTTGCTGTTTTTTTCTCTTGGATTGCTTATCTCTTCATTCCAAAGCATCAGGAATGAGGCAGGATTAGTTCCTGAAAACAAGGTTTTTCTGGCGCGCCTGATTTCTGATCCGTCTATTGGAAAAAATGTGATCTCTGCTGAGCTTGAGATATGGGACTCTATTGATGACAGAAAAAAAGACATAAAACCCATACAGATACAGGGATATTTTGAAAAATGCAAACAATCCGAAGCCTTTAGATATGGAGAGTTGCTTTTGGTAAACGGAGCCCTGATGCCTGTGGCCGGACCCTCAAATCCGGAAGAATTCGATTACAGGAATTTTCTTTCCATGAAAAATATCCATTACACCATGTACCTTAAAAGCGAGAACTGGGATTCGTTGGGTATGGATCCACCAAATAAATGGATGGCCCTGGCCTATCAAAGCAGGTGGAAGCTATTGTCTGTAGTGAAGTCGAGTGGATTAAATAACGAAGAATTTGCAGTGGCCTCGGCCATCCTGCTTGGAAACGATGATTTTATGGAAGCTAATCTTCGTCAAAACTTTGTGTATGCTGGTGCCATGCATATACTGTGTGTTTCAGGATTACATGTGGGCATTATCTTTATCATCTTTAACTTTCTTTTCAGTTTCCTGAATAAAAACAAATACCTGAAATATCTCAAGGCCTTCCTGCTGATCGTTCTCATCTGGATGTATGCATCCATTACTGGCTTGTCACCCTCGGTGCAACGAGCCGGTTTGATGGTTTCTTTTTTTATATTCAGTCAGCTTACCTCCCAACACAAGGACAATATTAATACCCTGGTTTTCAGCGCACTCATTTTATTGCTGATAAACCCAATGCTCCTCTTTCATATTGGATTCCAATTATCATATGCGGCAGTCGCCGGAATTTTGCTCATGTATCAGCCCCTCTACCGGATGCTGTATTTTAAAAATAAAATGGCTGATGCCATTTGGTCGCTCACCGCGCTTTCATTGGCGGCACAAATCGCCACATTTCCTTTAGCAGTGCATTATTTCCATTTTTTTCCTTCCTGGTTCTGGCTCACCAATTTATTCACCTATCCCCTGTCATTCGCTATTTTAACAGGAGGTATGGCATTTATGATGTTCAGCTGGATTCCTTACTTGTCTGTTGCTCTGGGCTGGTTATTGTCGGGGATGATTTATTTATTGAATTATTTGGTTGATATGGTAAAATATCTGCCCTATCCGGGAATAACCAACCTGTATTTGCCTTCCTACGAAGTGATATTTGTTTATTTACTGGTCGTCTTTTTGGCCGTTTTCATTTTTGAGAAAAAATGGAAACTGGTTTTACCTATTTTGATGATTTCATCCATCTTGTTAGGAATAGAAACCATGCACCACCTAAATCACCTGAAGCAACAAGGTTTGATTGTATATCATATCCGAAAGCAAAGTCTTATTCAGTTTATAGAAGGCAATCAAAATCAGGTAATAGCTGACTCCATACTACTTAATGACCTTTCACTGGTGAATTTTTCCATACAATCGAGTCAGGCAAAATGGGGACAAACGCCCCACACTGGCAACTCAAATCTAACCGGATATTACCATGATAGTGCTTACATCCTCTTCAAAGATCAGCGCATTATGCTGATAAATGAGCGCTCCGATTTTATCCCGACCAACCAAAAACTCACCCTGGATATTGTCGTTGTGTCGGGAAAACCAGT
The DNA here is from genome assembly GCA_030690365.1 of Bacteroidales bacterium. Lineage (GTDB taxonomy): Bacteria > Bacteroidota > Bacteroidia > Bacteroidales > F082 > UBA6244. The sequence continues at coordinate 1,793 of JAUYGX010000035.1, read as the reverse complement.
GATTAAACCAGATGATCTGGTGGAGATAATTCAAACCAAAGTCATCATCACAGATGGTTCGGTGCCTGCTTATTGGAAGAAAAAGTTTGCATTGGTAGCAAAATCAAACAATATCCGGTTCCACGACACGGCTAAAGATGGGGCCTTTACCTTTGGAATAGACTAGTATGATGGTCATTACACAAAATAGAGATACCCGTAATACAATCAATTAGCAATCCCATCAAACGGGAAAGAAATTAAATTGAAAAAATGTCGAAGTATTTTTTTCAAACCCTTGTAGATATCAAAAATATGGGTATTTTTGCATCCTCTTTACAGAGACAAAGTTCTTACAAAATAATGGTTCGGTAGTTCAGTTGGTTAGAATACCTGCCTGTCACGCAGGGGGTCGCGGGTTCGAGTCCCGTCCGGACCGCTTTTGTACTGATAATCAGTATTAAAAACCGCTAATATGTTGAATATTAGCGGTTTTTCTTTTTTACCCCCCGCAAAATACATCAAATATTGCAGTCTGAAAGGGTCCTATAAGGGACCCATTCTTAAAATCCAAAATGGGTCCCTCGCTCATGTAAAATGCTGGAAAACAGTGATAATAATTCAGTTTTTATGCCCTGTATATGCCTTGAATTTCGTATATTTATAATCCAAAAGGGACCCATTTTTCCCTCAAAATTCATTGCACAATGGAACATTCGATGTACATTTCTTTCAGAATCAAGAAAAGTAAAACCAACAAGAAAGGTCTTGCTCCAATCAACATGAGAATTATTCTTGACAACAAAAGGTTTGAGATTTCATCTCATCGGTTTGTTTTGCCTGAAAATTGGGATACTAAACTATGTAGTGCCAAAGGTACCAATAATGAGGCATTAATCTTAAACAACTATCTGGACAACCTTAAATCCAAGATAAATCGGCAGTACAATATCCTGGAAAGTCTCAACAAACCCATAACAATCGACAGCCTCCGGGAAAGATTAACCGGACAAGGTGAAAAAAAATATTCCCTACTGTTTGTCTATGAGTACCACAACACAGAAATGGAAAAAAGAGTCAATTTCGACATTGCGCCCGCTACCTATAGCAAGTACATGATCTCCTTTAACCGGATAAAAAATTATATCCAATATCAGTATGGGAAAAAAGATATCTTGCTTGAATCATTAAACCATGCATTTATTACCAAATACGAAGTCTACCTTAAAACCATACATAAATGCAGCACGAACACCACCGTTAAATACATTGTCCATCTGAAAAAGATTATTAACCTGTCCATTGCCAATGAATGGCTTCTGCGAGACCCTTTCATGAAACACCATTGCACCTACAAACCTACAGAAAGGGGATTTCTGACACCTGAAGAACTTCTACTACTTGAGAATAAGGAATTAAAACTTCCCAGGTTCGAAAAGGTTCGCGACATCTTTATCTTTTGCTGTTATACCGGCTTTGCCCAGGCCGATGTGGAAGCCCTCTCCCCTACTGACATCACCACCGGCATCGACGGCGAAAAATGGATCATCATCAACCGTAAAAAGACCGATGGCCGAAGCCCCATCCCATTGCTCCCCCAAGCCATGGACATCATCAACAAATACAAAAACGACCCCGTAGCCCAGGCAAAAGGAAGAATTCTTCCAGTCAACTCTAACCAGCGCATGAATGGCTATCTCAAAGAAATTGCCGACATCACCGGCATCACCAAGAACCTCACCATGCACCTGGCCCGCCACACCTTCGCCACCACCATCACCCTCTCCAACGGAGTCCCAATTGAGACCGTCTCC
>JAUYGX010000025.1 GCA_030690365.1 Bacteroidales bacterium | reverse complement strand
TTATCATCACCGATGATAACAATCGAGTTCTGGATTGTGAAAAGTTCACTACTGAGAAAAAACCTTTCTTAACCTTTCGGTAAAAAATCATGATCATCATAAAGATCATAACAATCTGCTCCCCCGCATGGACCCGGAATAAATTCCGGGGATACAATTTCGGCCATCCCTACGGGATTGGCATATTCTTCAAAAATGGGATACACTTTTAATTTATCATCACCAATGATAACAATCGAGTTCTGGATTGTGAAAAGTTCACTACTGAGAAAAAACCTTTCTTAACCTTTCGGTAAAAAATCATGATCATCATAAAGATCATAACAATCTGCGTTCTTAAGGTTGAAATCATGTGTATAAGCCGCATCATGCGATTTGGCTGCATCCTGCGATGCGTCATTTAAAAAGGGGAATGGAAAATCGCAGGAATCATTACATTTGCAAAAAACAGCGGATTGTGAAAAAAATACTGTTCATTCGGTTTAGTTCAATAGGTGATATCGTCCTTACTACGCCTGTCATCAGGGCATTAAAAAAACAAACCGGGTGCGATTTGCATGTGCTTACAAAGAAAAAGTACAGTCAACTGTTTGTGGGCAATCCAGCAGTTTCAGCCATTCATTCTTTCGATAAAACACCTGATGAATGCCTCTCTGTATTGAAAATGGAAAATTTTGATGTGGTCATCGATTTACAAAAGAATTTACGGTCGTTAAAAGTGCGCCGGAGCCTGGGCATTGTTTCTTATTCCTTTCCAAAGCTGAACGTTAAAAAATGGTTGCTGGTCAATGCTAAAATCAACAAAATGCCTGATCTGCATATTGTAGACCGGTATTTTAAGGCGGTTGAAAAATTGGGAGTTACCAACGATCAACTGGGATTGGAATTTTTTATCCCTGAAAAAGACGAAATTAATCCGACAGAGCTTGATCATTCCCTTCACAAAGGGTATATCGCCATGGTGATTGGAGGACAGCATACTACCAAGATATTTCCACCGCAAAAGGCCGCTGAATTGATTTCAAGATTGCCGCTTCCGGTTGTACTGTTGGGCGGACCCGAAGACAGAGTGCGCGGTGAAGAGATTTGTGGTTTGTGTCAGCACGCTCACATTTTAAACACCTGTGGGAGTTTATCTCTAAACCAATCGGCTTCCATGGTAAGGCAAGCCAGGTTAGTGGTTACCAACGATACCGGTCTGATGCACATCGCCGCTGCTTTTTTTAAACCCATCCTGAGCATTTGGGGAAACACCGTGCCAGAATTGGGTATGTATCCGTATCTTCCCGGAAAGGAAAATCTATTTGTGATGGCGCAGGTGGATGGCTTAAACTGCCGGCCATGCAGCAAACTGGGGTTTTCAAAATGCCCGAAAACGCATTTTAAATGCATGATGGATCAGGATGTGAAATGGATGGTGGAACAATCCGCCCGATTACTGGATTATTCTGTGAAACGAAATGAGCAACAGATAGATGGTTAAAAATTATAGCTTGTCGATCTGTGTTCTGATAAATTCCCAATCGCTGTTGCTGATTTTGGCACCGTAACGCTCTATCACTTTTCCGGCAAGCAAGGAACCAAGTTTCCCCGACTTTTCGAATCCCATGTTGTTGAGGTAACCGAACAAAAATCCGGAAGCATACAAATCGCCTGCACCAGTAGTATCCAGCGCTTTGGCTTCTATCACACCGATTTTGGTAACCACCCCGGCACTTTTAATCATCGAACCTTCTTTTCCGATTTTTACAATGGCGATGTCGCACATTTCGGCCAGTTCATCAAGGGCGGGCACAGGCTCTTTTCCGGTAAATGCTTTGGCTTCTTCTTCGTTGGCGAAAACAATATCGACATATTCTTTTACCATTTTGCGCAGGAAATCCAGGTTGTCTTCCACCACATTATAACTGGCTAAATCGAGTGAAATTTTTAAACCGGCTTGATGCGCTTTTTTCAGGATGGACTCTAGCAGGTTGTGGTTTTGCACCAGATAGCCTTCTACATGTATCAGGTTATGACCTGAAAATTGGTCGTCTTCAAGGTGATCGGCAGCCAATTCGATGGCGGCACCCAGGAAAGTACCAAAGGTGCGTTCTCCATCCTTGCTGATCATCGCATTGGCGATGCCCGAAGGCGTTTCGCTATAAAAAAGCAAAGGTGTTATGTTGCTTGCTTTAAGGTCATCATGAAAAAATTGTCCGGTGGTGTCGTTGCCAACCGTTCCGATAAAAGATGTTTCCATTCCCAAACGGGCTAAACCATGAATGGTGTTGGCTGCCGATCCACCCGAAGCCATTTCCTTTTCCAAGTGATTGCTTTTAGCCGAAATATTTGCCGAAGTGAGTGCATCCACCAATTGCATACTGCCTTTGGGAAGTTTTAAATCTTCGAGAAGTAAATCGTTTTCGAGTTTTGATAGAACATCAACCAGTGCATTTCCAATGCCCAATACTTTTGTCATGAGGATAAGTTTTTTGCAAAAGTAGTGAATATGCCCTAAAACTGTCTACTTGAAAGGGATTATTTCCTGATCATCACCTTTTTAAAATATACATGATCACCCGAAATCAGTTGTAGAATATAAATACCGGTGTTCAGGTCGGGAATCAGAACCTCTAACCGACATTCATCGTCCTGGCAAAATAGATTATTCTGTTCAAACATCAGATTCCCATCCATCGAAAACAACTTGATAGTCTTTGGATTACTGGTGTAAGGCATGACAATGGTAAAAAAACCGGTATTTGGATTTGGATACAGGTTGATGATTCCTGCCTGTGAAAAGTCGATAAAATCGGGTTTAAGAAAAGTGATGTTAACACTTCCGCTGCTGGTACATCCGTTGATCAGGGCAATAACCTTGTACTCATATACTCCCGGCGGGAAGTCGGTACCTCGTACAATAATTATTTGATCCGTCGATCCGGTCGACCAGAAATAATTATCGAAACCCAGGCCGGCATCTAAAATAAGATCTTCTGTAGGAAGCAGCGAATCGGCCGGACCGAGATCTATAACCTGGCTTCCACCATAAACTACCGCCATCATCGTGTCGTAACCTACACAACCTGATTCTTTTAAAGAGTAAACAATGGGATGAATTCCAGGTCCGGCATCCTGGGGATAGAACAAATTATTGGTAACGCCATCACCTGAAAAATCGCCTCCAACAGGCAGTCCCGTAAGGATTGAAAAAGGATCAGTTTCGCAGTAGGCAGGTAAAAGTCCGTTCAGTGATACCACTGGTGTAGGCAAGGTATTCAGGGTAATTGAATCGGTGAGACGGCAACCGTTAACAGTAGTACCCACAAGCCAGATTTTTGTGGTATCAGTAATTTCAAATTCATAGATGTCGCCGGTTTCTTCTGATGGTAACCATACATAAAAATCGGCTCCTGCGCCCTGTAATTGAACGAGCGATCGCTCACAAACCAGGTTGGTGTCGTAAACAATGCGGGTGACTGCTGCATTAAATACAGTTATAGTAATGGAGTCGGATATTTGACAACCATAACCATTAAAACCAGTAACTAAGTAGGTATAATTGGTATCGGCCTCCTGAGGATTTACCTCAATTATTTGGGTAGTGTCGCCCGTATTCCATAAAAACGATTCAATTCCTATTCCTTGAGCTTCCAATTGAATTGTGTTGCCGAAACATACAGATGTATCTCCCAGTATGCCCGTAATCTCTGGTAATTCAGATACATATATATCAATGGAATCCATTGTGGTACAGTTGTAGGCATTGGTTACCTCAACCACGAAAGTGTAGGTACTGTCACCCACAACAGGACTCACTTTTATCAATTGTGTGGTGTCTCCGGTATTCCAAAGATAGGATTCGATACTCGACCCTTGAACCTCAAGCTGAATGGTATCACCCAAACAACTTAAGGTGTCTCCGATAATGGTATCAACTACGGGCAATCCGGAGACATAAATTTGTGCAGAATCGGTTGCTCGACAACCATAGCCATTGAATACCTGAACAGAAAAAACATAGGTGGAGTCGCCTGTTTGCGGACTTACATGGATGGCCTGGGTAGTATCGCCTGTATTCCACAAATAGGTCAAAATTCCTGTCCCCTGCACTTCCAGATGAACTGAATCTCCCGGACAAGTAGTTGTATCACCAATGATGGAGTCAATCATCGGCAATTCTGCGGCGAAAATGAAAATTGAATCGGAAGTGCTGCAATTGTAACTATTGGTCACCTCAAGCGAAAAAGTGTTGTCTTCCTGTATGGTGGTAGTGATAGATTGCGTGGTGTCGCCTGTACTCCATTGGTAGTGGTAAAAATCTCCTTGCGGAGCAGCCGGTCCTGACAGGGTTAAATCGCCGCCCATACAAATGGTGGTGTCATTTCCAAGGTTTACATTTGGTGAAGGCAATACCGTGATCACAATGCTATCAGAGGCTACATTGCCAAAATTATCTTCCACAATCAAAATAAACTGGGTTGTGTCCATGGGACAGGCCAAAATAGATTGAACCGTATCGTAAATGATGTCGGCAACAAACCAGTGATAGTAAGCCATATCGATGGGACCTGAAAGGGGCACACAATTTCCCTGGCAGATGGTGGTATCCGGCCCCAGATCTACGGTTAAAAAACTGCAAAAACCCGCGTCATATACAAGTCCCAGATTACATAAAACATGACGAAGCGAGTCTTTATGCTGTCCTTCATCAAGGGTAGTAACATAATCCATGGCAATCCAGGCATCACGCTGAAGTCCGGAATTTACAGCAATAGTTGTGTAGTCATCGGCGAGCTGCTCAGGTGGTGGAATCACCAATCCATCCCAGTTTACATTGATTAATCCCTGGTTGGTTCCAATGCCATTGAACGTATAATCTTCGGTGTCGTAAACAGTATAACCTGTGATATTGGTGTTGCTGCTGATGTTGATCGACATGGAATAAAACTTAAGATTGTCAGGCACGTCACCTGTAAAAGTGATGTAGGCCAAAGAACCATTTACGATATAGTTTAGTGTAACCGCATCACGAACCAACAAATAATCCCTGATTTCTTCATCCGAAGTCATCAGGATGTTATCAAGTCCCCCTGACCCATAAGTGTTATTGATGAAGTTAAAATCTGAAACAAAAGTGTTGAAAGGATATTGTGTAAGAAGCGAATGGGTAAAAACAGCACCCCAATAATTAGCCCCATTTATACTTGAATCCGCCAGACCCGATACAAATTGCTGCATATTGGTTGGCCCGGCGTCTAAACGATAAATATTTTGAAACTGAGTCCAATCAGTAGCCGGATTATTTACATTTCCACCATGATCTCCCAATGGGGAAGGTTGATTTTGGTTGTATGTACTTATATATCCCAGATTACTGGCCGCCGTTGTCCAGGGTTCCGAGCCGTTTGGATTTACATGTAAATGAGTAATCACCCCACCAGGGGTAGATTGATATAATTGCCTGCGGATATAGCTTTGGTTGCGCGAGATGGAATAATCCATGAAAGCAGGATCTGTATTTGCATTGGTGTTTACTCCATGATTAATAACACCCCAATTGTTTTGAACCAAAGTGTTCAACTGATCCCATGAAACCATTTCATAGGCATTGTCAACATGAACATCAGGGCCATTTTCGCCATCCCCATTAAAGGAAAAAAGCACCGAGCTCATTTTGAAATGATACAGGTTATCACATCCGTCGGAATAAGTGAGACCAGGATAGGTGGTGCCGTTTACCACTCCACCTTCAAAAACGGGAAAGCCTTGTTCGAAAATAGTAAGTCCACCATCATCAATTTCCATGCTGAGGGCAAAATCCTTGTCGTATTTTAAAGGAGCCAGCGCAATGAAAACCTGCGCAGGATCAGGAGCCTGATCGAAATTAACCACAATTAAAGTTACACCCACCGGATTCGACTGTTGTGCCGCAAGCTGAAAGATGGACAAACAGGTCAAAATAAAAAACCCAAGGACGATATTTACTTCCCTTTTCATTTAATTACCTTTTGTAGTTATAATCTTGTAGCTGTGGATAGGCCACCTGGCGGTATTTTCTTCCTTTCAACCGGCGTGATTTTTTCCCTTTGGACGAGTTAGCGTCTTTCTTTTCAAAGTAATTGGTATCCTGGAAATAAAACCGGTAGCCAATCCCGATTTCATGCGAGCCTCCCGATCCCTGGTTGATGCCACTCATGCCGATTTCGTAGGAATAATTAAACACAAATCCTCTTGTAATAAAGGCTCCGATGTTGAGGGCGAGGGCTCCGCTGTTCCTGTAGAGTAATCCACCCCAGAATTGCTGTTGGTAGATAAAAAGTGTAGAAAGTTCCAAAATGGATGGTTCGTTGGTGGTCCTGCGAAACACACCATAGGCCTGCATTTGCCATAGTTCGCCAATATCAAAGAGGTACGATGAGTATACCATGACTTCGCGCTGTACTTTAAACTTGTAGGCAGAACCCTGATATTCGTCGTTCGACCCGAACAACGAAGGAATGGAAAAACCCAGGTTAAACCGGTTGCGGTTGTAGTGAATGCCAAATCCTGCATTCATGGCCGAGCTGTTGAGCTTCGATGGATCAGAAAAAATGGGATCTGCCGGATCTACTCCAATGCTGTTGCCCAAATTTACCGACGTTTGATAGAAGGTTCCCCACACGCCAAAATACAGAAACTGATCGTCTTCCACCATCAGTTTGTAGGTATAACTGGCGTTAAGTTTAAAGGTAGAGAGGATATCCGTTTTATCCATCACAGCCTCGCCTCCGAGCCACATCTTTTGCTGGTAGATGTTCCCAAAACCATTGGCACTAAAAGTACGGGGGCTTCCGTAGATTTTGGTCCAGTCGTTGCGGTACGACATAAAAACTTCACTATAGCCGGTATATCCTGCCAAAGTGGGTGTAAGCGAATAGGGATTGATGAGATACTGGGTGCGGTGCGAAAATTGCTGGGCAAAAATTCCCGATCCAAAAAGGATTAAAATCAGCGTAATATGTATTTTAAACCTTCTCATATTATCTGATAATCGTTATAGGTCCCTTAAAAGCATTGCCATTTGTATCTTGTATGATGTAGTAATAAGTAGCCTGAGGCAAAGGGTTACCCTTCGATTGTCCATCCCAGTCGTTTTGATAACTTTCGGATGAATAAACACTTTTCCCACTTCGGTTGTAAATATTTACCTTGATAGGAAAAATAACATCCGGGTTGCTTACCTGCCACACATCATTAAAACCATCTCCATTGGGGGTAAACAAGTTCATGATGTCGGTGCCTCCACCTGAGTTACCCTTGTAAAGGGCTGTAAACCTGGCATCCCCTGTGCACCCATTGTTGTATACCGTTGCCGAATAAATTCCAAATACCGTAACCGTAATTGAAGTATCAGTAGATCCGTCGTACCAAACAACGCTATCATAGGCAGAAGTTACATCCGCATTAATTACCAGCGAAGATCCTTCTGCAAAATAAACGGTATCGTTGTTGTTCACAATGCTGTCGTTAATAAAGAAGGCTAATTCAGGTGCCGCGAAAATCGTGATGGGTTTTATTATTGAATCCACACATCCCATGTCGGTCCATACGGTTAACCGCACATCATACGATCCTTGGTTAACAAAATAGTTACTGGTGTTTTGGAAAATGTCAGATTTACCATCGCCAAATTGCCAAAGCCATTGATTTTCGGTTCCTGAAACAAGAACCGTTTGATCGTAGAACAAGGTAGTTGAATTCAGACAGGTGTTTTCAAAACTAAAATCCACCAGCGGTTTGGAACCAACAGGTACCGCATTGTAGGTGGAATTCATGGGGCTGTTTTTAAAATAAATACGCATGCCTACCAGGTGATTTCCTCCTGCACCAAAGGCATACTGTACTGTGTCGCCTTCTCCGTCGTTAAATTGTCCGTCCGAATTTAAATCCCACAGCACAAAATCAATGCTGTCGTTGGTGAGGGTGGTATTGATCATTGTGGTGATGCCATCCTCGCAAACGGTATCCCAGATAAATTCCAAATTGGTAATATAGGTTACGTTTACAACAAACGATTTTCTGATGCTGCAACCAAATTCATTGCTCACTTCAACGGAATAAACAGAATTTACGGTTGGACTAATGGAAATTAAGGTGTCTGTTGATAAAGTACTCCATAAAATAGTGGCACCCGGTTCAACCCGGACCCACAAACTGGTATCTGTTCCGGCCATAATCGTCAGCGTATCGTTAGACGAACTCAGCATTTTTGGAAGTGGATTTACCTCAACATTGGTCGAATCGCGGAAAGTAGAATCATTTTGATCGACCATTTCAACCCAATAAGTGGTGCTTACAGTTGGTGAAACACGAATGCTTTGGGTAGTTGAATCGTTGGACCAAAGATAACTCTGCATGTTATCACGGCCTGTTAAGGTAAGGCTGTCTCCCTGGCAAATAGCCTGAGTATACAAGGTGTCTGGTTGATAAACGGCTCTGATGTTGAATATGTTATTGGATTTGTTTTCGGAATTAACAATGCGACTAAAGTCAGTTGTATTTCCTGTGGAAACGGAAGTAAAAAACAGATTACGGGCGTGGTTAAAATATCGTTTGTGCACTAATTCTGCCCGTGAAGGGTAAAAGCAAGTGATCAGGAAAAGAATTGCGATACCAAATCTGACTTTAAAGATGTGCATAGTTACCCAACTATTTTTTATTAAAAAGTTCTAGCTAGTAAAATTAATGGAATATCGCTAAACACAGTGGTAATAGATGAATTAGTTTTTCACAATCTGTTGAAAAACATTTTATCCGGTTACGAGCAATACAACATCAGTGCTTTAAAGAATGTAAGGATGAAGCGATGGCTTGCAAGCGAAAAAAAGCGATGAAAATTTTCAAAAAGGTCTTGCACTTTTAATTAATTATTTATCTTTGCGCCTCCTTACGGGGAAATACTCCTCCTTAGCTCAGTTGGTTAGAGCATCTGACTGTTAATCAGAGGGTCGTAAGTTCAAGTCTTACAGGGGGAGCTGGAAATCAAAGGGGATTGGGTGGTATAGCCGAATCCCCTTTTTTTTGTTACTGGATTTCAGATCATGTTTTACATCTATATTTTATATTCGCAGAATCACGACATGTATTATGTTGGTTATACTCAAGATATCTCCATCAGGATTGTCCAGCATAACGAATCTGCCCGAAATACTTTTACCTCAAAATACCGGCCTTGGACAGTTGCTGCTTTGTTTGAATGTTCTACTGAGGAGGCAAAAGCGGTACAAATAGAGCGGTTCATAAAAAAACAAAAAAGCAAAAACCTGTTAAAAAGGATGGTTGCAGGACAAGAGTTGTCGGGTGTGCTGGCTCAGTTGGTTAGAGTCCCGCACGTGCGGGATTAATCAGAGGGTCGTAAGTTCACTCCGATGGTTATCGGAGGCAGGGGGAGCTGGAAATAAAGCAGTTACAAAATATAAATGTAGCTGCTTTTTTATTTGTAATGCCTCATCGTAAACTATGGTTTTATAAGGTTTTGGCATTAATATTATTTCTCGGGTAACCGCAATTACTTATACGGTTGCACCTTCCAACGGTGGTATGAACGTGTTCGCCTGTTTCCGAATCAATATAAAGTGACAAGGTTTTATCCCTTGCTGGCAATCGGGGCAACGGTAACGGATCTTCATTCCCTTGTATGGCTATAATATGTATCAGTGTTCTTTCATTGAAACTTTTTGTTAGAATAATTCGCAATAAGTAATATATTTATTACTTTTATGTCCATGAAATACAATGAACTTTTCAGGATATTAAAAATGGACGGCTGGGTTGAGGTAAGGCAAACGGGTAGCCAAGTAATTATGCAGCATCACACAAAGCCTGAAAGATTGATTGTACCGTACCATGCCGGGAAAGAAGTTAAAAAGGGATTATTAACTGCCATATTGAAACAGGAAAATATTAAAACCAAAAAGAGATGAAAAAACCAAAAATTAAAATCAAGGTAACAAAAGAGGATGCTGGGTATAGTGCTAATACTTTGGTAAATAATAATTTTATTGCTACCGAATCGGAAACTTTTGAGGAACTCAAAGAAATGATATTGGAAGCTGTAAACCTTTCTTTTGAGGATATGGGTTTTATTTATACCATTGATGAAATACAATTTGAATTTGACCTTGGAAGTTTTTTTGACTTTTACAAGGTTATTAATGCAAAGGCACTTTCTGACCGTATAGGAATGAATCAAAGCCTTTTGGCTCAATACATCAAAGGGAGCAAAAAACCTTCCACAAATCAAACAAAACGTATTCTTAGAGGTGTTCAGCAAATAGGCAGAGAACTTTCTGAAGTTCGGTTTTTGCTCTAATGTGTATCAGTGTTCATTCATTTTTGTCTATTTAAGTAAGGTTTTACATCTATATTCCATATTGCCACCTGTGTTTTATTTTTGCTTCTCCCCGATGAATAAGTCTTGATGCAATTTACTCACCAATCAGTACAATCCCGCTCCAGTCCATGGGCAATTGTGCCTGTTTTATTTGCTTGATTTTAGCCTGTTGCAGAGCCCTGGCATATGTCTGCCCACCAAGCACATTTGTATAGAAATCCACCATCAGGTCCTTGGTTTTCTGATCGTGGATTTTCCACAACGACACCACCAGATTGGGTACCCCGGAAAATATAAATCCACGAGGTAACGCCAATACACCCTCTCCTTCGGCCAGTTTTCCGGCTCCGGTTTTGCAGGCACTCAACACCACCAAATCGGCTTTTATGGGTAAGGTATAAATTTCATCAGCAAACATAAAACCGTCGTTGGTCAGATTGTCCGTGGTATCCAGGTTACTCTGATCGAAAAACAAGCCCGAGAGTTCAGGATTGGTGTAGGAAGAAATTCCATGCGTGGCAATGTGCACAATATCAAACTGTTGAACATTGTTCTTAAAATTTTCTTCACTGGCATAGTTATTCAGAAAGGTTTCTGACCGATATCCTTTGGAAGAAAACAACTGCGCTATATCAACCACCTCATCCTTTGAAAAGGGTAATGGACGCAGGTTTTTTCCATTGCGCCAGGCACTGTCAGCATCACGTAATCCGGCATCTACCAATAAATCATTCTGAATAATCTGGTTCGTCTCAGTTGAAAACACAGGAGCAAATCCCGCAAAGGTCAGCTCATGCTTTACATTGACCACTGTATGATTTCTAATCCACAAAAACACAGAATAACTATACGAAACAGCAATGTCTTCGATCAGAAAGTGCTGATTTGAAGGGTTGACAAAAGCTTCAAAAGGAACCTGGATTAAGGTGCCGTCGGGAACAATGGTCAGGCTTTTTATATTCGTCAGCGATTCTCCGAAAGGAGCCATCAACAGGCGATACATCGCTGTGGCCATTTCATTAAAATCGGGCGAGGCTGTTTTAATACCACGATAATAACCTGTCAGGGTTTTATCGAACTCTTCATCATGCCGGATGGCGGCAATGCGAACTCCTTCTTTTTCAACCAGAACAGAAAACACCTGATCGCGTCCCATAAAATACATAGCCAAGGCTTCGCCGTCCACCAAATGCGATTGAATAGCGCTGGTGGATATTTTTGAAAAAAGTTCATTTGATCGGTCTACCCCTTTTCTTTGCTGTAGTTCATAACTCAGCTCAAAAGCTTCGATACGGTCGGCAAACAATTGGTCGTTCAGTATCTTTTGCTGAAGACTGTCCTGTTGATTTTGCAGAGCAAATAATTGGTTTTGCAACATGCGGATTTCCTGAAGCAATTCCATTTGTCGGGTATCTTCCGCATTTTCGCTTCCCACCTGATTTACTTCTGCATTCAGTTTGTAAGCGGTGGACTGCGTTATAAATTGCAGGTAATTGTCCAGGTATTCGCTTTGGGGATTAAGTAAATAAGCCTCATAGCCTGCCTGAATTCCCACTTCTGCAATCTGGTGATAATCTTCAGCCAAAAGCTCATCGTTTCCGCCAATGAGGGTGGCATCACGGTAGTGGCTGATGAGTGTATCGCTCAGGTTTGAAAAAGACAGGCTCATCACCAGATCTGTAAAGGTTTCCTGTTTTTTGTACCGTGCCAGATAGTATTTGGCCAGACTGAGCGTATTTTTATATCCCTGATAATCATCATCAAATTGAATTGCTTGCGGAACTTCTGTATCTGACCATTTATTCCCGGTTTGGTAGTTCAGGTTGATCCTTGCATACCTGATGGCATATTCAGGTTCGCCTTTGGAAGCATAGGTTTCTGCTATGGATGCGTTAATGCCAATGGAAGCCGGGTTGTACAAAAGTGCTTTGGAGTAATAGTACACCGTTGAGTCGGAAAAATTTTGTTTTGCAAAATTATTTGCCATCATACTGTACACTTCTGCCAACTGCGCCGAATCGCTTTCAAAGGCGGTTAAAGTATGATTTTCCAGTTCGCGCAGGTTTTTATGTGCCTGAAGATAATCTCCAAGTTTGGTAAAAGCGCTTCCGCGAACAGCATGCAATGAATAATATACATCAGGGAAACGCTCCAGGGCCTCATGTTCAGCAATCCAACTTTCAGAAATGTCAGCATATTCGATGGCTTCCTTAAATTTCCCCAATTGCTCAAGATCGGAAGCCAGATTGATAGCGGCAATCACGGTGACATCCGAATCAGGAAAATGATTTTTGAGTACCTCGTAAGCCTTGCGATCGAAGTCGGCGGCCAGTTCAATCTGTTGGGTTTCGCGCATCGAAAGTGCAATCCCCAAATAAGCAGAGGCCGCATCGTGAAATTTTACCCGTTTAAAAAAAGGCGAACTCACCGAATCGGTGGAGCTAAACCCGATCAGTGCCTTTTTGTACAAATAATAGGATTCGATGGGCTTATTTTGGAAAAACCGCAATCCTGCCAGGTTATAATATCCGCTCGAAAGGTGCAAAAGGGGGGTGTTGGTAAGTTCGTAAATGGCCACCGCATTTTCCATGAAGGGAACTGCTTCATCATATTCTCCAAAATATTTGAGGGCAAACGAATTGATATGCAACAACGTAGCATAATGTACATTGATGGTATCGGTGTGATGTTGCAAAAAACAGATTTTATGGCTGATCATTTGCATCAGGGTATCGCCAAGCGGACCGCCAACAGGATAGTACACACAAATATTGAACAAATAAAGGGCTCTGTCGACCTCTCCCTTGTTGTAATAGTAATTAAAAGCATCGTTGGCAAAACTCACCAGGGTATCATATTCGCCCATGGTCAGGTGATTGTCGATGCAGGTATAAAAAACACTGTCCTTTAATTCAGCAAACGAGTCTTCATAATAATTCTGCGAAAATGCACCGGATGCAAATCCTGTGATTAAGAATAGCAATCCCCATTTAATTATTGATAACCTTTTGATCTTCTTCATCTAAAACTGTAAGCTTGACTTTATCCTTTTAAGCCGACAAAGATAAAAATTATCTCTGATTCTGGAGTTCATTTAGGGAACGGCCCTCTAATTTTGGCCTGTTCCGGTTGAGTAAAATCCTTATTTTTGCAAAATGTTTTCAAAAAATACACTTTCTGGCAACATACAATTAGATTCTGATGAATTTATCCAACAAATCAGCCACACGGCCGAGATTGTTGTAAGGAAATATGTTACGCGAAAGGCGGTTCCTGCCCGCGAACAGGAAGACGTGGCCATGATTGTTTTGGAGAAATTCATCAGGCAAAAAGAAAAAATAATGGGTGCTTTTCAGGGTAAATCATCGTTTAATACTTACTGTGTTGCCGTCCTCAACCGGATGGTGTGTGAGGTAATCCGCAAAGAAAACCGGCATTGGTATTCAGTGGTTGAAAATGAGCAAAGTCATCCCAAGGAAACTTTCAGCCTGGATTATGAAACTGAAAAATCGTTGGTGCTAAAAAACGAAATCATTCGTTATGAACAGGCATTGCTGTTTTTTAACGGTACTGCAGCCAAAGTAACCCTGTTTTTAAAATACTATTTTGGACTTTTGCCCACGGCTGAAGATTACCAGCTCTACGGCAGTATCCATTCGCAGCAACTCAGGCAAATTTTAACAACGCACCAAAAAATGGCCAAAGGGGATGCCTTTGAGCGAATGGCACAGGCTGTGAACCTGGTGGAAGGTAAAGATGTAAAGGGGGATGCGGTGAGGATGTGGCTGAACAAACAGATGGAGATTCTGCTGGCACGACTGAACAGCTCTGGCGGTAGCCTGCACACCAGTGAGAGTCTGGGCATTTTGTGTGAAATGTCGGCGATGAACCAACAAACTACTCCCAACTAAATGAACTATGGAAACTCTGATTCACCTATCGGAAGAAGAAATTGCCCAGTGTGCCGAAGCCATGGCGGGTGGCACACTATCGCAACTTGACGATCGGCTTAGAAAACACCTTGACTTCTGTCCCCAATGTGCCGGAGAGGTCATGATGGTGGCCGAACTCACTAAAGAAACAGGGGAAATAGCATTCCCCATGCATAAATCCATAAAACCCTGGCACTATGTAGCCCTGCTGGCGGCGGCCTCAGCCATCATTTTGCTCGTTATAAATATCCCCGGAATTTTCAACAACGAAAACCCATCTGAAAACAAACTGGCACTTTCCTCTACCGACTCCATCTCTGTTGAGAACGGGGGTAAATCTGTACTTCCTGAAAAAACTGATATGGCCATTCCATTGCTTTCTTACAACAGTCATTCTCAGGAAATTAATCAGAAAAACGAAGTCGATCTGGAGATTTCCGATGAAATACTGGCCACCTATGCACCCAATGAGACCCTTGAAAAGCTGGTTGAAAATACGCGTGTTTCGTCCCGTGGTGACGACATCGATGTAATAACAGAATCCGGAATCCGGTTTCCGGAAGCCGATTCCATCGAATGGAAAAACCCTGATAGCATCATGCTCACCATCGAATGGTACAACAACCTGGGCGAGTTGATCAAAACAAACCAATCAACCGGAAACAGTATTCCCGTTCCAAACCTGGAAAACGGATTGTATTACTGGAAGCTGATGAACAACGACTTCGACTTACTGGGAGCGGGCAAAGTGGTGGTGGAGAAGTAGGTTTTCTAAGATTTGAAACTTTGGAAAAGTTCTTTTAAACCGATTTTTCTTGTTCAACCAATCAAAATCTTTTATATCTTCGTCCCCAACAAGTTTATTTGTCTTTTGAATGTCTCAAAACAAGATTCAAAAAACAGAATAACGCAAGATTATCATACCAACAAAAACTTTGTATGTCCGTTAAAACGACAAATTTTTTTTTAAAACTGTTTCCGGTAAACCGGGAAAGACGCTTGATTTTATGGGCATTTTTAAATTTTATCAAAATTCGTAACAGTCTGTTTATTAATATATTAAACTGGGGGGGGGGTAAACTGTTCATCCCTTTCGGACAATCAAATCATTTTCACGAATTCTCAGGTTCTGGCCACCAAAACGGTGGGCAATAAAAACCTCCTTGTCATTATATCCTTGAACACGAACACAACTAAGGTTCAAAATAATCATGAAAGGAGGCACCGGCAAAAGTAATGCATTTTGGTCAACCGATAAAGGCAGATAAGTTTAGCCTGCTTACCCTTTGTCAGGTTGCATGAAAAATAACAACGAAACATGACAATTTTTGTTAATTTTAAATTTTAAAACAATGAAGAAATATTTAATTGTATTACTATTTGCAGGCTTAACGGCCACTTTATTTCACGCATGTAAAAAAAACACGGATGCCGTGCAGAATAACACCGTGGTGGAGCAGCAATATACCGATTTCGAGTGGCAGGTATATTACAAGCTCCAGGATATGAACCAGAAGCTAAACAGCGGAGAGCGTGGCCTGGACCCCCATTTCTTTATCCGAAGCCGAGTGGTATATGGAAACTAACTTCAATGTAGAAAAAGCCCGGACAGAGGAACCTTATAAGCTAATCTACAAAGACAGCACCTACTACACGCTATCGTTAAATGGTTCCGGGATGGCAGAGTATTATGATATTAATGTCATGTACAACGAAATTCTGAGTGATGTTGATAGTATTGAGTATGTTATAGCCAACCCTGAAGTAATACCTGTTTTTGCCGGTTTAAAATTATTGAGCAGTAACAACAATGAAGCAGCTTTTATGCTGACTATAGGCATTGGTACTTATTATGGTGGCAACTATGCACCATTTTATTCATATGACGACTGGTATTTCGGCAATAATCTTGGAAGAATTGATGGTTACCTATTGTACCATTCCGATGCAGGGCAACAATTGACCAACCGCCTTAACAACCCGTTTTTTGAATATTTTACACCGGGGTCATTTTTAGAGCCAGCCGAACAGAGGTATGTCCAATTTGGTGATTATCCGGACATTGATAATTTAAATCCTGAAACCAACGTTGATTATTTAATTTATTATGAAGAATCAACCGCCTTTCCTTCACCCATATTGGAGAATGAAGAGTTAACCTTCTATTTAAACAACCTGCATAACATTATTTATACTTACGATGACCAGGTTGTGCCCCACACAACAGGCCTGGGAGGTCGTCCTCATGGCTACGCCTTTAGGGATGTGAACGTTTGGACACCAACCGAACCGCTAACCGGAGGCGAATACTATTACGAGCATAGGTATACAGTATATTATGCCATTAGAGTAAATATCCCTTTGCCAGACTGATTCTTACACTTTTTACTCCCGGAGCTTATCAGCTCCCGGGAGTAACTTTAATATTTGTTTATGAAAAAAAAGTTCATTTTTATCTTTATCTTAGGTGGATTATTGCAGGCAACAACGCTTTTTTCCCAAACTCCGCAATTTCAAGGCCGCATCTCCAGCGACACCACCTGGTCGGCTGACACCCTCGAAATTACTGGTAATGTACTGATTGACAGCAATGTTACCCTTTCTGTTTTGCCAGGTACTTTTGTTCATATACTAGGCTATTTCAGTATTCAGTCTTATGGTACCATCAGGGCCATCGGTACTCCAACCGACAGCATCGTGTTCACCCACCTGGACACCTACCTTCACAGCGACACTTCCACTACTACAGGTGGATGGCACGGAATCAGGTTGCTGCCCCGTGCTGCAAACGACACCTCCATTTTTAAGTATTGCCGAATTGAAAATGGGAAAGCTGTGTCTGGTGGGCCCTGGTCCCCTGAAAACCAGAAAAACAACGGAGGTAATATCTATGCTTACGATTTTGGTAGTATAATATTAGAAAACTCTCTGATTTCCAATGGGCGGGTTAAAACAAATGGAGCCGGAATTTTCTGTCAAAACGCTCAATACATCTCAATTAAAAATTGCCACATCAAAAAAAATGTAGGTCACTTTATAGGGGGTGGAATTTATGTGTGGGAGGCAGATAGTTTATTCATTGAAAATAATCTGATTAATTATAATTTGGCTTATTCCTGGAATCCTCCTGTTATGGGAGGTACGGGTGCAGGAATTTTTGCACTTGGTTACACGGGTTATGCATCTATTTGTTTTAATAAAGTGTTTAATAATAAAGGGGTATGTGGAGGCATCCAGGATGCCTATTTTCAATCAACGGTAAGTAATAATTTGATTTGCAATAATCATGGTGAGGCAATACTGTCCGGGTTTGATGCGAATCGTCGATATATGAACAACACCATAGCCTATAATGAAACCCCTGCAGATTGCGCGGGTTTTGTCTATATACTTGCTGATGGTAAATTACTTATTAACAGCATTCTATGGAACAACGTGTCCACCTACCCCGGCAATCCCCAAATACGGAGTACTGATACAGAATTACTGGACGTTGGCTATTCTGATGTGATGAATGGGTACCCCGGGGTTGCGAATATAAATATCGACCCAATGTTTGTTAATCCCACAGATGGAGTTGGTTTGGCTTATGACGCCTCCTTGGCTGACTGGTCCTTACAAGACAATTCCCCCTGTATCAACACTGGTACACCTGATACTACAGGACTTTTCCTCCCTGAGTTGGATTTAGCCGGAACCCCCCGCATCTTTGGCAACCGCATTGATATGGGAGCTTACGAAAATCAGCATGTGTGGGTAAAAATCAACGACTCACCTGTCTTTGCCAATCAAATAAAGGTGTACCCCAATCCCGGTACCGACCGGATTATGGTGGCCTTGCCCGAAAACACAACCGATGCCTGGATAGAGCTGTTGGATGGCACAGGTCAGCGGGTGCTGTTGGAACGTGTTTATGCTAACCTATGTATTTTCACCCCAACCCACCTTCCATCAGGGATTTATTTCTACCGGATTTATAACCAGAATCAGATGTTTAAAAAAGGGAAGTGGGTGAAGAAATAGTTGTAGAAGATATAGTGGTATTCATCAGCCGGATACTGTTATTCAGGAGTGGAAGGCAGGTAAAACCATTCTCTACTTTCGCATCTCATCTGCCTTTTTCCTCGCATCAGCTTTGATTTTTACAGCGGAGGCTTTGGCCGTGTTTACAATGGCATCAGCCTGTTTGTTGGCTTCATGTATGCCATTCTGAGCCTGCTTTTCAGCTTCACTCATAACGGTTGCTGAAGCTTTTCTAGCCGCCATTTCACCCAACATCCCATTTTTCTTGCCTTCGGCAATGAGTTTGTCGCTTTGCTTTTTGGCTTCATCCATCAGTTTCGATTTAGCTTGAACAGCATTTTGACGCAAGGCAGCGGCCTGTTTCTCTGCTTCGGCAATGATTTTTGAAGCCTGTTTATCAGCATCTTCAATTAACTTTTGTGCTTCGGCTTTCAGGTTTTCTTTCTGTT
The DNA here is from genome assembly GCA_030690365.1 of Bacteroidales bacterium. Taxonomy (GTDB): domain Bacteria; phylum Bacteroidota; class Bacteroidia; order Bacteroidales; family F082; genus UBA6244. The sequence goes on along the minus strand of JAUYGX010000025.1, from coordinate 3,174 downwards.
TATCAATCTCCTGGTTGATCACTTCTTTCACCGTTTCCTTCACCGTTTCTTTTGATGAGCCTTTTCCGGGTCTCACAGAAACAGTGGGGTTTTCAAGCGTCCCTCCAATAACCAATGCGAATGGAATATTGTCTGCTATGCTGAAATTGGCACCCAATTTATTGGCTTCACCCACCAAATTATCAAGCAATTGATTGGCATCAGAACCCAGCTTTTTACGTGGGATTTCTACTAACATATCATAACCAATTTTCCCGTCAAGGGCAGTCCAGCCTTGTAATGTGCCTTTTACACCCTGGTATTTCAAGTCGAACGGATCGACTATCAACTTGCCATCAACGAATTTAAATTCCACCAGGACCTTTTCAAGGGTTAGATTGGCCAGTTCTTCATAATGCAATAATTCGGCGGCTTTTACCAATGTATTCATGCCTGTTACCTTGAGGTTATTGGCACTCATCCATCCTTTTCCGTTGAGCGTAGGATAAATGGGCATTAATCCTGCATCAAGAGCGGTAGTAAAATCCAGTATCGCACTGCACTTTCCGGTAGCCTTTTCGGCCAGAGGCAGATAGGTTCTGAAAAAGGCAAACTGCTTAAATGCTGTTGGAATATCCAGGTTATTAAGATTTAATTTGAGCGTAGACAGGGCTGTTTTTGGCGTGGTAGTTGAATAGTCTCCCGAAACAATCATTTCTCCTCCTGAAATATTCATGCTCAGATTTTGTAGTTGAAGTTTTTTATCTGCCATCAGCAACCTGCCCGTAACCTGTCTCATGTCCAACTTGTCGTAAATCAACTGTTCAAAGTTGGTGATAAGTAGAAAATGGATGTTGCCGGGTATTTCAGGTACCAGAGCCGATGTATCCACAGTTGCCAACGTTCCTGTTTCAGGTGTTGAAGCACCAATTTCATCCGGTTCCGGTGTGGTGGTGTCCATTACATCGTCCAGGTTAAAATAGCTTGATTTAACATTCATGTTGCCCTTGAGGGTTTCATCTTTGAGGTAATAAGCCAGGTAATTTTCCAGTTTACCACTGGCCTGTAGGTCGCTTTTACCTGTTTTCAGGTCGAAAGTAACAAGGTCGATGTACTGAGGTGAAAAATTAAGCTGCACCTGTGAGATGGTTACCGGGTTTTTAAAGTTCGGAGAAGCGTATTCAATTCCTTTCATCACCATCGATCCCATAGCTAAAAATTGGTCGTACTGCTGATTTTCGATGGAAGATAATTTACCCTTTAAAGTGATATCGGCCATCATGTATCCATTTAGCAGATCGGTGCTATCGATGGGGTAATAATCTTTTACAGTGGACAGATCCAGGCTTCCTTTCAGATTACAGTCGATATTGGGATCGGAGATGGGTGTAGCGAGTTTCAACTTGATATCTACCGGATTTTTACCCATTTCAAGGTGCATACTTTGCACATCTACCACCACCTGATCGAGATCGCCACCAGGACTCTTTATAGCTGTTTTCAGGCCAATATTGGTGATTTTACGTGGCAATTCAGGATATTTCAAGGTCGCATTCTGTACCTCCAGATTTAATGAAAACGAAGGGTATCTGTTTTCGGTATAAAGCCCGTTTACAGCACCATTCAGCGAAAATTTGCCCGTGGCTTCCAATCCCTGATAATCTTTCAGGTAAACCGAAGGAATCAGCGATAGCAATTCTTTAAATTCGGTAGACGGTGCATTGTAGGTAAGTACCATATTGATTCCTTCCTCTGGCATGCTTACCGATCCATCAAAGTTTAATTTTAAATTATTGATCACAAGTTCGTTCTTTCCAAAAGTATAAATGCTGTTCTCCAGGTCGGCATCCAGGTTGGCCTGATAACGCAGGGCAACACTATTGAGATAGTTGGTTCCTTCATATCCCACGGTTAGGGCCGAGCACGACGTTTGTGTAAAAAGCGTGGTTCGGGCTGCACCTAAATCCCCGTGAAGGGTATGGTTGATGCCAGTCATCTCAACACGCATTTGAGTTTCATCATCACGGTAGGTTAACCGACCATCCACAATGGCAAACATGTTTAGGTGAATGCTGAAATTGTCGGTTTCTTCTGTTTCTGTGGATGTGTTTTCAGTAGATTCTGTCGGCACTGCGATGTCGTAATTGGCTTTGCCATCGGGTTTTACCCAAACAAATATCCGGGGTCTGTTTAAACTGATTTTTGAAACTTCATAATTTCCTCCGAACACATCCATCATATTGAACGACAGGTAGGTACCTGAAATAAAGGCCAGGGTATCACCCTGAAAATCACCTTTTCCTACTACACTCATATTGTCAATTGTTAAACTGAAATTTGGGAAACTTCGGATGAGTGTAAAATCAATATCTGTAAAATCCACCTGGGCTGTTACCTGTTTATTGATCTCCTGTTTAGCCAGTTCAATTATTTTTCCTTTAAACACATAAGGCAATAAAATGATTGCCAACAACAGAATTACAATAATAACGGCCAATATTTTAAAGAAAGTTTTCATGGTTGAGGAGAATTTAAATTTACAACAAAGTTAATGGATATTTGCCCTGGAGAGCGGATTTACATTTTTAAAAAATGTTGGGCCATCAGGAACAGATGAACTAAAATGGCAGCATGGGACTTTCGGGCTGTTTGGGATTGATGAGTGCTTCGTGGTTGTTGACCGGAGAGTTGATTTCGTTTCCAATGGCATAGGCCTCCATTTCATCGTTTCCGTAGGAAGTTAACAGCAAACTGAGTATGGCGGGATCGTTTTCCGTAAGCCACACCTTTTCGTGTTCTCGGGTCAGGATTACCGGCATGCGATCGTGGATGGTTTTCATGAGTGGGTTGGGAGCTGTTGTGATGATGGAGAATGTGTGAAGCACCTTGTTCTTACTGTCCTGCCAGGTTTCCCAAAGTCCTGCCATGGCAAACAGGTCTTCATTTTTTAGAAAAATACGAAAAGGGGTTTTCTGCTTTTCCTTTTTCCACTCAAAAAAACCGTTGGCCGGAATAAGACAACGTCGGCGTGTAAAAGCTGCTTTAAACGAAGGTTTTTCCAAAATAGTTTCCGCCCGGGTGTTGATGAGTTTGTTGCCAATTTTAGGGTCTTTTGCCCAGAAGGGTACCAGTCCCCATTTGAAAAAACTCAGCTTCCCGGGTTCTGCATTGGTAATCACGGGTAAATTTTGTCCC
>JAUYGX010000017.1 GCA_030690365.1 Bacteroidales bacterium | reverse complement strand
AAAGAGTAGGCCGCGACAGTTTCCCCCTTCGGGGGAATAAGGGGGTGAAAAGCCAGAAGTAAATAGCATCTGTTTTAAAACCAAATTCATTTGAATAGAATAAAACCATTGAAAAGAGTAGGCCGCGACAGTTTCCCCCTTCGGGGGAATAAGGGGGTGAGAAAAGCCTGAAAAGATTGCAAATTACTAAATAAAACATTGAAATTAAAAAGGTTAAAAGAAAACTAAAATATCATGGACATCATCATCCAAAAGAAAAAAGGAATTAAAAAGAAACACCTGTATATAGCTGCCGGCGTGTTGGTGTTTTCGGCATTGGTGTACAAAGCCTTCTTCGCCGGGAATGTATCCACTTTTAGGGCAGACAAAGAGAAACTGACCATCGAAACTGTTTCCGAAGGCATTTTTCATGATTATATTACCGTTACCGGCAATGTGGAACCCATCGCCACTATTTTTCTGGATGTGCGCGAAGGCGGACGGGTGGAAGAGAAAGTAGTTGAAGAAGGCGAAATGGTAAAAGCCGGAGACATCATCCTGCGTATGAGCAACCCCGACCTGAGTTTGAGTATTCTTAACAGCGAATCGCAACTGGCCGAAAAAAACAACTTCCTTCGCAATACCATGGTCACCATGGAACAGGAAAAACTTCAGATAAAACGCGAACTGCTCAACCTCGAATTCGACATCAGGCGCAAAAAAAGAACTTATGAACAAAACCAATCCTTATATAACGACAAACTGATTTCAGAGGAGGAATTCCTTAAATCCGAAGAAGATTATCAATATGCCGAACGTAGTTATGACCTCTACATGGAACGACAACGACAGGATTCCATTTACCGTTCTATCCAAATAAAGCAAATGGAAGACAACCTTCGCAACATGGATTTAAACCTGAAACTGGTGCGCCAACGCCAGGACAACCTGAATGTAATAGCCCCTGTGGATGGACAGCTCACCGTGCTGGATGCCGAAATAGGACAGTCGATACCCAACGGGGGCCGGATTGGCCAGATCCATGTACTCACTTCGTACAAAGTGGTGGCCCAGATCGACGAACACTACATAGACAAGGTGAAAGTTGGGTTAACTGCCATCCTCGAACGCCAGGGCCAGGAGTTTGAGCTTAAAATCAGGAAAGTACTTCCCGATGTGCGCGAAGGCCGTTTTTCGGTTGAATTGGTTTTTAATGGAGAAAGACCCGACAATATGCGTACAGGGCAAACTTATTACACACGTTTACAGCTAGGTAGCCCAATCGAGTCGCTACTTCTGCCACGTGGTAATTTTTTCCAGGAAACTGGCGGTCAGTGGATTTTTGTGCTGTCACCAGATGGATCATCGGCCGAAAAACGGATGATAAAAATAGGACGCCAAAACCCAAAATACTACGAAATGATCGAAGGCCTTGCTCCTGGCGAACAGGTAATTGTGTCGGGATACGAAAACTTTGGTGATAGTGAACGAATTGTATTCAAATAGAAATAGAAAAAAGTAAAAAGACTGGTTATGAGGACACAGCATTTTAAATATATTTTTAAAAACTTAAGGAAATCGGGTAAAATAACCGTGTTTAACCTGATTGGATTATCGGTTTCGTTTGCCGCATTTATGCTCCTGGCCATATACGTATTCAACGAGTTTACCTACGATCGGTTCAACAAGGACTACGAAAGGACCTATAGATTGAACTTAGTGATGGAAAGTGAAGGGCAGAAACAGGTCACCTCCTTTCTTCCCAATCCCATGGCCGATGTTATCCGCGACAATTTATCAGAATTCGAAAGCCAGTGCTCTTTTGCCTGGGGACCTTCAAATTATGTAAAGGAATCGGATCCTCTCAGTAATTTTGAAATAAATACCCGGGCAGTTGATTCCACTTTTACCGATATTTTTACCCTCCGCATTAAAAGCGGGAACCAACATCCTTTAAGGACAAAAAACAGCATGATCATCTCCGAAAGGGCAGCAAAAAAAGTGTTTGGAAACGATGATCCTGTCGGAAGAACTCTCCTGGCCAATGATAAGGAACCCTATATTATTGAAGCAGTTTATTATGATTTGCCTGTAAATACCAGTTTTAAATATGATGCGTTTTGCTCATATCCTACAACAGATTGGATAAATGATTGGTCAGAATACAGTTTTGTTCATTTTTTTAAGGTGGTACCCAATGCCGACATGTCCTTGATAAACAGTAAAATACTCGAAATCCAGGCGATAAAGAATCTGATTAAAGATTACCCTGATGCCAAAATCAGTTTTACTTTTACCCCACTCAAAGATTACCATTTCGATAGTCAAGGAGGAAATGGAAATCTTGTGTTTGCCAAAACACTCATTCTTGTAGCAATTCTGGTCCTTCTAATGGCCTTTATCAACTACCTCAACTTTGCCATTGCCAATGCGCCCAAACTAATCCGGTCGATCAACATGCGGCGAATCGTTGGCGAATCGAAACTCAGACTATTGGTGATGTTAGGCATTGAATCAGTAGTACTTATGACCCTCTCTTTTTTATTGGCCATTCTCATCTGCTTTCTCACCGTACACTATTGGCCGGATATTTTTGGGTACGAACTGAACTTGTATAGGTATAAGCCCCTGCTTCTGGCTTGTTTGCTACTATTCATCCTGCTTGGCATCGTATTTTCAATTTATCCCTCACGCATTATTGTAGGCGTTCAACCTGCCATGGCCCTAAAAGGGATGATTACTTTTTCGGCAAAACACTCCTATTCGGGCAAGATACTAACCGTTATTCAATATGCTATTTCCATTTTGTTGATCCTGGGAGTGTTGTTTATCGAAAAACAAATCTCTTATCTAAAGAATTTCGATCTTGGTTTCGATAAAGAAAACATCGTCGTGCTGGAAACTACTTCTGCGATACGAAACCAGGAAACAGCCTTTACAGATGAAATGATGAAAAACCCAAACATCAAGGATTATGCCTATTCGCAATTTGTGCCGGGAGGTGTTGGCATGGGCTGGGGCAGGGAAATTGACGGAAAACAGGTCAGCTTTAAATGTTGGCCTGTGGATGAACGGTATTTGAAATTTATGGGATTTGAAATTACCGAAGGAAATACCTTTTCGTCGAACATCGAAGCCGACGAAAACAACTTTATTTTCAATCAAAAAGCACTGGATGAATTTAACTGGAAGGAAGGCTATCTGGGTAAAATCATTCCCGGCTTCGATTTTAAGGGAACGCTTATCGGAATTGTCAAAAACATGAAATATGCTTCACTGCACGAAGAAGTCGAACCCATGGCTTTTTGGCTGACCAAAGCGCGGCATAACCGCATGAGCCTGAAAATTGGCGAGGGAAACCTGGGGGCTACCTTAGATCATATTAAGGGCATATATGCTCAATTTGAAGCCAAAGTTCCGATCAAGGTTTCATTTCTGGATGAACAACTCGATGCACAGTACAAACAGGAAGAGAAACAGGCACAACTGATTTTTATTTTCTGTATGATCTCCATCATTATCTCGATCATCGGTGCATTGGGGCTTATCATCTTTATGTGCGAATACCGCGTGAAGGAAATCGGGATCAGAAAAATAAATGGAGCCAAAGTATCGGAAATTGTCACCATGCTCAATATGAGCTTTGTAAAATGGATTTTCATCGCTTTTTGTATAGCAGTGCCTATCTCCTATTTTGTATTGGACCGGTGGCTGCAAAATTTTGCCTATCGAACTAACCTAAGTTGGTGGATGTTTTTATTGGCCGGGATATTGGCTTTTACGGTGGCACTTTTTACCGTGAGTTGGTACAGTTGGAGAGCAGCCCGCAAAAACCCGGTGGATTCGTTGAGATATGAATAAGTCTGGAGATGGAAGTCAGGAGTTTATTGTTCCTATTAAAAACCAACGTGATTTGAAAAGGTTATTATTACATGAAAGATTAGGCCGCGACAGTTTCCCCCTTTGGGGGAATAAGGGGGTAGAAAGGCTGGAAAAGTTAAAAGTTACCTGCTTGCCGGTAGGCAGGGAAGTTAGAAGCACTCATAAAACCAATATCATTTGAAAAGAATACTATTATATAAATGAGTAAGCCGCGACAGTTTCCCCCTTCGGGGGAATAAGGGGGTAGAAAGGCCGGAATCCCCTAAAGGGAAGTTTGAAAAAAATATAAACACTAATATTAAAAACAATGATTAAAACTGAAAAATTAGAAAAAGTGTTTCGTACCGAAGAGGTTGAAACCTACGCATTGAACAAAGTGGACATGCACGTTAAAAAAGGCGAATTTGTAGCCATCATGGGGCCCTCTGGTTGTGGAAAATCAACATTGCTCAACATTATTGGACTATTGGATAATCCAACGGAAGGAACCTATGCTTTCGCAGGAACCGACGTCACCCGCCTGAAAGAAAAAGACCGCACTGAGTTCCGTAAAGGAAACATCGGTTTTGTATTTCAGAGTTTTAACCTGATCGACGAGTTGAGCGTTTACGACAATGTGGAGCTCCCTTTGTTGTACCTTAAAATGAAAGCATCGGAGCGAAAAAGAAGGGTTACAGAAGTCTTGCAGCGCATGAAAATAGGACACCGCACCAACCATTTTCCTCAGCAACTTTCTGGCGGACAACAACAACGCGTTGCCATATCACGAGCCGTAGTAGCCAATCCCGGATTAATTTTGGCCGATGAGCCTACCGGAAACCTGGATTCAAAACATGGACTGGAGGTTATGAACCTCTTATCGGAATTAAACCAGGAAGGCACTACCATCATTATGGTAACACACTCCGAACGCGATGCCGGTTTTGCACACCGCACCATTAACTTGCTTGACGGCCAAATCATCATGGAGAATGTCAATGCGGATCACGACTGAAAGTTAATTCTGGCGCTGTAAGAAACCATACGTCCAAATCATAACATTATGCGGCTAAAAAATCTAAAATCCTTTGCCCGGCATTTGCTTAACAGCAAGTTATACACCACAGTAACTGTTATCGGCTTCACTATATCGTTGACTTTTGTTATCCTGTTAAGCGTTTATATCAAAAATGAGTTGTCAGTCAATGCATTACAGAAAAACAAGGAGCGAATATTTCGATTAACAAATGAAAACTATGGCAGCTTCGCCCCTCCAGTTGGCCTTTGGCTGCAAACAGAATTTCCCGAAATTGAATGCTATACACGGATTTCAGATAATAATGGTGTCCTGATAACCTCCGACAATGTAAAGGTTAAGTTTAACTACTTGCTGGCCGACTCTACTTTCTTCCATATTTTTTCATTCAAATTGATTGAAGGCGATCTGCAAACGGCACTCAAAACACGAAATTCGGTTGTGCTAAGTCAGGAATTTGCAAATAAATTATTCGGACAGGAATCTCCTTTAAACAAGCAAATTACCATTGACGGGATACCCTGTATGGTGGACGGAGTGGTGGAAGATATTTCAAAAAAATCGAATTTTAGCAAGTGTGATGCCATAATAAACTTTAGGTCGCAAGCTGATTTTTGGCGGTGGCCCGATTTGTTGACCAGTTTCGGAAATAGCTCTTTTGGCCTCTACTTTCTGGCAAAACCCAATACCGATTTGCCCTCTAAGGCAGCACAGGTTCTGGAATTATTTAAGAAGGATTATTGGATGTACCAGAATGAGCGCACCAAAACAGTTGTATTTGAACCTTTGATGGATAACTATTTTAGCGCACAAAAAGGCAGAGGCATTGAGCATAACAGCCAAACACTAATTACCATTTTATTTGCTATAGTGATACTCATATTGGTATTGGCCATCATCAACTACATGAATTTGACCATTGCCCAATCGGGAATGCGGGCAAAAGAAATAGCCATTAAAAAACTCCATGGTAGCAGCCGGCAAAAGCTTATTGTTCAACATGTTATCGAATCCATTTCACTGTGTCTTATTGCTCTTGTACTCGCTGTTTTGGGCAGTTTCCTGGCCGAGCCGATATTAAATGATTTACTTAAAACACAGTTAAACCTCTCCGGCCAATTTACCACTGACACCCTGGCACTTACCTTGCTCTTTGTAGTGGTAGTCGGTGTTGTTTCAGGTATAGTACCGGCTTCAATCATTACCAGGTTACAGGCCGTAGAGGTAATCAAAGGAGGCTTTAGGCGAAAAAACAAAAGCGTTTATTCCAAAATACTCATCGCCTTCCAATACACTGTGGTTATCATCCTGGTAATCGCAACAATCCTCATTTCAAAGCAAACAGCTTTTATGCGTAACTTTGACCCTGGCTTTAACACCACCAATATTGTTTGGTTCGATAACAATATAAATCCGACAGAAATACAAAGTTTTAAAAATGAAATGAGTAAAATTCCCGGCGTAAAAAGGGTCTCATTTGTTCAGGGCACTCCTATTGATGGAGGCAACAACCAATCGTTTATTTACAATGACAAGCCTGTGAGCTTCCAGGAATTTGTTGTTGATTCTTCATTTTTCCCCATGATGGGAATGCACATTACCTCTACCGGCACATCTTATTCTACAGAAGGTATATGGCTCAATCAAATTACAATTAGCAAACTGGGGCTTGATTCATTGCCTCAGTCTTTTCAATTCCATAATAAAGAAATACCGGTTCTTGGTATTGTCGATAACTTCAATTTCCGGTCGCTGCATACTGAACTGGGGATGGTGATGATACGACAACTCGGAAAAGAAGAATATCCGTGGAAGATATTGGTTCAACTGGATGGAAATGGCTTAATTACAACCCTTGACCATGTAAAAAAAACTTATTCAGGGTTAACCGAAGACATGCCTTTCGATTATGGTTTTTTTGATGAAACCATACAAAGTTGGTATGATGGCGAAAAGAGGACTGCCATCATAGTTAGTTATTTTGCATTGCTTTCGATCGTCATTTCTGTGATGGGGATTTTCGCCATGTCTGTTTTTTATAACCAGCAGAAAATAAAAGAAATTGGAATACACAAGGTAAATGGTGCAACGGTTCTTGAAATTGTTAAAATGCTCAATAAAGACTTTGTGAAATGGGTAGCCATATCTTTTATTATCGCCTGCCCCATAGCATACTACGCCATGGACAGATGGTTACAGAATTTCCCTTATAAAACTACCATTAGTTGGTGGATTTTTGCTTTGGCAGGACTATTTGCCCTGGCCATTGCATTAATCACTATAAGCTGGCAAACTTTTATGGCTGCCCGGAGAAACCCGGTGGACTCGTTGAGGTATGAGTAAGTTGGACCCCGATAGTCATCGGGGTCATCGAGGGAAGTTGGAAGTTAATAACACTAATTAGAAACAAATATCAATTTAAAAGAACACTATTCAATAAAAGAGTTAGCCGCGACTGTTTCCCCCTTCGGGGGAATAAGAGGGTAGAAAAGTAAAAAAAAGTAAAAATGAATACGAAGCATCTTTTACAACGAATCAAAAAAAACCGGCTGTGGTTTAGCTTAAACGCACTGGGCCTTTCAATAGCTTTTGCCTGTTTGCTTTTGGTTTACTCATTTATTCGGGTAGAACTGAGCTACGACCGGTTTCACTCCAAGGCAGATCGTATTTACCGGCTCACACTCAATACAAATACCGGAATTAGTTCGATGATCGATGCGAGAACTTTCACCGGAATGAGCTCAAATCTTCAAGATGATTTCGCCCAAATTACCGACGTGATCCGGTTGTCTTCATATAGAAATGCCATCGTTACCATCGATGAGAAAACCTTCTATTCAAAAAAAGTGTTCAGTGTCGACAGTTCTTTTTTTAACGTATTCGATTTTAAACTATTAACAGGCAACCCTAAAGCGATTTTTAACAAACCAGGTCAAATTGCAATCACCAAATCATTGGCTCAAAAATACTTTGGAAGCCTTGATGTGTTGGGCAAGCAAATCGAAATTGCCCACCAAAAGGAAGGTGTTGTCAGAACATATACTGTTCAGGGTGTTTTATATGATTTTCCCGAAAATTCTCATTTTAATGCTGATATACTTTGTTCTCAAAATGAAAATCAAGAAAACTCTTTGGATTACACCTATTTACTTTTAGTACCTGGAGTCAATCCCGAGGAATTAACCGCTGCCATCCAGACAAAATGGGACAAGGAATTCGCGGAAACGGATTATCATCCAATTGCCAATCTGCAAGCCTTACCTGATATTCATCTCAAAAGCCATAAGTCGCGCGAACTCGAACAAAACGGGAGTATCCGCTCATTGATACTGTTGGCAAGCAGCCTGCTGATCATTCTCTTCATTGCCTTTATCAATTTTGCCAACCTGAACTTTGTACAGTTCCTGAAAGAGCAAAAAAACTATACAATTAAGATTATTCACGGAGCCACGCCTCGCAGCCTGATCATCGATTCCCTTAAAGAAACCTTGATTTTATCAACGGTTTATATTCTGGCGGGTTATCTGATGGCCCATTACTTTTCTATGGAATTTAGTTTCCACGCTTTAACGCAAATCACATCGTTTGAAATAGGTGTTCTTGCCCTTATCACCCTGATCATCGTCTGCTCGATCGTAATGTGGCCATTTTTATTTCATAGGAAAAGTCAACTTCTATTTATAAGCGCCTTAAAAAAACGATACTCCTTTAAGGTTTTTGTAATCCTCCAGCTTGCGTTATCCATTATAGCAATCATGGCCACTCTGACACTCCAAAAGCAAATTCACCACATCAATTCGCTACATCCTGATGCTCAAAATGCCGATCTAATCGTGATGCCAGACAACCCTTGGCCATCCATAAGCACATATGAAACATACAAGGAACGATTGCTTACGCATCCCGAAATAATGGAAGTAAGTGCTGTGATGGAAGAACCTGCCGGAATTGTAACCGACAATTTCCCCTATCAACTGGGGCGGGAAGAATCAAATCAGACCAAAACCATCAATATCCTGTGCATCGACACCAATTTTTTCTCATTCTTTCATATCAAACCCATTGCCGGAACAGTAAATATGGGAAAACCGACGAGTTTAGATTGGGAGCACAAGACCATTCAACTCTGGCAAATGGAGAACCGAAAAATGGAGATCCCCGAATCACTGAAAGCAATACCAAAACCTCAAGCGGGTAAATATATTATTAACAAAATGGCACTTGGTCATTTGGGTTTTGCAAATGCGGAGGAAGCCATTGGAAAGCCATTCAGAATTGATTTTATGGGACAGATGTTTCCATGGGGTGAGATTATTGGTGTAGTAGACGACTTTCATTATACCAATTTGTATGTCAAGGAAAAACCGCTGGTGATGGTTTCGCGAAAGATTTTTAGCCATTGTTTCCTTTTCAGGATCGATCCCAACAAGAAAAAACAAGCCCTTTCGGTATTACAAGCTGAATGGGAAAAACTAAACCCTTCTGTTCCTTTTCAGTATGAGTTTGTTACCGATAGTTATCAAAAAGTATATCAAAAAGAATACACACTGATGGAGGTACTAAGTCTGTTCTCCCTGGTTTCCATCATATTATCGGCTATGGGATTGTTTGCCATGATGGCTTTCAACCTGGAACGGAAGGTGAAAGAAATTGGCATCCGTAAAATTAATGGTGCCAAAGTTTCGGGAATTATGGCTCAACATCTTAAGATTTATACCGGTTGGGTGGTCATTGCTTTTGTGGTGGCTTGTCCGATAAGCTATATGGCGATGAATAGCTGGCTTGAAAGCTTCGCCTACAAAACCACGCTCAATTGGTGGATTTTTGCTTTGGCAGGAATATTCACCTTGGCCATTGTGTTTCTAACGGTAGGCTGGCAAATCTTTAAAGCAGCACGCAAAAACCCGGTGGAATCGTTGAGGTATGAGTAAGTTGGGAGTTAGAAGTCGGACCCCCCCGATGGATATCGGGGCCATCGGGGGAAGTCAGAAGATAATTACATCTATTAAAAACCAATATCATTTGAAAAGAACACTATCACATAAAAGAGTAATCCGCGACGGTTTCCCCCTTCGGGGGAATAAGAGGGTAGAAAGGCTGGGAAAGTTTAACGTTTAAAGTACATGTAAACGCAATGCCATTTGAAAAGAATACTACCACATAAAAGAGTAATCCGCGACGGTTTCCCCTCGTATGTTTGCAAAATTGAATAAGTAGTTAAAATAATTTATATTTAAGACAAGAAAATAGGGACAGAATAGGAGTACGAAATTCCCCTAGGCAACATTAATTGTATGCCCACCTAAAGATAATCATCCTATTCTGT